>NZ_JAUPED010000009.1 GCF_030552475.1 Mariniflexile sp. AS56 | reverse complement strand
ACTTTATAACTGTTTCTAAATATCACTAAAAACTTAAATAGTTATTAGACAGTCTGACGTTTATGTATAAGAATAGTTGCGCGTTTGTATGCGAGGATTTTCCGAAGGAAAATCTGAAGCTAGCAAACAAAGCAACGACCAAACGATTGAACTAAAATAAGCAATGTTTTTTACAAGGTGTTGCCAGTAGTTTTTATTTCTTAAACATCATTTTGAAATTCGTTTTCACAAGTCTTTAGTTAACATTGTCAAATCTTTACTTAAATGTTCTTTAATTCCAAAATCAAGGCATTCGGTATTTCCTCTGAAGTAAAGAGAAGTTTTATATCCAATTTTTGAGTGATATTTTTCTTTTAATTTTTTCTCAATTTCTACTGCTTTATTTCCGTCTTTGATTCTTTTTTCAAATAAGATGTTGTATTGATAAGGAAATTCTCCTTTCTTTAACCGTTCAACAACCCCATTTACAGAAAGTCCAAATTTTAAAAATTTTTCATTGTCATTAACAACTTCTACTAAATAAATATCTTTTGGTTCTCCAACCCAAGGATTTTCTTTACTTGTCGAAAAACCACTTTTTCCTGTTTTATTGCATTTAGGACAACCACGTTTATCAACATAATGTGCTCTAGGTCGCATTAAATATTCGCCGTGTTCTTGACAGATAATTATTATTTTTTTATCAACTTTTTCAAATTGAACTTTTGAATAATCGTATCTATCTCCAAATACATTATGAGAACGTTCTAAAAATATTTCAAAGGTTATACTTTTTGCCATTATCTTTTATTCCCCATTGGTGTATAAATTAATCTTACCGAATTACTTTTACTAAAATATTTTTCTTTCCTTACTTTCTTTATTGGTGAAGTATGAGTTGTTTCCGAGTCGACTTCTCCAATTTGTCTTTTTAGTTTTTCTATTTCGGATAAATAGTATTCTCTCAAATGAATCGATTGTCTTTTAAACCTCGTTTTGTTTTTGACTTTAATTTTAATTTTAGAATTAAGTTTCTTTTCCAATTCCTTTATTTTATTTCTAATTTCGGTCATTTTGGTCAAATTACTGGCAACTAAAGGACATGAATCACTCTAATGTTTTATATCCGAAGTTAAACGAATTTAGTCGAAAATTTTTACATAGTCAAGATGTAGCAAAAAAAAACTCCAAAGTAATTAACCTTGGAGTTTTTAATCTTTTATAACACACTTTTACCTCGCTCCCGGCGGGCAATACGTTTTCAAATA
Organism: Mariniflexile sp. AS56; assembly: GCF_030552475.1. Lineage (GTDB taxonomy): Bacteria > Bacteroidota > Bacteroidia > Flavobacteriales > Flavobacteriaceae > Mariniflexile. The sequence goes on along the minus strand of NZ_JAUPED010000009.1, from coordinate 234,964 downwards.
ATTAGTAAACAAGGTTCTTAAATGCTCGGTAGTGCCTTCGCCTTCACGAATACCATGGGTACGGTTTGGGTAGGGCATAAACTGAAATTGCTTGTTATGCTTCACCAATTCATTCACTAAAATTTCGGCGTTTTGGTAATGCACATTATCATCACCTGTACCGTGTATGTATAATAAATTACCTTGTAAATTTTCAGCATAGGTCACCGGAGACCCATTTACAAAATCTTCTAAATTTTCTTGTGGCAAGCCCATGTAACGTTCTTGGTACACATTATCATACGTTAATTGATTTGTAATCGCTGCCATCGCAATACCTGTTTTATAAATTTCAGGGTATTGGAATAATAAATTTAAGGTTGCTGCTCCACCACCACTGTGGCCCCAAACAGCAACACGATCTGCATCTACAAAACTCCATTTTAGAATTTCTTGGGCTGCCAACGCTTGGTCTTTTATGTTAATACGACCTATGTTTCTATAAATGCTTTTACGCCATTCGCGTCCTTTAGGTGCTGGAGTACCGCGATTATCTAGAGAGATGTATATATAACCATCATCGGCCATATTCCCGTTATAATTTCTATTCCTTCCTGCACCATAGGTATCATTTACCGTAGTACCTGCTGGTTCTGTATACACATAAAACACCACAGGGTATTTTTTAGTGGCATCAAAATTAGTAGGCTTTACCATCCATCCGTCCATTTCAACACCTTCAGACGTGGTTACTTTAATAAATTCTACCCCTGGTGTTTCTTCTAATTTAGATAAATTTGCTTCGATACTGCCTTCAGTATTTACCGATTCATGATTTGCTAATGAAATAATTTCTGAAGCTGGTTTTGTAAAGTGATTTGAAAACGAATGAATCGCAAACGCGCCTGTTGGAGACACATTGTAATTATGCGTACCTTCTAAAGCTTTTGGACTTACCAATTCTAATTTGCCCTTACCATTTAACTTGGTTTTATATAAATAGCTTTGTGTTGCATTGTTTGGCGAGGCCATAAAATACACATAGCCCTTTTTAGTATCAATGAAAGATAGATCGATAAAATCGTAAGCTCCTTTGGTTATTAATTGCTCCTTCTTCCCTTCTAAAGACACATTGTATAAATGTCTCCATCCATCTTTTTCAGTAGCCCAAAGAATGTTTTTTCCTTCGTTATTCCAAATAAAATTATTGGTAAAATCGACTGTATATTTATTTCCTGCTTGGTAAATATCAACCCAAGCCGCATCTTCTTCCTGCTGAATTAACCTTGAAGTTCCCGTTTTTGGTTCGGCAATAAACAATTTACTCTGGTTTTGCTTTCTATTTAATTGCTGAATTAGTAGTTTTTCAGTTGAAGGAATAAATTCCATACGCACTAAATAATGCTGGCGTGCGTCTCCGGGAATGTTCATCCAGGTTGTTTTAGCATCATCAACATTCACGACACCTACTTTACATGCAGAAGGTGTTTCTCCCACTTTCGGATATTCTAAAGGCACTAATTCCGAGTAAATAGCATCGGTATTATTAATCATGTAAAACTTCTTGATATCGCTCGCATCAATTTGCCAATACGCAATCGATTTACTATCAGGACTCCAACGAAACCCATCGCGACATGCAAATTCTTCCTCATAAACCCAATCGAACGTTCCGTTAATTAGTGTTACAGAACCATCGGTAGTTAATGCTTTAATTTTTGATGTACTTAAATCTTCTACATAAATATTATTCTCACTTACATAGGCTGCTAATTTCCCATCTGGTGATATTTTAGCAAACATGAGCGACGATTCTGGCATGGTCTGCCCTATTTGTTGCAAAGCGCCCGTTGCCATATTTAAAACCCAATAATCTCCTTTGGTATTGATGCGCCATACACGTGCCGTATTTGTGAATAGTAGTACCTTTTGCTCATCTTCAGAAAACACAAAATAACTCACCTCTAAAGGCGCTGTGCTTTGATTTGGCGTTAACTGCTCTTTGGATATTAATACCTTCGCATCGTTCTCTGGAAGTGTGTATTGAACAATCCCTTCTGCCTGAATTCGGTAATACGACTTCCCATCGTTAGACCATTTGAAATTACCACCTTGAGAATAACTTTGAAACGAAACTAAAACAAAAAAGACTAAAACAATTATTGATTTTAGCCGTCCTTTAAAGTTGAAAATTTGCATAAACATGTGTTTTATTGAATATTATTCAATATTAGCTATTTTCATTCACATTTTTTGCGATTATTCTATCGTTTAACAGAATATTAAGAGAAAACAATAACCAAAAAACAAAAAAGCCCAAAACAGATGCTTTGGGCTTTACTAATTACGAGGTATTTTACTAATCTTTATGGTCGTCTTTCACGGCATCATCTCTATATTGGCAACATGGGTGCACGGTGGCATACGCCTCATCTGTAGCTTCTAAACCTTTCGTGTCATGACCTACAGCTACCACACTTTTTTGAATGGTTTTCAAATTGGTTTTACGCCCATCATAAATAAGTTTAAGCTCATGAGATTTCACATCCCAAATAGCACTTTTAACACCTTTGGTGTTTAAACAAGCCTTTTCTATACGACTCTTACACATTAAACAAACCCCATCGACCTCTAAAGAGGCTTTTTCATTTTTGTTTTGAGCGAATGTGACTGTTGAAATTAATACGGTTAATACAATTATTAGTTTTTTCATAGTGTTTGATTTTGTCAATACGTATCTCTTTAAGACATGGTAATCTATAAAATTAATATGAGATTACTTCAGTCAGACTTCTCCGTAATGACGGTTATTTAATTATTATTTTATTCTATATCGCAACCCTGCGTAATACATACTCCCAAAAATGGGTCCGTATACAAAAGTGGTATCAAAATTCGAACCAAAAGGATCATCGGCCGCTAAAATAGGATTGCTTTGCCTCACATTTGTAACATTTTCACCGCCTAAATATACTTCAAATTTAGAAGAAAACACTTTGGTTATTTGCACGTTTAACGTAGCCAACTTAGGTGTTTTATCTGGTAATTGGTACGCCACTGGACTTGTTGCTGTTGATGAAAACCGCTGTTCACCCAACCAATTAAAGGTGGCATCAAACTTCCAATGTCCGGTAGCGTTTTCGCGTACATGCGTTTCATAAGACGCATTTGCGAATAGGCGATGTTTAGGCGTTAATGGCTTTTCTAACTTCCCGGAAGCATACTGGGTTTTTACTTCATAGAATTTATAAGCCAATCGCAAATCGACTTGGTTAAATACATTATAATTAACTTCCGTTTGAAAACTGTTGGCAAAACTTGATCCGTTAAGGTTATAAAAATTAACCTCCTGTGGGTTTTCATAATCTACAACCACTTGGTTTTTAAAATCGGTTTTATAAAAATCGACGGTCACATCTGCTTTTCTTCCAAACAGGTTAAAACCTTGTAGGTAAGACACACCATAATTCCAAGCAATTTCAGGATCTAAACCATAAATAGTGCCTGTTGTATTTAGAATATTAATGGTTCTTGATGTTGAAAACATACTTTGGTTTTCGGCAAAAATATTGGCACTACGCTTGCCACGACCTACAGACGCTCGTAAAGCCGATTTTTCCCAAGGCGTATAACGCGCATGAATACGTGGTGTTACAAAAGTGCCCAATAAATTATGATGGTCTACTCGCACACCAGCGGTTACATTTAACTTATCTAAATTATCATAATTGTATTCAAAAAAAGCACCTACCGAAGTTTCGGTACGTTCATAATCTGTGGTGTTTACCAACTCATCATAATGATCGTAGGTATAACTTACCCCCGTTTTTATTCTATGACGAGAATCGCTTATAATGGAATTATAAATAATAGTAGAGTATAAACTATTATGCATTATATCGTACTGTTTCAATCCAAAATAAGAAGCCTGTTTATGACTACTGAATGCCGATTGTACCCCCACACTTTGCCAAGGAATCTCAGGGTTTACATAACCCAATTTTGCCGAAATCTCATAACGTCTCGTATCAATTTCACTTCCCCAAGCATTTGTTGTAAGCTTATCTGTTTTAGGATTGAAACCTATTTGACCTGTTTGCTTTTCATCATTTAAAAACTTCAAATTAATAAAACTCACAAAACCCTTTTCAGCATTGGTATACTGCCAACGGTTCATAATATTTATTTGGTCGTACTGTGGCATATCTAGAAACCCATCATTATTTACATCGTGTACATTTTGGTGTGTGTTACCATGCAGATACAAACCAGTATGCCATTTATCGCTTACTTTGGTGTTTATGTGCGTATTTAATTCCACACGTTCACTACTGGCAGCGTAAAGGTTTATAAATAATTTATCGTCGGTTGATGGTTTTACCAATTCCGCATTTATTTGCCCCGCAATACTTTCATAACCATTTACAGCACTTCCCGCTCCTTTGGTAATTTGAATACTTTCTACCCAAGTTCCAGGAATAAAACTCAACCCAAAAGCTTGAGACGCCCCACGTATGGATGGAATATTCTCTGTAGCGATTAAGATATATGGACTTGTTAAACCCAACATTTTTATTTGACGCGTACCTGTAACGGCATCGGCAAAATTAACATCGATAGATGGGTTGGTTTCAAAACTTTCCGACAAGTTACAGCAGGCTGCTTTCAGCAATTCGTCACTACTTACCGTAAAGGTATTTGTTGCCTGTAAATACGATTTTGCGGTTGCTTGCTTTCTTGAGGTTACGGTTACCGAATTCAAATTATCGGTTGGTTGCAACCAATGGCGCACCTGTTTTGGTTTTGAAATAGTTAGAGTATCTGTTTTATACCCTACATAACTAATAACCAATTTTGTGTTTTCTTTTGAATAGGAAAGCGTAAAGGTTCCATCCAAATCGGTAACCGTTCCTATGGTTGTATGAAGCCAGTACACATTGGCACCCGCTAAACTTATACGCTCATTTTTCTCATTAGCTTCCATAATAATACCCGAAATATGTTCCTGGGATATGCTTATAAACGGAAGTATAAAAAGTATAAATACTAAATTTTTTGTTGTCATTATATAAATGAAATTCACCACGCGCTTTGAATTCTAATTCGTAGCGCTATTTATGGTTTTTAAATATTTTGAAATAATAAGTTGGCATGCTTACTCGCTAATAACCGAGCACATGCAGAAACAAAAAATATAGGAATCAAATAATGAAAACTTGGTCTAAAACCTGAATATCGGCAACCAAATTGGGTGGTGAGTAGTTTTTATGAGGAACTACATATTCTCGTAACCCTTCAAAAGCATCACTAAAAACAAGCTTAATGTTCGCAATAAAAAGTTGCTTATTGAAATCAAAATCTTCAAAAGTAGTCAGTCTTAAATTCTCTTGACCTTGAATAATTTTAATTTCATCTGTACAACATATTTTCTTTGTGAGCACTTCTTGCTCTGCTTCAAAAGCTTCTAAAATACATTTTTGAGCTTCGGTATAAACAGAGACATTTACCAACACATCACCACAAAAATGCTTCTCAATAGTAAAAGATACTGTTGAAAACAACACAAGCAAAGCTAGGAGTGCCGAAAAACTTTTATGTAGAATCTGTTTTATCACACTGCGAAAATACAAAAAATCTAAAACGCGGCCTTACTTTTATGCCACCTTAACTTCTAAGTTTATGGTAATAAAATGCTGGCAACAGCAATATTAAAATAATAGGCTGAATTAAAAACCGTCGTAAATTGAAAAACAAATAGTAATCTTTTTGCCTTGGGTTAATTACAAAATATAGATAAACCGTAATTAAGGCTAGAAATGCCAGTGCATAAACAAGCGTAGAAAATTTCACTATGCTTTTATCTTTAAAAACTAAATACAGAATACCCAACGACGTGGCACTGTTTAACACGTAGCGCAACCCAGTAAACATGGTAACTTTAAACACCTCACGTCTAGGACTATCGATATACAAATAATCGTTTTGGAAGAATATTAAATAGGGATCGTAAAACAGTTCGTTTTCAAATAACCGAATTAAAACTAATACGCCAACTAAACAAAAAACCAAGATATATGTAATGTGTTTCTGCATACTATTTTTTTAGTTTAGAAAATCTGTTTACCCAAAACACCCACAATAGAAAAACCATTCCGTAAATAACGGCAGGAAATACAACGGTGTGAAAAACATCTTTTTGTTGCGGAAAATGATACAAGCCAATACTCAACAATACAATACGCAATAGGTTTACCGTATAAAGTAGCACGCTACCAGCAAGCATATAAAAAAACGTGGTTTTAAATTTAGAAGCAAACGCCGCTATGAACGATACAAATAAAATAATCACACTTATAGAATTGCACCCTTCTATAACTCGGGCTAAATAAGTACCATTAAGTACCACTTTCATAGAGGGTTCATTGGGGTGCGGCAGCATTTCCACATCGTATCCTAAGGCATCTAACAAAGCGTCACTTTGCATCGCGACTAAATGCGTCATGTAATCGGGATAGTATTTAGACCCGTCTGAAAACTGTAAATAAAACTTATACATCACAGACAAGATCATATACACCAACAAAAACGCAAGCATAAACCGGATAACTAACTTATATTTTACTAGGAGTGACTTCAAAAAAAACGTAATCTATTTATAAGGTTAAAATTATGCAAACCAAATATAATATTCACCCCATTTTAAATACTTTTGCCAAAACTTTTGATGTTATGACTTTTGAACTATTAAAACCCCAAGTAGAAACTATTGTTTTAAACACGAATAAAACAGTAAACGATCGCCTTTTAAACATTTGCGAATTACTTGAAAAACATATTAACCACTACAATTGGGTGGGGTTTTACTTTAGAAATGGCAAAAAAGAAGAACTTATTTTAGGGCCATATGTTGGCGCACCAACAGATCACACCATCATCCCGTTTGGAAAAGGCATATGCGGACAAGTAGCCGTAAGCAATCAAAACTTTGTAGTGCCCGATGTGGCTGCGCAAGACAATTATATTGCCTGCAGTATTACTGTAAAGGCTGAAATTGTAATCCCTATTTTTGTAAATGGCGAAAATATTGGACAGATTGATATCGACTCTAACACCCCAGACCCTTTCACCGAAGCAGACGAACGTTTTCTAGAATTTGTTTGTACGCAAGTGGCAACTATAGTGGCATAAATTTAAATTAAAAAAAAACAAGCATAAATACCCACGCAAGAAATTTCACATTGAAATTTTGGAATTTAAAAAACCTTGTTGCTAATTTTCATATTTAGTTAAAAAATCGACTCCTTTTTTATTTTATAAACAGTTGTATTTTAGTTGAAATAACTACTTTTGCAACTTCTAATCAGATTAAAAAAATGAGCAACGAAAAAACAGTAAAATCAGCATTAATATCCGTATTTAGTAAAGACGGTTTAGAGCCTATTGTTAGAAAACTAAACGAGCAAGGTGTAACCATTTATTCTACTGGTGGTACCCAAACATTTATTAACGATTTAGGTATTGATGTGGTTCCTGTAGAAGAAGTAACATCTTACCCTTCTATTCTTGGTGGTCGTGTAAAAACATTACACCCAAAAGTATTTGGTGGTATTTTAAACAGACAAAACCATGACGGTGACGTTAAAGAATTGAAGGAATTTGATATCCCTCAAATTGATGTGGTTATTGTTGATTTATATCCGTTTGAAAAAACAGTTGCTTCAGGTGCAAGCTCACAAGATATTATTGAAAAAATTGACATAGGTGGTATTTCACTAATTCGTGCTGCTGCTAAAAACTTTGCAGACGTTGTTTGTGTAGCATCTGTTGATGATTATGCCGAATTTTTAGAACTTATTTCAGCTAATAACGGAAGTATTTCTGAAGAAGACAGAAGACGTTTTGCAGGAAAAGCATTTAATGTATCATCTCATTACGACACAGCTATTTTTAATTACTTCAACCAAAACAATGAAGAAACTGTTTTAAAAATTAGCGAAACTAAAGGAAAAACACTTCGTTACGGTGAAAACCCACACCAAAAAGGATCTTTCTTTGGTGATTTCGATGCGATTTTCACAAAACTTAACGGAAAAGAATTAAGCTACAACAACCTTTTAGATGTTGATGCTGCCGTTAATTTAATAAACGAATTTAAAGGTGAAGCACCTACGTTTGCGATATTAAAACACAACAATGCTTGTGGTTTTGCACAAGCCAACAGCATTCACCAAGCTTATAAAGATGCTTTAGCAGGAGACCCTGTTTCTGCTTTTGGTGGTGTATTAATTAGTAATACTGAAATAGATAAAGCAACTGCCGAAGAAATTAGTAGCTTGTTCTGTGAGGTTGTGATCGCTCCTTCATACAATGCAGAAGCTTTAGAAATTCTTAAAGGCAAGAAAAACAGAATTATTTTAATTCTTAAAGATGTGGTTTTACCACAAACCAACGTGAGATCTTGTTTAAACGGTGTTTTAGTTCAAGACAGAAACAATGTTACAGATACTATTGAAGGTTTAACATACGTTACAAACACAAAACCATCTAACGACGATTTAGACGATTTAATATTTGCTTCAAAAATTTGTAAGCACACAAAATCGAATACCATCGTTTTAGTAAAAAACAAAAAACTATTGGCTAGCGGAACTGGACAAACCAGTCGTGTAGATGCTTTAGAGCAAGCAATTCACAAAGCACAAACTTTTAAATTTGATTTAACAGGAGCTGTTATGGCAAGTGATGCTTTTTTCCCGTTTCCTGATTGTGTAGAAATTGCTAAAAACGCAGGTATTACTTCGGTTATTCAACCAGGAGGTTCTATTAAAGACCAGTTGAGTATTGATTACTGTAATGAAAACAATGTAGCTATGGTGATGACAGGAACACGTCATTTCAAACATTAAGCATACACACATTATATATCACAAAGAGAGCGCTAATTATTAGCGCTCTCTTTTTTTAAATTAATTCTTATAATTAATATCCCTTATTATTTATAGCCTAAATTAATTTACATATTCGATATATTAAAACTCCTAACTGAACTACTACAGCCACTACAAGTAGTAACATCCAGTAATTAGATTTTGTTTGATCAGTCATCTTATGTACAATCATTTTTTATAATTTACTTTAGTAACTTCTTATTTTTCAGAAAAGAACTTCCTTTTTCTTCTGTAAAACTAGAGCATAACTAGAGGCAATTACATAAAATAGGCACGAAAGCGGTTTTTTTATCCATAAGAGCGGAAATATTTAAAACAGCGACCTCTTTAATTAAATTTTAGATGATTTTATTTAGAAAATAAGCATGAAAAATGAAAACATCCCATGGTTTATAAGTTGTTTTTTTAGAAGCTGTACGACTTAAAGTTATAAGAAAAGCTAGAGTTTCTCTTTATACTTATTTTAAAGTAGGGAGTTTTTTTAAGAAGTCTTTATAATTTTCACTTAGTGTTACTTTGTGATTACCAGATAACATAATAAGATTATCTCCTGGCACTATTTCAATTATTTTAATGGAATTGACAATATAGTTTCTGTGCGTTCTAAAGAAAATGGTAGCATCTAATAATTTCAGCATTTTTGTTAACGAGATTAGAATTACGAACTTCTCATTTTCTGTGATGATATTACAGTATTTCTCTTCTACTTCAATATAAATTATATCTGCAATAAGTACTTTTTTAAGCGACTTTCCTTTCTTTATAAAGAGGTATTCGTTACTTATAACAGTATCTTCTTCCTCTCCTAAAAACACATCGGGTTGTGCGTAAAATTTTTCTACGGCCATTTCTAAGGCATACAGAATTTCTAGCTCATTAAACGGTTTCATTAAATAACTGAATGGCTGTGTTAACTTGGCTCTTTCAAATATTTTCCTATCGGTAGAACTCGTTAAAAACACAAATGGTTTTGAGGCATTCGGACTCCCATTTATAGTTTCGGCAAACGAAATTCCTTCAGGAAACCCGTTCAAAAAAATATCAATAACAACAATATCAATCTTATTATTATAAAACAAATCGAGTGCTGCTTTAAAGCTAGTTGCCACACCAACAATGTTGTAATTATTAACTTCAAGCACCTTTATTAAAGCATCACTTTCAGCAGGTGTATCTTCTACAATAAGCACATTTACATTATCCATCTCATGTTGTTTTAGGCAAAGATACAATCATTTTCGCGCCTTTTTCTAGCTCACTTTCAATTGAAAACTCACCTTTATTAATTTTAATCATCGATTTACATAATTGTAAACCTAAACCGGTTCCTATCACATCTTCATGCTCTTTTTTAGAGAGCATGCCCGTCTCTTTTAACAATTCCAAACGGGTAATCTCACTCATCCCCAATCCAGAATCTTCAATAACCAAATCGCAAAAAGCATCGGTCGTACTTCTGGTGTAAATTTTAATACTTCCGTTAGGTTTAGAAAATTTTATGGCATTGTCTAATAAATTTCTCAACACAATTTTTAACGATTCTTGGTCTGCAAAAACCACTTCACTTTTTAAAACAGAATTATCAAACTGAATGTTCTTTTCTTGCATTAAGGGTTTATAATTGTAAGCCGTTTGCTCTACGATAAAAAACAAACGAAGGGAAGCAATTTCAAAATAAGATTGCTTGGTTTGTAATAATGCCCAATGCAACAAATTATCTAACAAATTATAGGCGCCATTTACAATGCCACTATTAGTATGCAAAAGGCTATCGAGTTGCTCTAAATTCTTAGCTTCTAAATGGCCTAACAACTTCGTGTTACTTGATTTTAGTGCATTTACAGACGATCTTAAATCATGACTTACAACAGAGAATAGCTTATCTTTAGTAGCATTCAAAGCATCCAAATCTTCTTTTTGTGCCACTATAATTTTATTAACCTTGGCTTTCTCTTTATAGAAGTATATGGAAATACCTAACAAAAACAACAGTACAACTGCCGAATACAACAACCCGTTTCTCTCTATTATTTTCGCTTTATTTTCGGCTTGCAGCAAACCAACTTCCTTTTGTTTTTCTTTAACTGCAAATTCTTTTTCGAGTTTCGCGACTTCCCATATTTTATTCTGGTCGTTTAAAGAATCCTTCCATTTTTCATATTCTTTTCGATAAGCTAGTGATTTCACAAAATCTTTTCGATTTTCTTCTACCACAGCCATATTAAGGGTGGACCTTCTCTTGACATTAAAATCCTTGATTTTTTTTGATAGTTGATAGGCTTTCTCAAAGTACGGAATCGCTAAATCATCTTGATATTGTTCGTAATATAAATTGGCGACATTGATGTACGCATTTATTATCTCGAGAGTATCTTTTTGTTGTTCTTTCAATTCGACACTTTCACTTAAATATGGTGCTGCTTTTTTAAAGTCTCCTAAATGAAGATAACATAAACCTAAGTTATTAAGAGTGGCACTCTTTTCAAAATAAAACGAATCTTCTTCTGATAATTCTTTTAAAGCTTGAAAATAAGGAATTGCTTCTTCAAACCGATTTTGCTCTAGTGCTATTTGGCCCAAACGCGCAGTAACTAGGTAATAAAACTCAAACGCCTTCGATATCAATTCAAATTCATTTTGAGCCTCTTTAAACATCTTTTTTTGTTTAAAACTATAACCTCTAAAGTAATGCGCATAATCCGTTAACGTGATATTCTCTTTTGAGGTATCTAGCAACTTCATGGAATTAACCAAGGTAGAATTCCATTCCTTTTCAATAAAAAAGGAAGCCGCTTTGTAAAAAAACGTATTGCTTTTAAAGGCCTCTGCTTTTTTCATAATTTCAGCATGAAACAAGTCTTCTTTATAGTGTTCCTGAGAAAAAACTACAGTACAAAAAAACAGGGTAATTAAAACGAATCGTAATTTAAATTTAGCCATTATAGTTATGCCTTTTATTTAAATAAAATATACTTAAAAAAGAATCCGGAAGCTTTTCAAACCAACGGATTCTCACTCTTTCTTTAGAATTAAATAACCTCTATCAACCTCCTACTACCGCTGTTTCTGTACCTCTAGAAGTTACAGGATCTTCATCCCACAGAAAAGACTCAATGTTTTTAATAGATTTTGTTGGATCCTCAAGATCAAACGAAAAAGTGTAAGGGTACAAGGCCTCAGGTATTTCCTCTTTGTAGTTATACACAAAATAAACACCCTGCGTATCACCTACCAACGGTTGGGTTATATACACATCAATACTATTTAAATTATCTGCAGCATCCACATATATGGTCGCAGTAATCGTTATAGTGTTTCCGTTTTCTACAGCGCTTACGTGGTCTGGTTGCAGTGGCGTTAGAGATGTTTGTGTGGACGGACTTATTAAAGCCCCTTTTTGTAGGTTAGAAATTGTTTTAAAAAGAACAGTTCCTGTTGGTAATTCGATGCTTTCTGTACTCATATTTACAAGTTGGTTTATCAATTAATATTTAGAGTTTTACTACGACCTTAGCAATAAATTTCAACCCTAATGACGCCTAAAGAAACGACAAAATATCTAAGTTTAAAAAAGAAAAGAATGAAAGAAAGCATAAATTAACGGCCACCGTTAAAAACGGATTGAAACCCACTTTTCAACCTTCACTTTTTAGGTTTCACGTACACACAGAATATCAATAACTTATGAGAAATTAAACATAAAAACGTGACCATTTTCCTCTTTTTCGGACGAACAACACACCTTAGAAAATTAATTCTACAACTAAACATAATAAACTCTTTTTTTTTCCTTAGATTTATTACTTTTACACCATTCGTTTATTCAACTTCTAATTATTAATAGCACATGGGCTTTTTTGACTTCTTAACCGAAGAAATTGCAATCGATTTAGGTACTGCAAATACTCTTATTATTCATAACGACAAGGTTGTGGTTGACGCACCTTCCATTGTAGCACGCGATAGAATTTCTGGTAAAATTATAGCAGTTGGTCAAGAAGCTAGTTTAATGCAGGGAAAAACGCATGAAAACATTAAAACCATTCGCCCATTAAAAGATGGTGTAATTGCCGATTTTGATGCGTCGGAACAAATGATAAGTCTATTTATTAAAAACATACCAGCCTTAAAAAAGAAATTTTTCACACCAGCGCTTCGTATGGTAATCTGTATCCCTTCTGGCATTACAGAAGTTGAAATGCGTGCGGTAAAAGAAAGTGCTGAACGTGTAAACGGAAAAGAAGTGTATTTAATACACGAACCTATGGCAGCAGCTATTGGTATTGGTGTAGACATTATGCAACCTAAAGGAAATATGGTGGTGGATATAGGTGGTGGTACTACCGAAATTGCTGTAATTGCATTAGGTGGTATTGTATGTGACAAATCGGTTAAAATTGCCGGTGACGTTTTTACAAATGATATTGTTTATTACATGCGTACTCAACACAACTTATATGTTGGTGAGCGTACTGCTGAAAAAATAAAAATTCAAATTGGTGCTGCCACGGAAGATTTAGAATTGCCTCCAGAAGACATGAGTGTTCAAGGGCGTGATTTACTTACAGGTAAACCAAAACAAGTATCTATATCTTACAGAGAAATCGCTAAAGCTTTAGATAAATCTATTTTACGTATTGAAGATGCGGTTATGGAAACCTTATCGCAAACACCTCCAGAATTAGCTGCCGATATTTATAATACGGGTATTTATTTAGCTGGTGGTGGCTCTATGTTAAGAGGTTTAGATAAACGTCTGTCTCAAAAAACAGACCTCCCAGTTTATATCGCAGAAGATCCTTTAAGAGCTGTAGTTAGAGGTACAGGTATTACTCTTAAAAACTTAGCGAAATATAAAAGCGTTTTGATTAAATAGGCTTATAAAACATGCAACAGATTATTAATTTTATAATAAGAAACAAAAATTTTTTGTTGTCCTTGTTGCTGTTTTCTATTTCTATGGTTTTTACCATTCAAACACATTCTTACCATAAAAGTAAGTTTATAAACTCGGCCAATTTTTTAACTGGAGGTATTTACAACTCCATTAATAATTTTACAGGCTATTTAAGTTTGAAGTCGCAAAACCAAGTATTGGCAGAAGAAAACAGTCGATTAAAAATGCTGATATTTAATTCTGAAAACAAAAAAGACTCTACTTATTTAGACACCATAACTTATAGCGGTACTTACAAGTTCACATTAGCAAACGTAATTAAAAACACGTATTCTGGAGCGAACAACGTTTTACTTTTAAACCGTGGAAAAAACGATGGCTTAAAAGAAGATTTGGGTGTTATAAGTTCTAAAGGTATTGTGGGTATTGTGGATGGCACAAGCAAACGCTACGCCACCGTTATTTCAGTATTAAATACGGTAAACAAAATTAGTGCTCAACTTAAAAAAACAAACCATTTTGGCACCCTTTTCTGGAATGCCAAATCACCCTATTACATTCAACTTATCGATATTCCTAAAATAGCACCTATAGTTAAAGGCGACACTATTATTACATCAGGACGCTCGTCTATTTTCCCTAAAGGTATTCCTATTGGGATTATTCATGGGTTTAAACTGGATGCAGCCGAAAACTACTATGAAATAGATATCAAGTTATTTAATGACATGACGAATCTGGAGCATGTGTACACCATTGAAAACATTGATGCCACAGAAATTGATAATTTACTAAATAAAAAAGTGAATGAATAACACAGTGTTTTTACATATTACGCGTTTTATTTCATTGGTTTTCTTACAAGTCGTGTTGTTTAATAACATCAACTTTTCTGGCTACCTAAACCCGTACATTTACATTATGTTTATTGCGTTGTTTCCAGTAAAAAACAATCGTTTCATCATTATCTTTTTAAGTTTCTTTTTAGGATTATCTATCGATTTGTTTTCAGATACGGGAGGTATACATGCGGCAGCCTGTGTGTTTATTGCTTATATAAGACCCGCTATTTTAAAGTTTTCTTTTGGGGTCATTTATGAACATCAAACCATAAAATTCACCACCGTTGAATTTGGTGAAAAACTAACCTATTTAACCATACTCACCTTTTTGCATCACCTCGTGTTATTCCTATTAGAAATGTTTAACTTTTCTGAGATAATATTAGTGCTTCAAAAAACGTTATTCTCAAGTATTTTTACTATTTTATTAATTCTAATAGTAACCATTATTTTTAGTAAAAAAACTAAATGAGACGATTTTTACTTGTTATAGCCATAACCATTGTTGGGCTTATATTCATATCTAGACTTTTCTATTTACAAATCTATAGTGAAGGTGTTCATGATATATTTAGTGATAACGCTTTAAGAAAAGTTTACGACTACCCGAAACGTGGTTTTGTTTTTGATAGAAATGGCGAATTGCTGGTTTCTAACCAACCCTCGTACGATGTTATGTTTATTCCACGCGAGGTAAAACCCTTAGACACTACAGAATTTTGCCGCTTATTAAAAATTGAAAGACCACGGTTTAAAGAAATATTTGAAAAGGCATACCGCTACTCCCCTTGGCTCCCATCGGTTTTTATTCCGCATTTATCAAAAGAAGATTATGCTAGTTTGCAGGAGAAGATGCGAAAATTTGAAGGTTTTTATATTCAGAAACGTTCTTTAAGACATTATGAAACCACTATAGGTGCCAATGTATTAGGTGATATTGGAGAGGTGAATGATGCCATAATTGCCCGAGATCCTTATTACAAAATGGGTGACCTTATAGGAAAACAGGGTATCGAAACATCCTATGAAAAAACATTACGAGGTGTAAAAGGCCTTAAAGTAATTCAAAAAGACCGGTTTAATAGAGATTTAGGCCCCTATAAAGATGGTATTTATGATACTTTACCAAAACCAGGTAGCGACATTACTATTACCATCGACGCTCAGTTACAAGCCTATGGCGAGTTACTTATGCAAAACAAACACGGTGGAATTATTGCAATAGAACCTGCTACGGGTGAAATTCTAACAATGGTCTCTACGCCCACTTACAACCCTAATTTACTAGTAGGGCGCAACAGGTCTGTCAATTTTTCAAAATTATATAACGACAGCATTAACAAACCTTTATATGACAGAGGTTTGCAAGCCATGTACCCACCTGGGTCGCCATTTAAAATTTTAAACGCCCTTATTGGTTTACAAGAAGGTGTGGTTACCACACAAGATCGTTTTTATTGCAACCACGGTTACAGTTATGGCGGTAGAAAAATGGGGTGTCACGGGCACGCCAGTCCTTTAGCCATGAACGGTGGTATTTATAATTCTTGTAATGCCTATTTCGCAAATGTTTACAGACGCATTATAGACAAAACTAAAAGTCCTGGCACAGGGTTGGATGTTTGGAGCGAGCACGTAAAAAGTTTTGGGTTAGGTAATTATTTAAACAACGATCTATCGGTAGGGCAACCTGGTAAAATCCCAACGAGCAAAACCTACGACCAACTTTATGGTAAAAACAGATGGGGAAGCACCTTCAACTTATCCAACGCAATTGGTCAAGGTGAAGTTTTAACAACCCCAATACAGTTGGCTAACATGACGGCAGCTATAGCCAATAGAGGTTACTATTACACACCTCACATTATAAAAAATATTGAGGGCCATACCATCGATACGAAATACACAACCCGCAACCAAACCACGATAGACAAAGAACATTTCGAACCCATTATACAAGGTATGTTTGATGTTTACAACCTCGGTACTGCTGCTGGAGTACGAGTAAACGGTATTGAAATTTGTGGTAAAACAGGAACCGCCGAAAACTTTGTAAAAGTTGACGGCAGGCGTATGCAACTAACAGACCATTCTATATTTATTGCATTTGCTCCCAAAGACAACCCAAAAATAGCCTTGGCTGTTTTTGTTGAAAATGGTTATTGGGGCGCTCGATTTGCTGGAAAAATTGCCAGTTTATTGATTGAAAAATATATTAACGACACAATTACCAGAACAGATATGGAAGATTATCTTTTAAAGCATACTTTAGAGCATGAGTATGCCAAACCCTATTCTGGACAAGCTTTTGGTATTAACAAGAATACCACTCTGGAAGTAGTTGATGAGCCAGAATACAAACAACTTAAAGAACTATTAAATCAGCTAAATAGTAGATCAAAAAAATCTCCAGAATTTAAGAAAAACCAAGGCGCTAATTTATAACCCAGACCATACCTAATTAATGATAACAGAAGCTAGTAAATATTATAAATTCGATTGGATTACCATTCTTTTATTTCTATTACTTGTTGGTTTTGGATGGTTAAATATTGTATCGGCTTCACATGTAGGAGAGACGATTAACTATTTCGATTTTTCGCAACCTTACGGAAAACAGCTCATGTTTATCTTTTTAACCATAGGGCTTATTATCCTTATTTTAGCTGTAGAATCTAAATTCTATGAACGGTTTTCAAGCGTTATATACATTATTTCCATGCTTTCACTGGTTGGTTTATTCGTGTTTGGAAAAAGCGTTAACGGCGCTACCTCATGGTACGGCATTGGAGGCATGACGCTACAACCCAGTGAATTCGCTAAAGCCGCTACCGCACTTGCGGTTGCTAAATATGTAAGTGATTTAAACACCGACCTAAAACGTGTTAAAGATCAAATTGCTGTATTTACTATTATTGCGATTCCTGCACTATTGGTATTACTTCAAAAAGATGCTGGTAGCACCCTGGTATATGGCTCGTTTCTTTTTGTTTTATATAGAGAAGGCATTTCGCCTATCTATTTAATCTTGCTATTAATGCTTATTGTTATTTGTTTGTTTTCTTTAAAATTTGGAAGCATCATAACCTCAATTATTATTACTATAGGTGTTTTAATCCATCATTTTACAAGAAGACGGAAACCACTTCTTATTCAACCTATTTCCATCATTCTAATAAGTATTTTAATTTCGTTTGGGGTTCGTTATTTTTACGATAACATTCTACCTTTTCACCAGAAAGACAGAATTACTATTTGGCTGAGTCTTGAAAAAGATCCTGCAAAATTAGAGCGCATGAAAAAAACCATCGCTTATAATTTAAATGAATCTGAAAAAGCCATTAGCTCTGGCGGTTTAACTGGGAAAGGCTTTTTAGAAGGCACACGAACTACTGGTAAATTTGTACCCGAACAACATACCGATTATATTTTTAGTACTGTTGGTGAAGAATGGGGCTTTATAGGCAGCTCAGGCGTCGTTATCGTTTTTATACTACTGTTTCTTCGTATTCTTCATTTAGCCGAACTGCAACGCTCGCAATTCAGCAGAATGTATGGTTACGGTGTCGCGTCCATATTCTTTATGCACTTTTTTATAAATATAGGTATGGTTATGGGGGTGATTCCTACTATTGGTATTCCATTACCCATGTTTAGCTATGGTGGTTCCGGGCTTTGGGGCTTTGCTATTCTATTGTTTATTTTTGTTAAATTAGATTCCGATAGAATCAACCAATGGTAATTAGTAAGCCGTATCTTAAATTTTAATTTCATATGAAACTAAACGCATTCCTTCTCTTAGGCTTGGCGCTATTGCTCTCTGCTTGTTACGGTTCCAAAAGCATGTTGACGCATTCGTTTTCGGGAGAACAATCAGAATTGATTATGGATTCCGATTCTTTAACTGCGATGCGTGTTTTCAAAATAACTAATAACCAAGATTCGTTATTGTTACGTAGCAAAAGCAAGCACATAAAAGCCAATCCAAACGACCTCGTATTACAACGTTTTGTAAAACGACTTTATGCTACCGTTAGAGACAGCATGTCTTTAGGTGTTGGTATTGCCGCACCACAAGTTGGGATTTTAAAAAACATTATTTGGGTACAACGTTTTGATAAAGAAAACGTTCCGTTTGAAGTGTATTTAAACCCCGTAATTAAAACCTATTCCAACAAAAAACAAACGGTTAAAGAAGGTTGTTTATCCATTCCCAACCGATCAGACACCTTAAATTCTCGTGCTTTTTCCATTGTCATTGAATACGACACGATGAATGCTAACCATAAAACAGAAACCGTTGAAGGCTTTACATCTGTGATTTTTCAGCATGAAATAGATCACTTAAATGGCATTTTATATTTAGACCATTTAGCAAAAGAAGTGACCGATGCTAAACAGCAAAATTAACTACTTTTTAATCTCTAATTTTTCAGCGAAATAGTCGCAAAAATCTTTCATAGTAGCCGTCATTTTATCATCCTGCGTCGCTCTTTGAAAGGTATCACTCATAGCCACTAGCGTTTGATGGAAAAATACTTTCATTTCATCAACAGGCATATCTTTAGTCCATAAATCGATACGTAAGGTTTCTTGAACTTTAGAGTCCCAAACAGCCAACATCATTGCTTTAGCTTCTTCATTACTAATGCCACCATCTTCTGCAGTCCAAAATAATTTTTCTGGTACTCTGTTAGCATCAAGTTCTACGTTTAATTCTATTTTCGATGTAATCTTCGACATTATTTTCTTGGTTTAAACTTTGAATTATTAAAAATTTCTTCAGGGCTTTCAATCAACATATCTTTTAAAGACACGTTGTTTTCTTGCATATACGCGCGCACAATTTGCCAACCTATATATTGTCCCAAACGCCCTGGCGATTCGGCATCCACATCTTCCAAATAAAATTTAGAAAAGGGTGCTGCAGTAATAAACCTGCCAGCCAATTTACTATCGGTACTAAACAACAGTTCGCGTTCTACAAAATAGCGCCATATATAACTTTCGTTGGATACCGCCCAATCCAGTTGTTCTTGGGTATAGCCAATACGGTCTGCTTCTGTTTTAAAAGGAATCACAGCATCTTTAAAATACAACTGCTTTCCATAATAAATAAGCTCGTCTAAAAAAGTATTACTAGGTTGTTGGTAAATGAATCTCTTGGCATATTCAGACGCCAAATCCACCACAATTTGTTCCTTTTTTAAATCTTCTCTTATATATTTAGGAATGTTTTCATAAAATTTATGCGCACTACCTAAATAGGTGTCCAAGGCCATCAACACAATGGTATCGGTTACAATAATGCGATTTCTATAATCCACATCACTTGTAGTAGCGATAATTCTAGGGGTATGAAACTCTGGAAAATAATATTTTAAATGATTGAATAAAGATTCAACCTCCAATTCAATACCATCTATATTTAAAAACACGCTTTCAACCTCGCGATATAGGTGCTGTTGCAAGGTATCTTGTGCCTTTTCTATCCAGAAAGAATCTTGGTATTTTGCTGAAAACATAAAGGGATAGGCTTGCTTCAAATTAGCAAGGCTTTCGCTATCAATTTTAGCAAATAATAAATCAAACCGTTCAATTTTGGCGTCTAAATTTATTTTAGCAATGTCACTTTCTAACTGACTTTCATTTTTACAAGAAAATGCCATTACTACCAGAGCCAAGAAAATTAATACATGCTTCATATGAAACTTAACCGTCAGAAATTTTTATTAATAAAGTGTTTCGTTTATTTTTGTTTGCAAAGGTACAATTATCGGAATTAAATTCATTTAAAATGCATACAGAAAAAGTTGTAAATTATATAGTTGATTGGTTAAGAGATTACGCAACCAAGGCCGGAGTTAACGGTTTTGTAATTGGTATCTCTGGAGGTATAGATTCCGCAGTCACATCTACATTATGTGCCAAAACAGGCTTAAATGTGTTATGTATTGAAATGCCTATTCACCAGGCTGAAAGTCATGTAACCAGAGCACATGAACATATTAAACAATTAAAAGAACGCTTTGAAAATGTTAGCGATACAAGAACCGATTTAACCCCTGTTTTTGAATCTTTCAAAAATGAAGTATTTTTTGATGGCGACCAAGCAACGGTTGATATGGCATTAGCCAATACCCGTGCCCGTTTACGTATGACGACTCTTTACTATTATGCAGGCCTTTACAAACTATTAGTTGCCGGTACTGGAAATAAGGTAGAAGATTTTGGAGTGGGCTTTTATACCAAATATGGTGATGGTGGTGTAGACTTAAGTCCTATTGCCGATTTGCTTAAAACTCAAGTTTATGAATTAGGCACTTTTCTAAACGTTCCAGAATCTATAATGACAGCTGCACCAAGTGATGGATTGTTTGGAGATACGCGAAGTGATGAAGATCAAATAGGTGCATCTTACCCCGAATTAGAGTGGGCAATGAAAATGGATGAGGCCGGAAAAACGGAAACTGACTTTTCTGGAAGAGAACAAACGGCATTTAAAATCTATAAACGGTTGAACAATTCCAATAAACATAAGATGATTCCTATACCTGTATGCGAAATCCCTAACAATATCGCATAAATTTTGCACATTGTTTAAAAGTTTACTACTTTTGCGGAAAGCCTATTCTCTCAATTATATATTTCTCTCAATCCAACATTTAAAAAATAGGCTTGAAATATTATGATAAATTTATTAATAGCAGACAATCACCCTATCACTAGGAAAGGGCTTGAGGTACTTTTTTCGGCATCTTCCGACATTAAAATTGTTGCAAGTGTAGACAATGGCGACGCCATTTTAGAGTACATCAAAACAAATCCAGTAGACATTATTTTAACCGAAGCTGATCTCCCAAAGCTTAATGGTTTAACAGTTTTACGTTATTTAAAAAATGACTATCCGGACATCAAAACAATTATTTTTAGTGGACAACCTGAAGAGGTGTATGCCGTAAATGCCATCAAAGCTGGTGCGCATGGTTACATTCACAAATCGGTTAACGTTATTACCATTAACGAAGCGATACTAAAAGTAAACGATGGCGGTATTTATTTAAGTAACGACTTAACGCAACAATTAGCTTTTGGAAACAGAGTTAATAAGGGAGGTTCTTTCTACAAAAAACTATCAACTAGAGAAGCAGAAGTTTTAAAGCTTCTTACTATTGGTAGAAAAAACAAAGAAATTTCTAAAGAATTAGATATTAACGAAAAAACTGTTAGTACTTACAAAGCACGTTTAATGCGTAAATTGAAAGTTACTAATCTAGTTGATTTAGTTAATCAAGCAAAACTTAACGAAACCTTGTCATAGAACACGGTTAAGTTTTCTAGACAACAACATTTTTAGACCCGAATAGTCTTTTACTTCTTCAAGTATATTTCTATTCGTGTCTATTTTGTTTTGTAAGGTTTCCTGTTGAAACTCTTTCACCTTTTGGTCTATTAAAAAACAACGAAGACTCAATATAGTTTCACTTACTAATTGGGCTACACTATCTGTTTTTACTTTCGGAAAAATATCCATACGGTTCCAATCATCTAGCACGTAACGTTCATCTTCCATTAAAATATGAGTGATTTCCGTTCCCATTTCTGCATCTACAGAATTTATATAGTTCTTAAGCTCAAACTCTGGTTTTTGGTTTAAGGTATCAATAATACTATAGTACAAGGTTTTAAATTGTGGATTTGTAAATTGCATTTCATCATCTTGAAGGTCTAAAAACACTTTTTCAAACACTTTTGCTTGATGAATAACTGGTTCTAACTCCAATTCACCTTTCGCATTTTCTTTGAAAACCAAATCTTCAAAATCTTCTGTTCTATCACCATAAAGCAATAACAATTCAATAATTTTACGTTCTAACAGATACAGCACATCTACCTTTTCTACAGGCTGTTTATGCTTAATAACTTCAAACGCTTTTTGCTCTGTTTTATACTGGTTATTTTCTTCTTGAGACTCCTTTTTATTCATTTGAGCCAGGGTACTAAAAAGTACTTCCTCGCTAATATCCATAATTCGGGCACATTCCTGAATATAGATTTCCTTTTTAATACGATCTGGAATTTTCGAAATGCTGTTTACAATATCACGAACCGTATCTGCCTTTTTAATCGGGTCGTTTTTAGATTCTTCAAATAAAACAGATGCTTTAAACTGAATAAAATCTTTAGCATTATCTGCTAAATAAGCGCCCAATTCTTCCAAAGTGTTTTGGCGTGCAAAACTATCAGGATCTTCACCTTCCGGAAACGTACATACTTTTACGTTCATGCCTTGCTCCAGAATTAAATCGATACCTCTTAAAGAGGCACGCATACCTGCAGCATCGCCATCAAAAAGCACCGTAATGTTTTTAGTAAGCCTATTTATTAATCGAATTTGCTCTGAAGTTAACGCGGTACCCGAAGAGGACACCACATTGGTAACACCCGTTTGGTGAAACTGAATCACATCGGTATATCCCTCAACCAAAAAGCAATTATCTTCTTTAGCAATACTTTGTTTGGCATGATGAATACCATACAACACATTACTTTTATGGTAAATATCACTTTCGGGAGAGTTTACATATTTCGCTGCTTTTTTGTCGCTAGTTAAAATACGCCCACCGTAACCCAAAACACGCCCGCTCATACTTTTTATAGGAAACATAACGCGCCCTTTAAACCTGTCGAAACGTTTTTGATCTTTAACGATGGTTAGCCCCGTTTTTTCTAAAAAATCGATGTTATAACCTTGTTTTAGAGCTTCGTCTGTAAACGCTTGCCACTCATCAAGTGAATACCCTAAATCGAATTTCTTAATAGTTTCTTCTGTAAAACCACGTTCTTTAAAATAGCTTAAACCAATCGATTTCCCTTGATCTGTTTTATGCAGTATTTTTTGAAAATACGTGTTTGCAAATTCACTTACCAAATACAAGCTTTCACGCTCACTCGCCTTTTCTTTTTGCTCGTTACTTTGTTCGGTTTCGTCAATTTCAATATTATACTTTTTAGCCAAGTATTTTATAGCTTCCGGATAGGTAAAATGTTCGTGTTCCATTAAAAATGAAACCGCCGTACCACCTTTACCTGTTGAAAAATCTTTCCATATCTGTTTCACCGGAGACACCATAAAACTCGGGGAACGCTCTTCGCTAAAGGGGCTTAAGCCTTTAAAGTTACTACCCGATTTTTTCAGTTGAACAAAATCGCCAATAACCTCCTCTACGCGAGCAGTTTCAAAAACTAAATCTATGGATGCTGGTGATATCAATTAAAAGGGAATTATAATTAGACTGTAAAGGTAATTATAAACTATCGATTTTTGTAATATAGATTTATTTTGGGTGGTTGAATTTGTGAGAAAAAAGAACTAACTTCGTGTTGCAACTGATAAAGTTCATTAAAAACAGAACTTCGTCATAGCATTGTAATTCATAAATGAATGAGAGATGAGAAATCAAATTTGGGCTGAATTGTGTAATCTAAGATTTAAAGGATATTGTCTAAACTTTTTGATGGGTAAATTTCAAAAATGGGATAGAAATATTAATATTTTTTTAGCCATAGCATCTTCAGGAAGTATTGCTGCCTGGGCAATTTGGGACAGCAACCCATTGATTTGGGGAGGAATTATTGCTCTATCTCAAGTAATCACGGTCATAAAACCGTATTTTCCATATTATAAGTATGTTAAAGAATTGAACTCAAAATGCCTAAAAATTGATGTATTAAATATTGAATTTGAACGGTTATGGCACAAAATCCAAAATGGATTAATTACAAGTGAGCAATCGGCTGACGCCTATTTTGAATATAGAAAAGAAATCGCAGAAATATTAAACTTCAATGATGACATACTGTTTGAAGTAGGAAATAATATCATAAATAAATCAAATTTTAAGATGAAAATTTATCTTAAAAACAATTACGGAATTGACATAAATATTAACAATTAAATATACCGATATGCCAGACAAAACAAACAAAGCCCCCCTAAATGAAGGCCAAGGAAGAAGAATTACTGAAAGACCTAATTCTGAACCTATAATCAAGAGTGACGTTCCAGATTTCGTATACACACCCACTCCTCCCGCTCCTAACAATGATAGGACTATTGATAAAAAAGAATAGTTACAAGGAAGCACAAAAGAACACATAAAACAACAATAAGTTTTAAATTGTATTTATTTGCAAAGACCAAAAAAATTGAAACCTGATTCAGTGTTACAAAAACGAGTATTTAACACTTCTCTTCAAATACAGAACCTTAGTTAAACAGGCAAATTAAAAAGCTTCCGTTTGGAAGCTTTTTGATGTTTCATTTAATCCATATCAAACCGCAATCCAATAGATATATTATTTTGCTTAATCGCTTGATCTTTAAAAATAGGTGAGAGATCATACTTCACATACAGTGCCACTTGATCGAAAGCAATGTAACCGCTTAAACCATACACCAGGTTACTGGTATTAAAGCTTTGTTTTTGCTTCTCTTTTTTGGCATCACCATCTAAGTCGTATTTTAATTTTTGACGCGTTCCTATATTAAATCCGCCATAACCACCAAATCCTATTTTAAATTGATTCGTGGTTGAATACCTAAAATACGTGTCTTTTTCTACTTTTTTTGATGGGCCAAACTCAAAATGCACAGGAAATACTAAATTGCTCACCGTTAGTTTTGCTTTTTTCAAATCGGATGGAAATGTTTCCAAAACCGTTTCATCACCTTGTTGTACAAAATATTGATTATCCACTGGTTTTAAGCCATTCATTTGGAAGGAATACCCATATTTAATTCTCATAAAATTAGACTCTTTAAAAACGCGGGTTTTCCATGCCCACCCTATTTCGAAAAAACGGGAACCTCCAAATTTATAAGGAGAATCGTCTAGTTTTTCACCTTCAACAAGTGCATTATTTAAACCAAAGGCTAGTACAAAATCGCTTGAAGTACGCCTGTCATATTTTAAGTTTTTAGGGGTATCGTTACCCTTATCACCTATAAAAATAAAACTTTCGTTGGTATCGTCGCCCGTTCCTATTCTTATAATGCCATTTATACCGCGCTCACCTACAAATTCATAACCAGTTTCATTGCGTTCAGAAAGAGCAATTTTATTATCGATAATCGCCATTCGGTTTTCAATATTTAAAGCATGTTTTTTGGCAGCTTCCTTTTTTAACATGTCGGCTTCTTCATTTGAAATTTCGCCATTTTCAACCTGCTTATTAATAGCTTCTACTTCCTTTTTCAAAAGTGCCCGTTCTTCATTTACAATTTGGTCTTTTGCTTTTTGAAATGTTTCTAGTTTACCATCCTGATTAGGTTTTGAGATCGTGTCTTGTGCAGCGATGAATTGCACGCTTAAACTTAGTAGCAAGAGCGCTACATACTTAGTAATTGTTTGCATAACTGTTCGTTTTTTTGATTTTGATTGATGAATTTTTATTTGATATTACTGTTTTTCTAGAATCAGGATTTGATACGAGTATTAATCGTTTCGCTGTGCCACCGCCGTTTTCACTGTTCCGTAACTTGCTTTTATCGCTTCAAACACTTTACTTCTAAAGGACTGGTCTAATTCGGCTTCCACTTCCTGAAGAAGTGAGTTGGCATCCACAACACTTGTGCTCGCATTATACATGCGGTTTACTCGAATTTGTTTTTGGGCTTTTTGTAATAAGTCATCGATAACAGCATCGGTCACCACTAAGCTCTGGTCTCTCAAACCTTGCACGGTTGCAACCACATCTTGTATTTTTTGTTCTTCAAAGGACAAAACTTCTTTTACGATCTCCACAGGTTTGATTATTTCTTTAGGGTTTACAGCTGTGTTAGTTCCGACAACCACTACTGGACTTTCTTTAACCTGAGTACTTTTAATTTCTTCTAAAGTCGGTTTAATTAAACTCTCCTTCAATTGAATCTCCTTAACAGCCTCTTTTGGCGTCTCTTTTGTATCTACAACCGCCTGGATAGTTTCCTTGTTTGAAATCTCGGTTGGGACATCTACTATAATAGGTGATACTACTTCCGTTTTATAAAATTGAAATGCTACAAACAAAATACCCACAACACTCGCTGCGATACCCAACCACCAAGCCGCTTTGAACGTTTGCTTCTTGTCTTCCTTTTCTAAACGACCTGAAAGTTGCTCCCACCCCTTATTTGATGGCTGTAAATTTCTACCTTCCAGCTTCTCTTTTATACTGTGATCAAATTTATTTGATTCCATAACTTGTTTTTTTATCCAATTCTTGTAATCGCTCCTGAAGCATTTTGCGCGCTTTAAATAATTGCGATTTCGACGTCCCTTCACTTATACTCAGCATGCTCGCTATTTCATGATGTTTATACCCTTCAATCGCAAACATTACAAATACCATTTTATAACCTTCAGGCAAGGCATCAATTAATTGTTGTATTTGGTCGAGCTCTATATCTGTATTTATAGGGTCGTTACATTCGTTTCTAAAATCGATTTCTTCAACAGGAAATTCAATATGTTTCTGACTTCTTAAAAACGAGATAGACTCCCTTACCATAATGCGGCGAATCCACCCTTCAAAACTACCTTCTGCTCTAAAATTTTTCAAACTTGAAAACACTTTAAAGAAACCATTCAACATGGCTTCCTCAGCATGCTGCACGTCTTTAATATAATACCGGCATACGCTTAGCATTTTGGGTGCATACCATTCATACAACATATGTTGTGCGTCCCGATGACCTTTCGCTGCCCGCTTTATTAGTACGGGTTCGTTTTTATGGAGTTGTATGACTTTCAAAAATGAGTTCATTTAGCTTTCTATCTATAAAGACGCCAATTTTATGCCAATGGTTGCCTAGTTTTAAATATTTTTCTTAAATATAACTTGAAGTTGCTCTTTTAATAAATATAATTCACTAATTTGAACACATGCTTTCTTACAAAAATTATTTAGCCCATAATTAAAGCAGAAAAAAACAGGTTACTTATCAAAATATCGAATTATTTTTAACAAATTGAAATAAAGCCTGTGTTTTATTCACATAAACCGTTAATTCATTAAAAATTTTTCAGCAATTTATTACTTTTGAGACTATAGCTTTTAATATATGAATAACAATCATCTTTTCTCGTCTTACGACAAACTCCCTAGTACATGGGATGAAATGTACTGTGATAGTAAGAAATTCAGAGCCCAATACGAAGGTTTTATTGAATATCTAAAAAACACATCTCCAGAAAAACTTACAAAAAAAGAAGACCTTTCTAAACAGCTATTTATGAGCCAAGGGGTCACCTTTACGGTTTATAATGACAATGAAGGTATTGAAAAAATATTCCCCTTTGATATTGTACCTAGAATTATTACAGCGCCTGAATGGGATAAAATTGAAAAAGGTATTAAACAGCGTCTTAAAGCCTTAAACCTTTTTATAAAAGACATCTATAACGAGCAGTTTATTATTAAGGACGGCATTATTCCTGCCGATTTAATTTACTCTTGTCCTAATTTCTTAAGAGAGATGAAAGGGGTAAAAGTACCATACGATGTGTATGTGCATATTTCTGGAGTAGATTTAATACGAAATAATGATGGTGAATTTTATGTGCTTGAAGATAATTTAAGAACCCCATCTGGCGTAAGTTATATGCTAGAGAACAGAGAAATTTCGAAGCGCTTATTCCCTGGTGTTTTACCAAAAAGCCATGTGAGGTCGGTTTCAAACTACCCAAACTTGCTTTATAAAAAACTAAAAGAACTTTCAGATTTACCCAACCCGAATATTGTATTACTAACACCTGGTATTTATAATTCTGCGTATTACGAACATACAACCCTGGCCCGATTAATGGGAATTGAATTAGTTGAAGGCACCGATTTGGTAGTAAAAAACCACTTTGTTTACATGAAAACTACCAATGGTTTAAAGCAGGTAGATATTATTTACAGACGTGTTGATGACGATTATTTAGACCCACTAGAATTTAATGCGAAAAGTGTTCTAGGTGTTGCTGGCATCATGGCTGCTTACAGAAAAGGGAATGTAAATATTGTAAATGCACCCGGAACTGGTATTGCAGATGATAAAGCCATATACATTTACGTGCCAGATATGATTAAATATTATTTAAATGAAGAACCGCTTTTAAAGAATATTGACACCTACCAATTAGGTAAACCAGACGAATTGGAATATGTTACTAAAAACATACGCGACATGGTTATTAAAAAAACCGATGGTAGTGGTGGATATGGTATGCTTATGGGCCACGAAGCTAGCGATGAGGAAATAAAAGACTATCTAGACAACGTTAAGAAAAAACCAGCGAACTTCATTGCTCAACCCATATTAAGACTATCAACTGCCCCGTGTTACATCAATGGTCAGTTATCACCTCGTTGTATCGATTTACGCCCATTTGCCCTAGCTGGTAAAGACGGTATTGATATTTGCCCTGGAGGCCTCACAAGAGTCGCACTTAAAAAAGGCTCTCTGGTAGTAAACAGCTCGCAAGGTGGTGGTAGTAAAGACACATGGGTATTAGAATAATTCATAAAAAATAAAATATGTTAAGCAGAGTAGCAAATAACCTTATTTGGTTAGACCGATACATGGAACGTGGTAATGGAATTTTAAGTTTACTTAAAGTAAATTTTTATGCAAATCAAGACTCCCCAGAACTATTCTCATGGACCCCCATTATTAAAAACTTCACAACTTCTGAAAATGATTTTTACACAGAAGACGCCATAGAATGTATCGATTTCATGGTATTTAATATTGGTAATTCAAACTCCATTTTAAACATTGTAACCAAGGCCCGAGAAAACGCCCGAAGTGTTCAAGAACACATCTCCAGAGAACTTTGGTTATGCATTAACAATTACTACTTATACCTTACAGATAAAGATTTACCTAGAAGACTTAGGGAAGAAGACCCTGTTCAATTTTTAGAAGATTTAAGAAAGCACCATTTAATTTACTATGGCACTTCTGACGTAACACAAGAACGCGGTCCTTCCTATTACTTTATGCATGTTGGTAAGTTCTTAGAACGTGTAATTCAAATATCTGATTTCACGGCTCTTAAACTGAAGGAGATTGCTAATACTTCAGATAGTTTAGAAAAAAGTTTCTATTGGAAAAACTTATTACTATCCATTGGTGGCTATCAATTGTATTTAAAAACACATAAATCAACATTTAACGAAGAGCATATCATTCGAATGGTTTTCCAAGACAAATCATTTCCAAGATCAGTATATTACTGCGTTAATAAACTAAACAGACATATCAATCAACTTATTGAAACCAACGAACTTGAAAAAAACAATTTAGAATTCTTATTAGGAAAGCTAGAAAGCACCATCAAATACACAACCACAGAAAGCATTATGGAGCAAGGCTTAAATAATTATATTGAAGGCATAAAAGAAGATGTTCGAAATATTTCAGCTAATATAAATTCCGTTTACTTCTCTAACGTTAATTGATTTTTAAAATAATTATGGCCACATTCTTTATAAAACATATTACCAAATTCAGCTACAGCAACACTGTAATTGACGGTGCCAATTTAATTAGACTACACCCTATTAATGATGATTACCAAAAGGTAGTTTCGCATTTTATATCGGTCACAAAAAACCCGCTTGTAGAAACATATTTTGATTTTTACAACAATCGAATAGGTACTTTTTTAATTACTGAACCACATGATGAACTCATGATTACTTCTGAAGCAGAAGTTATTACTACGAATCGCTTATTTCCAGATGATAGTGTAAAAACTTCAGAACAGTGGGAAGAATTAAAATTAAGAAAATATGATGCTGATGTAATTGATTTCTTAAAACCAGCAGTATTTAGTGGCTCTGATGATGTGTTAGACTTAATTCAGTCAAAAAACCTGAATGAGACCACGCCATACAAAGCAGCTTTACTACTTTGCGAATATGTTTACACCAATTTTAAATACATTAAAGGCGTTACCAATGTAGACTCTACTCTTGATGATGTTTGGAATTTAAAAGCTGGTGTTTGTCAAGATTTCACCAACATTTTACTGCAAATGGTTAGAATGACTGGCATCCCTGCGCGTTATGTTAGCGGCTATATTTGCCCTACAGATGGTATATCGCGAGGTGAAGGTGCTACCCACGCTTGGATAGAGGCATACATTCCGTTTTATGGCTGGTTAGGTATCGACCCTACCAATAATGCCATTGCAAATGAAAACCACGTACGCTTAGCGGTAGGAAGAAATTATACCGATTGCTCGCCCGTAAAAGGCGTCTTTAAAAGAAAAGTTGAATCTGATTTATTTGTAAAAGTTGAAATTAACACATCTAAACAACAAGAAGCGACATTTATACCGCCAAATACCTTTGCCGATTCTGAAAAAGGTAATAGTTACCAACGTAATTTAGAACGCATCCAACAACAGCAACAACAGCAACAACAGCAACAACAGCAACAGTAACAGCAGCAACAACAGTAAAATTTTAAAAAAATTATTGTTGTTGTTTCCTTATTCAATTATTAATCGTAATATTGCAATATAACAATACAAGACATGGGATTAGCCAAAACTGAAATATTTACCGACTTACAAAACGAAATCGCCTTGTTCGCCAAAGTGTTTGGTCACCCTGCACGCGTAGCGATTTTGCAGCATTTATTTAAAATTGACACCTGTGTATGCGGTGATTTGGTTAATGAAATTGGGCTTGCCCAACCCACCATTTCTCAGCATTTAAAAGAATTAAAAAACTTAGGACTCATTAAAGGTAACGTAGAAGGCACCAGTGTTTGCTATTGTATAAACACGGAAAACTGGACAAAAATGAAGGCAGTTATGCTTCAATTTTTAGATCAAGACCTTCCCCAAACAACCTGTTGTTAAAAAAAATTACATTTATTAATCGCATTAAATAGATACATATGAAACTTTCAGAAGTAAAAAAAGTATTAAGTGAATTAGACACCATCGCTTTTAAATTACCTAACGGCGATTTAGTACCAACCCATTTCCATGTGACCGAAGTTGGTAAAATAACCAAAAACTTTATCGATTGTGGTGGTACGGTGCGTAAAGAAGAAGTTGTGAATTTTCAACTTTGGAACGCAAACGACTACGACCACAGATTGCACCCAGAAAAATTACTAAACATTATTACCCTTTCCGAAAACATATTAAACATTCAAGATTTAGAAATTGAGGTAGAATACCAAGCCGATACCATTGGAAAATTCGGATTGGACTTTGATGGAACCTCTTTCCTACTAACCACAAAACAAACAGACTGTTTGGCGCAAGACCAATGCGGTGTGCCAGTAGAAAAACAAAAAAATCAACTATCTAAAATAGCACCTGCAGGCGCATCTTGTGCTCCTGGAAGTGGTTGTTGCTAATTTAAACAAACAGTACATGACATTATTTAACACCATTGAGAGCCTTATTTCAACTTTAAACGTTGAAACCATCACCAAAGAACGTAAAGAAACGCTACAGCCTTTAGTCGATTATATTCAAGCTAAAAGTGATGCACAGCAAACAATACGCATCAACTTTATCTGCACGCACAATTCAAGACGCAGCCACTTATCGCAAATTTGGGCACAAACCATGGCAGCACATTTTAATATTAAAAATGTGTTTTGTTATTCTGGTGGTACCGAAGCAACTGCTTTATTTCCTGTGGTTGCAGAGACCTTAAAAAAATCTGGTTTTGAAGTTAACACGCTTTCTCAAGGTGAGAATCCTGTTTACAGCATAAAATACAGTGATAACGAACAGCCTATCATTGGTTTTTCAAAGAAATTAGATGCGTCTTTCAACCCGAAATCGGAATTTGCAGCCATCATGACTTGCTCACAAGCCGATGGCGGTTGCCCATTTATAGCAGGTGCCGATTTACGTATTCCTGTCACCTTTGAAGACCCTAAAGCCTTTGATAATACGCCACAACAAGCCGAAAAATATAATGAAAGAAGTTTACAAATCGCCACAGAACTTTTATATGTATTTGCTTCAATAAAAACCAATGGCTAACATTAAAGAGTATCTAGGTGAATTCGCTGGAACTTTCATTTTAGTACTATTTGGGTGTAGTTCTGTGGCTTCTGCCGTTATACTAGGTGCTTTTAATAGTCTTTTAGAAGTTGCTATTATTTGGGGTATTGGCGTTGCCATTGCTATTTTCACGGTTAGAAACATGTGTCCTGCACACCTAAACCCTGCCGTAAGTTTAGCCATGTGTTTCGCTCAAAAATTAAAATTTAAAAAACTTCCTTTTTATATTTTAAGTCAAAGTTTCGGAGCCTTTATGGCAGCAGCATTGATTTACTTTATATTTAATGACAGTATTATAATTTACGAAACCACCCACGCTATTGTTCGTGGCAGTGCAGATTCATACCGCTCTGCCATGATGTTTGGCGAGTATTTTCCAAACCCAAGCTTTGAGGGCTTGTTGCATACATCACCATTAAAAGCAGGGTTTATGGAAGGACTAGGTACATTTATTTTGGTTCTCGTTATTTTCAGGTTGATAGAAAGACAGGAACAAATTGACAACACTACACCCATACTCATTGGACTTACAGTTACGTTACTCATTTGTTTAATTGCTCCTTTTACACAAGGTGGTTTTAACCCGGCTCGAGATTTTGCACCAAGACTAGTTGCTTATTTTGGTGGTTGGAAAATGGCTGCATTTCCTAGTTACCCGTATAGTTTTTTTACCGTATACATCCTCGCTCCTTTTATTGGCGGCCTATTAGCTACATTAATGAATAAAATCATTAATAACATTAAAGCATAAAATTCAGAGAAATTATTAATTCTTGGAGATACCCAACCAAACGGTTATTTTTTTCTATCAATTACATAATTCACCATTAATTCTAGTGAATTTCTATAGGCTGATTCTGGGTAGGTTTTTAGAATTAGAAGCGCTTCTTCTTGAAACTCCTTCATTTTGGTAATAGCATAATCTAAACCACCATGATCTTTCACATACGTAATCACTTCTTTGACGCGTCGCGTGTCTTTATTATGATTCTTAATGGAGTTGATTAACCACTTTTTATCTTTTCTATCTGCTTGATTTAGCACATAAATTAAGGGAAGTGTCATTTTTTGTTCTTTAATATCGATACCTGTAGGTTTCCCTATTTGGGCGTCGCTATAATCAAACAAATCATCTTTTATTTGAAACGCCATTCCAATAAGTTCACCAAACTTACGCATAGCTTCTACGTGAACCGATTCTGGCTTAACAGAAGCAGCACCCAAACTACAACAAGCAGCAATTAAAGTTGCTGTTTTTTGACGAATAATCTCGTAGTAAACAGCCTCGGTAATATCAAGTTTTCTTGCTTTTTCAATTTGAAGTAATTCGCCCTCACTCATTTCACGTACTGCGATAGAAATGATTTTAAGCAAATCGAAATCGTTATTATCAATACTTAAAAGCAAACCTTTAGACAGTAAATAATCGCCTATTAAAACGGCTATTTTATTTTTCCAAAGGGCGTTAACAGAGAAAAATCCGCGGCGACGGTTACTATCATCTACCACATCATCGTGCACCAAAGTAGCGGTATGTATCAATTCAATAACCGAAGCTCCTCTATAAGTACGTTCGCTTACCTCACCATTAGACACCATTTTGGCTACTAGAAACACAAACATAGGGCGCATTTGCTTCCCTTTGCGGTTTACTATGTAGGTTGTAATTCTGTTTAGTAAGGCCACTTTACTAGACATTGAAAGCAGGAACTTTTGCTCGAAAAGATCCATCTCAAAGGCTATGGGGTGTTTTATTTGCTCTACTATTTTCAAATTTCTATACTATGAAGATTCAAATATAAGTTATAGAATTTTATCATTTAACTTTTATTTGCTAATTGTCCGCATGCCGCATCAATATCTTTACCTCTACTACGGCGTACATTTACTACAATACGGTTTTTTTCTAATGCTGAAATATAATTTTGTAATGCTTCGTCTGATGCTTGTTGAAACTCACCATCATCAATAGGGTTATATTCAATAATATTGACCTTACATGGCACATATTTGCAAAACTTCACAAAGGCATCAATATCCTTTTTGGAGTCGTTAATACCACCCCAAACTACATATTCATAACTTATTCTACTTTTGGTTTTAGCATACCAATATTCTAAGGCTTCTCTCAAATCATCTAAAGGAAAATGCTCATTAAAAGGCATGATAGTCGTTCGAACCTCATCAATAGCAGAATGTAATGACACCGCTAAGTTGAATTTCACATCATCATCAGCCATTTTTTTAATCATTTTTGGCACACCCGATGTAGATACTGTAATACGTTTTGGAGACATCCCTAAACCTTCAGGAGATGTAATTTTATCAATAGCCTTAATAACGTTATTGTAATTCATAAGAGGCTCACCCATGCCCATAAAAACAATATTACTAAGTGGGCGATTGAAATACAATTTGCTTTCATTATCAATGGCAACTACTTGATCGTAAATTTCGTCGGGGTTTAAATTACGCATGCGTTTTAAACGTGCCGTAGCACAAAATTTACAATCTAAACTACAGCCTACTTGACTCGACACACAGGCTGTTGTTCTGGTGGCGGTTGGTATTAAAACCGACTCTACAATTAGCCCATCGTGTAAACGCACTGCATTCTTAACCGTACCGTCGCTACTGCGTTGCATGGTATCGACTTTTATGTGGTTGATAACAAAGTTTTCTTCCAACATGTTTCTGGTTTCTTTCGAAACATTCGTCATATCATCAAACGAGTGTGCGCCTTTTTGCCACAACCATTCGTAAACCTGGTTGCCACGAAAGGCTTTATCGCCTTCTTTTTCGAAAAACTCACGAAGTTGCTCTTTAGTTAATGCGCGTATGTCTTTTTTTGTTATTGCCATAAGTGATGCAAAAATAGGGAAAGGATTTATGAATAACGATTTTTGACTTATGATTTATGATTGCTTAACATACTTTGAAGTTATGAACTGCATTAGGGATTGAGGCATTGTTGAAGCTCTCCCTATTTTTTTTATAGGGAAGCGACTGCCGAAAGCCCGACCCGACAGGGGAATGCCCAAATTAATTATATAAAAAAAGCCTTGAATTAACAAGGCTCTTTTAAAATTATATGATTAGCATGGCATCGCCATAACTGTAGAATTTATACTTTTCTTTTACAGCTTCTTCGTATGCTTTTTTGATAAAATCATGACCTCCAAACGCTGAAGCCATCATTAACAAGGTTGATTTTGGTGTATGGAAGTTAGTAATCATGCAGTTTGCAATACTAAAATCGTACGGAGGGAAAATGAATTTATTTGTCCATCCTTCAACTTCGTTTAATTCGCCTCCTGAAGAAACCGAACTCTCTATAGCACGCATCGCTGTTGTACCCACAGCACAAATACGTTTTTTATTTTTCTTAGCGGTATTTACTATTTCTACTGCTTTTTCTTCAATTTTAAGTTCTTCACTATCCATTTTGTGCTTAGAAAGATCTTCTACCTCAACTGGATTAAAAGTACCTAAACCAACGTGTAAAGTCACCTCAGCAAATTTAACACCTTTAATCTCTAAACGTTTTAATAAATGTTTAGAGAAATGAAGTCCTGCTGTTGGTGCAGCTACGGCTCCTTCATTTTTAGCGTAAATGGTTTGGTAACGCTCTTCATCTTCTGGTTGCACTTCTCTTTTTATATATTTTGGAAGTGGTGTTTCACCTAATTCGTTTAATTTTCTGCGGAATTCTTTATAAGACCCGTCATATAAGAAACGTAATGTACGACCACGAGAGGTTGTATTATCGATAACTTCTGCTACTAAAGTTTCATCATCACCAAAGTATAATTTATTACCAATTCTTATTTTACGTGCTGGATCTACCAATACATCCCAAAGGCGTTGTTCTTCATTTAATTCTCTTAATAAGAACACTTCGATTCTTGCGCCTGTTTTTTCTTTATTACCATATAATCTGGCAGGAAATACTTTTGTGTTATTTAGGATTAAAACATCATCTTCATCAAAATAGTCGATAATATCTTTAAACATTTTATGTTCGATGGTTTGTTTTTTTCTATCTAAAACCATTAAACGAGACTCATCTCTATTTTCTGCGGGGTATTCTGCCAGCAATTCTTCTGGTAAATTAAAACCAAAGTGTGATAACTTCATATAAAAAAGAGTTTATGTATTTGTTTGTTATACGTTTGTAAACCAATACTTAAAATTACAAACGGTTGCAAATATACGATTGTGGCATAGGCCTTGTCAAGTAAATGCGTGATTATTATTTAGTTATTTTAAAACCGATAGATTCTAAATCGTCCCAAAAGGTTGGGTATGATTTTGAAACCACCTCAGCATCTTCAATAACTATAGGTGTTTTAAGTGCTAAAGGTGCAAATGCCATAGCCATTCTATGGTCGTTATAGGTACCAATAGGCACGTATTCCTTTATGACAGTTGACCTTAAAAGGTGTAACGACTTATCAGTTATATTTACTTGTCCACCTAATTTTTCAATTTCAGTTTTTAAAGCGACTAATCTATCTGTTTCTTTAATTTTCA
The DNA here is from genome assembly GCF_030552475.1 of Mariniflexile sp. AS56. Lineage (GTDB taxonomy): Bacteria > Bacteroidota > Bacteroidia > Flavobacteriales > Flavobacteriaceae > Mariniflexile. The sequence continues at coordinate 197,691 of NZ_JAUPED010000009.1, read as the reverse complement.
ACGTGTGAAGTCCTGTTAAATTACAAGCCATACCTAAAGCAAAGCAAGTTACTGCAATGGTTTGAGCAATGTCTGGGGCATTAGCCAAATCGAATTCGATTATAGACTCTGGATTTACGTTTACCGCTTTCACCAAGGTCATTGCATTGTTTTCAAAAGTTGTTTCTACACCAAAAGATTTATAGATTTCAACTAATACAGAATCACCTTGTAATGAGTTTTCTTTATATGAAGACAGTGTAATTTCTGTTCCAACTTCACAAAGCGCAGCAATACTGAAGTAATAAGATGCCGAAGACCAATCCGACTCTACCGTTAAGGTTCGTGGTTGTTGGGTGCTCGCTGCTGGTTTTACGGTAATGGTATTACCTATGAAAGTTGATTCTACGCCAATTTCATCTAACAAGGCAAGCGTCATTTTTATATAAGGAACCGAAGTAATTTCACCTTCTAGTGTTAACTCTATACCGTTTTCTAATTTTGATGCCATTAAAAGTAATGCTGAAATATACTGGCTACTCACATTTGCTTGTAAAGACACTTTATTTTTAGTTAGCTTCTTCCCAGTAATCTTTATTGGAGGAAACCCACTATTCTCAACATATTCTATTTCTGCTCCTAATTCCTGAAGGGCTTCTACTAAAATTTTAATAGGGCGCTCTTTCATACGTTTAGAACCTGTAAGCGTTACTTCACGACCTTCTTGAACCGAAAAATAAGCGGTTAGAAAACGCATGGCGGTACCTGCATGATGAATATCTACAAGGTTAGAAGTAGATTTTAAGGCGTCCGTCATCAAACAACTATCATCTGAATTTGAAACATTATCTAGAGTAATAGTTGGGAACAAGGCTTTTAAAAGCAACAATCGATTCGATTCGCTTTTAGAACCTGTTACAGTTATTTTTGATTGACGATTTGCAATTTGAGATTTCTGAAGTGTAATATTCATTTTATAATTTAAAAAACTAACAAAACAGTTCGTAACGAAGCCCGAACTGACATAAAAAACGCTTCTTAAAAGAAGCGCTCAAATATACTTATAATTTATTTTAGTTTTTCATTATTATGGTGCCTATCGTGGTCACGCTTCCCTTTCTTATCCATTCTGGCATCGAAAGCTTGCTGTAAATCGACACCGGTTTGGTTTGCTAAACATAAAACAACAAACATGACATCTGCCAATTCTTCGCCTAGATCTTTCCCTTTGTCGCTTTCCTTTTCACTTTGTTCTCCGTATCTACGGGCTATAATACGAGCCACCTCCCCAACCTCTTCTGTAAGTTGTGCCATATTAGTAAGTTCGTTAAAGTAACGAACACCGTGCTCTTTAATCCAGTTATCTACCTCTTTTTGTGCGTTTTGAATATTCATTTATACTTTGGTTAAAACAATTTGTTGTGCTTCCAATTCTATTATTTTGCTAAAATACTCTTTTAATGCTTGATAATGAAGTGCTGAAATAATCGGTTGGTTTACTTGAGAATCAACAACCAATTGAATCGAAGCCCCCTCATTATTGATGTTAAACTTGAAAACACCTAAATTATCTGGCATCATCAATACAGCGGGCTCTGGCAAACTTTCAACTTTATACCCATCTGGAATTTTAATAAGCATTCTATGGGATGTTGTAGAAGCATACCCAAAATCTACAGGGAATTCTCTATTTTCTAGCTTAAACGGATTTTCATTTTCTTTTAAAAAGAAAAATGGTGAAAAATACAGTTTATCTCCTATAATATCTGCCTGACTTTCCTTGGAAAATTTATAACTTTCAATAATGGGTTTGGACAGATCTAGATCGTTTACAACCTTAAAATCAGAAATTTCTATGCCATTATACTTATTCTCTAATTTTTCTAAAAAATCTTCTTTATTGACATTGTTATACTTTTCTCTATACAGAAGTGCTTCGTGGTTAGTTTTTACAGACCTATAATTACCATTTAGATTACCGTTATTATCCAAAACAGCCATAAAAGACACGGTGTTTTTTGATATCTCATTTGGGTACAGGTCAATTAATTCAGACCCTCCATGCTCTGAAATAATTCGACCTTGCCAATTTAAGGTCCTAAATGGAAGCACATTGGGTACACTAAATTTATTGGTAGCATCTAATAAAAAACCACCTCCTGCTAATTTCACGTAGGCCACCACATAGTTATAACCTTCCCTTGTTGGAAATAAAGGCACCCCATGTTCTCGGGTACTTATCAAAACCGGATATACTTTTAAACCTGCATAGCGCAACATAGAGGTTAGCATTAAATTGATTTCACCTACGTTACCTACTTGATCTTTATATGCTTTTTTAACACCATCGTTGGTATAAAATCCATAATACCCATTCCAATTAACTCTAGATTTAACGAAATCAAATATTAACATGGCACGTCTTGCAGGATCGGATACACTGCCAATTAAAGCGTCGACCTCTGTTTCAAAATACCCCGTTTTATCCAATTCATCACCGAAATTATTACTCTTATAAATCTTATCTACAACATCTTCCCAGGTTGTAGAATAATAGGTTGCGCTTGAATTTGGAAACTTAGTATAAGACAACTCATATTTAACCGAGGAACGGTAATTATTTATCGCATTGACATAAGGCTCATCTTTTAAGGCTGGAATATTTTCTAAATTATAGGTTGTGATACTTTTCGTGAATTCGACATCTGACGTACTATAGCTTGTTGTGACAGCCGCTTTTGAATTTGTTCCTCCTCCAGTTCTTTCTTTATTAGTAAATGAAATTTTATCCCTTTTGGTTTCGCTCACTGGAACAACAGGTAGAAAACCTTTAGTATTAAGTTTAAAATTAAAATACTCTGGAACTTCAAACTTAAAATCAATCTGTTTTACAGGAATATTATGTTGAAACACAAAATCATCTATATTAGACACAAAAGGAGACGTTACGCTGTATTTATATTCCACAACCGAACCTGATTTAATATTAGGCATCGTAAATTTCACTTGATTGGCATATTTATGTAATTCAGATTCAAAAACTCCATCTCTCCCTATTTTATCTTCTTCAATTTTCCCTTCTACCAAATTATAAGTATAAGCTTTTAAGCTTGAAAATTCTTCATCATCACTCCCTCTTTTACCTAGGTTTACTGTTTTAGTCGCATAATCAAACCCTTCTTGATTATAAATTTTAACCCGCTCATGAATTTCGGTAACCAACTCAAACCCTTTTTCTGGCCGGTATTCAAAAAAGGTTTTTCTATATTTATATAAATAGGTTGCATTTGCCGAAGAATCTAATGGATTAAATTTTTCTTCCAATTCTTCTTTTGAAACTTTACCAAAATTGAAATTTTGTGCAAACGTGGTCATGCAAAAGCAGACACTTAATAATAGGGTTATAACTCTCATTTATAGTTGGTTTTTAATTAATGCTATTTTTGAATTATCTAGTTTATTTATCTCCTTATAAAACGCTCTATAAGCCTCATAAGCTTCTTTAGGATAGTCGCCATCGTTAATTTGCAACTCGCGTTTATAAACTATGGTAGAAGCGTCCTTAATTATAATTTCAGCTTTATAACTACCAAATTCATTTTCTATACTCGCATTATCGGGAGCAGATTCTATGGTAAAACCTGTAGGAAGCGTAATTTCAACTTCATCAACATCTTTAAAACCTCTTTTAATTTTTAGTGGTAATTTTCTATTTCTATAACGATCGGGGATATTGGTATTTCTATTTAATGCGTTTACCGTAAGTAACATTCTATCACCTATTATTTTCGAGTAATTAGGTGCCACAAAACTAATAGCTTCCACAAATTCATTATCCAGTTTATTATTGTTAATATGCATGTTATTTATGCTCATACCGTTCACATAACTCCATCTGTTTTTATAATGACTATCTAAATCACGCTCGGTTTCGGTTTCTAACCAATACTTATTATCATATTGTATGCCTTTAGAATTAACGGTTACATTCACATCAATAAAACCTGCATCGGATATGGTATAGGTTCCTGATATAACTTGTAAATTCTCATCAGTGCCATACTTTTTGGTATGTTTTATTTCACCATATTCAGGCGTTATTACCAACACATCTCTATCATCGGTAAAATCGCCAATAAAACCAAAAGGTAGTTTTTGGCTGGTACACTCCAACCAAAGATCTTCTTCGTTTTCCACAGGAATATTAAGAATAACATGGTTTCCCTGCATCGCCGCAAAATCTTTTTCTAGACTTCTTTGAGAGCTTCCAGCATAAACAACCGTATAATTTGATTGAATGCCCGCTGCGTTTAAAAGCGACATCGTGTAATTAGTTAAAGCCTTACAATCGCCATAACCCAATTTATCGACTTCTGATGCTTGAAACGGTTTCCAGCCTCCAATACCTACTTGCACACTTATATAGCGGGTTTTATTTTGAACGTATTCGTAAATTTTTCGCGCTTTGTCTATATCGGTAACTTCATCTTTAACAAGGTTTTGAATCATCGCAATAGTGCTTGCAGGTAAATCGTGGGTATCTTTTATTAAATCTTGATACATCCATTTCCCGAAAGCTTTCCAATCATCCACCTCTGTTTGTACACCTTCCAATGTAAATTTATTGGAAGACACCAACACTTTTGGAGCCATATCAACCAAAGCAGGACTGTGATCTTCCGGCTTAATAGCCTCCATGTTTTTTACAGAATAACTTATTTTATTTTGAAGCGCTTCCTTTGTGATATCGAGGGTTTCTAAATTCTTTTCTTTAGTTCGAATGGTTATATCACTTGGAAAACTAATGGTATACGCGCTTTTTTCAACACTTAAAAAATAATCATTAACAGGCGTAAACGATTCTATGAAAGCGGTGTTTTTAGTATGGACTTCACATACAAATTCGATAGTATATGGGTATGAAACGGGGGTGTATTCTAAATATTTCACTCTAGAATCTGAATACAGCGTACCACCATCAACCGCACTCACATCTTTAAAATCGTTCTTTTTTATCTTTTTAATTTCGACACCTAATTGATTAAACACCAAAACTTCTAAAGTTTTAATTTTCACATTATTATCATAGTGCACAAAAGCCTCCACATTACTATTCCCTTCTTTATTTAACACGGTTATGATGCGTTTTTCATAAACCGTCATATCATCCACAGAATTAATGGTAACATCTAATTGATTGGAACGAATCACAGCGTTCGCATTTTCCTTTAAACTGCTAGGAATTGTAAAGCTAATATGTGACTTTTCTTGGGAATAAATTTGTAGTGTGGTGACTAAGCTAAAATATAAAACAATGTACTTCACCTTCATATATTAAGTCTAAGTATGGTTAGATTCTTAAATATAAAATAATACAGGAATTAATTAGATAAGAAAAATCACATTTCGTTGTAATACCTATCTTTTAGTTTAAAAACTAAACCTCTTACTCCCAAAACAATAAAACATGGGATAAAAATATACTTGAATTCGCTTAAAAGTACTTGAATACCGCGTTCAGAAAAAAACCTTTCAACACCAATAGGCGACACTTTAATGTCTCTAAAAGGAAAGAAAAAACGATTATTATCAAAAGGAATAAAAAAACCAACACCTTTACCTCCGGAAGTCATCGCATCCAAAATACCATGTGATAATGTTGAGAAAAGAATGACCAGAAACCAAATAAGTTTACGTTTCTTCCCTAGCGTGAACATTAAAAAAACGCCCACAAAAGAGCAAATACAATAGAATGTGTAAACCCTCGATGTCCTAATGGGTGTAAATATGGAATTTCTAATTGGAAACTTACTACATCAAAATCTGGTAAAATAGTTGAAAAGATAGCCGCTACAAGCAACCATTTTGTATGTGTTGTGTCAATAACTTTTGTTAAGGTAAAACCAACAATGCTATGACCAAAAAGAGACGCCACTATTCTTTGTTTTTGGAATCTATGATAATGGTTACAGGCCCATCATTAAGCAGTTCTACTTTCATGTCCGCTCCAAATTCACCTGTTTGAATGGACTTACCCAAATCAGTCTCTACTTGTTTCACAAAAGCTTTGTATAAGGGAATCGCAACATCTGGTTTTGCTGCTTTTATATAACTGGGGCGGTTACCCTTTTTAGTCGCTGCATGCAGCGTAAATTGACTTACAGCTATCACATCGCCATTACTATCTAACAGTGACTTATTCATAACACCATCAACATCACCAAAGACACGAAGGTTTACAATTTTGTTGGACAGCCATTTAATATCTTCCTGCGTATCATCATTTACAATACCTAAAAGTACTAAAAGTCCGTTAGAAATAGACGCCACTTTTTCACCTTCAATAGTAACGCTTGCTTTTGACACTCTTTGAATAACTACTTTCATTTTTTACTAACTCTTTCCAATTCTCTGCAAACCACGACTGAATACTATATTTTACTGGTTTTCCCAATTATCCGTTCTGTAATGCTCATCTTCACCTTCTACAATTTGAAGATAACTACGGTAACGCGAAAAAGAAATTTCATCTTTATCTAAGGCTTGTTTTACAGCGCAATTCGGTTCTTTAATATGTAGGCAGTTGTTGAACTTGCAGTCTTGTTTAAGTTTGAATATTTCTGGGAAATAATCACCTATCTCTTCCTTATCCATATCTACCACGCCAAAACCTTTAATTCCTGGAGTATCGATAATTTGGCCGCCAAAGCTAAGGTCGAACATTTCGGCAAAGGTGGTTGTATGCTGCCCTTGCATGTGTAAGGTTGAAATTTCTTTGGTTTTAATATTCAAATCGGGTTCAATCAAATTTACAAGTGTCGATTTACCAACACCGGAATGACCCGAAAACATACTCACTTTATTGTGCATTAAGGCTTTTACCTTATCAACATTTTTACCAGTTACAGATGATACACCAATACACTCGTACCCAATTTTTCGATACACATGTGCTAAGTAACGAACCTCATCAAGGGTTTCCTTATCATAGGTATCAACTTTATTAAATAGTAAAACCGTTTTAATGGAGTACGCATTGGATGTCACTAAAAAACGATCGATAAAACTGGTTAAAGTTGGTGGATTATTAATGGTAATCATTAAAAACACCTGATCAATATTAGAGGCAATAATATGTGTTTGCTTGGATAGATTTACAGATTTACGAACAATATAATTTGTTCTATCATGTATTTTATGAATCACACCCGAATCTTGATTGTTATCGGTTTCTAATTCAAAATCTACAATATCACCAACCGAAATGGGATTGGTACTTTTAATTCCTTTTAAACGAAATTTACCTTTTATACGGCATTCGTAAGTATCACCTAATTCGGTTTTCACGGTGTACCAGCTTCCTGTAGATTTATAAACGAGTCCTGTCATTCAATTATTTTAAACTTTACAAATTAACAACTTTTCAATTTAACAAAAAGTGTATATTACGCACATAATTCAAAAATCAACAACCAAATGAAAAAAATTCTAGTTTCTTTTTTGCTTTTAGCAGTTGCTCACACTGTTTCAGCACAAACCAATTTGTATGAAAACCCTAATTTCGATGACATTTCAAAAACGCACAAAATCATTGCAGTAGTCCCCTTTAAAACTCAGGTAAAACTTAGACCTAAACAAATGAAGGACATGACTACCGAACAACTATACAAATTAGAAAAAGCCGAAGGTGAAGGCATTCAAACCGCCATGTATTCTTGGTTTTTAAAAAGAAAGAAACGCGGTAAATTACAAACTCTTGAAGTTCAAGATCCAAAAACCACTACGGCATTATTAAAAAGAAATAACATTAGTTATGATAATATAACCGATTTAACACCTCAAGAATTAGCCATCTTATTAAAAGTGGATGCTGTTATTACTGGTGAATTTGAAACAGACAAACCAATGTCTGATGGTGCTTCTATTGCATTAGGCGTTCTTGTAGGCTTCTGGGGAAGCACAAATAACGCACTAATAAATATGAGCGTTCACAATGCTGAAGACGGCGTTTTACTATGGAATTATAACAAAAAAGTAAGAGGTAGTATTGGCAGTAGCCCAGACGATTTAATAAACACCTTAATGCGAAAAGCATCTCGAAGATTAGCTTACACAAAAAACGATTAAAAACAAAAACGCCTCACAATTGTGAGGCGTTTTTCTATTTAGTATTAACCGTTAATTACCTTCTCTTGGTGATTAATTGATTCTTGGTGAATTGCTTTAAACATTTTTAAAATGAACTCTTCACTTAAGCCTTGAGTTTCTCCCTCAATAACCATATTACCTAAAATCTCATTCCAACGTTTGCTTTGTAAAACGGCAACGTTTTTCTGTTTTTTAAGTGCTCCAATACCATCGGCAGATTTCATACGTTTTCCTAATAATTCGATAATTTGATTATCAACCACATCAATCTGTGCTCTTAAATTATTAAGTTCTTTATTATAATCAGCTTCTGGATCGCTTTCTTTTCTTATTTTCAAATCTTTCATAATTTGAACTAAGCTTGCTGGCGTTACTTGTTGCGCAGCATCACTCCATGCATTTTCAGGGTCGTAATGAGTTTCAATCATTAATCCGTCAAAATTCAAATCTAAAGCCGCTTGAGATACATCAAAAATCATATCACGTTTTCCAGTAATATGCGATGGGTCGTTTATTAATGGGATATCTGGATATTTGTTTTGAAACTCAATAGCTAATTGCCATTCTGGATTGTTTCTGTATTTTGTTTTTTCATACGTTGAAAACCCTCTATGAATCGCTCCAATGTTTTTAACACCCGCTTTGTAAATTCTTTCAATTCCACCTAACCATAAAGCTAAATCTGGATTTACTGGGTTTTTAATTAAAACAGGCTTATCTGTGCCTTGTAACGCATCTGCAATTTCTTGCATAATGAATGGGCTTACTGTAGAACGTGCACCAATCCATAATAAATCGACATCATGCTCTAAAGCTAACTTTACATGGGCAGCATTTGCAACTTCAGTACAAATTTTCATACCTGTTTCTGCCTTTACTTTTTGCAACCATTTTAAACCTAATGCTCCAACACCTTCAAACATTCCTGGACGTGTTCTTGGTTTCCAAATACCTGCTCTAAAATAACTTACATCTGTATCTTTTAGCTCGTGCGCTATTCTTAATACTTGCTCTTCTGTTTCAGCACTACAAGGTCCTGCAATTACCAGTGGGTGACTTAAATTTAAGTCATCCAACCACGTTCTCATTTCTTTTTTGTTTTCCATTTTCTTTGATTTACTTTAAATCTACTTGATGTGAAACTCACATGTTTCGAAATAATTTTTTATAATTAATATTTACTCGTTTACATTTTATTTGGGCGTTACCCTAAGGGTCGGGCTTTTCGCTACAAGTCCGCGCTCCTGCGTCGCTGTGGGCTTTCCGCTGCAATCCCTAACGCGGGGGTACAGCTAACTTTCCAGCTTTAACCATTTTTGGATACTTTAAATAATACCGTTTAAAATATCTTTTATATGGTTGGTTTCTTTCATTTCATTAAAAATAGCATCAAAATCGTCCCCTTTCATTAGGTCTTTAAAATGAGTTAGGTTCGTGATGTATTCCTCCAATGTTTCTATAACATTTTGTTTATTCTGTTTAAAAATAGGCGTCCACATTTCTGGCGAACTTTTAGCCAAACGCACCGTCGATGCAAATCCGCTGCCCGCCATATCAAAAATATCGCGTTCATTTTTCTCTTTATCAATCACCGTTTTCCCTAACATAAACGAACTGATATGCGATAAATGCGATACATAAGCAATGTGCTTATCATGCGCCTCCGGATTCATATAACGAATACGCATACCAATAGATTTGAATAAGTCTAATGCTTTTTCCTGAAGTTTGAATGTTGTTTTTTCAACTTCACAAATAATATTCGTTTTCCCCACAAACAAATCAGGAATAGCAGCACTAGGTCCCGAATGTTCGGTTCCTGCAATAGGATGCATTGCTAAAAAATTTCTTCGTCTTGGGTGGTTTTCAACCACTTTACAAATATCTACTTTCGTAGAACCCGCATCTACCACCAAACCAGTATCCGATATTTTATCTAAAATAGTTGGTAATAATTTCACAGTAGCATCCACAGGAATAGAAATAATCACTAAATCGGCATGAACTATATCATCTAAAGTAGCCTTTTTATCAATTAAATTAAGAGCCAAAGCTTCGTCTAGCGTCGTTTCTTTTCTACTGATACCGTGAATTACCACATCGGGGTATTTCCTTTTAATATCGATAGCAAGACTTCCGCCTATTAAACCTACGCCTATAATATATATATTTTTCATTCCTCTTTCAACCCACTCCAAAGAAGCAAGCTTTTTTAATTACTAGTTATTTCTTTTGCTTACAGCAACTGTAAACTTATTTCATTCTTGCAATAGCCTCTTCTAAAACCTCGGTAGAAGCACATAACGAAAACCGAATATACCCTTCACCTTTACTACCAAAAATAGTTCCTGGTGTTATGAATATGTGGTTGTTTTTAAGCACCATATCTATAAATTCTTCCGAATTTATAAAAGGTGGCAACTTAGCCCAAACAAATAATCCGGTCGCATTTTTATCATACGTGCAATTTAGAGCTTCGGCCAATTTCCAAACTAAATCTCTTCGTTGTTTGTACACATTATTTAAGGTCACAAACCACATGTTCGAACACTTTAAAGCTTCAATAGCACCTTTTTGTATGCCATAAAACATTCCAGAATCCATATTACTTTTCACCTTTAATATGTTGTTAATATGTTTGTTATCGCCAACAACCATACCTACACGCCATCCTGCCATATTAAAAGTTTTGCTTAACGAATTCAATTCTAAACAAACCTCTTTTGCACCTTCAACTTCTAAAATACTTCTATATGAATCGTTTAAAACAAAACTGTACGGATTGTCGTTAACAATTAAAATATTATGTTTTTTACCAAAGGCCACTAAATCCTCAAACAAGGATTTGCTTGGTTGTGCACCTGTTGGCATGTGCGGGTAATTAACCCACATTATTTTTACTTTACTTAAATCTAATTTTTCTAAAGCATCAAAATCTGGCAACCAATTTGTAGCTTCATCTAATTCATAAAAAACAGCATTAGCGCCAACTAACTTGGTTACCGACGCGTATGTTGGATACCCTGGATTTGGTATCAAAACCTCATCACCTTCATTAAGATATGCCATAGAAATGTGCATAATCCCTTCCTTACTTCCCATTAACGGCAAGATTTCTGTAGACGGACTTAAGTTTACCGAAAAATGCGCTTTATAAAAATCGGCAATAGCTTCTCTTAACTCTGGCAACCCTTGGTAACTTTGGTATTTATGCGCACTTGGGTTTGCAAAACCTTCATTTAAAGCATCTATCACTTTTTGTGGTGGTTGCATATCTGGGCTACCAATACCTAAATTGATAATAGGCTTGCCACTGGCAATAAGCAAGTTCACTTCTCTCAATTTTTTTGAGAAGTAGTACTCTTCAACGGTGTTTAATCTGTTAGCTGCCTCAATCATAACTTTGCATTTTTATACTCACCCAAAACTTTAAAACTTTGTGCCATAATTTCTATAATCGATTTTGCTTTTTTAAAATCGTCATACTTTTCAAAAGTAACATCTACAAAAAAGGCATATTTCCAAGGAGTTTCCACAATTGGAAGAGATTGTATTTTAGTTAAACTCATTTTACAATCGCTCATCACATTTAAAATAGCCGCTAAACTACCTCGTTTGTGGTCTGCCTCAAAGCGAACCGATGCTTTATTAATTTGCATCTCTGGCACTTCAGAATTGGTACGCTTCACTATTACAAAACGGGTTTCGTTATGTTTTATAGTTTGAATACTTTTTGCTAAAATATCCAACTCAAAAATTTCGGCAGCCATAGCACTCGCAATAGCACCTACCCCTTTAAGTTGTTTTTCTTGTATACGTTGTGCAACCTCGGCAGTATCTTTATCTTCTACCAATTTAATATGTGGATGTAATTTAAAAAACTCCACACACTGCAATAATGCCATAGGGTGCGAATACACTTCCTTAATTTCTTTAATACTCTGATTAGGTAGTGCCATTAAATTGTGCTGAATATCTAAATAATGTTCACCAACAATATGCAACCCAAATTTATTAATTAAAGCATAATTAGGAATGATAGACCCAGCGATAGAATTCTCTAAAGCCATAATAGCAGCATCGCACTCTTTAGTAATTAAAGAATCGACTACTTGGTCGAATGTTAAACATTCTATAGCATCAACAGGCTTATCAAAAAATTGCTGTGACACAATATGATGAAAAGATCCTTTTACGCCTTGTATGGCCACTGTGTTTATCATATACAAAAAAAAGTCCCGATTTTCATCGAGACTTAGTATTAAAATTTATGTTTATAAATTATACATACAACGTCTCGTTCTTTCTGCTAAAGAAAAAATAAAATCCGCTAAAATATGTATAACCTACTGTTGTCTTCATAATTATGATGCTAAAGTAATTAATTATTTAGGAAATCAAAACAGCATAAAACCTTTTTTTGATATTTATCAAAACTTTTAAATATTTTACAGCAAAACTCACATTACATTAGATAATCATTATTTTTGAACAAATAATTTTAAATATGTCAATACAGGTAGAAGGCATTTCGAAACTTTACGGAAGCCAAAAAGCATTGAATAACATCTCCTTTAAAGTTGAAAAGCCAGAAATCGTAGGTTTTTTAGGTCCTAATGGCGCAGGAAAGTCTACTATGATGAAAATTTTAACCACTTACCTAGATGCTAATGAAGGCTCTGCTACCGTAAATGGATTTGATGTTACCTCCCATAAACAACAAGTACAACAAAGTGTGGGTTATTTGCCAGAACACAACCCCTTGTATTTAGACATGTATATTAAGGAGTATTTAGCTTTTAACGCTAGCATCTATAAAATTAATAAGGAACGTATTGACGAGGTCATAGAACTTACGGGTTTAACCCCAGAAGCTCATAAAAAAATCGGGCAACTCTCTAAAGGATACCGCCAGCGTGTTGGTTTAGCCAATGCCCTATTGCACAACCCCGATGTTTTAATTTTGGATGAACCCACCACTGGTTTAGACCCTAACCAACTGGTAGAAATTAGAAACCTTATAAAATCTATAGGTAAAACTAAAACCGTTTTTCTTTCTACACACATTATGCAGGAAGTAGAAGCCATGTGCGACCGCGTTATTATAATTAATAAAGGTGAAATTGTCGCCGACAAAAAACTTAACGACTTACGTGAAAGCAAAGAACAAATAGTTATTGTGGAGTTCGATTACCGAGTTGAAGACGCCTTTTTATTAAAATTACCAAAAGTAAAAACAGTTGTAAATACCCATGATTTTGTTTATGAAATCACTTTTTCAACTTCGGAAGACATGCGCTCGCATGTATTTGATTTTGCCCATGACAACCAATTAAAAATTTTACAACTCAACCAAAAAAACGCAAGTTTAGAATCGCTTTTTAGAGAGATGACTTCGAAGTAGTGTTAATTGTAGTTTATAAATTTATTTATATGGCTTTGAAATGAAATACAAACTATTAATAGTATTCAGCCTATTAGCTTTAAACTCTTGTAAAAATCAAGATAAAGAAAAAACGTTTCAAGAAGCACATATCAGTGCTAACAATCCAAATACAGAAAACATATCAGAACAACCAATGTCTGATTGCGAAGAATATTGGAAAAACAGATATAAAAATGACAGTTTAAAGACTGAATATATTAATCAAATAATATCTAAAAACAAGTTAACCGTAAACAACTTGATTTTTTTGAATGCCTTAAAATCTGAAAAACAAAACGATTATGCATTTAAACAAGTTCTTTCCCCAATTTTCAGGCTCTCTAATACTGAAATTGGAATATTGACTTTTCCTAAATACAACCTTATAGAAAATAAGTTCATCCCAGTTTCAAAGGAAATGGACTTGATTAAAAAGCATGATACAGTACCGAAAAACACGATGGAACATTTCGGGAAAATTAAGTTTTACCCCATACTCCTAAATTCAATACTTAACACAAGTGCCAAACCTAAAACATATTATTATACTACAAACAAAGTTGGATCAACCCAAATAATGGAATTAGGTGCTTATGTAGATGAATGTTTAGAATATTTTGAATACTCCATTGACACAACAACTTTTTCTAAAAACGACAAACTACTATTCAGTAGCCCTTTTTTAATTGATTTAATTTTTGAAAACAACCCCCAAGTAGATTTACATATACTAAATGATTATAAAAACGAATGTTTCGATTGTCCAACCAATTTAAACCTTCAAAAATCATTTGCTAAAATAAAGGGCACTAACAACTTGTATTTTGTATATGCAGACTCCTTCCCTATTAATAACGAACTAGACACACCTTCTAGAGCATTGATTTATATTAATGAAAATAATGAACCAGTATATTTATGGTATGAAGAAATTGACCTATTTGGCTGCAGCTGTTTATAACAAATAATTTGGGGAAATAATTTCACAATAGCATATATCATTCCACCCTCTAAATTATAATTAAGAATTCCTTTTAGGAATTAACGCCATCATTCTAAAAGCTAAAAAAGCCAATCTTTATATTAGAATAATGACTAATATCATCTTTACTTAAAAGTACTAGTATTACCTTTGCAACACCACTTTTAACAATAAAATAAACATAATTATTATGTTTGAAAGCGCGTAACAATTATCTTTATAACTCTACAAAAAAACAAGATGAGCAAAGGAATTTATGTAGCCACTATAGAACCTAACAGCGGAAAATCTGTTGTTGTTTTGGGTTTAATGCGTATGCTTTTAGGTAAAACAGCCAAAGTTGGGTATTTCAGACCTATAATTGAAGATTTAGATGCTGGTGAAATGGACAACCATATTAGCACCGTGCTTTCGCATTTTGAGATTGATATCAACTACAAAAAAACCTATGCATTTACTAGAAATGAGGTTCTAGATTTATACAACCAAGGAAAATCTGGCGAAGTGCTAGACGAAATAATCAAAAAATACAAGCACCTTGAAACTCATTTTGATTTTGTTTTAGTTGAAGGAACCGATTTTTCGCATGAAAACTCTAGTATTGAACTCGATTTAAATATCTTAATTTCAAAAAACTTAAGCCTACCTGTTATTATCGTGATGCAAGGCGATAAAAAAGAAAACAAGGAAATTGTTGACAGCGTTCAATTGGCCTATGACACCTTTAGAAGTTCAGTGGACGTGCTTTCAATAATGACTAATAAGGTAGACTCCAATGAGGTTTCAACCTTAAAAGAGTTATTACAAAAACGCATTCATATAGATACAGATATTACGGTTATTCCAAAAATTAATAACCTAGCGAGTCCTACGGTTAAAGAGGTTGTAAAATCGCTTGATGGTAAAGTACTTTTTGGCAAAGACATGCTAAACAATCTTATTGACAGTTTTAGTGTGGGAGCCATGCAATTACGTAATTACCTCACACATTTAAAAGAAAATGCTTTAGTAATTACACCTGGCGATAGAGCCGATATTATTTTAGGAGCCTTACAAGCCAATATTTCTAAAAACTACCCTAAAATTTCGGGTATCATTTTAACTGGCGGCCTTATTCCGGAAGCCCCAATTTTAAAGCTTATTGAAGGTCTTTCTAGCGTGGTGCCCATAATAAGCGTGAAAGACGGCACCTATTTGGTAACGAATAAAATTGGCGGTATTAAATCTAAAATATACGCTGAAAATGATGAAAAAATAACCACCTCTATTTCTACTTTTGAAAAACATGTGGATACCGATAAGCTTGCTGAAAAATTAATAACCTTTGAATCTGGGATATTCACCCCAAGGATGTTTCAATATAATTTATTGCAAAGGGCATTAAAAAACAAAAAACACATTGTGTTACCGGAAGGTTCGGACGAACGAGTTTTAGAAGCTACAGCACGATTAATAAATGCACAAGTTGTAGAATTAACACTTATTGGTGACGAAGACTTAATTAAAGAGCGTATTGAAAAACTAGATATCTCTTTAGATTTGAATGCTATAAACATTGTATCTCCTACAAAATCACCCTATTTTGATGATTACGTAAACACCTTCTACGAACTTAGAAAACATAAAAACGTTAATTTAGAAATGGCTCGAGATGCCATGGCCGATGTATCGTATTTTGGCACCATGATGATTTACAAAGGGCATGCCGACGGTATGGTGTCTGGCGCAGTACACACCACACAACACACCTTACGTCCTGCTTTACAGTTTATAAAAACAAAACCAGGTGTAAATATTGTGTCGTCTATTTTCTTTATGTGTTTAGAAGATAGGATTTCTGTTTTTGGCGATTGTGCCATTAACCCAAATCCCAATGCTAAGGAATTAGCAGAAATCGCCATTTCATCAGCACAAACCGCTAAAGATTTTGGTATTGAACCCAAAGTCGCCATGTTGTCCTACTCATCGGGAGCATCTGGAAAAGGCGCCGATGTTGAAAAAGTAAGAGAAGCGACTGAAATTGTTAAAATAGAAGCACCCACGTTAAAAATAGAAGGCCCTATTCAATATGATGCTGCTGTTGATATGCGAATTGGACAAACCAAATTACCAGACTCTGAAGTTGCAGGTCGTGCCAGCGTACTTATTTTTCCAGATTTAAACACTGGGAACAATACCTATAAGGCTGTGCAACGCGAAACAGGCGCCCTAGCCATTGGTCCTGTATTACAAGGTTTAAACAAACCCGTAAACGACCTAAGTAGAGGTTGCACCGTAGATGATATTTATAGCACCGTAATTATAACCGCCATACAAGCCCAAGAAAACTAAATATGCAAGTATTAATATTAAATTCCGGGAGTTCTTCCCTAAAGTTTCAGTTATTTTCAATGCCTCAAGAAACGATTGTATGTTCTGGAATTGTGGACCGTATTGGTTTTAATGATGCTATTTTTAAATTTAAAACTGATAAGGATTCTATTGAATTAGAATCTAAAATTTTAAACCATAAAACGGGATTAAAATTGGTAGCACAACACCTTTTAGATAAAAAGATAGGCGTTTTAAAATCGCCTGAAGATGTCGCCATTGTAGGCCACCGGGTAGTACACGGCGGTATTCATTTTAGTAATACCACTGAAATTACGCCAATCGTTAAAGAGAAAATAAAAGCATTATCCTCTTTAGCGCCCTTACATAATCCTGCCAATTTAGAAGGTATTACAGTTGCCGAAGATATTTTTCCTAATGCCAAACAGGTAGCTGTGTTTGATACCGCTTTTCTTCAATCCATTCCTGAAGTAGCTTATAAATATGCCATACCTAACGAATTTTTAAGCGAACATCACATTCGTTTATATGGTTTTCACGGAACAAGTCATAAATATGTTTCAGAAAAAGCCATTGAATTTTTAGGTAAAAAAGAATCCAAAATCATCACCATTCACTTAGGAAATGGGTGTAGCATGACGGCCATTAAAAACAGAAAAAGCATCGATCACTCCATGGGTTTTTCTCCTTTAGATGGTTTAATTATGGGAACACGCTCTGGCGACATCGACCCTTCCATCATTTTTCATTTAAAAGACAAACTAAAATACAACCTAAAAGATATCAATGCGCTTTTAAATAAAAAAAGTGGCATGTTAGGGCTTACTGGTTATAGCGATTTACGAGACATTGAAACCATGGCTGAACGTGGTAATAAAGAATGCATCTTGGCTCTAGAAATGAATGCCTACCGTATTAAAAAATACATTGGAAGTTATGCGGCCGCTTTAAACGGTTTGGATGCGATTGTATTTACTGCGGGTATTGGTGAAAACTGTAAAGTGATGCGAAAACTGGTTTGTGAAAATCTAGACTTTTTAGGCATTAATTTAGATGCTGAAAAAAATAATTCAGATTTAAGAACCATTCGAGCCATCAATACAGACGCCTCTAAAACTCAAATTTTGGTAGTTCCCACGAATGAAGAACTTGAAATTGCAAAGCAGTCGGTCGAGTTAATTAAAAATTAAGCGGCCTCTATATACTTCTTCAACCTCTACAACGGCTGGTTTTGTTTTCGAAATAACATTACCAGTCCCTGAAATGAGTCCTTTAATAGATACTTGAGGGTTTACAATCATATCATTAGCCCCTCGATTCCATAAGACTACATTTTGAGCTATTAAATCAGCACCTTCAAAACGCGACGTACCTGATGCAAATGTAATATTGAGATTATTAGTCTTTCCGGAGATATAACAATTAGACAAGTTGTTGAACCCTAAATTAAAAGCATCATTATCAATTTGCAACACAAACTCCCCACTAACAAACGAATCGGGCAGACTGTAATCTTCTGCCAAAACAGTTAAAGTTGGGTACCTAAGAATCCCTTCAGAACGCACCTCATATTGCGTAGAACTTCTAATTTCTGTAATATTAGGCGAGGTAACATACACTTTGGTTACGCCATAACCACGTACATAATTGCACGTATTATTATCTATAAGAATCAGTTGTCCATCTACAACAATAGCTTCCACATCGTTTAATAAATTGCCACCCGTTTCAACAAGTACCTTTTGCTCGCTGCCTTGCTTAACAATTAGCTCAATATCTCTATTCACCAATATCTTATCAAAGCTAGAAACACTTAATTCTTGTTGTACAATGGCTCCAGTAGTTTGGAAACAATCGCCTGCCGTTTCACTGTTACACGACAATACTAAAACAGACACTATTATATATATTAGTTTTTTCATTTTACAACCGTACACCTATTCCTAATTCAACCGCTTCTGCTTTGGCGCCATGCGTTTTTAAACTAATCGCAGCAAACCATGTATCGTTTATATAACGCTTCAAACCAATTCTGGCATACATTCTGCCTTCAAAATCGAATGGATAATAAACATAATAACCTAATTGGGTTTCAATAGTGGTTTTGTTTACAAACAACTCATGCCCAACAAAAACACCCACGCGTTTATAATCTTCATCTCCCGAAACATCCTCCTCAGGAAACGAGACACTTTTATAATAAATATATTCCTTTAAAAAGTTTGAAAAGAACACATCAGTTCCAAATTGAAGTGCGCTTTTTACATTAATACGCTTATCTGCATATGCTGAAAATATATAAAACGGAAATTGCCCGCTACCAACCACATCACTTTCATTTACGCCTCCTCTAAAAACAAGATTGTATTTTATGGGTTGTGTGAATTTTTCTTTTTCACCATCGGCAATAGTGGTAATAAATTCGGGGGCTTCAGCATCTAAATTATAAGTTACCCCTAAATTAAATGCTAAGGTATTAATACTAGCGTTTGGCGCTTTCACATTGGCATTGGAATAATGAATCAATGAAAAACCTGCTTGCACACCCCATTTATCTATAATACGCTCTTTCTTATAATTAAGCATCATCATGGTGCTACTTAATAAATGAGAACCAAATGCAATATTTCTATAATTGGTTTCTTTATCATAAGGATTGGGCGCATAACCAATACCTTGGCCAATTCTAAACATTAAATTCCGATTCAAAAAATAGAAATTATAATGCGCATATAAGGAGGCATTATTGCCTAAAACGTCGTTTTTCAGGTTTTGATAAGCGAAACTAATACCGTAGTCGGGATAATTAAAACGTTGTTCCCAAGCGTTAAACCCATAGGTTTTCTTGTTCCAACTTAAAATAACACCTTCAGGGTGCCCGTTAATTAAATGCAGCACATCATTATTATGTTCTGCAACATTCCCTTTAAAATAATTCACATCAATGTAAGATGTGTGTTCTTTATCTTGTGAAAAAACAAAAAAAGTAACAACTAAAAAAGTGTAGGTTAAAAATGGTTTCATTAAAAATTTGCTGTTGCGCAAAAGTAGTGGTTTCCTTAGAACAACTCCGATGCTATCGCTTTTATATTATCGCTTTTACCCATAGAGTAATAATGTAAAAACGGCACGCCTGCAGCTTTTAATTCTTTAGATTGCTGAATGGCAAACTCAATACCTACCTGTCTCACTGCCTTGTTATCCTTACAAGCCTCCACCGCATCGATAAGATCTTCTGGTAAATCTATTTTAAAAACTTGTGGTAATACTTGTAAATGACGTTTCACTGCAAGAGGCTTAATACCTGGAATAATAGGCACCGTAATACCAATGGATCGGGCTTTTTCTACAAAATCGAAATATTTTTTATTATCAAAAAACATTTGCGTTACTACATAGTCTGCCCCTGCATCTACCTTTGCTTTTAGGCGCTTTAAATCGGTGTTAAACGAAGGCGCTTCCATATGCTTTTCAGGGTAACCAGCCACACCAACACAAAAGTCATAATTATGCTCAACTATAATCTCGTCGTGTAAATACTTACCTTTATTTAAATCGCTAATTTGTTGCACCAACTCACTTGCGAAAGCATTTCCGCCTTCGGTTGGGGTAAAATAAGACTCATCTTTTCTAGAATCACCACGTAATGCTACGACATTGTCTATACCTAAATAATGACAATCAACTAAAACATACTCTGTTTCTTCCTTTGTAAAACCACCACATAACAAATGCGGAATGGCATCTACATTATATTTATGCATAATAGACGCACAAATTCCAACAGTTCCAGGGCGCAAACGTGTAATACGTTTATCTAAAAGCCCGTTGCCTTTATCAACATAAATATACTCTTCTCGAGACGTTGTTACATCAATAAATGGTGGGTTGAACTCCATTAATGGATCGATATTATTATATAAATCCTGAATATTTTTACCTTTTTGAGGTGGTACCACTTCAAAAGAAAATAATGTTTTGCCGTTAGCTTTTTTTATGTGATCTGTTACTTTCATGTTCCACTAAATCCCTAAAGGGGACTTTTAATTTCTAAATTCTTATTTTATTTTGGGCGTTACCACAAGGGTCGCGCTTTACGTTTCAAGTCCTCGCTCGTGCCTCGCTGCGGGCTTTCCACTACAATCGCTAACGCAAATTAAAGCAATAACTTTTTAACGTCTTCATAATCCTCTTCATATTCCCAATAAATCCATCTACCATCAACATAATCGGTCAAAATATACTTTTCACTAACCGATTTTATTCTAGAAACCGCTATTAATTTCTTCGCGAAATGTTCCGAAGGAATATGCTCCATCACCTCTTTTTGTTTCGTACCGTAACCGTGAGAAATAATGTAACTACCTAATGATAATTCTATAAAGCTATCTTTCATTTAAAATTTTATTATCTCTATTGTAAACTTAGTGAAGTAATCTACTCTACTTCGCTGTCCTACTCGTAATACCGCTATTTACTCTTCAGCAATAGTAGGATGCAACCATTTTCTTGCCTTTTCTTTGGTGATGCCTTTACGCACCGAATAATCGGTTACTTGATCGTCTGTTATTTTTCCTAAGCCAAAATACTTTGCTTCTGGGTTTCCAAAATAATATCCTGAAACCGCTGCAGCTGGCCACATGGCTAAACTTTCAGTTAAGGTAACTCCTATTAACTTTTCAACCTCCAACAACTCCCAAATAGTTTCTTTTTCTAAATGGTCTGGACATGCTGGATACCCTGGTGCTGGACGAATCCCCTTATAACTTTCTTTAATTAAATCGTCGTTAGTTAAGTTTTCATCTGTAGTATAACCCCAGTGTTTTGTTCTCACTTGTTTATGTAAATACTCGGCTAAAGCTTCTGCAAACCTATCGGCAATGGCTTGTGCCATAATCGCGTTATAGTCATCTTCTTTGGCTTTATAACTATCAGCTAGTTCTTGTGCACCAAAAATAGCAACACAAAAGGCTCCCATATAATCGGTTTTTCCGCTGTCTTTAGGCGCAATAAAATCGGCTAAAGCAATATTCGGAATCCCTTCTCTTTTACTTAATTGCTGACGCAAGGTTCTAAAAACAGCTATTTCTTTTCCTTTTTTCTGAACGGAAATATCATCATCATGTATGGCATTTGCTTCAAACAACCCAAAAACAGCCCTTGGTTTTAATAATTGCTTCGCTATAATTTCTTTAATCATAGCTTGGGCTTCATGATACATTATGGTTGCTTGTTCACCAACAACCTTATCGGTTAAAATATCGGGGAATTTACCATGTAAATCCCAACTTCTAAAAAACGGGCTCCAATCTATAAAAGGCTCTAATTCTTTTAAGCTTAATTGCTTTAAAACTTGAACACCTAGTTCGTTTGGTTTTGCAATTTGAGAAGTTTCCCAATTTATTTTAAACTTTCTTTTTCTAGCTTGATTTATAGAAATATACGATTTCTCTTTACCACGTTTTAAAAACTTAGTTCTGAATTCATCGTAATCTTTTTTCAAATTAGCGACATACGCGTTCGCTGTTTTCTTGTTCAGTAAATCGCCCACAACGGTTACTGCTCTAGATGCATCATTCACATGAACCACGGCATTTTTATACTGCGGATCAATTTTTACAGCGGTATGTGCCTTCGATGTTGTTGCCCCTCCAATAAGTAAAGGCAAACTGAAGTTTTGACGCTCCATTTCCTTTGCTAAATACACCATTTCGTCTAGCGACGGCGTAATAAGTCCAGATAAGCCAATAACATCTACATTATGTGCTTTTGCTTCTGCTATAATTTTTTCAGGTGGTACCATAACCCCTAAATCGACTATTTCATAATTATTACAAGCCAGTACCACACTCACAATATTTTTACCAATATCATGCACATCGCCTTTTACGGTGGCCATTAATACCTTACCTATGGCTTGTTGAAACTCGCCTTTTTCAGCTTCAATAAACGGATTTAAATAACCAACCGCTTTTTTCATAACACGTGCCGATTTCACAACCTGTGGCAAGAACATTTTTCCTGCACCAAACAAATCGCCCACCACGTTCATTCCAATCATTAAATTACCTTCAATAACATCAATGGGTTTTTCGGCTTGTAATCTGGCTGCTTCCACATCTTCAATAATAAAAGCATCAATACCTTTTACTAAGGCATGTGTAATACGATCTTGAATGGAGTTTTCTCGCCAAGATAAATCGACTCCTTTTTCAACTTTAGAACCTTTAACGGTTTCTGCAAAGTCTAATAAACGTTCGGTAGCATCATCACGTCTATCTAAAATAACATCTTCAACATGCTCTAATAAATCCTTTGGAATATCGTCATAAATCTCTAAAAGGGCTGGATTCACAATACCCATATTCATACCCGCTTGAATCGCGTAATATAAAAACACCGAGTGCATCGCTTCACGAACTCCATCATTTCCTCTAAACGAAAACGAGACGTTACTTACACCACCACTCACACTTACATTTGGCAAGTTTTCACGAACCCAACGTGTGGCTTCAATAAAATCGATAGCGTTTCTTTTATGTTCATCCATTCCTGTTGCTACAGGAAATATGTTTAAATCGAAAATAATATCTTCAGAAGGAAAACCTACTTTGTTTACTAAAACATCATACGAACGTTTACAAATTTCAAGACGTCTATCATAATTATCGGCTTGTCCTACTTCATCGAACGCCATAATAACCACGGCAGCTCCATAACGTTTTATTTGTTTTGCTTCCCAAATAAATTTCTCTTCCCCTTCTTTTAAGGAAATAGAATTCACCACGCATTTACCTTGCACAACTTTTAAACCAGCTTCGATAATTTCCCATTTGGAACTATCAATCATGATAGGCACTCTGGAAATATCGGGTTCGGCTGCTATTAAATTTAGAAAACGCACCATAGACTCTTTCCCGTCTATAAGGCCGTCGTCCATATTAATGTCGATAATTTGTGCGCCTCCATCAACTTGATGACGTGCAATAGCTAAGGCTTCATCAAATTGTTCGTCTTTAATAAGTCTTAAAAACTTTCGTGAACCTGCTACATTGGTACGTTCACCAATATTAATAAAATTACTGTTTTCGTTTAGGATTAGAGGTTCTAATCCTGACAAGCGCATGTATTTTTTTTGGATATTCTTCATTATTTATAATGCTCTACTATTGGGAATGGTTCATAAAAATGATGTAATAATTTTTTCCATTCTTGATATTCTTCTGATTTTCTAAATCCGATTTCGTGATCTTCTACTGTTTCCCAATTCACTAACAAGATATACTTATCGTTCTTCTCAATACATTTCTTTAATTCATGAGAGATATAACCTTTCATTGAAGAAATAATCTTCTGAGCTTCTTGAAAACTTTTTTCAAAATCTGAAGAAAGTCCTTTTTTTATAGTTAGTGTTGCTATTTCTAAAATCATAATTCATCTATATAGACCTAGTCTAATGCTCACACAAGTTCAGCATGAGGACGAGGTTTATATTTAGCAGCTATATCTGCAATCGTTCTAATATGCTCTGGAGTGGTACCACAACAACCTCCAATAATATTAATTAAATCCTTTTTTAAATATTCTTCAATTTGTTCGCCCATTTCCTCAGCAGTTTCGTCATATTCTCCAAAAGCATTTGGTAAGCCGGCATTGGGATGTGCAGAAATAGCAAAATCAGTTTTATTAGCAATAGCTTCTAAATGCGGTTGTAATAAATTAGCACCTAAAGCACAGTTAAATCCAATAGATAATAAAGGAATATGGGATACAGAAATTAGAAAAGCTTCAGCTGTTTGTCCTGACAAGGTTCTACCAGAAGCATCTGTAATCGTACCACTTAACATGATTGGCACATCGATGTTGCGTTCTTCCTTAACTTCTTCAATAGCAAATAGGGCTGCTTTTGCGTTTAGGGTATCGAACACGGTTTCAACTAAAAGTAAATCGGCACCACCATCCAACAAAGCTTCCACTTGTTGTTTGTAGGCGATACGCAACTCATCAAAAGTTACGGCTCTATAACCAGGGTCATTCACATCGGGCGACATGCTTGCTGTACGGTTTGTTGGCCCAATAGAACCTGCTACAAAACGTGGTTTATTTGGTTCGCGTTTTGTGAACTCATCAGCAACTTCTTTGGCTATTTTAGCAGATTCGTAATTTAGTTCATACACTAAATCTTCCATCTGGTAATCGGCCATAGCAATAGTTGTGCCCGAGAAGGTATTGGTTTCAACAATATCTGCACCAGCTTCAAAATATTTTCCGTGAATGGTTTTAATAGCTTCGGGTTGGGTAAGTGATAACAAGTCGTTATTCCCTTGTAATGGTGTTGGATAATCTTTAAAGCGTTCGCCTCTAAAATCTTCCTCATTAAATTTATATTGCTGAAGCATGGTCCCCATAGCGCCATCTAGCACTAAAATACGGTCTTGCAAAGCTTTATGTATATTTGACATGTTGATATTTTTATATCTGTATGTCATCAAGAAAAGTAAAAGAAACACTTTTCGTTATCTTTCCAATATTCCTTAAAATACTAGTAGAAGGTAGCACCTTTCCCGAAATTCGGGAGGTTGCCAAGGTTTCAACGGGTCTAGTCCCTCAACCTTTCTTGATAACACTATTAATACGTTTATGAACTAGTATGCAAAAATACTAACTATATTTTTGTTATCCTATTTAATTCCTTTTTGAGACCTGCTTGGTTTCAAATAAATTATTCAAATAAAGTGGAGGATAAATACCTATCACCTCTGTCGCAAATAATGGCAACAATAACACCTTCATCAAGCGTTTCTGCGATTTTTAATGCACAATACACAGAACCACCACTGCTCATTCCTGCAAATACGCCTTCTTCTTTAGCTAAGCGTTGTGTTGTTATTTTAGCATCTTGTTCGCTAACATCAACAACGACATCTACTCGAGAACGGTCGAAAAATTTAGGCACATAGTCTGGTGACCATTTTCGAATACCTGGTATTCTAGCACCATCTTCTGGTTGTGCACCAACAATGGTAATGTTTTTATTTTTTTCTTTTAAATATGTAGAAACACCTGTTATGGTTCCTGTTGTACCCATGGCAGACACGAAATGTGTAATTTCACCATTGGTATCATTCCAAATTTCTGGACCTGTTGCTTTGTAATGTGCTTTCCAGTTATCATCATTTTCAAATTGATTCAATAAAAAATAACCTTTTTCATCTCTCAATTTAAAAGCTAAATCTCTAGAACCTTCAATTCCTACATCTGCAGGAGTTAAAATAACCTCAGCACCATAAGCACGCATGGTTTTAACACGTTCTTCAGTAGAATTCTCTGGCATGATTAATACCATATTCAAGCCAAATAAGTTTGCAATAAATGCTAAGGCAATACCTGTGTTTCCACTGGTTGCTTCTACCAAATACCCACCTTTTTTAATATCACCACGTTTTATGGCTTCATTAATCATATTAAAAGCAGCACGGTCTTTAACACTTCCGCCAGGGTTATCACCCTCAAGTTTTAAATACAGCTTAACGCCTTTTTTTGAAATAAGATGACTTGCCTCTACAAGTGGTGTGTTGCCTATTTGATCTAAAATACCTTTAACGGATGCCATTCTTTTTGGGTCTGATTTTTATTTCTGTTTGATAGGTTACTAAAGAATTTTCTGGAACCGATTCGGTAATCCAAACATTCGCACCTATCGTACTATTTGCACCAATTACAATATCGCCACCTAAAATGGTTGCGTTGGCGTAAATAGTCACATTATCTTCAATAGTTGGGTGACGCTTGGTAGACTCTAAGCTCTTTTTAACTTGAATCCCCCCCAAAGTAACCCCTTGGAAAATTTTTACATTGTTTTTTATAATGGACGTTTCACCAATAACAATACCTGTACCATGATCTACAAAAAAGGAATCGCCAATAGTAGCACCCGGATGTATATCGATACCTGTAATACCATGCACATACTCACTCATCATTCTAGGAATAATGGGCACATTTTGAACATACAATTCATGGCTTAGACGATAAATTGAAATGGCATAAAAGCCAGGACACGCTAAATAAACCTCTTCTAAACTTTTAGTTGCAGGGTCAAAATTCACGACTGCAACAGCATCTAAATCTAATTTTTCTCGAATAGATTGAAACTTACCTTGGAAGGTATTCCAAACTTCGTCACCATTCTCGATTTTAAAATTATCTGCTATTTTTAAAAATGTTTTTTCGAGGCATTTTAATTCATCATCATGTGCATCAAACAAATAATAAAATAAATCTTTCGTAAAAGATTTAACTACATCTTTTAAACGAATGTTATATTTTTTATGAGTTAATTTATTATTCAATTCATTGCAAGGCTCCATATCAAAAATTTAGATTATCTAATAGTTGTCGTTTTTTAATCCTGAAATTTACAACATTTAGAAAACTTAAGTAAAATATTTAATCTATTTATTGAATGGATTGTACCACTGCTTTAGGCGCTTCTTTACGAGACCCATCAAAACCATCAATACCACTTACTGTTGTATATTTTAACACATACTTCTTACCTGGATTGATAATTCTGTAAGCTGCTTGACACATTAAAGTTGCTTCGTGGAACCCACAAAGAATTAACTTTAATTTTTCAGGATAAGTATTCACATCACCAATGGCAAATATACCTGGTATATTTGTTTGATAATTTAATGAATTATCAACTTTTATAGCATTCTTCTCGATATCAAGTCCCCAGCTTCCGATAGGTCCTAATTTTGGAGACAAACCGAATAATGGAATAAAGTGATCAGTCTCTAAACGGAACTCTTCACCATCTTTACTCACTGTAAGGGCTTCAATTTTACCATCACCATGTAGTTCTGTAACTTCAGCAGGTGTTATTAAATTGATTTTCCCTAAGTTTTTCAACTCACTTACTTTTTCAACAGAATCTAAAGCGCCTCTAAATTCGTTTCTTCTGTGAATTAAAGTGACTTCTGAAGCAACATCAGCTAAAAAGATACTCCAATCTAAAGCAGAATCTCCTCCACCAGAAATCACGACACGCTTATCTCTGTATACTTCTGGGTCTTTAATGAAATATTCTAACCCATTATCTTCATAAATATCTAGGTTGTCTAATCCTGGTTTTCTTGGTTCGAAAGAACCCAAACCACCAGCAATAGCTACTACAGGCGCATGGTGTTTTGTTCCTTTATTGGTTGTAACAATAAAAGTTCCATCTTCCAATTTATCAATAGTTTCGGCACGCTCACCTAAGGTAAACCCAGGTTCAAATTGTTTCCCTTGCTCTACCAAGTTCTTTGTTAAATCACCTGCTAATATTTCTGGAAATCCTGGAATATCGTATATAGGTTTTTTAGGATAAATTTCTGAACATTGTCCACCCGGTTGTGGCAACGCATCAATTAAATGGCATTTAAGTTTTAACAATCCAGCTTCAAAAACTGTAAATAATCCTGTTGGTCCAGCCCCTATTATAAGTATATCTGTTTTAATCATTTTAAGACTCTTTTTACTCTTTTTTCTCAATTAATCCTTTAGTGAATTCGTTAAGTGTTTCCACTTTTTGTTCAAAATCACCTTTTATTGTTTTTCTATATTCGTTTAAATTCTTAACCAAATCGTCTACATTTTCAGGAATAACATCCTCAAAAAATTGACGTAAACGTTTGGCCGTTGTTGGCGACTTTCCGTTGGTCGAAATAGCTACCTTAACATGACCTTTAGTTACGATGCCACCCATATAAAAATCGCAATACGGTGGGTTATCTGCCACATTTACTAAAATGCTACGCTTACGACAATGCTTATGCACTTTTACGTTCACTTTAGGCACATCGGTAGTTGCTATCACGATATGCTTTCCTTTTAAATAACGTTTACTATAACGCCTTTTCACCAACTTAACATCACCTATTTTTGCCAAAGCTATAGTTGCTTCTCTAAACATGGGCGATACCATAGTCACTTTAGCATCTGGGCTTGACTTTAACAAAAAAGTCAATTTTTCTTCAGCCACATGACCTCCACCTACAATAAGTACGTTAAGACTTTTCAGCTTTAAAAAAACAGGGTATAGGTTATTTCTTTCCCCTGCATCTGCTAACGAAGACACCTTCTTTAATTCACCAACATTCACGTGTTCTGTTTTCATTTATTATTGGCTACTTCTTTATAAATACTTGTTAATTGAACACGTTCTTTTACCACTTCGCCTATAACAATAATTGCTGGGTTTGATAATTGCTTTTCTTCAACCACCTTTTTTATGGTGCTAATGGTACCAAAACCAAACTTTTCGTTTTCGGTAGTGCCTTCTTGAATAATCGCTATAGGGGTGTCTTGTTTGTTTTCTGCTGAAAAAATTCGAACAATTTCATCCAATTTTCCCATGCCCATCAAAATAACAACCGTTGCTGATGATTTTGCGGCAATGGCAACATCGCCCGATAATTGATGTGCTTTTGTGGTTCCTGTTATAACCCAGAAACTTTCTGAAGCACCACGTTTTGTTAACGGAATACCTTGATATGCTGGTACTGCAATAGATGATGAAATACCCGGCACAACAAAGGTTTCTAAACCAAAGGTTCTAACATAATCAATCTCTTCGGCACCTCTTCCAAAAATAAAAGGGTCACCGCCTTTTAAACGTACTACGTGACCTTTTTCTTTGGCTTTCGTTACAATAAGTTCGTTAATTTGTTCTTGCTGAAAAGCGTAACACCCTTTGCGTTTCCCCACAAAAATAAGCTCTGCATCTTGCGAAGCATATTTAAGAAGTTCTTCGTTTATAAGCGCATCGTACAAAATCACATCTGCCGCTTCAATGGCCTTAATTCCTTTTAGGGTAATTAATTCCACATCGCCTGGACCTGCACCTACTACCGTTAATCTTGGGGTTATCGAACTCATTCTTTTTATTTAAACCGCTTTATTTTCAAGCTTAGTATCTGCTGCTCTAAAGGCTCTTACTTTTTCTAAAAATTGGTTTGCACTGTTTATATACTCAGCTGCAAACGCCTCAGTAGGAGCATTTTTGTTTATTTGATAAATTAAGTCTGAAAATGAAGTTCCTAAATTTAGTTTTCCGCTTTCAACAAATAATTCATCAAACTGGCTTACAATACCTGCATGTGTATTTGTGTTTTTATTTTCTGCCAATAACATCGCCTTAGACGTGTTCACTAAAGAACTGTAAGCATGATAAATAGCACTTGAATACACTTTCTCGTCGAATGATTTTTGTGCGTTTTCAATTTTCTCTTCACTCTCTAAAAACAAAGTTGCAATTAAATCGATAACCACACCAGCACACTCACCAATACCAATTTCTTTCTCGTATTTCTCTTCTGTTCCCCAATCGATAAAATCTTCTTGAGTTAAGTTTGAAACGTCTTGAAGGTCATTCAATAGATCATAAAAATAACGGTCGCCAGTTACTTTATAATACTCTACAAACTTCTTCCCATCTGCATTTGCTTCATAATCGTTTAAAATTCTGCGCAAAGCTTCTGGCCCTCTTCTACTTGGTACTTTTACTACTTTATCAGCAAATAATCCGTTTCCACCACCTAAGTTTCCACCACCTAATAATACTTGTAAAGCTGGTGCTACTAATTTATCTGGTGTACGAACAGACATGCCTTGGAAACCAATATTTGCCATGTTATGTTGTCCACACGCATTCATACAACCACTAATTTTTATAACAACATCGTCATTTTTTAAATATTGTGGGTATTCTGCTTTTATAACACGCTCCAACTCATCTGCAATACCTGTACTACTTGCAATACCTAAATTACAAGTATCTGTACCTGGACATGCGGTGATATCTACAGCTTTGTTATAACCCGCTTCAACGAAGCCTAGTTTTTCTAATTCTGTATAGAAAAAGGCAACTAAATCTTCCTTTACAAACGGAATTACTATATTTTGACGCAACGATAAACGAATTTCACTTGCTGCATATTTCTCTACTAAATCGGCTAATAAACGTGCTTTATCTGTGTAAAAATCTCCTAAAAGAACTTTCACTCCAATCGCAACATAACCTGCTTGTTTTTGAGGTAGTACGTTTGTCGATTTCCACAAATCAAAAGCTGCTTGATCTTGAATAGTTACTTGAGGCGCCACTACTGAAACCGGTACTGAAGCTTCATAAGCGTCTGCATCGATAGCTACTGTTTTAAACTCAATTGCTGCTTGTTCTCCTTCAACCAATTCTTTAAAAGCATCTAAACCAATGTCTTTAATTAAGAATTTCATTCTAGCTTTTGCACGACTTTTACGCTCGCCATAACGATCGAAAACACGCACTACACCTTCCATTAATGGAATAATTTTATCTGAAGGCAAGAAGCTATATAACTCGTCTGCATGACGTGGTTGCGACCCTAAGCCTCCACCAATCATCACTTTAAATCCGCGAACACCATTTTCAATTTTAGCTATGAAACCTAAATCGTGCATGTATGAAAGTCCGGTATCTTCATCTGAAGATGAAAAAGAAACTTTAAACTTACGTCCCATTTCTTGACTTATCGGGTTTCTTAAGAAGAAACGAAATAACGCATCCGCATATGGTGATACATCAAACGGTTCATCTACATCAATACCTGCCAATTCTGAAGCAGTTACGTTACGAACGGTGTTTCCACACGCTTCTCTTAACGTAATCCCATCTTTATCCAATTCAGCCCAAAGTTCTGGAGTTCTGTTTAAATCAACATAATGAATTTGGATATCTTGACGTGTTGTAATGTGCAAACGACCACGAGAATACTCATCAGACACATCTGATATTCTTCGTAATTGGTTACTTTTCACTTTTCCGTAAGGCAATTTAATACGAATCATTTGCACGCCTTCTTGACGTTGACCGTAAATACCACGTGCTAAACGAAGACTTCTAAATTTCTCTTCATCAATCTTCCCTGTATTAAATAACTCGATTTTTTTAGATAACTCTAAAATCTCGTTTTCAACAACTGGATTTTCTATTTCTGTTCTAAAACTTTGCATTTTCTTTTTTTTTATTGAATGAAACCTGCTCCAACTGTACTATTATCTTGTGTATCTATCAAAATAAACGAACCATTTGTTCTATGGCTTTTAAATTGATCGAAGAAAAGTGGCTTATTGAATTTAAAGGTTACTGAAGCAATATCATTAACACCCAATCCTTTTACATTTTTCTCTATACCTGAATAATCTGGGTTAATTTTATGGTTGATGGTTTCCACTTTCGCCAACACTTTGTTAACACCATGTTGTAACACATATTTTGAACCCACTTCTAAATCTGATGCACCCATCCAGCAAATATTCGCTGTAAATTGCTTATCGATGGTTGGTAAATCGTTTTCTAAAACAATCATATCACCTCTGCTTACATTAATATCATTTTCTAAAGTGATAGTAACAGACGAACGTCTTGAAGCGGTTTGATATTTTTCATCATAGAAATAAATATCTTTAATTTTAGATCTTGTTTTAGATGGTAATACTAAAATATTGTCGCCAACACTTAACTCACCACCATATACTTTACCAGCATAGCCTCTAAAATCGTGAAAATCTTCCGTTTTAGGACGAATCACATATTGTACTGGGAAACGTGGTGTACCCACATTATAAATATCTTTTTTATCTAATTGCTCTAAATGCTCTAATAAAGCTTCGCCTTTATACCAAGACATTTTATCAGATTTGTTTACAACATTATCTCCTTTTAAAGCACTTACTGGAATGAATGTGATTTTTTGATCTTGGTAATCTCTCTTGCTCATTAAATCAGAGAAATCTGCTTTGATTTTGTTATAAACCTCTTCAGAATAATCAACCAAATCCATTTTATTAATAGCAACAACTACATCTTTAATTCTTAATAAATTATTGATGAAGAAATGACGGTTGGTTTGCTCGATAACTCCTTTTCTAGCATCAATTAAAATAATAGATGCTTGTGATGTTGAAGCACCTGTAACCATGTTACGAGTATATTCAACGTGACCAGGTGTATCAGCAATAATGTAACTTTTTTTCGCTGTTGAAAAATAAATATGAGCGACATCAATAGTGATTCCTTGTTCTCTTTCTGCCACTAAGCCATCGGTTGCTAATGAGAAATCTAAGTAATCATAACCTTTTTGTTTACTTGTTTTTTCAATAGCTTCTAACTTATCGGTAGTTAATGATTTTGTATCGTAAAGTATACGCCCTATTAAGGTACTTTTTCCATCATCTACACTTCCTGCTGTTGCAATTTTTAATACTTCCATTCCTCTCCCCAACCCTCTCCAAAGTAGAGGGAATTCTTTACGGGTATAATTTAAAAATTAATACTTCTTCTTTTATATTTACAAGGTTTAAACACAACCTCACTAATTCCCCTTTCGGGGGTTAGGGCGATTAAAAATACCCTTGTTGCTTACGTTTCTCCATCGCTGCTTCCGAACGTTTATCGTCAATACGAGCACCACGTTCTGAAATAGTAGAATCTCTAATCTCTTCTACTACCTTAGAAATTGTTGCTGCTTCTGATAATACAGCGGCCGTACAACTCATATCTCCAACGGTTCTAAAACGCACCATTTCCTCAATTACTTCTTCACTAGCATCTCTGTAAACAACTTCATCTTCTGCAGACCAAATCATGCCATCTCTTAAGAATACTTTACGTTTGTGTGCAAAGTAAATAGAAGGAATTTCAATATTTTCTTGTTCTATATAAGACCAAACATCTAATTCTGTCCAGTTTGAAATTGGAAAACAACGTACATTTTGACCTAAATTAATTTGACCATTCAACATATCGAATAACTCCGGACGTTGGTTTTTCTCATCCCATTGACCAAAATCATCACGTACAGAAAAAATACGCTCTTTAGCTCTTGCTTTTTCTTCATCACGACGTGCACCACCTATACAAGCATCAAACTTAAATTCTTCAATAGCATCTAGAAGGGTGGTTGTTTGAAGTTGGTTTCTACTTGCGTATCTACCAGTTTCTTCAGTAACTTTACCTTCATCAATAGAATCTTGTACATTTCTAACAATTAATTCTAAACCTAGTTCTTTAACCAATCGGTCTCTAAATTCAACAGTTTCAGGAAAGTTATGCCCTGTATCGATATGCATTAATGGAAATGGAATTTTAGCAGGATAAAATGCTTTAACCGCTAATCTTACCAAGGTGATAGAATCTTTTCCTCCAGAAAACAACAATACAGGTTTTTCAAACTGTGCTGCTACTTCTCTGATAATGTATATCGCTTCGTTTTCTAGTGAATTAATATCGTAAGTGTCTTTGTTCATAATCTTATTTTTTCTCGTCACGCCTGTTTTCTAATTTGTGACTTTCTACTTTTATACTTTTTACTTTAAAACTTAATTAAGCATGTAACCCACACTCTCTGTTTTCTAAAGCTTTTGTTGGATCGAAATATTTAAATTCGTTTGGTAATTTATTTTCTTCTAGGTATGTATCTAAATCAGCATCAGACCAATAGTAAAACGGACTTACTTTTAAAACCCCATCTTTACTAACACTAAAAATACCAATACTATCTCTAAAGGCTGTTTGCCCTTGACGTAAGTTTGTAAACCACACTTTAGGTTTATGCTCTTCCATGGCACGTTTAAAAGGCTCTAACTTCACTTGTTCTGTAAATAAAGCGTGTTCTGGAGCATCTACACTTGGAATACCCATTACAACATCTCTATGCGCAGAGGTTTGTTTAGGCACATATAAAGACACCTTTAAATTTAAATCTTTTATTACCGTTTCGGCATGTCTATATGTTTGTGGCGTATTATAACCTGTATCGCACCACACCACTGGAATGTTTGCTTCTACAGAACTTACAGCATGTAAAATAGCTGCTTCGTAAGGTCTAAAATTGGTTGTAACTACCGCTTCTTTATTAAGTTCAAAAGCCTTCTGAATAATTCCAGACGGCTTAACGCCTTTAAAAAGCGTATTTAATTCGTTTATTTCTTCTTGTGTTATCATCTCTATTTTCCCCACTTAATGTTATTCCAAATACGTTCATGAAAGAAGTACAATACCATCTTAGTAACTAATTCTACCGAACCTATCGAAAATGCTAAAGCTAACTCTCCTGTTATTAACCAAGAAATTAAAATAGTATCTAAGGTTCCAATAAGTCTCCAACTAATAGACTTTACAATACTTCTAAGCGGCTTCTCTTTAGCGCTGTCTGTTGTATAAGTAGTTTTCTCGTTTTGATTTGAATTTGTTAACACGTGCCCAATCATTTTACTTAGTATTATATTAATCCTATCGATTTAGTAGGAATTGCAAATTTAATACTTTTTATTACTTATCAAACTATTTTTTTATTTTTTTTAACTTACCTCAGAGACAAGTCTTTAAGCGTTGTATTTTTAAACACTTCCAACGTACTATCCCGCACTTGAATCATCAATTTGTTAACACTACACAAATGCTCGTCTGGACAATCATCACACTTTTCGTAAAAATTCAAACTCACACATTGCACCATCGCAATAGGACCTTCAAGAACACGCATCACTTCAGTCATTAAAATTTCCGAAGGGTCTTTTCTTAAATAATAGCCACCATGCTTTCCTTTTTTAGAACCCAAAATACCAGATTTTCTTAAAGTAAGTAAAATGCTTTCTAAAAACTTTTGAGGTATTTGTTCGCTTTTAGCAATTTCGCCCACTTGCACAGGTACATCACTACCCGTTCTGGCAATAAATGTAAGTGCTTTTAAGCCGTATTTTGTTTTTTTAGATAGCATGTGCTGGTTATATAATTAATTTAAAGCCTGTTTCAAATCGGAAATAATATCATCAATATGTTCTAAACCTACTGAAACTCTCACCATACCATCTGTAATACCTGCTGCCACTTTCACTTCGGCTTCCACCTTAGCGTGTGTTGTGCTTGCAGGGTGCGTTACTATAGTTCTTGTATCTCCTAAATTGGCAGATAGCGAGCACATTTTAACAGCATCTAGAAAAGACCTTCCTCCTTCTAAACCGCCTTTTACCTCAAAGGCTATAATATTACCACCTAATAACATTTGTTTTTTTGCAATGTCATATTTAGGATGCGACTTTAAAAATGGATATTTCACCCATTCCACTTTAGGATGTGCTTCTAAAAATGTTGCCAATTTTAGTGCATTTTCGCAATGTTTATCGGTTCTAACAGCTAATGTTTCTAATGATTTTGACAGCACCCATGCATTAAAAGGACTCATTGAAGGCCCTGTCAGTCTTGAAAACAAATAGATTTCTCTAATTAATTCTTTCTTTCCAACCGTAACACCACCAAGCACACGCCCTTGTCCGTCCATTAGTTTAGTAGCCGAATGAATAACCAAATCGGCACCATATTTTATAGGATTTTGCAAATAAGGTGTTGCAAAACAATTATCTACCACCAACAAAATGTTGTATTTTTTACAAATAGCACTTAGGTATTCTAAATCCAACACATCAACACCCGGATTGGTTGGTGTTTCTGCATATAAAAACTTGGTATTTGGCTTAATTAAACTCTCTATGGTTTCAACTTCATTAACGCTAAAATAAGAACACTCAATATTCCATTTTGGAAAGTATTTTGTAAACAAACCGTGCGTAGCCCCAAATACAGAACTACAGGACACCACATGATCTCCCGCATCTAATAATGTTGCAAAGGTTGAAAAAACAGCAGCCATACCACTAGCAAAAGCAAAACCAGCCTCTGCTCCTTCCATTAAACACACTTTATCTACAAACTCGTTAACATTAGGGTTACTGTAACGGCTGTACAGATCGCGTTGTTTCTCTTCTGCAAAAGAGGCTCTCATCTCTTCAGCATCGTCAAAAACAAATCCTGATGTTAAATATAACGGTACTGAATGCTCAGAAAACTGAGTCGTTTCAGATTGTGTTCTTACGGCTAAAGTTTCAAATTTTTTTCTTTCCTCACTCATTTTATATCTTCTTTTAGGTCTCAACTACCCTTAATTTGTATTAATTTATATGTTTAGACAACCTTAATATATCGCCAAAAACACCTCTTGCCGTCACTTCCGATCCGGCTCCCGCACCTTGAATAACAATAGGTTGCTCACCATACGATTCGGTAAATATTTCAAATATAGCATCACTTCCTTTAATCTGTCCTAATGTACTATCTCCCGGAATGGATACTAATTTAACCTCTAAATTTCCTTTGTCTTTTGATAAATCGCCCGATAAGTCGCCAATATATCTAAGCACAAAACCTTCTTTTTGGTTTTCTTTTATTTTCTGAAATTCTTCATCTAAAACATTCAACTGATTTAAAAATTCAGCTACTGAAATATCTCTATATGCTTCAGGAATTAAATTTTGAACAGATACATCTTCAAACTCATTTTGTAAATCCAATTCTCTTGCCAAAATTAACAATTTTCTAGCAACATCATTTCCTGAGAAGTCTTCTCTTGGGTCTGGCTCTGTAAAACCTTTATCGATGGTTTCTTGAATAATAGCACTAAATGGCTTGTCTTGAATGGAAAAATTATTAAATAAATAACTTAAAGTCCCAGAAAATACGCCGCGAATTCTTGTGATGTTTTCACCCGACTCATGTAATAACTTAATAGTATCAATTAAAGGTAAACCTGCACCAACGGTGGTTTCGTATAAATACTGTTTATTATGCTCTTTTAATTGCGTTCTTAAATCGGTATAAAAGGCGTGAGAAATGGTATTCGCAATTTTGTTTGACGACACCAAATCGAAACCAGCCTCTACTAAAGGCACATAATTATTATGAAAATTAGGACTTGCCGTATTATCTACCGCTATTAAATTTTCTAGATGATTGGCTTTCGCAAAAGCAATAACATCATCCATAGAACTTTCTAATTCCGATGTTTTTATAGTTTCTTCCCAATCAGCATCTACTCCTTTTTTATTTAAAAGTAATTTTTTAGAGTTACCAATAGCAAACACATTTAAATTAATGCCTTTTCGTTTTTCAATATCACCTTTCGATTTCAATATTTGATTAATCAAAGCCCCACCAACACCACCATGACCAAAAATGGCAATGTTTATTTTCTTCGAAATCCCGAAAATCTCACCATGAATAACGTTCATTGCTTTATGCAATTGGTCTTTTTTAACAACCAAACTCACATTTTTTCCGGTAACGGTATTGTTAAATAACAAGGGGGTAATCTGGTTTTTAATAAGCGCGTTGAATGGTTTATGGAACGAACTTAATTCGATTCCAATAATAGAAATCACCGAAACATCATCAACAACCGCGATTTTATTAACATCTTGCGAATAAAAATCGTTTTCAAACTCACGCTCTAATGCAATAACCGCTTGGGTTGCTTGGTCGGCATTAATTATTAAGCCAATACCTCTTTCTGAAGACCCTTGAGAAATAATACTTACACTAATATTATGTGTCGCCAAGGCTCCGAAAATACGTGCATCTACGCCACTTTTCCCTAATAAACCACGGCCTTCTAAATTCAATAAAGCCACATCATCTAAAACAGATAAGGATGTTACTTCTTTAGAATTTGGTTTTGCGGTAATTAAAGTCCCTTCATCTTCTGGATTAAAAGTGTTTAGAATACGAAGGTTGATATTTTTCTCTACTAACGGAATGATGGTTTTTGCATGCAAAACGGTCGTACCAAAATTAGCCAGCTCATTCGCTTCACTAAATGATAGTTCACGTATTTTCTTAGCATCTTCAACTAAATCTGGATTCGCTGTATAAATTCCATTTACATGCGTATAATTTTGCAATTCTTCAGCATCTAAATAATTAGCTAAAAGTGCTGCGGTGTAATTACTTCCATTTCTACCTAAAGTGGTAGTTTCATTTTTCACATTCGATGCAATAAAACCTGTAACGACGTTTACAACATCATTACCTGCTTCTTTATAAAATTTTTTAACGTTGTCTTTTGAAAGCTGCGGAATAGGCTGTGCATTTCCAAAGGAATCATTCGTTTTTATTAAAGTTCGAGCATCTACTGCCGTTGCTTTTATGTTTTTACTATTTAATAAACTGGCAATTAATTTTACAGAAAGTAATTCGCCTTGCGCTAAAATTTCATCTTTCGTTTTTTTGCTATAATCACTTAATAAGCTAACACCTTCAAACATTTTATCTAGTACGGCAAATTCCGCAGAGAAATCGACGTCCTTTAAAGGTTCTGTTTGATAGTTTTTAAATACTTGTAATACTTCCTTATAAGGATTGCCTTTTACAGCTTTATTTAGAATATCTTCCAAATCATCGGTTGCAGAACTTCTTGCAGATACTACTACCGTAATTTTTTCACCTTCTTTTACCTTTTTTTCAATTATTGAAATAACGGTGTTCAATCCATCGCCGTTTGCCAACGATTTTCCTCCAAATTTTAATACTTTCATGCGTCTTTTTTTCGAATTTGGCACAAATATGCCTTCTACTATTTTCTCTAATTGCTCGTACTCCATTAAGAAAGCATCGTGCCCATGAACTGAATGAATCTCATTATAAGTCACATTAGGGTTCGATACTGCCAACTGTTTGTGCGTTTGCCTGTTTTCTTCAGCAGTGAAAAACAAATCGGAATCTACTCCAACTATATGGATGTTCCCGTGAATGTTTTCCAACACATTAAAATCGGTTGGTCTGTTTTTAGTAACATCAATCGATTTTAAAAGCTGATTCATTAATTTATAAGCAGACAGCTGAAAGCGTTCCTGTAATTTATTACCGTGATGTAACAACCAACTTTCTACATTAAAAATCTCTAATTCCTCGTTTTTAGTACGTTGAAAACGTTCATTAAAAGACTCTGGCGTGCGGTAACACAACATGGCGTGCATGCGTGCATCGTGTACAGGGTTTCTGGAGTTCAACAAAAATTGCTCTTGTATTTGGCAATTGGCTATTAACCAATCGGTCGATTTCCAATCTGTCGCCACCGGAATTAAATTCTCGGTGATGTCTGGGCTTAAAACAGCCATTTCCCAAGCAATACCACCACCTAAAGAGCCACCAACAAGTGCAAATAATTTATCAATTTTAAGTTCTTTCAAACCCAATAGAAAGAGACTTGCTATGTCGCGAGCTACAAAATCTTTGTAATTATCTATGACAAAACCATCAAAACCATTCCCTGGAATATTAAAAGCTAAAACAGTGTAAATTGTAGTATCTATAACCTTATCAGGGCCCACTACATCTTGCCACCATCCGTCTTTACCAGTAACATGACTATTTCCTGTTAAAGCATGATTTATTAACACCACAGGCGCTGTGCCTAAAGTTTTACCAAATACTTGGTAACTCAACTTGATTTCAGGGTTAGTCACTTTACTTTGGGTTGTAAAGTTTTGAATAATGATATGTTGCAAATTTGGTTTCAAATGTTACTGTTATTTTTGAAGTTCTCACAGATTGAAAAAACCTGTGAGAACTAAAATATATTATTAAATTTTGCTAAACGCTTCTTTCAAATCAGCTTTTAAATCATCAATATCTTCTAATCCTACAGACAGACGAATTAAGTCTTTAGGAGCACCTGCAGCTTCTTGTTCTGCATCTGTTAATTGTTGATGTGTTGTACTTGCTGGATGAATAATAAGTGATTTGGTATCACCAATATTTGCCAATAATGAAAACAGTTTCGAGTTATCTGCAATAGCTTTTGCAGCATCAAAACCACCTTTCGCGCCAAAGGTAACAATTCCACTCTGACCTTTTGGTAAATATTTATCTGCCAAGGCTTTATATTTACTAGATTCCAACCCTGGATAATTTACCCAAGCAACTTCTTCTTGCTGCTCTAACCATTTTGCAAGTTCTAAGGCGTTTTGGCTATGTTGTTTTATTCTTACTGGTAACGTTTCTAAACCTTGAATAATTTGGAAAGCGTTAAATGGGCTTAATGCACCACCAAAATCTCTTAATCCTTCTAAAATCAATTTAAAAGTATAAGCTGCTGCACCTAAAGCTTCATGGTATACTAAACCATGATATCCTGCTGAAGGCTCTGTAAACTCAGGGAATTTACCACTAGCCCAGTTAAAAGTTCCTGCATCTACGATAACACCACCTAAAGAAGTACCTTGGCCACCAATATATTTAGTTAAGGAGTGAATTACAATATCTGCACC
Source organism: Mariniflexile sp. AS56 (assembly GCF_030552475.1). GTDB lineage: Bacteria > Bacteroidota > Bacteroidia > Flavobacteriales > Flavobacteriaceae > Mariniflexile. The sequence continues at coordinate 156,640 of NZ_JAUPED010000009.1, read as the reverse complement.
GTGCTCTATAGGTCTTAATAATACTGATGTAGCTACTGTATTATCTACAATAAAAGGAACACCTGCTGCTTTAGCATGTATAGAAATAGATTTTAGATCTAAAACGTCTAACTTCGGATTCCCTAATGATTCCACGAAAAAAGCCCGCGTATTATCTTGTACTGCCGCAGCGAAATTATCTGGATTATCACCATCTACAAACGTGGTTGTAATACCCAAACGAGGCAATGTTACTTTTAATAAATTATAAGTTCCTCCATATAAACTACTTGATGCTACAATGTGGTCGCCTGCTTTTAATAAGGTTAATAAACCTGTTGAGATTGCTGCGGTACCCGAAGCAAAAACCACAGCTCCAATACCTCCATCAATAGCAGCTAAGCGTTCTTGTAATATTTGGTTTGTTGGGTTGTTAAGGCGGGTGTAAATAAATCCTAATTCCTTTAATGAAAACAGATTTGCTGCATGGTCTGAATTGTTAAACACATACGACGATGTTTGATAAATAGGTACAGCTCGAGTTCCTCCAGTTGCCGTTGTGTCGTGACCTGCATGTAATGCGTTAGTTGCTAATTTTAATGTACTCATTTTTCTAGTTTTTTTTGTATTAATAATTAATTAAAACAAAAGCCAAATGCATCAAAAATTGATGTACTTAATAGAAAAATGTTAAAAAGAAAATAAAATCACTTTCCAGTAATTTTGTTTGGTTATCTATCTAAAACGCTAAATTTAACTAGCTATTTAAGTAGAATTTAGCACCTTCTTTACAGGTAAAGGGTTGCTAAGGCTTCAATGGGTCTATCCCTCCGCCTTTCTTGATAACATTTCAATAAGTTTTTGAACTTTGTGAGTGCAAATATTCAGTTAGAAAAAGTTAAAATCCTAATTTTTTTAAACAAATTTTAGAAAAACATTTAAAATATAATCTTAAGAACTTAATATCTACTTATTAAAACGCATCTCGTAAAACTTATTTTGAATCACCAAAGCAATAGGTCTATTCTGTATTTTAGATTCTAACCATGAAATAATATCAAGGTATAAAAAGGCGCGACTTTGGTAAGGATCATCTTCAAACTCCTTCAGTTTTTTATGAAGTTTAATAAATTCATTTCTCACTTCATGAGGATATATTTCACCTAAGCCTCTTAAAAATTTAATAAACTCTTTTTGCACCTCGTACAAATCTTCCATCTTAATTAAAAACTTATAGGTGCTTCGTATTAAGACATCTAAATTATAATCCATTCCCGCTTCGTAATGAGCTACCAAGTTTAATATTCGCGCAAAACACAATAAGTCTTCACGCATTTGTAAGGACTTATTATTTATAATTTTCTCTAAGTACTGAATACATTTTTTATTTTCTCCAGCACCAAAATACATACTCGCAATTTTATAGTAAAACACCATTACGTGATGCTCGTCTATACGGTCGCTATAATTTTTTAAACGCTCTAAAACTTCCTCTATTAAAGGCAAACCTTCCTTAAAACTGCCTTCAATAAAATGTAAATTGAACTTATTATTGTAGATATACAAAAAGGTTAATCCATCAATATTATCATCAACAGGAAACCACTTTTCTTTGGTTACAGCTTCAAACCTGATTAAGGAATCTTTAAATTTCTCGTAATGGCGTAAATAAAATAAGGCTTCAAGTAAATAATGATTCCCTCTTAAAAAGAAAACAGGGTTCAAGGTAATTTGATCCTTATTTTCATAAAATAATTCCACCCACTTGGTGGCATATTTATAACAGGATAAAAAATCGACCGTTAAAAAACTGTACCACAAGTAGGCTTTATAAAGCCACAATTTTTCACGAAACCCTAAGGTATTGATATCGTATTTTGGAAGTCGCGCATTAAAATATTTAATAACACGCTTGCTCTCCTTATCATCTTTCACATAACCTGTTTTTAAAAACAAGCCATATAACTGTAATGATAAATTAGAAAGTTTACTTGCTAATACGTTTTGCTGACTTAACTCTTTGGCTTGAATAGACAACTCGTCGGCCCTATTGCTTAAACTTCGCGTTATATATTGCGATTCAATAACCTTTTCTAGTTCAACAATTTCATAAGCCACATTTTTTTCTTCGTTAGCAATGGCTAAGTTTTTTGCTTTATCTAAAATTTTTAAACTCTGCTTATATAAACCTTTATGGTATAAAATAGTTGCAAAATCTAATTGTTCTCGAATTTGAATTCGTATGTTTTGGTGTGAAGGGTTTAATCGTAAACTAATTAAAATCTGTTTATAGAGGTGTGCTTTTAAATTAGAGAGTTGCTCCTTCTTTACAATGCCTTTTTTAAGAATCGCCGCTTCATCATACCCCGAAAGTTTTTCTAAAATATTAAAAAGGGTCAGAAATTTTGAATCTTCATTCACCCCCAAACGCCCTACATAAAGTTTAAATTGTCGCTTTTCTGACTTAGAAAGTGATTTTACTAATACAAACAAATTATCTTTTTGCTCTTTTGTCATAGTTACAAAAACCATATTAATGGTTTGATTTTCAGTTATTTAAACGCATTATAATCAAGTTAAACATCGTAAAAAAATTGAGTTGCGTTATCATTTAACGAAACCAAAATATACATTCGTAATACAATAAGAAAATTTATTTTATTAAATGTCTAATACTAACGTCCAAATTTTTGACACAACGCTTCGCGATGGCGAGCAAGTCCCAGGTTGCAAATTAAACACCGAACAAAAAATAATCATTGCTGAACAGCTCGATTTATTAGGTGTTGATATTATTGAAGCTGGTTTCCCTGTATCAAGTCCTGGCGATTTTAAATCGGTTGAAGCCATTTCTAAAATTGTTAAGAATGCAACAGTTTGTGGTTTAACCCGTTCTGTTGAAAACGATATAAAAGTAGCTGCCGAAGCTTTAAAATACGCTAAAACGCCTAGAATACATACAGGAATTGGAACTTCTGATTCTCACATAAAATTTAAATTTAACTCAAACAGAGATGCCATTCTTGACCGTGCGTTTAAGGCGGTAAGTTACGCAAAAACTTTTGTTGAAGATGTAGAATTTTACGCGGAAGATGCAGGAAGAACTGATAACGATTATTTAGCTCGTGTTTGCGAAGCCGCTATTAAAGCAGGTGCCACCGTTTTAAACATTCCAGATACTACTGGATACTGTTTACCACACGAATATGGTGCTAAAATTAAATACCTAAAAGAAAACGTAAAAGGTATTGAAAGAGCGATTCTTTCATGCCATTGCCATAACGATTTAGGTTTAGCTACTGCGAACTCTATTGAAGGTGTTATTAATGGTGCTCGCCAAATTGAGTGTACTATTAACGGTATTGGTGAGCGTGCAGGAAATACTGCTTTAGAAGAAGTGGTTATGATTTTAAAACAACACCCGTATTTAAATTTAGACACTAATATTAAAACCGAAATGCTTTACGGTCTTAGTCAATTAGTTTCAGATAGTATGGGTATTTACACGCAACCAAACAAAGCTATTGTAGGTGCTAATGCTTTTGCACATAGTTCTGGAATTCACCAAGATGGTGTGATTAAAAACCGTGAAACATACGAAATTATAGACCCTAAAGATGTAGGTGTAACAGAATCTGCTATTGTATTAACAGCAAGAAGTGGACGTGCAGCCTTAGCCTATAGAGCAAAAAATGTTGGATACGAATTAACAAAACTTCAATTAGATGAAATCTATGTGAATTTCTTAGATTATGCAGATAAGAAGAAAGAAGTTAACGATGACGACATCCATATTATCGTAGAAAACAGTAGATTATATAAAGAAATTATCTCAGCATAAAATGAAATTAAATATAGCCGTTTTACCAGGCGATGGTATTGGTCCAGAAGTTATAGCTCAAGCTGAAAAAGTCTTGAAAGCTATCGCTATGGAGTTTAACCATGTATTTACATTTCAGCATGCTCTAGTTGGCGCGAATGCTATAGAAAAAACAGGAAACCCATTACCCGAAGAAACCATAAACATTTGTGAAAAAGCAGATGCTATTTTATTTGGAGCTATTGGAAATGCCGCGTTCGATCTAGATCCTTACGCCAAAGTAAGACCAGAGCAAGGGCTTTTAAGGTTACGTAAATCATTAGGTTTATATACCAATATTAGACCTGTAATTGCTTACGAAGATTTACTAAACAAATCGTCTCTAAAAAAGAAACAAATAAGCAATACCAATATTCTTATTTACCGTGAACTTACAGGAGGCATTTACTTTGGTGAAAAAAAATTAAGTGACGACGGTAATACCGCATCAGATATTTGTGAGTATACCCGTTTTGAAATAGAGCGTATTGCACATTTGGCTTTTAAAGCAGCACAATCTAGAAAACGCAAACTAACGTTGGTTGACAAGGCCAATGCTTTAGAAAGCTCTAGATTATGGCGCAGAGTGGTACAAGAATTAGCACCACAATACCCAAACGTTCGATTAAATTTCATGTACATTGATAATGCTGCTATGGAGCTTATTGTGAACCCAAGACAGTTTGATGTTATTTTAACGGAAAACATGTTTGGTGATATCCTTTCGGAAGAAGCCAGCGTTATTGTAGGTTCTATTGGGTTATTAGCATCGGCATCATTAGGTGATGAACACGCTATGTTCGAGCCTATTCACGGTGCTTATTCAAAAGCAGCGAATAAAGGGGTTGCAAACCCTATCGCAGCTATTTTGGCGGCAGCCATGTTGTTAGACCATTTTGGTTTAGACGACGAAGCTGCTTTGGTTAGAGAAGGTGTAGATAAATCGTTAAAATTACACATCACAACACCAGATTTAAACACCAAGTACGACAACATTACCACCACAAAAGTTGGCGATTTCATTGAAGATTTTATTAATAATCCAGATGAAACCAATTTAAACTTTACCAACATACATTTAGGACAGTCCACGATCATTTAATTATTTGAGTTAGTCACCGAAAATTAAAATTTTTGGAAAAGTCCTTAAAAGCGCACTGTTTACAGTGCGCTTTTTTAATTAACGCTTGCCAAGTTTTGCCGCTATAAAACTAATTATGACTATTTGTATGGCATGAAACAACATAAGTGGTAGTAAAACAATACCTATGGCCGCCGTGTTCCCAAATAAAATCTTAGAAAAAACGGTTCCGTGTACGAGCGATTTTTTGGTGCCACAAAATTGAGCTGTGATTTGATCTTCCTTATTAAAATTCAATTTTTCAGCAATAAGCTTGGTTATAAAAAAGGCTATAAAGAATAAAACCAACACAGCTACCAACATAAAAACCAAATCTAAACTAGATACTTCGCTAAATATATTTTCATAAAACGATTGTGCAAAACTCTTATAAATAATAAGTAAAATAACCGACTTATCGAATAAGGTAAGTTTACTACTGTGTTTGTTCGCAAATGCATTTAAAAATCGTTGCAGCAACAAACCAATAACCACAGGTAAAATAATTTGCAGAATAAGTTTGGTGTAAATTTCGGTAAAGTCGAATTGGGTTCCAGAACTATCAACAAATAACCCCATCCATAACGGAGTTACTGCAATACCGATAATACCCGAAATACTGGCATTAAAAATGGCCGCAGGTACGTTCCCCTTACCTATAGAGACCATAACCACTGAAGACGATACTGTTGATGGCAGCGTTGCTAGAAAAAAGAAAGCAAGCCACAACACTTCTTGTTCTTGCGTTTGCAACAAAGGGTAAAATGCCAAAACAATGAGGGGAAAAATAATAAACGTGGAAGCTTGCACTAGCAAGTGAAGTTTCCAATTCTTGAGACCCGATTTTAATTTATCAGGGTTTAACTTCAAGCCGTAAAAAAAGAAAATAAACGAAATACCGACCGTACAAATGGTATCTATAGGTATTTGGCTGTGTGCAGTTCCCCAATCAGGAAAAACATACGCCACACCTATTACCGCAATAATACATAAAACAAACTTATCGATTTTCATACCCTTAAAATATTTAAAAACACGTTAAGACAGCTGCGAGTAATCACTAAACCAATATAAACCTTCAAACAACTTATTTGCTCACAAATTCTTCAAAAGCATCGTTATAATAAATGGTCACTTCCGTACCTTTTACAATATCTGTTTTAGCTATAAAAGTTTGAATAAGGTTATCAAAATCGCGCTCATCAACTTCGGCTGTTGGTGTGCCACTATGGTTAAAAAAACTACCTACATCACTTATGCAAATAGCATCATACTCTTCTATCCAAGGAAACTGAAGCGTAGCCAACACTTCTGGCAAATTTTCATTTACATGAATAAGTGCCATGTCGCATTTAGCTAATAACTCTCCTTTTGCAATATTGCGCGATGCAAAAACACCTTTTCCGTGTACGGGCGATTGTTTTACTTCTACTATATTGGTCATTTATTCAGGAAACTTGCTTCGAATTTTATCTAAACTCAAATTATGAATACTACCAACATGCGTATGTTTTTTAGAAGTATCTGGAACATAGGTACCGTTTTGTACTTCACCACCAATTTTTTGGTAAGCTTCTCTAAAACTCTGTCCTTCTACAACCAAGGTATTAATATTATCTACTGTAAATAAGTATTTATATAAATCATTATTTACATCAACATCTTTAACAATGACCTGTTGAATTGAGAAATTAAAAATATCTAAAATATCTTTCACATCTTCAAAAGCAGCAATCATATTTTCTTTTAATAACTGAAAATCACGATGGTAACCACTTGGCAAATTATTGGTAATTAAAACCATTTCGGTTTGTAATGCTTGTATTTTGTTACATTTACCACGAATCAACTCAAAAACATCTGGATTTTTCTTGTGTGGCATGATGCTACTTCCCGTTGTTAATTCATCTGGAAAAGAAATAAAACCAAAATTCTGACTCATATATAAACACACATCCATAGCAAAACGGCTCATGGTGTTGCATAAACTCCCTAAACTAGCTGCAATGGTACGCTCACTTTTACCTCTGCTCATTTGCGCTGCTACCACATTGTATTTAAGCGTTGAGAAATTCATGTCTTTGGTTGTGAATTCTCTATCTATTGGGAATGAACTTCCATATCCAGCAGCAGAACCTAACGGATTTTGATCGACCGTTTTAAAAGCAGCATCAAGTAAATAAACATCGTCGATTAAAACTTCTGCATACGCTGAAAACCATAAGCCAAATGATGATGGCATGGCAACTTGCAGGTGTGTATACCCAGGAAGCACTTTATCTTTATAAGTATCGGCTAAGCCTAAAAGGGTTTCAAAAAGTGTTTGTGTTTTCTGCTTTACAACACTCAAGTTTTCTTTGTAGTATAATTGTAATGCCACTAAAACTTGATCGTTTCTAGAACGCGCTGTGTGGATTTTTTTACCAACTTCACCCAAGGTTTTAGTTAATTCGAATTCAATCTTAGAATGCACATCTTCAAACTGTGGGTCTATAACAAACGTACCGTTATCTATTTGAGCTTCTAATTTTTTTAAACCGCCTAATAATTCCACCAATTCGTGTGCTGTTAAAATGCCTACTTTTTGAAGCATTTTAGCATGCGCTCTTGATGCGATAACATCATATTTTGCAATGTGAATATCAATTTCTCGGTCGTTTCCAACGGTGAATTGTTCTATTTTTTTATCTATTGATATGCCTTTATCCCAGAGTTTCATAAATTTCTACGAAAGCAGAAATTTCTACTTTCAATTTTAAATGTTAATATTTTTAGATCTACCTGTTTCTTAAAGCCTGATAGATTTCTTTTTATAATTAAAACTTTATCGATTTTTTAAAAACCCATAAAGTCTATTAATGAGATTCCTGCCTACGCAGAAATTAATACACGATTCAACAATTCAACATAGATTTTTATACCTTCTTCTATTTCATGTAAATGAATAAATTCATTGGCTGAATGTGAACGTGTACTGTCACCAGGTCCTAGTTTTAATGATTTACAAGTTAACCAGGCTTGGTCTGATAATGTTGGAGAACCATAAGTGGTTCTGCCCATTGCAATTCCTGCTTGCACTAACGCGTGTTCCACGGGAATGGATGATGAATTTAAATGCAAACTACGTGGTACAATACTAGAACACGGTGCATTTTTTTGTAAAAACTCAGCAATCTCTGCATTGGAGTACGCGTCGTTTACACGCACATCAATTACCAATTCCACATCGGCAGGCACTACGTTGTGCTGCTTTCCTGCGTTAATTTGAGTGACTGTAAGTTTAACATCGCCCAAAGCATCCGAGCTTTTCTCAAACTTTACATCTTTAAACCACTGCAATGCTTCAATGGTTTTATAAATGGGGTTATCGTCGTTTGGGTGAGCTGCATGACTAGGTGTTCCTGTTACTTTTGCATCAAAAACTACCAAACCTTTTTCGGCAACAGCCAAATTCATCAAAGTGGGTTCGCCAACTATAGCCACATCAATCTTCGGAATAATTTTCAGCATACTATTTAAACCGTTAGGTCCGCTGCTTTCTTCTTCCGCGGAAGCGACCATAATTAAATTATATTTTAAGTCTTTATGGTTGTAATAGTGTGTAAAAGTTGCAATTAATGATACCAAACACCCACCGGCATCATTACTACCAAGACCGTATAATTTACCATCTTCAACAATGGCTTTAAGCGGATCTTTGGTATAGGCTGTGTTGGGTTTTACAGTATCGTGGTGTGAATTAAGCAACATGTTAGGCTTACTAGCATCAAAATGCTTGTTAACTGCCCATACGTTATTTTTGGTTCGTGTATAATCTATATCATAGCGTTTAAACCAAGCTTCAATGTGCAATGCTGTTTGATCTTCTTCAGATGAAAAAGATTCTGTTTCTATTAATTGTTTTAATAGCGCAATCGCATCGGATGTTAATTCTTGTATTGCCATATTATAAAGTTATTCTAGTGAAATTATCATTTTCTTGGGTTAACATCGCCGTGTTTCCCATATTTATGGTTTTTACACCATGGTTCAACGCATCGAAGCAATTTTCTAACTTCGGAAGCATACCATCAGCAATAATACCTTGGTCTAATAAATCCTTGTACAAGGAAGTATCGATATGTTTTATAACTGAATTTTTATCTTTTATATCCTTTAAAACGCCATCCAATTCAAAACAATAATAAATGGATGTTTCGTAAAGTTCACTCATACCCACAGCTACTTGTGAGGTAATAGTATCGGCATTGGTGTTTAACAGTTGCCCATTCCCATCGTGTGTAATAGCACAGAAAACGGGGGTGAAATCGGCCTGAATTAATTTATCAATGGATTTATGAGCTACTTTTTTAACATCGCCAACAAAACCAAAATCAACGTCTTTAACAGGTCTTTTTTCTGAAGCAATACTATTTACATCTGCTCCCGTTAACCCAATGGCATCAATTTGTAAAGCTTGTAACTTTGCTACGATGTTTTTGTTAACCAAACCACCGTAAACCATGGTAATGACTTCTAATGTTTCAGCATCTGTAATACGGCGACCATCAACCATTTTAGATTCAATACCTAATTTGGCTGCGATGTGTGTGGCACGTTTTCCGCCACCGTGTACTAAAATTTTCTTTCCTTTTAAGTTAGCAAATAGTTTCAGAAAGGCGCTTAAAGACGCATCGTCTTCAATAATATTTCCTCCTATTTTTACTATGGATAGTTTTTCCATTTTTATTTTTTTTTGAATTTGGCCATGCTAAAAACAAATTACTCCCATCTTCGCGATAACCTTATCAATTTACTTAATTCCTTCCAATAATTTTTTCAACACTAATTGTGCTGCATAAGTTCTGTTATTGGCTTGTTCTATAACCAGCGAGTTTTCACCATCTAAAACAGCATCCTCAACAATAACATTACGTCTTACTGGTAAACAGTGCATAAATTTAGCAGCACCTAATTTTTTATTGGTAATCATCCAATTAGGGTCGGTATTTAGTATTTTTCCGTAATCGTTATAACTACTCCAGTTTTTCACATATACAAAATCGGCATCTTTCATAGCCTCTTCTTGATTGTAATTTACAGGTGTATCGCCTATAATTTCTGGATTTAGTTCATAGCCTTCTGGGTGTGTAATTACAAATTCCACATCCATTTTTCGCATCGATTGAATAAAACTATTCGCCACGGCGTGTGGTAATGCCTTAATATGTGGTGCCCAACTTAAAACCACTTTCGGTTTTGTTTTTTGGGTTTGTTCTGAAATAGTAATCGCATCGGTAAGTCCTTGAAGCGGGTGCCCTGTAGCACTTTCCATATTCACAATAGGTACTGATGCATATTTAACAAACGATTTAAGCACCTGCTCGCTTTCGTCTTTTTCTTTATCTGTTAACGTTGGAAACGCTCTTACTGCAATAATATCGCAGTATTGTGACACTACGGCTGCGGCTTCTTTAATATGCTCTGCCGTATTTCCATTCATAACAGTGCCATCTCCAAACTCAATGCCCCAAGCATCGCCCGATACGTTCATCACAATAGGGTCCATACCTAAATTCAAAGCTGCTTTTTGGGTACTTAAACGCGTACGCAAACTCGAATTAAAAAACAATAAACCAAGGGTTTTATGTTTTCCTAACTCAATATGTTTCAACGGATTTGCTTTTAATGCTTTAGCTTCCTCAATCCAAGACTGGATATTATCTATATCGTGTATGGAGGTGTAATTTTTCATTATTCTTGTGTTATTTCTTTATTATTAGACCTCACAGGTTTTAAAATCTGTGAGGTCTAAACAATTATTTTATTTTAGTAAACGGTACTTTGCTATTCATAGCATTAATCATGAAATTATCTTCCAGACCGTTTACAATCCATGTTTCTATATTTGCTTTTTTGGTCACGGAGGCTGCTTCAATTTTAGACTGCATCCCGCCACTTCCATGAGACGATTTTGAATTGACCACTTGTTTTGCCAGTTCCTCAAAATCTTCTACCAACTCAATAGTTTCTGGTGTCCCCTTCTCCATGGATTCTTTCGTATAAATCCCTTGGGTATTGGTTGCAATAATAAATAAGTCGGCTTTTAAAAGCGATGCGGTTAAAGCGCCTAACTTATCATTATCACCAAATTTAATCTCATCGGTAGCAACCGTATCATTTTCATTAATGATGGGTATGTAATTATTACTCACCAACACATTAATTGTATTTACAATATTGGTTCTGCTTTGTTCTCTTTCAAAATCGGAATACGACAATAAACATTGCGAGGTTAGCAACCCACATTCTCTAAATATCTCTTGATATATACGCATTAAATGCGGCTGACCAATAGATGCTAGAGCTTGCTTAACCGTAATTTCTTTGCCTTTGCTTTCTAACTTCACAAACTGTTTTGCTGCAGCAATGGCGCCAGAAGTTACTATAACAAACTCACAAGTATCTTGTAAAGTTGCTATTTGGTTGGCTAAATCTTCAATTTTACCTCTCGAAATGTTATCGGTTTCTTTAGTGAGCGTATTAGAACCCACTTTAAGCAATATTCTTCTTTTTTTAAGCATGTTATCTTATTTGTCCATTGCCATGAACATACCATTTATTGGTTACCAAATGTTCTAAACCAATAGGACCTCTTTGGTGTAATTTATCTGTACTAATGGCTAACTCGCCTCCTAGACCTAATTGACTTCCATCTGTAAAACGAGTTGATGCGTTATGATAAACAGCCGCCGTATCCACATTCGCCATAAAGACCTCAGCTACAGCATCATTTTTTGTAATGATTGATGATGAATGACCTCCAGAATATTTATTGATCATAGCAATAGTATCTTCATTAGACCCTATTTCAGCAATTGCAATTTTATAATCTAAAAATTCTTGATACCAAATGTTGTCTGATTCAATAGCTTCAACACCATCAAATTTTGAAATAGCATCATCACCTAAAATCTGAACTTTAAATTCTTTTAATTCTGAAATTAATGTTTTTATGAAAGCTTCTTTATTCGGAAGATTTTCATCTATCAACACTTTATCCAAGGCATTACACGCTGAAATTTTAGCTGTTTTCGCATTAATTATCACTTTTAGAGCTAGATCAACATCTGCTTCTTTATGTACATACACGAAATTGTTACCACGTCCACTAATAATTACCGGACACGATGCGTGCTCTTTTACAAAAGCAATTAAACGTTCGCCACCACGAGGTACGATTAAATCGAGTTTCTGTGTTGGTTTTTCTAAAAAGGCTTGTGTTTCTGTTCTGTTGAATTGTAAATACTCCACCCAATCGGTAGAAGCTCCGTGCGCTTTCAACGCTTGATGCCACAATTCAACTATTTTTAAATTAGATCTTAAAGACTCTTTTCCACCTTTTAATAAAATTTTATTTCCCGATTTAAAAGCAATTCCTGCAGCTTCTACAGTCACATCTGGACGCGATTCATATATAATCAAAATCGTTCCAAAAGATGCCGTTTTATTATAAACCTGCATACCATTATCATGTTTAAAGCTGAAACGTTCTACACCAACAGGGTCTTCTTGCGAAGCCAAATGTGTGGCAGATTTAATCATTTCATCAACTTTAGAATCATCGGCTTTTAAACGGTCGTACATAGAAATATCATCACCATCATACGCGTCTAAATCGACTTTGTTAATCTTAATAATCGCAGCTCTTTCAGTTTCTAAAAGTTCTGCCATTGTAAGTAATACGGCGTTTCTTGTTTCTATGCTTAATAAAGTATTCATTTTTTTAATTTTTGTTTCTGAACTTTAATTTTATCAGAGTTTCTGATTATTAAATTTCAGAGTTTTTATTCTCCATGTTACTTTAAAACCTCTTTTAAGGCTTCAAAAAATGCATCAACATGTACTTTTTTAATTGTTAAAGGCGGTAGTATTCTAATTAACTTTTTGTTTGAAGCTCCACCTGTAAACATGTGCTGCTCATAAATAAGTTTTTTTCTTAGTTCTCCAACTTCAAAGTCGAATTCTAAACCAAGCATCAACCCTTTTCCTTTAATATTTTTAATCTGCGGAATTGTTTTAGCGATGCTAATAAAGTATTCCGATATTTCATTGACGTTGGCAATTAATTGCTCGTCATCAATGGTATTTAAAACTGCTAAACCTGCAGCACAAGCTAAATGATTACCGCCAAACGTAGTACCCAACATACCGTGTTTTGCTTCAATACTTGGGTGAATTAAAATGCCTCCAATTGGAAAACCATTCCCCATTCCTTTAGCTATTGATATAATTTCTGGCGTTACATTATAATATTGAAACGCGAAGAATTTACCTGAACGTCCGTAACCAGACTGTACCTCATCGGCAATCAAATACGTATTGTTTGCTTTACAAAGGGTATCTACTTGCTCGAAAAACTCGGCAGTTCCTTGGTCTAAACCACCAACACCTTGAATAAATTCTAAAATTACGGCACAAACATCTCCTTTTTCCAATTCTCTTTTAACACCTTCAATATCATTCAGTGCTAAAAAAGTAACCTGCTGCTGTGCGTTAATGGGTGCTACTATGTTTTTATTATCGGTTGCCGCTACCGCAGCCGATGTACGCCCATGAAACCCATTATTAAACGCCAGAATACGTGACTTTCCTGTTTTAAATGAAGCTAATTTTAAAGCATTTTCATTGGCTTCAGCTCCTGAATTACACAAAAACAACTCATAACCAGTACAACCAGACAAGCTTTCAATTTTGTTAGCCAACTCCACTTGTAAGGGGTTTTGAATGGCATTCGAGTAAAACCCAAGTGTAGAAACCTGCTCACTAACAGCTTTCACATAATTGGGATGTGAATGTCCTATAGAAATCACCGCATGACCTCCATAAAGATCTAAATATTCTACTCCCTTTTCGTCGTAAACAAGCATATCTTTGCCTGAAACTGGTGTTACATTGTATAATGGATAAACGTCAAATAATGGCATTTTAATTCTTTTTAATTTGATTAATTTTTTCAAATGAAGCTACAATACCTTGTATTAAAGCCGAACTCAATCCTTGGTGTTCCATGGCATTTAAACCTTCAATAGTACAACCACTTGGTGTTGTAACACGGTCTATTTCCTGTTCTGGATGTCTGCCAGACTCTATTAATAAACTCGCAGCACCAAAGCACGTTTGTGTAGCCAATTCATGTGCTTCATGAGCCTCAAACCCCAACTGAATAGCACCTTGTGTTGTGGCACGCACTAAGCGCATCCAAAACGCAATACCACTAGCACAAATTACTGTGGCAGCCTGAATTAAATCTTCAGGAATAACCAAGGTTGTTCCTAATTGATTAAAAATATCCTGCGCTAAAGATACCTTATCTTGGGCTTTATCGTTCGCTGCAATACAAGTCATTGATTTCCCAATAGAAATCGCTGTATTCGGCATCACGCGAATAATATTTTTATTCTTACCCAGAATCGCTTCAATTCTCGGTATTTCAACACCTGCAGCCACCGAAATCACAATATGATTATCGGTAATTTTCGACGCTACCGATTCTAAAACACCATTAATATGTTTAGGTTGCAGTGCAAAAATAACCATATCACTTTGTGCCACAGCCAAATCATTATCGTTTGTAACAGTTACATTTTCAACTGTTTTGTAAACATCAACATTGGCCGTGTTTTTATCACTTAAAACCAACGAGGTAAACGATTTATTCTGAATAAGACCCTTCGCTATAGCGCTTCCTAAATTTCCAGTTCCAATAATGGCTATTTTCATATTAACTCTTTTTTCCTTGCCTCCCCCCTCTAAAGGAAGTAAACTTGGGCGTGACTACTCATGTTTTTTGCTCTATTTTTTTTTACCGCAATCCATTCCCCTTCTTTAGAGGTGTTATGAGAGGATTAAAAATAAGTTGCTTTTAATTGCAATCCTGTTGTTTCTTCCAAACCAAACATTAAATTCATATTCTGAATGGCTTGACCCGATGCTCCTTTTAATAAATTATCAATAATACTAGTTACCAATAATTTGTTATTGTGTTTATGTAAATGAATTAAACACTTATTTGTGTTCACCACTTGTTTTAAATGCAACACCTCATCAGACACAAAAGTGAATTTTGCATCTTTATAAAAGGTTTTAAATAGAGCTTTAGCTTCTTCTAAACTACCGTCAAAATTGGTGTAAACTGTAGCAAAAATTCCTCTTGAGAAATTCCCTCGGTTTGGCATGAATAAAATTTCAGAACCAAAACTATTTTGCAATTGTTTAACCGATTGATTGATTTCGCCTAAATGCTGATGTGTAAACGGTTTATAATATGAAAAATTATTATCTCTCCAAGGAAAATGTGAGGTATCAGACAACGAGGTTCCTGCACCAGTTGATCCCGTAACAGCATTAACGTGTACATCGCTACCTAACATTCCATTTTCAGCAAGTGGTAATAAAGCCAACTGTATCGCCGTTGCAAAACATCCTGGATTTGCTATATAATTCGCTTTCTTAACAGCATCTCTTTGCAATTCTGGCAAACCATATACAAAGGTGTTGCCTTGAAACACTTTATCACTTTCAAGACGGAAATCATTCCCTAAATCAATAACCTTTGTGTTTTCAGAAAAGGTATTCGCCGATAAAAACTTCACAGAATTTCCATGTCCTAAACATAAAAACAACACATCAACCTTAGGGTTAACGGTGTCTGTAAATTTCATTTCTAAATCACCTAATAAATCTTGGTGAACACTGCTTATTTTATTTCCTGCATTGGATGTGCTGTACACAAAGTTAATTTCAACTTCTGGGTGATTAATTAACAATCTAATTAATTCACCCGCGGTATAACCTGCGCCTCCAATAATTCCAACCTGGATATTTTTCATTTTAAATACTGTTTCAACTTTCAAACCTGTCATGTATTTAAAACCTGACAGGTTTTATTAAAGCTATTATGAATTATTTACTTGATGGTATATTTTGTTTTGGTTTCCAACAATTTTGATAAAGCCTTTCGCCTCATCGGCAGTCCAACCTAAATTTTCTTCACCATAGCTACCAAACTTAGCATTCATTAAATCGTGTTCAGAACTGATACCATCTAAACTAAAATGGTAAGGTCTTAACGTTACAAACACATCGCCAGTTACTTTATCTTGACTACTTTGTAAAAAAGCCTCCATATTTCTCATTACAGGATCTAAATATTGTCCTTCGTGTAAATGCATTCCGAAGAAACTTGCTAAATATTCCTTATGTTGTAATTGCCATTTAGTTAGGGTGTGTTTTTCTAATAAATGGTGCGCTTTAATAGTAATTAATGCCGCAGGTGCTTCAAAACCAACACGCCCTTTAATACCAACAATCGTATCTCCTACATGAATATCGCGACCAATAGCATATGCTTTGGCTAAGTTATTCAAAGTTTCAATATTTATTTCTGGGTCGTTTTCAATACCATTTACAGCGACTAACTCTCCTTGTTCAAAAGTTAACTTCACTTTTTCGTCTTCCGCATGTTTTAATTGCGAAGGGTATGCTGTATCTGGCAATGGTTTATCTGAAGTTAAGGTTTCAGAGCCACCAACACTAGTTCCCCAAAGGCCTTTGTTAACCGAGTATTTTGCTTTTTCCCAAGACATATCAATGCCATTGGCTTTTAAATAGTCAATTTCTTCTTGCCTTGTTAATTTTTGATCTCTAATTGGTGTGATAATTTGAATTTCTGGAGCCAATGTTTGAAAAATCATATCGAAACGAACTTGGTCGTTTCCTGCACCAGTACTACCATGCGCAATATACTCCGCATTTATACTTTTAGCATATTCAACAATTTCAATAGCTTGAATAATACGTTCTGCACTTACAGAAAGTGGGTACGTATTATTTTTCAACACATTACCAAAAATTAAATACTTCACTACTTTTTGATAAAATGTAGCTACAGCATCAATGTTTTTATAGGTTGAAACCCCCATTTTATAAGCATTCGATTCTATGTGCTCGATCTCCGTTTTTGTAAAGCCACCTGTATTGACGCTTACGGCATGTACATCATACTCTTTAGATAAACTTACGGCACAATACGATGTGTCCAATCCGCCACTATATGCTATTACTAATTTTTTCATTTTCTACTTTTTATCTTTTTTTAAAAACATGGTTTCTTTAATATGTTTTAATCTATTAAAAACCTTTTCTTTTATTTTTATGGGTTCACTTTTATTTTTGTTCTTTGGGTCGTACAACATGCCTGTACACAAGCACATTTTTCTGTTGGTACGCGTTAAAACATCGTAATTTTTACAGGTTTGACACCCATCCCAAAAGGTTGGATCGTCGGTTAACTCAGAAAACGGTACGGGTTTATAACCTAAATCCGTGTTCATTTTCATAACAGCTAAACCTGTTGTGATACTAAATACCTTCGCATCTGGAAATTTGGTTCTAGAATGCTTAAATACTTTATGCTTTATTTTTTTTGCTAAACCAGCACTTCTATAATCTGGATGAACGATTAAACCAGAATTCGCTACATATTTACCATGTCCCCAAAGTTCTATATAACAAAAGCCAGCAAACTTATCGCCATCTAAAGCAATAACAGCATTGCCGTTTTCTAGCTTTTTGGTAATATATTCTGTTGTACGTCTAGCAATACCAGTGCCTCTAACAGCGGCAGATTCTGCTATCGTATCGCAAATAATTTCTGCGTATTTAGAATGTGATTTATCAGCAATTACAATTTCCATTATAATTTTTTAATTGAATTAAAAATTAGTTGATTTTTTTGATGAACTAGATTTCCCTAGTCTCTTAAAATGAAGTACGCCCTAAGGGCGACGTGGAAAAATATAGCCAAGGAAACGCTTGTTAAACAAATAACTAACTATATTTTGAAATGCTATAAATGCTGTTTTGTACACTAAGAAAAAAATTAAAATTACGTTTGGGTTTTGCTACTACAATAAGACTAAATGCGGCGGCGATTGCGCGCAGGCAAACCGGGTATAGAACAACGTATTTTATTTTTTAAAGTTTTCATTATGTAAAATTATAGCTTTATTTTTAAAATGAAGAATGAAACCCTAACTAATTGAATAAAATTATTAATTTCTTGACATTTTAATGGTTTTATTTTTGATAATTCAATTTTCACTAAAAATCTCTAATTATGAAAAACAAAAAACCTCTAATAAGCACATTTTTCGCGCTTTACTAGAGGTCTTTTTGACTATAAACACATTAAAACACAAACACCTAAGCATTTGGTTTTAATTACAAAAACTACTTTTTATACTCAAACGATCTTTTAGATGTTTCAGCTTCTTTGGGGAAATCGTTAGGCACATCTGTTTGTTTTACCTTTCCTGTCGCTGCCCATTCTGTACCTCTTGTTAGAAGCGTTATAAAGCCAACACACTCTAAGGCCTCCACATCGTGTCCTAAAGTGGTATGAAAAACTCTACCCTTACCATAATCAATAGTCATTACTACAGGTTCCTTTTGTTGCAATTCTTCCGCTTTTAAAGTGGTAACTGCTGTAGCCAAAACGGTTACATTATTGGCAGGTCCTCTTAAAAAAGCATAACACTCATCGATAGAATGCATCCATTCTTTTGGCAAGCCTTTCGTTATTGGGTGTTCAGAATTATAAGTGGTCACTAAAAAATCTTCACGCTTACCGTGTTTCCCGCCTGGACCCGCTGTATAATCTTTTTTAGGCTTATTATTTTCATCTATATACAAATAAGGCCCATTTTTTTCAGTCCGGTTTCCCCAGCCACCAATACCGATCATTTCATTATAAGCTTCCCAATTAGGAAAACAATTATCTGCCGCATGCACACTTACAAAACCACCTCCTTTTTTGATGAATTTCTCGAAATTTCTCTGGGTCTTTTCGGGCCATGGTGCCGCTTTGTATCCAAAATTAGAAATCACAACATCGTATTTGGAGAATTTAGGATTAAAATCCGGGTCAGTTTTCGACTCGCCTTCAACACCCTCTGGCACATTGGCTAAACTTAACCATTCTTGATGCTTTTCACTTTTATTTAAAAACTGAGTTCTAACAATGTCCACTGTAAACATCCCAGTTTCTTCTAAATACTGCTTCATCATAATGGTTGACTTTGGCCAAACATCATGGTTGTTTTGACCATCAACAATTAAAACTTTTATGACGCCGTCATCAATGGTAATCGCGAAAGTGTTCATGCAAAAGCAAACACTCATCAATAAAAAAACAAACTGTTTTATATTCATTATAACTTATTTTAATTCGAACAGGCTTTCATAATTCATTTACAAAAACACTACTGAATGTTTTAATTATTAGATTCCTAAAATAGATTTCAAAAAGTTCTCATCTGGTTTTGCCCCTGCAAAGTCGTCAAAACTACGTTCGGCGGCCTCTATAATATGACTCTGAATAAAAGGCGCTCCTTCTCTAGCTCCTTGTTCTGAAGACTTAATACAGCATTCCCATTCCATCACTGCCCAAACATCACAGTCATATTTAGTCAATTTTGTAAAAATACTTTTAAAATCGACCTGTCCATCTCCTAAAGATCTAAATCTTCCAGCGCGGTCTTTCCAGTCGGAATACCCTCCATAAACACCTTGTTTTCCTGACGGATTAAACTCGGCATCCTTCACATGAAAAGCTTTAATTCGCTCGTGGTAATAATCTATAAAAGTTAAATAATCTAACTTTTGAAGTACAAAATGACTCGGGTCATACAAAATATTGGCACGTTTGTGATTTCCTGTGGCGTCTAAAAAACGTTCAAAGGAAGTTCCATCATGCAAATCTTCTCCTGGATGAAGTTCGTAACACACATCAACTCCCTGTTCATCAAAATGATTTAAAATAGGCGTCCAACGTTTTGCTAATTCTTCAAACCCCATTTCAACCAAACCTTGAGGACGTTGTGGCCAAGGATAAACCGTGTGCCATAACAAAGCCCCTGAAAATGTAGCGTGCGATTGCAAGCCCAAACGACCACTTACGGTTCCTGCCTTTTTAACAGTATCGATAGCCCACTCGGTTCTTGCCTTTGGGTTGCCTTTTACTTTATCTGGAGCGAAACCATCAAACAAGGTGTCATAAGCTGGGTTTACAGCCACTAATTGTCCTTGTAAATGCGTTGAAAGTTCTGTTATTTCTAATCCGTAAGAGTTTACTTTTCCTTTTAGGTCGTCGCAATAGGTTTGACTTGTTGAAGCGGTATCTAAATCGATTAACCCCGACTCCCAAGTTGGTATTTGAATACCTTTATAACCCAAATCTGCAGCCCATTTACATATGGAATCTAAACTATTAAACGGCTTTTCGCTTCCTACAAATTGTGCTAAAAATATAGCTGGTCCTTTAATTGTTTTCATTTTTATATTATTTTTCTAGATCTACCCAAACATTTCCATTTTTATGAGATTTTACAGTACTTTCTATAAAATCCATACCTCGTACGCCATCTAGCATTGTTGGAAACTCTCCATCATTATACGTCTCTTCTCTAATCGCTTTTGCTACTCCTAAATATATATTAGCCATCGAATCAAAAATACCTTCCGGGTGTCCTGGAGGCAATTTGGTTCCTCCTAATGACAAATCAGAATTATAGGCATGACCTGGTTTGTAAACTTGAGTAGGCTCTGTATCACTTAATTTATATAAGAAATTAGGACGCTCTTGCTCCCAACGAAATGCGGCCTTTGCCCCATAAATAGTGATTGCTAGCCCGTTCTCTTCTCCGGTAGCTACTTGACTACTGCGAATAACACCTTTGGTATGCTCGCCCATTCGGATAAGTGCTGTACCATCAATATCCATTTTATTATCAGTATATAAATAATTGAAATCACATAACACAGAATTTATACGCAACCCCGTTGTATATTCAATTAAGTTAAAAGCATGCACACCGATATCTCCCATGCACGAACTAATCCCTGCTCTTTTAGGATCTAATCGCCATACGGAAGATCGTTTTTCTTCATCATGAATAATAGTGTTAATCCAACCTTGATAATAACGTGCATCTACCTTATGAATCTTTCCTAAGTCTCCAGATTTAATCATTTCTCGCATTTGTCGCACCATCGGGTACCCTGTATAGGTATGTGTTAGCGCAAAAACGGTTCCTGCTTTTTTATGAGTTTCTTGTAAAATTTTAGCTTCTTCCAAAGAGGTTGTCATTGGTTTTTCACAAATAACATGAAACCCATTTTCCAACAATTTTTTAGCCATTGGAAAATGAAGAAAGTTTGGAGTTAAGATAGAACATACTTGAATACGCTCTTCCTTTGGTAATTTCATTTCTTCCTCAATGAATGTATCAAAATCTTTATAAACCCTATTTGTTGGAATATCAATTTCTTTAGCGAAATTTATATTTTGTTCAAAATCAGGATTGAAAACAGCTCCTACAATTTGATAGTTATCATTAATATGAGACGCCACCCGATGTAAAACTCCAATTAAAGAGTCGCCACCTCCACCTAAGATTCCCAATCTAATTTTTTTACTCATCTGTATTATTTATTACTTTATATTAATTTAAATTTCAGAAGCTTTCGCTTGTTTTTTCATGTAGATATTTAAGCCCAAAAACGCCACAATAAGAATCGCTGGCAAAATAGACATGGTTCTTAAAGCCTCGGCGGAACTTGCATTGTCCATTAAATTCCCCATAATTGGTAAAACGATAGATACGGAGAACATACCCGCACCTCCCATTATTGAAAGTCCTAAGGCGCCTGTTTCCGGTAAATATTCTGCAACAAAACCTAACATAGTTGGCCAGAAAAATGTAACTCCAACAGCAAAAACTGCGGCAGCAAGAAATATCATTCCGCCACTTGTAACCGTAAGTAACCATAAGCCTATAAAGGTGAAAATGGCCGAATACATCAACATCCCAGACGGTTTCAATCGATGCACGACTTGACCTGCAAACAACCTACCTAAAGCCATAATACCATTAATGAACGCCAGTACTAATAAAGGCGCCTCTACAGATTTCTTTAAAAGTGATTCGATACGTTGTGTAGTACCCAACTCTGAAGCTGCTGTTAAAAGCATACAAAAAACCATAAATAAGAATAAGGGTTTTAAAACACTCGAAAACATCTTTTTATTACTAACACCCAACTGAACACGCTCAGTCACTGGCATTTTTTGTCCAAAAAACAAGACCGCATACAACACTAATGGTATGAATAAAGTTGCCACCATCACTTCCCAGCTTAACCCCATCACATCCATAGTAAGCCACCCAACAAGCGCTCCTATTACGATACCTCCAGGAAACCAAACGTGAAACCTGTTTAACATTTTGGTTTTTTCTGTAGTGTACATCGAGGCAATCATAGGGTTTAATGCCGCTTCAACCATCCCGTTTCCTATACCTATAAACAAGGTTGCTATGAATAACGAAGTCATGGAATCTGCCATTAAAGTTAAAACGATCCCTATAGCATGAGTAACGAATGCTACCCAAGTAATTTTTTTTATTCCTAATAAATCTACCAACGGACCTCCAATAATCATAGCGATTGTAAACCCAAAAAAGGCAGGAGCAAATGCATATCCTAATTGCTCTAAAGTTAAACCGACGCCCTCTGGACCGAAAACGGATTCTAATCGCGCTCTAATAGCGAAGGTCATTGCTGTTGTAATTAATGCGAGACAACTAGCTAGGAAAAGTCTGTTTTTGTTAATAGTTTCCATACTTAATAATTTAGTTTAATTGGTTGGTTTTAAAGTTACGTCTTAAATTAGAACTGAAACTCTATGGTTAAAAGCCCCTTTTTTCCTTAAAAAAGGCAGCATACACGCAAAAATTAGAAACATCACTTTATACAAAATGAATAATGCTCTAATTATGATAATACTGTGAAAATAAGGAATTGGAATAAAAAAGACGTCTATTTTAATTCAGTGAAAAAAATTAAACAATCTAGAATATGCATTTAAGCAAATTCTACATGTGTATTTGCACACTTAATTCTGTAAGCATTTGGAGAGCATTTCTCGTGCTTTTTAAAAACAGTCGCGAAGTACTGACTTGAAGTAAACCCACACATATAAGCCACCTCGGCAATGGTTAGGTTTTCGTTTTTCTGAAATATTTTTTTGGACATTTCAAGGCGCTTCATCGTTAAATAACGCATGGGTGTTAGATTGGTTATTTGCTTACAATGGTAAGTAAACCGTGTTAAACCCACACCTGCAGATTGCGCCATTAATTCAATAGTCCATTGGTCGGCAAGGTTATTCTCTAACTCTTTTAAAAAGTAACCAACACTTCTAGAACTATCGGTTAAAGCTTCATTTAAAACAATATCATTTGTATCTAACAAATCGAGTAAAGAAAGCAATAAGTAATTTATTAGAATTCTAATTCTTGAAGCATTACTCCCTCCTTTGTCTGTAGAAACCGCTTTATTTATTTGAGAAAAACAATCTTTAATACTTTGATTGGTTTTTAAGATAGATTTTTCATTATACCTTAAAATGGTTGTTAAACGTGCTAAATCTGGTTGTGTAAGCGTAATCCAATCGGGCCAAACCCATTCTTGATGTGGCCTTCTAACACCCAAATCTAAAATAACCCAATAGAATTTCCCCATACCAATATGCGGATTCCCAACTTTATGAGCTTCCCAAGGGCGCGTAATGGTAAGATGGTTTGGCATTAACAACACCTCTTTTCCTTCTTGCGCATAAGGCATGCTACCAGACTCTAAAAAATGAAATTCAATTCCCTCATTTCTATGCCAATCTAAACCCCAATCTTGTGGTTCATTTGCATCCCAATACCCAATACTATTTAAACCCAATGTATTATCATCCAGCCGATCACCCGGATAGGTATGTCTAGCAAGGGCTTTAAATTTTATTTTTTTACGTTTAAAAGCATCTGTTAATGGCAAACAGGTATCAGCGTGGTAAACAACACCACCAGCCTTATAGGGCTCTATTTTCTCTTTGTTTATTTTCACTGAAATTATTTAAACATTTACACATGGCAAATTACGTATTTTTTACCAATTGTAAATTTTATTTTAAAACACGCTAACGCTTTAGTTGATACAACAACGCTGTAACCGCTATAATGAGCCCAAGAAACTCTCTTGTTCCCTCTAAATAGGGTTTTTCATAAACCATTTCACCAAAAAGCTCCGATTTATTCTCAGTTTGCAACCAGTCTATTAAAAACATAAAATGCACGCTTGCATACATTAATAGGCCCAAAACAAATACTAGTATTAGCTTTTTAGGTATTAAAATAAAATTAGCACTTAACGACACAACCGCAACGCCCATATATATTAAAACCCACACTAAAGGATCGGGATCGTTTAATTGAATAGCCGCAAAAAGGGCAAACACAACAAAAAGACAACTATTTACTATTAATTTAGTTCTGGGTAATGGATTCTTCAACAAAGCACGTTTCTTTTAAAATGAATACTCAAAAATAATTAATCTATCGTTAACTTATAAAAACACAAACTTAAAGCATCCTTTAAGTGTTTAAAACTTTTCAGTGAGTTAATATGTACTCAAAAAGAGATTTAATTTTATAGATTTGTTAGCAATTCCATAAACCATAAACCCTCTCTCTTATTATTATGAATCAAATCAAATTTTTAGCACAACTATTAATAATGGCTAACGCCCTTTTTATTTGTGCACAAACAAGCATTAACGGCACCGTAAAAGATAGCAACGGTACGCCAATTACAGGTGCTAACATCACCTTAAACACTAAACCGACCGTACACAGCACAACGGATGCTCTTGGCAATTTTAGCTTTACAAGCATCAAAAAGGGCACTTATTCACTAACGATTTCACATTTAGGATATCGAACTATTGAAGATTCCATTCTTGTCGATTCTTCGAACACTACGCATACTTATGTTTTAAATACCGATTTACTAAACTTACACACCGTTGTAGTAACCGGCACCTTTAACCCTAGAACGCAATTAGAATCTAGCACCTCCATAAGTACACTTACCGCTAAACAAATTAAGCAAGTTTCGCCACAAGGCACAGCCAGTTTACTTCAAAACATACCTGGCACTTATACCGATGCATCTGCTGGCGAGGTATTTACCCGAGTTTACACGAGGGGTATTTCGGCTGCAGCCGAAGACGATATGGGCTGGTATTATGTGTCTTTACAAGAAGATGGCTTACCTGTAAGCCTATTACAACACTCTTATTACGGGCCAGACCTATTTCACCGTGTCGATTTAACCACCCAAAAAGTGGAAGCTTTAAGAGGCGGAAGCGCATCAATAACCGCTATGAACGCACCTGGCGGTGTTTATAATTTTATTTCTAGAAATAATACTGAAGGCTTAAGTGGTGAAATTCAAACGCAAAACGGTATTCAAGGTGAGGGCAACCCAACACATCGAGTCGATGCTGTTTTAGGCGGTGCCTTAGGAAATAATTGGTTTTTCAATGCGGGTGGACACTATAGATATGAAGACGGGGCAAGAAACACAGATTTCACTTTTAGTAAAGGCGGACAATTTAAATTCGATGTTACTAAAGAAAACGCACATGGTTATTTTAAACTTTATGCAAAATACTTAAACGACTACACGAACAGATATAACGGTGTAGCGGCCACAGACTGGAATAACCCTAAACCAGCCTTTGGTCAAGATTTTAATTCTACAGCCTTATTAATGCCTGCTTTTAAGGCAGCCATTCCTGATGGAAGATATTTAAACGAAGGCGTTACCAACACTTTTGATCCTTCACAAGGTGTGCACGCTAAAGATTTAGCTTTTGGTTTTGACTTGTTTCAAAATTTAGGCAACAATTGGTCGGTAAAAAACAATATCAAATTTTCATCAAAAAGCGCTAACTGGCAAACCTCTATAAGTAATGCTTTTGTTTCTATTAGCGATCCTACTGTTTACTATTTAGTAAGCAACGGTAACCCTTTTCCTGTTGGACAAATTGTTTTTCGTGACGCAAATTCAGGTAGTGAATTGGCTAGAATTGATAATAGCGGAATATTTAACGGAAACCCTTCTGAATATTTAACAAACGACCGATTGCCAAATGATGCCGTACTTGGCACCTCAACCTGGTATAAAGACAATGCTTCCGATGAAATTATGCAACAGTTAACATTCAGAAAAAAGCATGAAAATCATGATTTAAATCTTGGGCTTGCCTCTGGTTTTTCAGACACTTCTGTTTTCACTCAAGGAAGTTTTGCTTTTTCAACTTACGAAAATAACCCAAGAATGCTTCAGGTTACTTTGGAAAACCCAAACGAACCAGTTTTAGCATTATCTGACAGTAATGGCGTTAGTAATTATGGTGGATTGTTTTTCACGAATAGCAGAGCCACCGCTACGCAGCTAGCGGCTTTTGCAAACGACCAATGGAAATTATCTGACAACTTAGAACTCGACTTAGGACTTCGTTTTGAATCTATTAAACACAAAGGTAGCAATGACAGATTTGCTCCGTTTAACCAATCGGGAGGTTTAGATGGCGATGACAACACGGCTTATGACAATAACATTCTTCAACCTACAGGAGAACAAGACAACTTTAATTACAACTATAATTACCTATCCTATTCTACCGGTGTTAATTACAAAATAACGAATGACGCTGCTTTATTTGGACGCTTCTCCAAAGGACACAAAGCACCAGAATTGAATTATTATTTCAATAATTTTTCAAATGTTCCAATTAATAAAAAAGGGGAAGTACAGGATATTAACCAAATAGAACTCGGATTAAAATCAAACTTAAAAAACCTATCATTTACAACCACCTTATTTTGGAGTGAGCTTAAAAACATTGGAGTCACTAATTTTGAATTTGATGGAGACACCAATAGTATCTTTTACACACCAATTCAATTTAACACATCTCGTACCGTAGGTTTAGAATGGGAAAGTGTTTATGCGCCTTTAGAAAATTTTGCTTTTCGTTTTAACGGAATCTTCCAAGATCCAAAAGCAACGAAATGGAACGTTTATGATGCTGCTGGAAGTGTAGATATGAGTGATGATAGCACCACCGATTTTTCAGGAAACAGATTAGCCTTCAACCCTAAATTAATGCTTAATTTAACTACTGAATACGCAAGAAACGGGGTGTCCTCTTTTATAAAATGGCAATATATGGGCAAACGTGAAGGGAATGCTGCCAACGCTTTTCAACTAGCTGCTTATAGCATTTTTAATGCTGGCTTGGGATACCAATTTAACAAGCATATCTCTGCAAATATAATAGCGACTAACGTTCTAAACTCAGATGGACTAGCCAACTTCTTTGGAGCCAATTCTTTTGGAGCCAATGCTAATGGTGCTACACCTGAATACATTGAAGCCAACCCTGACGCTAGCTTTATTGTGGTACCCGTATTACCAAGAGCTACACTTTTACAATTGAACTACAGTTTTTAAGTTTTAAACATTTAAAATAATTCATAAAAAAAAAGGTTGAAATTAAAATTTCAACCTTTTTTTTACTTATTCGTTTTGACTACTTTTTCCCTTTTTCAAGTTCTTTCAACGTCCAGTAATCTTCTCTATCTTTCGATTTTTCTCTAGCATTTCTAACTACTCTTTTATGAACACCACCTACATCATTCATCGCTCTTACATACGTTAGCACATCAGCTATCCATTCATCACTATTAGAATTCAATGGCATCATAATACCATACTCTACACCATCTACAGGACCTATAAGTCCGTTTAATAATATCTTACTTAGCAATTCTGTATCATCACTTACAACACGAGGACTACCAATTAAAGACGGAGCAACAAGTGCATTTCCTTCTAGAGGAACACCACGCATATCTGGACCATGACAGGTAATACATAATTGATTATATGAATCGTAGCCTTTTAAAATACTGCGTTTATCGCCTAAAGATCTTCCTGAGATCCGTTCTTTTAATTGTGCTAACTTAGAATCATCTTTCTTTAAACTCTCTGTCACACCATGCGAAATAATTTCATTATTTTCATAAGCTGCACCAATAGCGTTTAGTAATTCTGTTGCCTTTTTATCTTTACTGTAACGTAAACTTAAAGCCACTTGATTCACCACTTCCAGAGAGGTATCTTTAGATAAAGCCTCTAAACCTTTTAGTACTCCAACATCACCCGATTTTAGAAACTTTTCACTTAACCTGATTGCTGTAACTCTTACTCGCGCATCTACATCATTAAACTTTTGTTTAATAACTTCTTTATCAACAACACCCAAACCTTCTAGAGTCCAAAGGGCATGCACACGCTGTATTCCTAAATCTCTATCAGTTCCAAATAATTTAATCCACCAAGATTCATTATCCAAGGCTACATCTTTTAATTCTGAAACAACCGATTTATCATCCTTTAAAATAATTAATTTCTGAGCTGTATCGCGGTACCATCCGTTAGGGTGCCCTAAATACTCTACTAAATCTGATGCTGTTTTATCTAATAACTGAGGTCTAACATCCGGTTTTATATCTTCATGAACAATTCTATAGATTCTTCCCTTACCTATGTTTTTATCCAACGCTTTACGGATAATTACAGGACGTAAGCTACTCCCTTTACGTGTCCAGTTACTTTCTTGAATAATACCTCGGTACATATCTACAATATACAAAGCACCATCTGGACCTGTTTTGGCTTGTGTTGGTCTAAAATTTAAATCTGTAGACGCCATAAACTCTGCTTGATCATAAGCATTGTATAACACCTTTTTACCATCTTCTACTTTTACTTTCGCTCTACGGATAAGTCTTCCAACCGGTTCTGGTATAAATAAATCACCATAAGTTGAAGGAGGTAATTTATGACCTCTAAAAATTTCTTGTCCGGCTACTCCTGTAAAATGGTTTAATGTATTATCATCACGCAATCTTTTTGGCCCTCCTTGTACATCTGGTGTACCAACAACTGGCCAAGGCTCAATAAAACCTTCAGACAATCTACCTTCAGGGTTATAATCACCATAAACTGCAGGTTGCTGAAAACCATACGCAGGGTTTTCACTTCCTGCTGAAGAGTAATACATATTACCCATATCATCTTGAGATAACCCCCATTGACCACTTGGCATGTTTTCAAGTGAATCTACCACTACTTTGTTTTTAGTAAATTTAAATCGGATTGGGTTATAGGTTGTGTACACCCAGTTATCTAAATTCCAAATTAATCCACTTTGCTGATGCTCTAAATTCCCCCCTCTTCGGTCTGGATTGTAGTAAACACGTTCTTTTTTATCGGCGACACCATCATTATCAGTGTCTTTGTAACTCCATAAATCATAAGAATAGGTTTCATTAACTATCAATTCATTTTCAAGCGGCAGTATCATTCTTGGTAACATCAAGCTATCAATAAACACCGTGCTTTTATCCATTTTCCCATCACCATCTAAATCTTCAAGCAGCTTAATTCTGCTAATAGACCTGTTGGTACCAGTACCATCTACATCTTGCATATAGGTATTCATTTCTGCAACGTACATGCGTCCGTTACCATCCCAAGCAATGGCAACTGGCTCATCGACCATAGGTTCACTTGCTACAAGCTCAACTTTATAACCTTCTGGCAAATAAAAAGTATTCATACTTTCTTCTGGAGAAAGAAATGCTGACGTTGCTTCTCTTACAATTTCAGGTTTTTCATAAATTTTGTCTATATACTCTTTCTTTTCGCAGTTGAAGCAAAGTAAAACTAGTAGTAAAACAGGTAAAATGTTTTTAATTATCATTTAGTTTAATTTTATTGGTAAAATATCCTTAAGATTATAAAGAAATAAATTTAATTTACATTCTTAAGGATATGGTTTTTAATATTATAAGGAATCTAAATACGATGTATGCACATGTATACGCACTGTTAGCTAAGTTTGGTACTACTCAACGATAAAAGCCCCCTTCATCATCATATAATGACCTGGGAAACTACATAAAAAATCATAAGTTCCAGCTGCTGGTGCATCAAACTCGATGGTCGTTGTTTGCCCACCACCAATTACATCGGTATGTGCAATAACATCTTGTTCAGAACCTTTTGGGATGTATTTATTATCTTTTGAAGTTGCTGCTTTTGCTGCAAATGATGCCAAATCAACGCCTTGATTTAAAAGCACGAAGTTATGCCCCATTACGTTAATATCTAGTTTACCTTTATGCCTAAGTGTTAATTTAACTTTTTTACCAGCTTTAACTCTTATTTCTGTTATATCAAATTTCATTAAATCAGTACCCACAAGAACAACCGTTTCAACGTCAGCGTCTTTAGCTACTGTTTCTGTTTTGGTTGTTTCTGTGTTTTCATAGGTAAAACCTTCTTTCTTTTTCTCTTCTTTTCCGCCACAAGCTATTAGCATTAAACAAGATAAAACCAACCCCGATACAAACTTTAGTATTTTCATTTTTATTACTTTATTTATTAAAACTCATCGTTTTAAGTTAATTAATTCGCATACCAGATTACTGATAGTAAAACCAAATATACATATCTATATTAAATTACTAGTGCAGGATTCTTCACTGAAAAATATTGTACTAAACAAGGGGTAGTATAAATACTACCCCTCTATTTAATTGAGAATAAAGTTAATTAAAAATGTGCTAAATAGAAAATTTAGACTTTTGATTAATTTATAAAATATAATCGGTACTAATGAAGTTAGATGTTTTCTTATCTAATAATTCCTTTACAATAGCATTGTTGTAGTCGTTATCTTTTGAAGCTACAAAGGTTCTAATTGAAAATGAACGTAATGCATCATGAACACTCAAGGTACCAAATGCAGAATCTTTTCTTCCTGTAAATGGATATACATCTGGACCACGTTGGCAAGAACTATTCAAATTCACACGACACACTAAGTTTACTAACGTATCAATTAACGGCGATAAGGTATTGATATCTCTACCAAACAAACTTACTTGTTGTCCATAATTAGATTCTGCCATATCGTGTAAAGGCTCTTCAATATCTGAAAACGGAATTACAGGAATTACGGGTCCAAATTGCTCTTCACTATATACTTTCATACTTGTATTAACAGGATACAAAACGGCTGGAAAAATAAAATTATCGGTTACAACCCCGCCTTTTTCATTTAAAATTTTGGCTCCTTTTTCTAAAGCATCTCCTATTAATTCTTTAATATATCCAGGTTTCTCAACTTCAGGAAGTGGAGTTAGTTTCACTCCTTGCTCCCAAGGGTTCCCAAACTTAAGGGCATCTACTTTGACTGTAAAACGTTTATTAAATTCATCGACAACAGACTCGTGTACATATAATACTTTTAAAGCAGTACAACGTTGCCCATTAAAAGATAAGGTTCCTGCAATACATTCATCAACTGCTGAATCTAAATCAGCATCTGGCAATACAATCGCAGGATTTTTAGCTTCTAAACCTAAAACCATACGCAATCTATTTCCTTTAGGATGTACCGCTTGTAAAGCATTCGCAGATTTACTGTTACCAATTAAGGCCAACACATCTATTTTCCCTGATTGCATGATTGGAGTTGCCAACACACGTCCACGACCGTAAATTACGTTAACAACGCCTTTTGGAAAACTATTCTGGAAGGCTTCCAATAATGGTGAAATTAATAAAACACCTAATTTTGCTGGCTTAAAAATTACAGGATTCCCCATAATTAAAGCTGGAATAAGCAAGGTAAATGTTTCGTTTAATGGGTAATTATAAGGTCCTAAACAAAGAACAACACCTAATGGACCTCTGCGAATGTGTGCATAAACACCGTCACTTTTTTCAAACTTAGCAGAATCTCTATCTATTTGTTTGTAAGCTTCAATGGTATCGTAAATATAATCGACGGTTCTGTCAAACTCTTTTTGTGAATCGGGTAAATTCTTCCCTATTTCCCACATTAAAAGTTTCACAATAACCTCGCGCTTGGTTTTCATTTGTTCTACAAACTTTTCCATGCAAGCAATTCTGTCAATCACTTTCATGGTAGGCCATAAACCTTGCCCTTTGTCGTAGGCTCCTAATGCTGAATTAAGCACTTCTAAAGCTTCTTTTTCGCCTAATTGTGGAATCGTCCCCAATAAGGTTGGTTTGTATTCTGAAGTTGAAGATATGGTCGAATAAACCTCGGCAGTTTCACCCTTCCATTCAATCAATTCGCCATTGCTTAAATAGGTGGATTGGTGTAGTAAGGTATGTATTTTATAATGTTCTGGAATTTCAAATAAAGTCGTGCTCATGGTTTAAAATTATATGTTAATAGCTATTGCTAATATACCCATAATTTAGAACAAAGCCTCTCAGAACGGGGCGCCTGACTTAAGAAATACCATATTCTTAACAGACTATTTACATGTCCTGAAAATGTATAAGGCTCAAACGTTTTCGCCAATTAATTCAAAAAACAAAACCTATTTTTTAAACCAAGAATTGAAATAAATCGGGTTTATTATTAAGATAATCGCCGTAGAAGTTACGCTGTTTCATTTTAGCTATTAATGGTTCCAAATCGGTTGCCGATTTCAATTGAATACCAACCACTGCCGAACCATTTTCACGGTTTGTTTTCTTGGTATACTGAAAATGGGTAATATCATCATTCGTACCCAAAATATCGACCACAAATTCCTTTAAAGCGCCTGCACGCTGCGGAAACAATACAATAAAATAATGCTTTAAATTGGCATACAATAAAGCACGTTCCTTTATTTCGGCGGTACGTGTAATATCATTATTACTACCACTTACCACGCATACCACGTTTTTCCCTTTAATTTCTTCAGCATAAAAATATAATGCCGAAATACTTAAAGCTCCTGCTGGCTCTACCACAATAGCGTCTTTATTGTAAAGCTCTAAAATGGTTTCGCAAACCTTTCCTTCTGGCACAGTCATCATACTATGCAAGTTGGTTTTACAAATATTGAATGTTAAATCGCCCACACGTTTTACCGCTGCACCATCTACAAACTTTTCAATATGTTCTAACTCGGTGTTTTTGTTATTTTTAATAGAGACCGACATAGAAGGCGCCCCTTCGGGCTCTACACCTATAATTTTAGTATTAGGTGATAATTCCTTAAATACGGTGGATAAACCGGAAGCTAAACCACCGCCACCAACTGCGATAAACACATAGTCTATGGGTTCGGTTGCTTGTTCTAAAATCTCTAAACCAATGGTTGCCTGCCCTTCAATTACTTTTTTATCATCAAATGGATGAATAAACATTTTTTGAAACTCCTTACACTCCAACATGGCTGCGTGATACGCATCATCGTAAGTGTCTCCAATAAGTTTAATTTCAATAAAATCTTCACCAAACATTTTTACCTGCTCGACCTTTTGGTTAGGTGTTGGCGCAGGCATGTAAATAGACCCTTTAATTTTTAATAATTTACACGACAAGGCAAAACCCTGCGCATGGTTCCCTGCACTGGCACATACCACGCCATTTTGAGACTCTTCTGCCGTAAGTGAGCTTAGTTTATTATAGGCGCCTCTTATTTTATAAGAACGCACTTGCTGAAGGTCTTCACGCTTTAAAAGAATATGCGCGTCAAACTGTTTTGAGTATCTTAGGCTAGGGCTTAAAGGCGTAACTGCCGATACCTTTTTAATGGTATCGGCAGCTACTTTTACATCTTTAAGACTCGGAAAATACGTGTATTTATCCTTGTTCATTAATTAATGAATTTTATATCTATAACATGTTACAGGTTTTAAAAACCTGTAACATGTAGATTGTATTATACTATTGGCTTCATAGCCGTCATAGACGCTCTTAAGAAAGAACCCACTTTTTCAACTGGGTGATCTCTTAACGCTTTGTTTACAGCAATTAACTTCGCATTATCTACTGCTTTTCCATTGTCTTTAGCATACGCTTTACCAATAACATCTGTATCGATATTTTTCATAAAATCGGTTAATAAAGGCTTACAAGCATGATCGAATAAATAACAACCATATTCTGCAGTGTCAGAAATAACAGAGTTCATTTCATATAACTTACGTCTTGCAATCGTGTTCGCGATAAGTGGCGTTTCGTGTAATGATTCGTAATAAGCAGAAGCATCGATAATACCAGAATCTGTCATAGCTTCAAACGCTAATTCAACACCAGCTCTAACCATAGCTACCATTAATAAACCGTTATCGTAGTATTCTTGTTCTGAAATTTCAACATCACCAGCAGGTGTTTTTTCAAATGCTGTTTCAGCTGTTGCAGCTCTCCATCCTAATAAATCTTTATCATCATTAGCCCAGTCAGCCATCATTCCGCTAGAGAAACGACCTTCCATAATGTCATCCATATGTTTTTGGAATAACGGACGCATGATATCTTTTAATTCTTCTGAAAGTTCAAAAGCTTTAATTTTTGCAGGGTTAGAAAGACGATCCATCATATTGGTGATACCACCATATTTAAGACCTTCAGTAACAGTTTCCCAACCGTATTGAATTAATTTTGAAGCATATCCAGCATCAATTCCTTTTTCAACCATTTTATCGAAACAAAGAATAGATCCTGTTTGTAACAAACCACAAAGGATAGTTTGCTCACCCATTAAATCTGATTTTACTTCGGCAACAAAAGATGATGCTAACACACCCGCTTTATCACCACCAGTTGCAGCAGCATACGCTTTAGCTTGTGCCCAACCTTTTCCTTCTGGATCGTTTTCTTCGTGAACCGCAATTAAAGTTGGCACACCAAAACCTCTTTTATATTCTTCTCTTACTTCAGTTCCTGGACATTTAGGAGCCACCATAATAACTGTTAAATCTTCACGAATTTGAGTTCCTTCTTCAACAATATTAAAACCGTGAGAATATGATAAAGTAGCACCTTTTTTCATTAAAGGCATAACCGCTTTTACTACACTTGTATGTTGCTTATCTGGCGTTAAGTTTAACACTAAATCTGCTGTTGGAATTAATTCTTCGTAAGTACCAACTGTAAACCCATTATTAGTTGCATTTACAAAAGACGTACGTTTTTCTGCAATTGCTTGAGCTCTTAAAGTGTATGAAATATCTAAACCAGAATCTCTCATGTTTAACCCTTGGTTAAGTCCTTGAGCACCACATCCTATGATTACAATTTTTTTACCTTTTAAAGCATTTACACCATCTTCAAATTCTGAAGAGTCCATAAATCTACATTTAGACAATTGAGTTAGTTTATCTCTTAACGATAGTGTGTTAAAATAATTTCCCATTTTTAATTTTAGTTATTATGATTATTGAATGCTTGTAGCATTTCGGTTACTTTCATTTCATCTTTTGTTACTGCAATACGTCCTGCACGAACAAATTGCATAATGCCAAACACATTTAAATCTCTATATAAAGATTCAATTTCGTTTCTTTTACCCGATTTCTCAAGCACAAAAAACTCTTTGTTTACGGTAACTATTCTAGCATTACTATCTTTTATTATATTTTGAATTTGAGGTTCTTCAAATAATAAAGCCGATCTTACTTTAAACATACAAGACTCTGTATAAATAGTTTCTTCGTCTTTATGGTAATAGGCTCTAATAACTTCAACCTGTTTCTCTAGTTGCCCAACAATTTTTTTAGCTTGAGCTTCCGCCATATTAACAACAATTACAAATCTATTAACACCTTCAATTTCCGATTGTGAAGTTGTTAAGCTTTCTATATTAATATGTCTGCGTTGAAAAATAGCTGATATACGATTCAACAAACCAATGTTGTTTTCTGTATATATTGAAATCGTTAATGTTTTTATTTCTTCGTTCATTTCTTTCTGAATATTTAGCTTAAACGCACTTCTGAAACCGATGCACCTGTTGGTATCATTGGAAACACATTACCTTCCTTTTCAACACAAACTTCAAGGAAATACGATTCTTTAGAAGCAATCATTTCTTTAACAGCATCAGCAAGCTCTTCACGTTTTGTAACACGTTTTCCTGCTATATGATACCCTTTTGCAATGGTTACGAAATCTGGATTTGTCATTTCGGTAGACGCATAACGCTTATCGAAGAACAATTGTTGCCACTGGCGCACCATTCCTAAAAACTCATTGTTTAATACTACAATTTTCACTGCTGCTTTTTGTTGAAAAATGGTGCCTAATTCTTGAATATTCATTTGGTAACCACCATCACCAATAATAGCCACAACTTCTCTTTCTGGAGCCGCCATTTTAGCACCAATAGCTGCTGGTAAAGCAAAGCCCATTGTCCCTAAACCACCCGAAGTAATATTACTTTTGGTTGTTGTAAACTCAGCATATCTACAAGCTATCATTTGATGTTGACCAACATCTGAAACAATAGCAGCATCTCCTTTTGTTTCTATATTTATTTGTTTTAATACTTCTCCCATGGTTAAACCTTCTTTAACTGGGGAAATATCACCTTTTATAACTTTATCAAATTCAATAGCGTATAAATCTTTGAATTTTTGCAACCAATCGGCATGCTTATTTTCATTAAGTAATGGCAATAACCTAGCTAAACTATCTTTTGAATCGCCTAAAACAGCCACATCTGTTTTCACATTTTTATCAATCTCTGCTGGATCAATATCAAAATGAATGATTTTAGCTTGTTTTGCATAGGTGTTTAAACTTCCCGTAACACGGTCGTCAAAACGCATACCAATAGCAATAAGTACGTCGCACTCGTTGGTTAACATATTAGGTGCATAATTACCATGCATACCAACCATACCCACATTTAAATTGTGTGATGTTGGAATCGCTGATGCTCCTAAAATAGTCCATGCAGAAGGAATACCAGCCTTCTCCATAACTGCCTTTAATTCGTTTTCCGCTTGACCTAAAATAACACCTTGCCCCCAAATGATAAACGGTTTTTTTGCTGAATTAATTAATTCGGCTGCCGCAGAAAGGCTTTCCGGCTTTGTTTTAGGAATTGGAATATAACTTCTAACACCTGTACATTTTTCGTATTTAAAATCTAGCTCACTTACCTGCGCATCTTTTGTAATATCGATTAATACAGGTCCTGGACGACCACTTTTCGCTATATAAAAAGCTTTTGCCAACACCTCTGGGATATCGGCCGCTTTGGTAATTTGATGATTCCATTTAGTAACTGGCGTAGAAATACCAATAATATCGGTTTCTTGAAACGCATCTGTACCTAATAAATGTGAAAACACTTGACCTGTAATACATACCATTGGAGTAGAATCTATTTGCGCATCTGCGATACCCGTAATAAGATTCGTTGCTCCCGGGCCAGAAGTTGCAATAGCAACACCTACTCTTCCCGAAATACGTGCATAACCTTGTGCTGCATGTGCTGCACCTTGTTCGTGACGTGTTAATACGTGATGTATTTGGTCTCTAAACTTATATAACTCATCATAAACTGGCATAATAGCACCTCCAGGATATCCATAAAGAATATCAACCCCTTCTGCTAATAAGCATCTTATAATTGCTTCACTTCCTGTAATACGCATGGTTTCTTCCGCCACTTCTTGTTTTTTATTTGCTGTTTGTGTATTCATGTTTACCTTATTAAAACCCTTCGACTAAGCTCTGGGTGACATGAGGTTCCTACTTACGCAAGAACTAGAATGCATCAGTAACACAACCTTTTGAAGCTGATGATACTGATTTTGCATATTTATATAATATTCCTTTTTTGTGTTTCAACTCTGGAGCAACCCATTGTGACTTTCTTTCAGCTAGTTCTTCATCTGAAATAAGTACATTAATAGTATTGTCTTCAGCACTAATTCTAATAGTATCTCCCGTTTTTAAAATTCCTATGGTACCTCCATCTTGAGCTTCTGGTGTAATGTGACCCACAACAAAACCATGAGTACCTCCAGAAAAACGTCCGTCAGTAATTAAAGCAACAGATTTACCTAAACCAGCACCCATAATTAACGACGTTGGTTTTAACATTTCTGGCATTCCAGGACCACCTTTAGGACCTACATAACGAATAACAACAACATCGCCTTTTACAACTTCACCATTAGAAATTCCTGTATTTGCAGCTTGCTCACCATCATACACCACTGCTTTACCTTCAAATAACAAACCTTCATTACCTGAAATTTTTGCAACAGCACCTTCTTCCGCAAGGTTACCATATAGGATTTGAAGATTTCCAGATGATTTTAAAGCTTTATCTTTAGGGTAAATAACATCTTGATCGTTTTCAAAAATAAGCGGTTCAACATCTGCTAAATTTTCTGCTAAAGTTTTCCCTGTTACAGTTAAACAATCGCCATGTAAG
This sequence comes from Mariniflexile sp. AS56, assembly GCF_030552475.1. Taxonomy (GTDB): domain Bacteria; phylum Bacteroidota; class Bacteroidia; order Flavobacteriales; family Flavobacteriaceae; genus Mariniflexile. The sequence continues at coordinate 118,404 of NZ_JAUPED010000009.1, read as the reverse complement.
TAACCATTATCTAATAAGTACTTCATAACGGCAGGAGTTCCACCAACACCATGAACATCTTCCATTAGGTATTTTCCAGATGGTTTTAAATCGGCTATTAACGGTGTTCTATCACTTACACGTTGAAAATCTTCTAATGTAAATTCAATATCTGCCGCATGTGCAATCGCTAAGAAGTGCAATACTGCATTTGTAGAGCCACCTAAAGCGTTCACTAATGCTATTGCGTTTTCAATAGATTTTTTAGAAATGATATCCAACGGTTTTAAATCTAGTTCTAAAAGATTTTTAATGGCAATCGCTGTTCTTTCACTTTCTGATAATTTATTCGGATTTTCAGCAGGAATAGAAGAGTTATAAGGTAATGCAAACCCCATACATTCGATAGCTGAAGCCATTGTGTTTGCAGTATACATACCACCACATGCTCCTGCTCCTGGAATAGCGCTTTTTATAATTTCTCTATATTCTTCTTCTTCAATCTCTCCTGCCATTTTTTGCCCTAAAGCTTCAAAAGCAGAAACAATATTAAGTTTTCTTCCTTTATATTTTCCTGATGCGATAGTACCACCATACATCATAATTGATGGACGGTTTAAACGCAACATAGCAATCACAGCTCCTGGCATATTTTTATCACAACCTACAACAGATATAAGTGCATCATAACTTTGCGCATTCATAACTGTTTCAATAGAATCTGCTATAATATCTCTAGAAGCTAAAGAGTAATTCATACCCGAAGTTCCCATAGAAATACCATCACTAACACCAATAGTATTAAATCCTAAACCTACTAAATTTGCGATTTTACATTCAATTTTAACCTCAGCAGCCAAACCATTTAAATGCATGTTACACGGGTTACCATCGTACCCAGTACTTGCAATACCCACTTGTGCCTTCTGCATATCTTCATCTGTCAAACCTACAGCGTACAACATGGCTTGAGAAGCAGGTTGAGATTCGTCTTGAGTTAATCTACTACTATGTTTATTAAGTTTATTCATTTTTTATATGGATAATTTTATGCTTTGTCTTAATTTTTATTAATCTTTCAAAGATTTTATGATTTTCATTACAAACTCTTCAATCTCCTTAAATTAATGTCCGAAATTAATTTATTAGGATTTTACCGAGGCTAATCTTTCTTATTTAAGGTTAAATTCATTGTGTTTAAAAATAATTCAAACACCTGATTTACAGTATGTTAAATGAATATTTTTATGATGTTCAAAACGCTCAAAATATTCAATAAAAAAACCTTCCATTTCTGGAAGGCTCTTAATATTTACTAAAGTTTATAAATATGCCTTCCTAGCGATGTGAAATAATCACAACGACATTAATAGAAATGCTATTTAGTATTTGTTTCTTCATAATTAAAAAACAAATGTTGTAAATTAAAACGTAATAGCCAATTTATTCGTTAAAAAAAGGAAAAACAATTTGCTTTTCCTTTTATTTTTTTACTTTTGCAGCAGAAATAACAGAGGAAGGATTTGACTGATTGCAACCTCTTTATACCAAAAAAATTAAGGTATAAATAAAAATGCTAAAGGCAGTGTAAACTTCCTTCGACGTTCTCGTCAAATCTCCTATATAATATAAAAAAAATGGCGTATTTATTTACTTCTGAAAGTGTCTCAGAAGGACACCCAGACAAAGTAGCAGACCAAATTAGTGATGCTTTAATTGATAATTTTTTAGCATTCGATAAAGACTCGAAAGTAGCTTGCGAAACACTTGTTACCACAGGACAAGTAATTCTTGCAGGCGAGGTGAAATCGCATACTTATTTAGATGTTCAAAAAATTGCAAGAGATACTATTAACCGTATTGGCTATACAAAAGGCGAATATATGTTTGATGGTAATTCATGTGGTGTACTTTCTGCAATTCATGAACAATCAGACGATATAAACCGTGGTGTAGACCGCGCGACTAAAGAACAACAAGGTGCAGGTGACCAAGGAATGATGTTTGGTTATGCCTCTAACGAGACTGAAAACTTCATGCCATTGGCTTTAGATTTATCGCACAGAATTTTAAAAGAACTTGCTGAGTTGCGTCGTGAAAACAAAGACATCTCTTATTTAAGACCCGATTCTAAAAGTCAGGTAACTATTGAATATAGTGATGACAATGTTCCGCAACGTATCGAGGCTATTGTGGTTTCAACACAACATGATGATTTTGCTGATGATGACACCATGCTTGCTAAAATTAGAAAGGATATTGTAGATATTTTAATTCCACGTGTAGTTTCTAAATTACCAGAAAACCTTCAGACCTTATTTAGCAACGATATAAAATACCATATAAACCCAACAGGTAAATTTGTAATTGGTGGACCTCATGGTGATACCGGACTTACAGGTCGTAAAATTATTGTAGACACTTATGGTGGAAAAGGCGCACACGGTGGTGGTGCTTTTTCAGGAAAAGACCCAAGTAAAGTTGATAGAAGTGCTGCTTATGCTACCAGACACATTGCTAAAAATTTAGTGGCTGCTGGCGTTGCAGATGAAGTTTTAGTACAAGTAAGTTATGCAATTGGTGTTGTAGAACCAATGGGAATATTCATCAACACCTATGGTACTTGCCCGTTTAATATGACCGACGGTGAAATTGCCACCATCGTTTCTAACATCTTTGATATGCGTCCTTTCGCCATTGAAGAACGTTTAAAACTACGCGCACCAATTTACAGTGAAACGGCTGCTTACGGCCATATGGGGCGTATAAACGAAACCGTAACAAAAACATTTAGCCAACCAAATGGCGAAAGCATCACTTTAGATGTTGAGTTATTCACTTGGGAAAAACTAGATTACGTTGACAAAGTAAAAAAGGCTTTCGGTCTGTAATTTTTACAATTTCAAACAATATATTAAAGACCTTGTAATTTATTTTACAAGGTTTCTTTTTAAAAAAGAAACTACAAATCGTTTTAAATTTTAATTCAACCTTAAAATGATAAAGAAAAAAATCCACAGAACTTACCGCGTCTCTAAATACGTCATCTACAGAGAAACTTTGGTAGATTACAAAGAACACTTTTGGTCTTTTCTAGGCGCTTTCTGCGGTATTGGGTTAATCGCATTTTTACAATCTCAATTTTTACCTAAACTGGAAAACACCTTTTTAGTAGGGTCGTTTGGAGCTTCTAGCGTTCTAATTTATGGTGCGATTGAAAGCCCTTTAGCGCAACCTCGAAATTTTATTGGTGGCCACATCATATCTGCTATTATAGGCGTTACGGTTTACAAACTATTCCCAGACATTATTTGGCTAACAGCACCGCTTGCTGTTTCGCTGTCTATTGTTTTTATGCAAATTACAAAGACGCTTCATCCACCAGGAGGCGCCACAGCTTTAATCGCAGTAATTGGTACAGAAAAAATAAAGTCGCTAGGTTATTTATATGTGTTATCACCCGTTTTATCGGGCACACTTATTTTGTTAATGGTAGCTTTAATTTTTAATAATGCCACGTCCAATAGAAGCTATCCAGCATCAAATAGAATAAAATAAAAAAGCAAGCTAAAATTAGCTTGCTTTTTCGTGGGGAGAGCAGGATTCGAACCTGCGAAGATGAAATCAGCAGATTTACAGTCTGCCCTCGTTGGCCGCTTGAGTATCTCCCCAAAACCGAGCGCAAATATATCATTGTTTAGCAATTATGCAAAATAAAAATGCAATAACTTCTCGACTTATTTCAAAATAAAAACATACATGCTCAATATGAGCTATTTAAGTAGCATTATAATTCATAACGCAACCTAAATGATACAAATAGCGGCTGTATAAAATATTCGGTAGCACTTACAGATACCACCCCTGTATTACTAGTACTTTGTGACTTGGTATTGAATAAGTTAGTCGCTTTAATTTCATATTCAAACTTAGCATCCTTATCTTTTTTGTATGCTAACGATGCATTTAAAAACTCATAACTATTAATCGTTTTTTCATCATCACTAAAATTATTATACGAGTAATCTGTTTTAAATGTTAGTGTTTTGAACATAAGCGCATCAAACTCTATAGATGGTGATTTTGTATAATACTTGGTATTATTATTACCTTGGTTGTTATCTTGAATGCTATAACGATAACCTAACTCAACATTAGGAGCTGTTTTGAAATTGGTACGCAGTTCTGTTCTATAAGTTTGAGAAAAACTCTCGCTCACCGATTGCAAATTCTGAATAAATTGATTAAATTTTGAATAATTAAAATTACCATTAATAGAAGCTCTAATTTTGCCAAATGTACGTTGAAAACGTCCGTTAGCACTTGCACTTTCATCTGCAAGTCCTGAATTAAAAGGCGAACTTACGCGTACCACGCTTCCTGGCTCGAAAATGGACGTATTTCTAATATTATCAATGCTTTTATTATAATTAAGACTTGCGTACACATTCGTGTAATTAAACATGTTAAAACTGTAATAAGACAGATTCACATTGTGCGACAAGGCACTTTCCAAGTCTGGACTACCAGAATACAGAGAACTATAACTATTTAACACCAAACCACTCGCAAACTTAGACACGTCGGTAAATTGGGTTTGCATGCGGTAGTTTAAAGTTACTTGCTCACTCTTTTTTAACTGCATAAGCATATTAAAATCGGGCAATAATCTAAAAAAGTTGTCGGTTGTTTTTGTACTAAACTGTGTATTGTTTGTACTGTAAGCATGTGCCGACACACCAGGAGTAAAGGTGAAAATTCCAGATTTTAATCTGTAATGTGCTGCTAAATAAATATCACTAAAATTGTATTTGATATCATTAACATCTAAACCATCATTAATTGTTGGTGTTGGATTATATTTTGAATCATCATCTAAAAACTGAAAGATATCTGAGTTAAACTTTTGACTACTTAAAATGGTTCCGAAGGTGAAATTAATATCACTTTTTTTATTCAGAATGTTCCAATAATCCAATTTAGCATCGACTTGATTGGACTGCACACGCTTATCTTGAGTGATATTATAACCTATTTGAGCGCCATCTAATCCCAAATTATTTGCCGTTCCTTCATAGTTATCTTTATCTTCTAAAATCGCGTTATAAAAAGGATCTTCATCTTGTAATAAATGCTGAACCTCTAAAGCAAAAATATTAGTAGCATCAAGCGTATAGTAATAATTTAAGTTTTGATTAATGCTGTAAGGTGTCGAACCTTCCAACTCATCAATATTCCCATTAACTGTTGAGAAAAAATTCTGGTCTTGAGATTCTTTTGAAACACGCCCCAAAATATCATAATCTAATTGATTACTAGCATTAGGTTTATACTTTGCAGACAGTTTAACCATACCCAAATCACTACGTTGCATGGTGTTACTTTCTGTGCTTTCATTAGGAATACCTAACTCAGGATCGGTATACTCGACATCACGATTTTCCTGCATCTCTGTTTTACTATTAGAAAAAATAGCAAACCCACTTAAATCCAATGCTTTGTTTGGCGACCAGCTAAAATTGGCTGCACCAAACTTGGTATTAATATCTTTAGCCCTGTTATTTTGCGCTGTTAAAAAGCCTAGGCTATTTCCACCTAAACTAATATTAGTACCACTACTTCTACTTGGGTTTCTAAAACCACCTGTAAAGTTGAAATAATCACGACGTGAAAAAGCTATTTCACCTAAATTATTTAAATCTGTAATGGTATTAATGCTATATGTTGGACTGTAATAAAACAACTTTGGCTGCAGTAAATACAAGCCATTTTGGTTTGAAGCACCACCACCAACTGTTACATTACCAAACCAAAAATTCTTTTTACCTTCTTTTAGTTTGATATTAATAGCCACATTATCTTGATTATTGGTTACACCACTTAATTGTCCAACCTCAGCATAATTTTTAAGCACCTGTACCTTATCTACCGCATTTGATGGAATATTTTGAACAGCTAATTTGGTGTCGCCATCAAAAAACTCTTTACCATCAACCATAATTTTTGAAACTGTTTTACCTTCCACTTGTATTTGTCCGTCGTCATTAATTTCAACTCCGGGTAAATTTTTAAGTACATCTCCTAATTTTCGTTCCGTTCCTTTATTAAAAGAATCGGCATTATAAATTAAAGTATCACCTCGAACAACCACAGGCATTTCGTAAACGATATTGACTGCATCTAGGGTATTATCATTCAATAATGTAAAATCCTTCACAACATCCTCTCCCTTCGATTCGAATATATTCTCGCCTGTTTTCATTCCTATATAACTTATTTGAAGTTTATAGGTCGCGTTCTTTTTCAAAGTAAGCTTATAACGCCCTTGGTCGTTTGTAATGCCATAACCATCTAAGGCTTTCGTTTCTTGATTTATGGCTACAACATTAGCTAACTCTAAAGGATTCCCGATGCTATCTTTTACAACACCTTCTAATTTTATTTGCGCAAAAGCGACCGAACTTGTTACTAAAAGTAGTAACACAGATATTTTTAGTTTCATTAATTTTAAAATGGAATTAATTATAGATTTTATCTACGGCCACCGCCGCCACCTCTATTAGACCTAAAGTTTTCGCGCATTTCTTCGGTTTTCTTTTTCACAATAGCATCGTACTCTGCTTTTGTAACTTCTTTCCCTTTTGAAGGCGCTTTAATAGCATCTTTATCTTCTGGGTTTAGCACTATTTTAGAACATAAAATAGTTGTTTTATCTGCATTTACTTCCAAAATTAATCCTGGTAATCCCCAATAATCATCAGGTCCTAAATTCACAGGAATCTGCATGGTATACCAGGCGACTATTTCTATCTCTTTAGTTGCTGGTGCAGTTTCCTCTTCGCTGTTTGGCGGTCTTCTAAAACTTGTAAAATCTGTAGCATCAATCGTTTTGGTTACCGTGGCTTTAAAACATGTATATTGACCTATTTGTTTTGTTTCACCTTCCATTTTCCAATTTAATTTGGGCAATGAATCTTTTATTAAAAATTGCTTTCCAAAAAACTCTTGTTCTTGTAAAAGCAATCTGTTTTTAACACTTTTATATTGTGGCCCGCCTGTAAAGCTTCCCATCATAGCACCCCATCTGCTACCTCCACTTCCTGGAGCTTCTAGCTTTTCTTCTTCCTTATAAAAAGATTCCGATTGGTTAAAGGTTAATATGAATGATTTTTCAAGCATACTTTTCATGCGGTCTGCAATTTGTTTTCTGCGTTCATCGCTCATATCACCGCCACCAAAACTGCTCATATCCACAGAAGTTTTAGATTCGTAATAGGCTTTTCCTTGAAAATCTTTTTGAGCAAATGCCATAACGGAAGCAAAAATGGCAAAACAAGTTATACTTATTTTAATAAAATGGTGTTTCATAGCTTATTAGCTTTTTAAATTCTGATTTAAAATTAATTAGACTTAATTCGCAGTATTTAGTTTAAAAACAGAAATGTTAAAGTGTTCTTAAATTAATTAACACCGCTAATTACCAACGAATGTCTGAATTATTTTGTGAAATTTCGTATTTTTCGCTTCATTATGAAATACTTCTTACACATCCTTTTTATTGTTTCCCTCTCGGTAAGTGCACAAAACCCCATTGAAGCCTTATTGATTGAAGAAACCAAGCTAGATGCTAACGTTTTTGTGAGCACCAATAACTTTAATACCACTTTCTACATTTTAGAAAATGTATTATTTAAGCAGACTACAGAAACCAAAGGCATTGATATTGGATATAGCAACTTTCAACTAGGCAACATAACCACTGTAAACACCTTCAACCCTTTAAAAATCAATGTTTTTTACAAAGATTTTAATACGGTTTTAATTTTAGATAATCGCTTAGCCGAAATATTTAAAGTTGATTTTAATAGCCTTCCCGATTACAAAAATGTATCGCACGTTTCTACAGGGGCTGATAACACTTTGTGGATTTTTAATGAAAACACACAGCAATTAGAACTGTTCGATTATAAAACCAAAACCACGCGCGCGCAAACTTTACCCATAAAAAATACTGTTATAGACATAAAAAGTAACTACAACCAGTGTTGGGTACTTACCAAAACACAACTATACGTGTATGATTATTTTGGAAATCTATTAAAAAAGATAGGAAACAAGGGATATGAATCACTAGCAACAGACAACGAAAACCTTGTTTTTAAGAAAGATAACCGTTTGTTCTATTTAAAAAAAGATACAGATACAATCACCCCTATTGCACTGCCTAATTTGTTGATAAATCAGTTTTTTGTAACCAACGAAACCTTGTATATTTACAGCGACGAAACCCTACATAAATACCAATTAAAAATCGACTAACCTTATGCATATTGCAATTGCTGGAAATATTGGCGCCGGAAAAACCACACTTACAAAGTTACTTGCTAAACATTATAAATGGGAAGCCCAACTTGAAGATGTTGTAGACAACCCATATCTAGATGATTTTTATAACCAAATGGAACGTTGGAGTTTCAATTTACAAGTATATTTCTTAAATAGCAGGTTTCGTCAAGTTTTACAAATTCGAGAAAGTGGTAAAGACATTATTCAAGACCGAACCATTTACGAAGATGCTCATATTTTCGCACCCAATTTGCACGCCATGGGTTTAATGACCAACCGTGATTACGAAAACTACAAATCGCTTTTCGATTTAATGGAATCGTTGGTAAAAGGTCCTGATGTCATGATTTACCTTAGAAGCAGTATTCCTAATTTAGTAGCGCAAATTCACAAACGTGGCCGCGATTATGAAAACACCATTAGTATTGATTATTTAAGCCGATTAAATGAACGTTACGAAGCTTGGATACATGGTTATACTAAAGGCAAACTTTTAATTATTGATGTTGATAAATTAGATTTTGTAGACAATCCTGAAGATTTAGGCTATGTAATTAACACCATAGATGCAGAAATAAACGGTTTATTCTAGCTCCTATTTATTCAACAATAAAACGACTTGTAACCCCATCTACTTTCACAAAATAAACACCTTTTGTGAAGCTACTTACATTGATTTTTTCAATATTGGAATCACTCGTTTTTTTCAATAATATTTTACCGGTCACATCAAACACTTCTAACGTTTTAATGGTATTTTGTGAAGATGAAATAGTTAATTCATCCATAGTTGGTACTGGATAAATTTTAAGAAGAGGTTTCACCTTAGCATATTCATTAACCGAAAGCGCATTTAAAGCTCCAAAACCAAGTTTTGTCCCAATATCGGACACCTTGTATGGTTTTAATGTTCCGGTAGCACCAAACTCTTCTGCTCCAGCATCAAAGGCAACTTCTCGAGTACCACCAAGAATATCGGCTGTTAAAAAGGTATAACTTCCAACACCTGTATTTATAGCAGGGCTTCCAGACTGTATTCTATAAAAATCTGTTCCGCTCGTTAATAACCCTGAACTCACTGTTTTATTAGAATTCACATTATTTGTTAAATCCCAAGAACCATTTTGAGTAATATTCCCTTGATAGATTGAAGATGCTCCTGTTGGTTTAGTTGTTTCCTGTAATGCTGAAATACTAGAATTCAACATGATATTATTCGCTACTATTAAATTTTCTGGAGCTAAAGTTAAATCGCTATTTATTTTAGTACCAATACGCATAGACAAATCGCAATTAACCATGGTGTTATTTACAATTTGTACGTTTTTAACTTGATAATACTCATTAAGTGCAGAACTTGGTTTTCCGTTAGAAACACTAATTCCACCTGTAGCACTCGAGCCTGAACCTCCAGGTTTTTTATAATTCGTGTTTTCTATGTAATTATTATATATTTTATGCCCTTCGCCTATAATGCGTATGCCTCCAGAAAACTCTCTGTTATTGGCAAAAAAGTAGTTGCCATAAACTTCAGAATTATTACCGTGCCTTAATGTTAAAGTGCCTTGATATTCTCTAAACGTATTGTTGTAATACTTATTTCTTCCACTTTTATTTGAAATAATTTCAACTTCACCAGACCAATTGTTAAATAAATTATCATAAACTTCAGTATAAGAGTCTGAAAGCGATGTACTACTACTTCCAATTCGAATGGCATCTTGGTCATTCAATCCGTTTACATCATTATTAACAGGAACTCTATCAGCAAAATAGTTGTGATGAATTTTAGAATAATTAGCATTAGTACCATCGCGATTATCATTAATAATACTACCAACACCATTTTTACCTATGAAAGAACAATAGCTTATTTGATTGTAGGTTCCATAAAGAACAATCCATTTAAAGGTATCAACTTGCTGAGCAACCGTTCCGTTATAGGAATCAATCTTCACATTTCGAACTTCACAATTCGTACAACTCGCATTACTAGAATCTCTAAATTCAATTATAGGTTCAATCTTTCCACTACTTGAAATAAGTCCTGAAGCATTTCTAAAAACAATACCTTCAAAAATAACATAGGCGCCCCCTAAACTAATATTTGTTCTCCCTTCGAAAAACACACTCCCTGGGTTTTGAGCTTTTATAATACAAGGTTGAGACTGGGTTGCAGTCACTTTAATAGAAATTTGGATGCTATTCCAAGTACCATCCGTTAACTCGATAACAGTACCCGCTTTCGCATTAGAAATTGCTGCTTGTAATTGCGTATTATTACTAACCACCTGTGACTGTGCCTTAAAAACAAATAACAACACGATTAAAAAGACTCTGTTTTTCATGATATATTATATTTTAATTGGAAAACCAATCTGGTTAACCAATTCAAATATAGTAACTTTTACCAATTATAAAGTGGAAAAAAGAAAAATTAATATACAGAAAAAAGAAAACCACGCCTTAAGCGTGGTTTTTATTAAATAATTATTATTGAAAAGCCTATTTTACGACTTTAACTTCAATCTCATTATCTTTTAAAGAAGCAATACTTGCTCTCACTTCAGTCTCATCACCTTGAAAGGTTTCATAACTTGTAGATTTCTCACCGTTTTTAGTAGTTACTGTAGTAACTACCGCCTTTACAGTGCCATCATCATTTTTATTCATATCTACATTTACCTCTTTTATAATTTCAGTAATCTCCGGAGCATTATTTGAAACATAAGCTGCAACAACATCAGAATCTAAAGCAATACTTGGCGCAATAACTAAAGCTACCACAGACATTAACTTTAATAGAATATTTAAAGAAGGTCCTGAAGTATCCTTGAAAGGATCTCCAACAGTATCTCCAACTACAGCAGCTTTGTGAGCATCTGTACCTTTCTTTCCTTGTTCTTCAATGGTTTTCTTAGCATTATCCCAAGCACCACCGGCGTTCGATTGAAAGATAGCCATAAGCACCCCACAGGTAGTAACCCCTGCAAGTAAACCTCCTAACATTTCAGCACCACCAATAAATCCTACAGCTACTGGCACAACAATGGCCAATAAACCTGGTAATACCATTTCTTTAATAGACGCTTTTGTTGAAATATCAATACATTTTCCATAATCGGCAACACCATCAGCAGCATCAAAAATAGCTCTATCTTCAGCTGACGCTTTAGTCATATCTGAATCGTATTTACGCATCACTACTAGTGCCGCTTTTAATTGTGGAATATCTCTAAATTGACGTCTAACTTCTTCAATCATGGCCATAGCCGCGCGACCTACTGCATTCATTGATAACGCAGAAAATACAAATGGCAACATACCACCAACTAATAACCCAGCCATAATTTTAGGCTGAGATACATCAATAGCCGTTACACCTGCTGTTTTCATAAAAGCAGCAAATAATGCTAAAGCTGTTAAAGCGGCAGAAGCAATAGCAAAACCTTTACCAACTGCAGCCGTTGTATTACCAACAGCATCTAATTTATCGGTACGCTCACGTACTTCTTTTGGTAATTCAGCCATTTCAGCAATACCACCTGCATTATCACAAATAGGTCCGTAAGCATCAACAGCCAATTGAATCCCTGTGTTTGCTAACATACCTACCGCTGCAATAGCGATACCGTATAAACCTGCAAAATGATGAGACACCATAATAGCAGCAGCAATTAAAAGAATAGGAATCATGGTCGACATCATTCCAACACCTAAACCAGCGATGATATTTGTAGCTGCGCCTGTTTCAGACTGCGCAACAATAGACATTACAGGCTTTTTACCTGTGGCCGTATAATACTCTGTAATTTTACCAACACCTAAACCAGCAACTAAACCAGCAATGGTTGCCCAAAACACACCCATAGCACCGAAAGGTAAACCTTCTACAGTTTCAGGAATTAAAGCATTAATAATAAAATAAGAAGCTATAACCATTAATCCGGCTGAACCAAATTCACCAATATTTAAAGCTGTTTGTGGGTTTCCTCCATCTTTTACTTTTACAAAGAAAGTACCTAATATAGACATTACAATACCTACTGCTCCAAGTACTAATGGCAAATACACAGCCCCAAGCCCATCAAAATCAGGTGTTAAAATGAAAGCACCTAACACCATGGTTCCTATGATAGACCCAACATACGATTCAAATAAATCGGCCCCCATACCAGCAACATCACCAACGTTATCTCCAACGTTATCTGCAATAGTTGCAGGGTTTAACGGGTGATCTTCTGGGATACCAGCTTCCACCTTACCAACAAGATCGGCACCAACATCGGCAGCTTTCGTATAAATACCACCACCTACACGTGCGAATAAAGCAATAGATGATGCACCTAATGAAAATCCTGAAAGCACATTTAATACTAAGGTTAGATTTTCAGCACCAGGCCATAACTCTTGATATACCATGAATAAGCCACTTAAGCCCAAAATACCTAAGCCTACGACACCTAAGCCCATAACAGCACCACCAGCAAACGCAACTTCTAAGGCACGCCCTAATGATGTTCTTGCTGCTTGTGTTGTTCTAACATTCGCTTTGGTTGCTACTTTCATACCAATGAATCCAGCTAAGGCTGAACAAATAGCCCCTACGATAAATGATAGCGCTACCATTCCGCTAGAACCTACCTCTGAAGTACCTTTAAAATATAATAAGACAGCTACTGCTACCACGAAAATTGCTAAAACCTTGTATTCTGCTTTTAAAAATGCCATGGCTCCGTCTGCAATATTCTTCGCTATACGTGACATTTTTGCATCACCCACTTCTTGTTTATTTACCCAAGCACTTTTTACAAATACAAAGGCCAGTGCTAAGACACCGAAAAGCGGTAAAAATTTTACTATTAATTCCATATTAAGTTAGTTAGTTTAAATTAATTATTTTTTTTAACGGAGCTAAAAATAGGAAAATATAAGTGATAAAAAAAACCACCTTTAATTAAAGATGGTTCATTTATTTTTAATAATACTGAGAATATCTCAATTATATAGTGAAAGTTCGCTTTTTCTTGTGGTCACTATCATCGTATCGTTTTACACATTCATGGTAAATTCTAACGGCTTCTGAAGCATCTCCCCAACCACCAACATCAACTTTCTTTTTCTCTAAATCTTTATAAACTTGGAAAAAGTGCTCAATCTCTTTAAGTCTGTGTGGGTTTAATTCAGAAATATCTTCTCTATTACTCCAAACAGGGTCTGAAACTGGTACACAAATAATTTTTTCATCAGGACCTTTTTCATCCGTCATATAAAAAACACCAATAGGCTTCACTTCCATAACAACCATTGGAAAAGTAGGCTCAATACCTAAAACTAATACATCTAATGGATCTTTATCTAAAGCTAAAGTTTCAGGAATAAAACCATAATCACCTGGATACATCATAGATGAAAACAAGGTACGGTCAAAACGAATTTTATGTAAAGTAAAATCATACTCATACTTATTTCTACTTCCTTTAGGTATTTCAATTAATACATCAAAAGTTAATGGGGTTATTTCGCTCATATATTTATTTCTTATTTATAGGCACAAAGATACTGAACACCTTAACCTTAAGCAATAAAAACAGAATGTTTTATATTAATAATTTGTTATCTTGTACGTGACTAATTCAACAATTTTAATTTATGAGACATCTTTATTTAACATTAATTTCATTCCTAATAATTACCATCACCCAGGCTCAAAACCAACCATGGCAAGGTAAGTTTGAACCTATTGACCAAATGATAGCGCCACCTAACACGTATAGAACTGCGAGTGGGGCACCAGGCAAAGACTATTGGCAGCAACAAGCGAATTATAAAATAAAGGTTATTCTTAACGAAAAAAACAATACTATTTCTGGAGAAGAAACCATTACTTATTTTAATAATTCGCCCGATGATCTAAGTTATTTATGGCTTCAATTAGAACAGAATGTTAACAAAAAAGGCAATGAAGATTTTGGTTCTTTTTCAAACAATATCAAAGATTCCATCACAACTAGGCAAATGCAATTTCTTACAAGAACTATCGATTTTCCAGCTGGTTATTCCATTAAATCCATACAAGATTCCGACGGGAAAAACATGAAATCGATGGTTAACAACACCATGATGAAAGTGGCTTTGAACACTGTTCTTAAATCTGGAACATCCACTAGTTTTTCAATTGCTTGGTCCTACCCTATTACAGATAGAAGCATGTACTTATTATCTAGAGAAGGTTACGAATATTTCCCCGAAGATGACAACACCGTCTATCTTATCGCGCATTGGTTTCCAAGAATGGCTGTTTATAATGACACTGAAGGTTGGCAAAACAAACAATTTCAAAAATTAGGGGAATTTGCTTTAGAATTCGGAGATTATGAGGTTGAAATCACCGTGCCAGAAGATCACATTGTTGCAGCAACAGGCACCCTACAAAATAGTGATGCTGTATTAACTAAAACACAACGTAGCAGACTAGAAAACGCTAAGAAATCATTCCAAGAGCCAGTAATGATTATTACACGAGAAGAAGCCCTTACTAACGAAAAAAACAAAGCTAGCAAGCAAAAAACATGGAAGTTCAATGCCACCAATGTTAGAGATTTTGCCTTCGCATCGTCTCGTAAATTTATTTGGGATGCTCAAGCTGTAAAACTACCAACCAACACCGTCATGGCCATGTCTTTTTACCCAAGTGAAGGTTTACCTGTTTGGAAAGAAGAATCTACGAAGGCTGTGAAGCATGCTTTAGAAGTATACTCGGAAGCTACATTCGATTATCCCTACCCAGTGGCTATTTCTGTAAACACCTCGAATATCGGCATGGAATTCCCTATGATTAGTTTTAATGGCGGACGCCCAAAAAATGGTAAAATAAGCGACGCCGCAAAACAAAGCATGATTGGAACTATTATTCATGAGGTTGGACACAATTGGTTCCCTATGATAGTGAGTTCAGATGAACGCAAATGGATGTGGATGGACGAAGGTTTAAACACCTTTTTACATCAACGCACCGTCGCCGAACGTTATCCCTCTTTCAATAGTACAACACCAAAAAGCATCGTACCATTTATGAGTGGAGATAAAAATATTTTACGCCCCATCATGACAACTTCAGATACAGAACTCTTAAATCAATTTGGAAATAATTTCTATATTAAACCAACAGTGGGCTTACAAATGCTTAGAAATTCGATAATTGGTAAAGAATTGTTTGATGAAGCTTTTAAGGAATATGCAAACCGTTGGAAATACAAACACCCTAACCCAAGTGATTTATTTAGAACCTTGGAAGATGCTACAGCTACCAATTTAAATTGGTTTTTAAGAGGCTGGTTTTTCACTACAGATCATGTAGACATGGAATTGAGCGAAGTAAAATGGTTTAAAGTTTATGAGAAAGACAGTAATATCGAAGATCAAAACAAACGCAAAAAGGTAAAAATTACGGCTCAAGGGAAAAACACAAATAGTGAAGCTAAAGATTTCTCTAATGGCCCCGAAGTTATCACGATGACCACAACCCCTGATAATGCTTATGGCGAATTCTTGTCCCGTTTAAATGATACAGAAATAAGAAAACAATTAGTCGATAAAAACATTTATGAAGTCACTATAAAAAACATTGGAGGCCTTGTAATGCCTGTAACCATAGAATGGGTATATACTGATGGTAGCACCGAAATTGACCGTTTACCAGCAGAAATTTGGAGGACTAACGAGTATGAAATTAAAAAAACATTCATTAAAGCCAAAGAAGTACGAAAAGTAAATTTAGACCCAAATTTTGAATTCGCTGACACCGATACCACCAATGATAGTTTTCCGAAAGAAGAAACCAAATCGGAGTTTGAAAATTTTAAAAATAAAAAGACTGGGAAATAGGTTTTCCGGTTGCTAATTACAACATATAATATACTCCTAATTTACCTTAAAGTAAATGTAGTATCTATTCTAAAAAACATTAATCAAAAAAAAAGCATCATAACTCCCTGTTAATAAGCAGAATAAAAGCAAATGAAAGCATAAAATTGCATTTCAACGAAAAAAACAAAAAAACAAATAATTATTAGATATTTTTATTATTATAATATTCTTATATCTATAAAAAATGAAAACTAAATATACCTTTTATTTAAAAAATCTAACTTTTTTAACAGCAATTTTAGCGTTTACGGTTAATTCATATGCTGGTAATGGTAAGAACGACAAACCCAAAGTAAACGGTAACAACGGTAATGGAGTCGGTAATTATGATGGGGCAGCAACAGGAAACACGGAACATGGTGGAAATCAAGGAAATGATAAGCCTGTCGGAAATACGGGACCAAAAAAAGATAAAAATAATGGAGACTCTATTCCTTTAGATGGAGGTCTTGCTATTCTTTTAGTTGGAGCAGCTGCTTTTGGTATTAAAAAGTTACGCAAAACACAAGATTAAAAAATTAAATTTATATAAAAAAAAGGGCTTTTCAATAGAAAGCCCTTTTTTTTATAACGAAGTCTCAAAATAAGATAAACATATAATCTTAAAAAATGGAATCCAAAAGATCCTTTAGTTCCAAACTTATGAATATTTTAATTTTTAGCTTCATTTAAAAAACAGCTAAAATTCATCGAAAATACTTTTATTAATTAGAAAAAATCCAGTTTTAAAGAAAAAAAAAGGCATTATAGCGAATAAATTAATGATTACTTATAATTCATCTTACTTTTGCAGTCCCATTTAACATTCACATGATGTCAACAACAAAATCTTTTTTTAAAATATCTGTTTTACTTTTAGCTTTAGCAGCATTTACTTTTAGTCCAGACGCAAATGCTTCAGGAAATGATAATTATAATATCAGCAAGAGCAAACAACCAAAGCAGCCAAAACAACCAAAGCAGCCAAAACAACCTAAACAGCCAAAACAGCCTAAATATCCTGGGGACAATGATCACGGAGCAGACTCTATCCCTTTAGATGGAGGTCTTGCTATCCTTTTAGCTGGAGCAGCTGCTTTTGGTGTTAAAAAGCTACGCAAAACACAAGACTAAAAAAATTAAATTTATATATAAAAAAAGGGCTTTTCAATAGAAAGCCCTTTTTTTTATATAACGAAGTCTCAAAAATGAGATGAACATTTAATCTTTAAAAATGGAATCCAAAAGATCCCGTTATTCCAAACTTACGAGCATTTGGGTTTTTAACTTCATCTAAATAATTACCCCTAAAATTAAAGTCTATTCTAAATACTTTAAAAATATTACCTACACCAAAACTGTATTCATAATACATATTTTGATTTGGAGCTATTAAAGGAATACTGTTTGGATTTGAAGTGGTATTTAATATTATATTTTCATTTGAAATTTCTCCCCAAACACCACGAATACCAACAATTTCTCGAAGGTTTAATTTTCTTAAAAAAGGAATTCTTGAAAAGAAGCGTCCGTTAAAATTATGCTCTAACTGCATAGATGTATACGTATCAGACACAAATTCATAATAATCTAACTGAGAAAATGTATTATAAATTGAAAAATAAGATTGGTTTCCAGGAATAGCACTTAGTAAACCAAGTGGTACTTCTCCAAAAGTTTTCCCTGCTTCAATAGTTGTTGTTAACCTACCAAAACCACCCACCTGCCAAGGTTGTATGTATGAAAATTGAACTTTGGTATAATCAAAATCACTATTAAATAATGTTTTATCACCACGACTTACCTGTGCAAATAGGCTAGCAAAATCGTCATTAGCAGTAAGACGCTCAACTCCAAAACCTGTCATTTTACGTTTTGGGAAGTAAGACACTGAAAAAGTAGATTCGTATTGTATAATATCCGATTCAATACCTGTAGGCGTATTATAGTCTAAACTAAAGGTTGGGGATGCTGATGACAAAGTTCTATAACTAGCGCCTAATCGCATAACAAGATTTCTCCAAGGCTCCATTTCGATGGCTAAACTGGTTAAATTTATAGAAGTTAATTTATCATTAGAACCTGTTCCAACAACCGAAGAGGATGCTAAACTTCTACCTAAAACATCGGTACTAGTTGTTAAACTCGCTCCTGTTTGCTCGACATCACGCCTATTACCTCCAGAAATAATAAATCGGCTTTTCTTATCAACCAACCATTTTCCTGACATGCCATACTTAAATTTATCATCTTTAAAACCATAGGCTAAGAAACCTTCCAATCGCCAAAGATCATTTTTGCCAAAGTACGTACGCCCACCAGCTCTTAAACGCAGTCCTTCCACTTCATTAAAACCAAAGGTGGAGAAAATGGGTCCATAATCTAAAGGTAATTCGTTAAACTCGATATACCCGGAAGCCAAAATGCTTCCAAAATTATAAAGTCTTTTGAATTTTTTTACAGTTTTTAAGGTGTCTAACATTTTGTAAACCCCTTTTTCATCTTTATTTAATGCTTCCAAACGGTTTTCAGACCAAAAATTAGCATCACGGTCATACACGTCCTTATCGTAATTATAAACTTCAGTTTCGTAAAACTTCTTGTTCTTTTCAATATCAAATTTATAATTATCATACAAGGTTGTACGCTTACCGTAAACACCTCTTGATTTTTCTTTCTTATTAAAAGCAAAATCACTCATCATATAATCGCGCTTCACTAGAAAAATAGAATCGTTTAAAACATCGAATTCTTGCTCGATATAAATTTCTTTAATCCAGTTAATGTTCGCACTTTTTGACGCCTGAAGTTTTATTTCTTTAATAGCATAAGTCGTGTCTGCTACCCAAAAATCACCCTTAAATGTTAGTTCATTTTTTCTACGCGGATAATAAATAATGTTATAACACCATTTATTTTCTATAAACGCACTGTCTTTAAGCACATAATTATAGGTGTTTATTCCGGTTCTCGACAACGGACTTACAAAGCTTTTATCAAAAAACACTAGGTAATTGTCGTAAACATCGTAGTCGGAATACAAATCATCAACAAAATCAATAATTATTTGATTGTCGCTAAACCCAGAATTTTTATTTCCTTTTAAAACTTCTTTTTCTTTTTTAATTAAGTTATCACCATATACGGTTGAAACGGCTTCATTAATAAATATAGGCAGATAGGTTTTTCCGGTAACTCGCGAGGTATCTACTTCGTTAAAAACAAATTCCATACCTCTAAACAACTTGCTTTTTATAAGTGCACTATCGATGGTGTTGATATCAAATTCAACTTTCTCGTATTTATTATACTCGAATTGTTTAAAATGCTTTAACCCATTTTTACGTTTATGCTCCCATATTTTACGAAGTATGTCTATTGCAGGATTATTCTTTTTTGATTGTTTTCCTGCCACAATAAACACTTGACCTAACTCTGAGGTTGCTTCTTTTAGAATGAACTTTAATTCATAATTCACCTTTTTTGTTAAAGGAATCTCTAAAGTTTCATAACCTAGGAAAGACACGATAAGAGCACTCCAAGTATCTGAAGACTCTAAATAAAACTTACCGTTTTCATCTGTAATGGTACCTTGTGTAGAACCTTTATATAAAATATTGGCAAATGAAACAGGCTGATTAAATTCATCAAACACATAACCGCTTACTTTAGTTTGGGCGAATGTGGAAATAATTCCGAAGAAGAAAAATGTTACTAGTAGCTTTGGGCTCATAATACAAAAAAACTTCATTAACAAAATTGCTAATGAAGTTTATATAACGTAAAAATTAATATTTTATTTATACAATACTTTTTTCACAGCTTTAATAACTTCTTCACTGTTTGGTAACCATTCGGCTAACAATACAGGTGAATAAGGTGCAGGTGTATCAGCAGTATTGATTCTTACAATAGGAGCGTCTAAATAATCGAACGCTTCCGCTTGAACAAAATAAGTAATTTCCGTTGAAACATTTCCAAAAGGCCAAGCTTCTTCTAAAATCACTAATCTATTTGTTTTTTTAACCGATTTTAAAATAGCTTCTCTATCCAAAGGACGTACGGTACGTAAATCGATAATTTCACATGAAATACCTTCTTTCTCAAGTTCATCAGCAGCTTTATAAGCTTCTTTTATGATCTTTCCAAAAGATACGATAGTCACATCAGTTCCTTCACGTTTAATATCAGCAACACCTAAAGGTAAAATATATTCACCTTCTGGCACTTCACCTTTATCACCATACATTTGCTCACTTTCCATAAAAATAACCGGATCGTCATCACGAATAGCTGCTTTTAATAAGCCTTTTGCATCATACGGGTTAGATGGCACTACCACTTTTAAACCTGGCGTGTTTGCAAACCAGTTCTCAAAAGCTTGTGAATGCGTTGCTCCTAATTGCCCTGCAGATCCTGTTGGACCACGAAAAACGATAGGACATTTAAACTGACCACCAGACATTTGTCTGATTTTTGCTGCATTATTAATGATTTGATCAATACCAACCAAAGAGAAGTTAAAAGTCATGTACTCTACTATTGGTCTGTTCCCAGTCATGGTCGAACCCACCGCTATTCCTGCAAAACCAAGCTCTGCAATAGGTGTGTCGATAACACGTTTTGGTCCAAATTCATCTAACATACCTTTAGATGCCTTGTAGGCACCGTTATACTCTGCTACTTCCTCGCCCATTAAGTAAATGCTCTCATCTCTGCGCATTTCTTCACTCATTGCTTCGCAAATAGCCTCTCTAAATTGAATTGTCTTCATTAAATATATTTTAATTCGAATTGCAAAAATAACAATAAATGAGTTACGATTTTAAAAGAATTATTTAAAATTTATTATGCATGCATAGTAAATATTCAGAATAAAATAATTAACTTCGTATCCTCAATAACTTTATACCTATCTAATACCTTATAATTATGAAAATATTAGTGTGCATTAGTCATGTTCCAGACACCACATCTAAAATCAATTTTACTGAAGGTGATACAAAGTTTGACACCAATGGCGTTCAATTTGTTATCAACCCAAACGACGAATTTGGTTTAACACGCGCCATGTGGTTTAAAGAAAAACAAGGCGCACAAGTTACTGTTATTAATGTGGGAGGTCCAGAAACCGAACCTACATTACGTAAAGCCCTAGCTATTGGTGCCGATGGCGCCATACGCGTAAACACACCAGCTACTGATGGATTTTCGGTTGCTAAACAATTAGCACATGTTGCTAAAGATGGTGGTTACGACTTAGTTATCGCTGGTCGTGAATCTATAGATTATAATGGAGGCATGGTACCTGGTATGATTGCGGGGTTAACCAATGCTAACTTTGTTAATAACTGCATCAATTTAGAAATTGAAGGAAATGCAGCTACCGCTATTAGAGAAATTGATGGCGGAAAAGAAACTTTATCGACCTCTTTACCTCTGGTAATTGGTGGACAAAAAGGCTTAGTTGAAGAAAGTGATTTACGTATCCCTAACATGCGTGGAATCATGATGGCACGTCAAAAACCATTAACAGTTTTAGACCCTGTTGATTCAGCGAACGAAACCGCTTCAGTTAAATTTGAGAAACCAGCAGCCAAAGGTGCGGTGAAATTAGTAGCTCCAGATAATTTAGACGAGTTAGTAAGCTTACTTCATAACGAAGCCAAAGTGATTTAAAAAATAAATTCAAACAAATCAAATTCCAGAATCCAACACTTAAAATTGGAATTTGGTGCTTGAAATTTTAAATATCAAAGAAATTATGTCAGTTTTAGTATATACAGAATCAGATCAAGGAAAATTTAAGAAAGTTGCTTTTGAAGTCGCTTCTTATGCCAAAGCCGTTGCCGACCAATTGGGAACTACGGTAACAGCCATAACCATAAACGCTACGAACATTTCTGAACTAGGAAATTACGGTGTCGATAAAGTTTTAAATGTATCGAACCCACAATTAGACGTTTTTAATGCAAAAGGGTATGCCGAAGCCATTCAACAAGCAGCCGAAAAAGAAGCAGCAAAAGTTATTATTGTAAGTTCAAGCGCTAACAGCAAATATTTAGCTCCCCTTTTAGCTGTAGGTTTAAATGCAGGCTACGCTTCAAACGTTATTGAAGCACCGTCAAGCACAGAGCCTTTTACAGTGAAAAGAACAGCATTTACAAATAAAGCGTTTGAAATGACTGCCATTAATACCGATACGAAAATTGTTGGTGTATCTAATAACTCATTTGGGTTAGTTGAAAAAAGTGGTAGCGCTTCCGCGGAAGATTTTTCGCCTAGTATTTCAGATTTGGCTGTAAAAGTAGAATCGGTGGATAAAGCTTCAAACCAAGTAAGTATTGCAGATGCCGAAATAGTTGTTTCTGGCGGACGAGGTTTAAAAGGTCCTGAAAACTGGGGAATGATTGAAGAATTAGCCTCTGTTTTAGGCGCAGCAACAGCCTGCTCTAAACCCGTTTCCGATTTAGGTTGGAGACCTCACAGTGAACACGTTGGGCAAACAGGAAAACCTGTAGCTTCCAATCTATATATTGCCATAGGTATATCTGGCGCCATTCAACATTTAGCAGGTATAAACGCATCAAAAGTGAAAGTGGTAATCAACACAGATCCTGAAGCTCCTTTCTTTAAAGCAGCCGATTATGGTGTTGTTGGAGATGCTTTTACGGTTGTACCTCAGCTAATTGAAAAATTAAAAGCATTTAAGGCGCAACAATAAATTAATTTTTTATAAATTGTATTGTTTAAAGAACTGCTTAAATTAGTATTATATTTTTAAATCTGCCTTAGCAGTTGGTAAAGTCCTAATTTAAACGGTTCTTTGCGTTTTTGTAAATTTATGAGTTTAGTAAGATTAAATATAAAAGGAATATCCTATAGCCAAACCCAAAACGGCGCTTACGCATTGATATTAAACGAAGTAGATGGCGATAGAAAATTACCTATTGTTATTGGTGCTTTTGAAGCCCAATCTATAGCTATTGCCTTAGAAAAAGAAATTCGCCCACCAAGACCTTTAACGCATGATTTGTTCAAAAATTTTGCCGATCGATTCGATATTGTTGTCAAACAAGTTATTATACACAAATTGGTTGATGGTGTTTTTTACTCTAGTCTTATTTGTGAACGCGATAAAATTGAAGAAATTATAGATGCTAGAACCAGTGATGCTATTGCATTGGCACTTCGCTTTGACGCACCTATTTTTACATATAAAAACATTCTAGACAAGGCAGGTA
The DNA here is from genome assembly GCF_030552475.1 of Mariniflexile sp. AS56. Lineage (GTDB taxonomy): Bacteria > Bacteroidota > Bacteroidia > Flavobacteriales > Flavobacteriaceae > Mariniflexile. The sequence goes on along the minus strand of NZ_JAUPED010000009.1, from coordinate 94,927 downwards.
TTTACTTAAAAGTAAATCCTAAAAAGGAGGATGAAGATGATGATCAAGACAGCATTTTAATGGACGATTTAATCGCCAATGAACTTGAGCCCAATACACCTCGTGAAAATTTCAAAGGAAAAACACTTCAAGAACTAAACACCTTATTAGAAGAGGCCGTTGCTAATGAAGATTATGAAAAGGCTGCACATATTCGTGACGAAATTTCAAAAAGAGACTAACACACCAAACGATTTCGACTTCTTATGAAAAAGATATTTTTGTCTATTGCCCTTATTTTATTAGTTTTTTCATCACCATTAAACGCACAAGACAAAGATACTACCATTCTTCAAGATACTCTTCTAATAAAAGAGACAGAAACACCCGTTTTAGAAAACAATACGACTGACACTTTAAACGTTAGCTCACAAGAAAATCCAGAAAAAAACGTAGCAGAAAATGTTACCCCCATAACACCTAGCCAAGGTTTCTCGGTAACGAGCCTATGGCGTGGCGCATTAGGTATGGCTTCTCTAATTTTTATTGCCTTTTTATTTAGCAGTAACCGAAGAGCCATTAATTGGAAAATAGTAGGCGTTGGTTTAACTTTTCAACTTTTAATAGCCATTGGTGTTTTAAAAGTTGATTTCATTAAATCTATATTCGAGTTTGTAGGCGGACTTTTTGTAAGCGTATTGGATTTTACAAGAGCTGGAAGTAAATTCTTATTTGAAGGACTCGTGGTAGACATGGATACTTTTGGCTTTATTTTCGCTTTTCAAGTATTACCCACCATTATATTTTTCTCAGCTTTAACCTCCGTTTTATTTTATTTAGGTGTTATTCAAAAAGTGGTAAAAGCCATGGCCTGGTTACTATCAAAAACATTAAAAATATCTGGAGCAGAAAGTTTAAGTGTTGCAGGAAACATTTTTTTAGGACAAACGGAAGCTCCGCTTCTTATAAAGGCCTATTTAGAAAAAATGAATAAGTCTGAAATGCTCTTAGTTATGATTGGTGGTATGGCCACTGTTGCAGGAGCCGTTTTAGCTGCTTACATTGGCTTTTTAGGAGGCGACGATCCTGTTTTAAGACTCTATTATGCTAAGCACTTACTAGCAGCATCAGTGATGGCTGCACCCGGCGCTATTGTTATTTCTAAAATTCTATATCCACAAACAGAGGATGTTAATACCGATGTAAACGTATCTCAAGAAAAGATAGGTTCAAATTTTCTAGACGCTATTGCAAACGGAACCACTGAAGGCTTAAAATTAGCCGTAAACGTTGGCGCTATGCTTTTAGTTTTTGTGGCATTCATAGCTATGTTCAATGGTATTTTAGGTTGGGTTGGTGATGTATCTACCATAAACCAATGGGTCATTAACAACACAGGCTACCAAAACCTATCCATCGAACTTATTTTAGGTTATGCCTTTGCGCCCCTCATGTGGCTAATTGGTGTGGCTAAAGAGGACATGGCTTTAATGGGCCAATTACTTGGTATTAAAATTGCTGCCAGTGAGTTTATTGGTTATATTCAATTAAGAGAGTTAAAAGACGTTGCCAATGCAACGCACCTTACCTACGAAAAATCTATTGTCATGGCCACTTACATGCTATGCGGTTTTGCGAATTTCGCTTCTATAGGTATTCAAATTGGCGGTATTGGATCACTAGCACCTGGACAACGTAAAACATTATCTCAATTTGGGGTTAAAGCTCTTATTGGCGGTAGTATCGCATCATTAGTTTCTGCTACTATTGCAGGAATGATTATTGGATAGAAATTCCTTCTAAAACAAGAACCTTCACAAGTGTAGTTAATAACTTTATAATAATATATTCTCATGAGGGGCGTCTAATTTTGATGCTTTTTATACTTTTATTTCCGAAGAAAAGATCAATAAATGAAGCAATATCACGACTTAGTAAAACACGTTTTAGAGAACGGTAACGAAAAAGGAGACCGTACAGGAACAGGCACAAAAAGTGTGTTTGGATACCAAATGCGTTTCGATTTAAGTGAAGGGTTCCCTATGGTAACCACCAAAAAACTACACTTAAAATCTATAGTTCATGAACTCCTTTGGTTTTTAAAAGGCGATACAAATATTAAATACCTTACCGAAAACGGTGTTCGCATTTGGAATGAATGGGCTGACGAAAATGGTGATTTAGGTCCGGTTTACGGCCACCAATGGCGTAACTGGAACAGTGATGAAGTTGACCAGATTAAAGAGGTTATTGAAACCTTGAAAACCAATCCAAATAGCAGACGTATGTTGGTTTCTGCTTGGAATCCATCCGTTTTACCAGACACATCGAAAAGTTTTAGTGAAAATGTAGCGAATGGTAAAGCAGCATTGCCTCCATGCCATGCCTTTTTTCAGTTTTATGTTGCCGATGGAAAACTATCATGTCAACTATACCAACGTAGTGCAGACATCTTTTTAGGTGTTCCTTTCAACATAGGCTCTTATGCATTATTCACCATGATGATGGCACAAGTTTGTGGCTATGAAGCTGGTGAATTTATTCACACTTTTGGTGACGCTCATATTTACAGTAATCATTTTGAGCAGCTGGAATTGCAACTATCTAGAGACATTAGACCTTTACCTAAAATGACTTTAAACCCAGACGTTAAAGATATTTTTGACTTTACTTTTGATGATTTCACCTTAACAGATTACGATCCACACCCACATATTAAGGGTGCGGTTGCTATATAAAAAAAGCGCTTTCAAATAAATGAAAGCGCTTTTTGTTTAGTTTAGGATTTAACTAAACGTTTACTACACCGTTATCCGCTGAAGCAAAATCGTTCCAAACATAAGAATCTGCAGCATCGTCATTTACAAATGCACCATCAATTATGTATTTAAATTCATAAGATTTGTCTTGATCTAAATCTACAGTACCTTTAAAAGTTCCGTTTTTCAATTTTTTAAGAGGTGCTGCTTTGGCATTCCATTCGTTAAAACACCCTACAACAGATACTTTTTTAGCATCTTCTGCTAGTATAGAGAAGGTTACTTTACAAACTGGTTTGCTTTTTAAATATTGTTTTGTAATAGCCATAATTTACTTTTTTGTGTTGTTTAATGCCACAAATTTATAAAACAATTCTTCAGCCATTATCATTTAATGCATTAAACAACAAAGAATTATCAATTTAATAATATCAATTAACAAATATTTAAAGTTCATAATATTTCTAGCACATTCTTTGTGTTATTATCAATGCTAAAATCTAACTTTTTGTTCATTTTCAGACATTTTAAGCCGAATTACTTTACATGAAATGATCAAACTAAGATTCTAAATATATCTTTATGAATCGCTAAAAAGCATTAACTTTACCCATATTTTTAAGTATTATGTTCGGTAAAAAGAAAGACATCCCACAAATAGACAAAGATCAATTAGAGCTTATTCAAAATGCTCAAAATCGAATTAAACAAAAAAAGCGTTTATACATTCATTTTGTTGTGTTTTTAATAGGTGCTGTATTTTTAATAATGGCAAATACCGTTTTAGGTATTGGTGAAAATTTTAAAATATTTGAACTGAATTGGTTCGTTTATGCCATTTTCATCTGGTTATTCTTATTTATTTACCACCTTTTTAATGTGTTTATCACCCATAAGTTTATGGGTAAGGCTTGGGAACAAGAACAACTTAATAAACTAGTTGCTAAACAAAAAGACGGCATAGAGAAATTAAAGCAAACACTTCCAAAGGAAGCGGTACCTGCTCCTAAAATTGAAACAACAAAAACGTCCAACCAAGCACTTACTATCATAGTGGCAGCAGCCGAAAACGATGCCATAGGGAAACATAATAAGTTAATTTGGCATATAAGCGACGATTTAAAACGCTTTAAAAGTCTTACCAGCGGTCACCATATTATCATGGGACGCAAAACATTTGAAAGTTTCCCTAAACCGTTACCAAACAGAAGGCACGTGGTAATTACTAGAAATTCTAATTATCAGGTTCCTGAAGGTGTTGTGGTTGTGAGTTCGTTAGAAGCTGCCATTAAAGCCTGTGCAAGCGACCCACAGCCTTATATTATTGGAGGCGGTGAAATTTACAAACAAGCTATTTTGGTTGCCGATAAACTTGAACTAACACGTGTGCATGAATCGTTTCCTGCCGACACGTTTTTCCCAAAAGTTGATACAACTGTTTGGAAAGTTACCAATTCAGTGATTCACAAAAAGGATGATAAAAATGAGTTCGATTTTACGTTTTTAACGTACGAAAGAAAATAATTCTGTTTAGCTCCTATCTTAAATTTCGTTAATTTTAACGCATGATAAAAGAACTTCAGCTTCGTATTTCACTTAAAGAAGAAGAACGCAGTGATATTTTGATCCAAAAAGTATCCCGTATCCTTGATATTGACAAAGAAGATATCACCGGTATTAAAGTGCTTCGGAAATCTATTGACGCTCGAAAGCCTAAAATTATATTAAACTATAAAGTCGCTGTTTATATTCGTGAAGTACTGCCAAAAACATCCGAATATCAATTTGAATATAAAGATGTTTCCAAAGCAAAACCCATCCATATTATTGGTTTTGGACCTGCTGGTATGTACGCAGCCTTACGCTGTATTGAACTTGGGTTTAAGCCCATTGTTTTAGAACGTGGTAAAAATGTAAAAGATAGACGTCGTGATTTAAAAGCGATTAATCAAGACCATTTTGTTGATGAAGATTCTAATTACTGTTTTGGTGAAGGTGGTGCTGGAACTTATAGTGACGGTAAACTTTACACCCGAAGTTTAAAACGTGGTGATGTACGTCGCATTTTTGAAAACCTAGTTTTTCATGGCGCAACCGACCAAATTTTGGTTGATGCCCATCCGCATATTGGAACCAATAAACTGCCCAAAGTGGTTCAAAACATTCGTGAAACTATTTTAAATTTTGGTGGCGAAGTGCATTTTGAAACACGCGTGACCGATTTCGTTATAAAAAACAATAAAATCCAGGCTATTCAATTAAACCATAGTAGCGAAATGCCTGCTAATCGTGTTATTTTAGCAACAGGCCATTCCGCACGTGATATCTTTTATTTACTTCATAAAAAAGAGATTGCTTTAGAAGCCAAATCGTTTGCTATGGGCGTTCGTGTAGAACACCCTCAGCATATTATCGATTCCATTCAATACCATTGTAGCGACCAACGCCATGAGTTATTACCTGCAGCATCTTACAGTTTGGTACAACAAGTAAATGAGCGTGGTGTATATTCATTTTGTATGTGTCCAGGTGGCTTTATAGTACCTGCAGCCACAGCCAATGGTGAAGTGGTAGTAAATGGCATGTCGCCTTCAAAACGCAACAACTTGTTTGCAAATTCAGGTATTGTGGTAGAAATTGACGTTAACCGAGATTTACCTAAATATGAACACTTTGGCGCATTGAAAGGTTTAGAATATCAAAAGAACTTAGAACGTATGGCGTTTACCGCTGGTGGTAGAAGTCAAGTAGCACCTGCACAACGCTTAACAGATTTTGTTGAAGGGCGTTTGTCTACAGATTTAAACCCTACCTCCTACCAACCTGGATTAAATTCAGCTCCATTGCATTCCCTTTTACCTAAATTAATAGGGAGTAGATTACGTAAAGGGTTTGAATCATTCGGACAAAAAATGAAAGGTTATTATACAGCCGAAGCTAATATTATAGGTGTTGAATCTAGAACTTCATCGCCGGTTAGCATCCCTAGAAATAACGATTTAGAACACCCACAAATTGAAGGTTTATTTCCTTGTGGTGAAGGTGGTGGTTATGCAGGAGGTATTGTATCGGCAGCTATGGATGGCGAACGTTGTGCTGAAGCTGCGATAAAAGGTTTATAGTCTTTCAGATTTTTAAATCTTGGTAGAAATGGACTTGATTTTAGCAGCGAAATAAATATAATTTATAGTAATGCCGCTGCGACGGGTTTTGCATTAGGGATAGAAGTGAAAATCCTTTTTGTGAGGCACGAACAAAAAGATTGTAACGGATAGCCCGACCCTTGTGGTAACGCCCAAATGTTTAGTCGTTTTTTGATATGCTAAACTCTGTTAGCTTTAATCTCCCATCTAAAAAAAATATTCTTATTTTTGCTGCACTTAAAAATTAACCAACTATGAACGCATATATATTTCCCGGTCAGGGCGCACAATTTACAGGAATGGGTTTAAACCTTTACGAAAACTCACCTTTGGCTCAAGAATTATTTGAGAAAGCAAACGCTATTTTAGGTTTCAACATTACAGACATTATGTTTGAAGGAACACCTGAAGCTTTAAAAGAAACCAAAGTAACACAACCTGCCATATTTTTACACTCAGTAATTTTAGCTAAAACTTTAGGTGCTAGCTTTAAACCTGATATGGTTGCTGGCCACTCATTAGGTGAATTTTCAGCCTTAGTTGCTAATGGTGCTTTAACTTTTGAAGACGGTTTAAAATTAGTATCACAACGTGCTTTAGCGATGCAAAAAGCCTGCGAATTACAACCAAGTACTATGGCTGCTGTTTTAGGTTTAGATGATGCTATTGTTGAAAAAGTATGTATTGAAACGGAAGGTGTTGTAGTTGCTGCTAATTACAATTGCCCAGGACAATTAGTTATTTCTGGTGATGTGGATGCCATTAACAGAGCCTGTGAAGCTATGAAAGCCGCTGGTGCTAAACGAGCATTAGTTTTACCTGTTGGTGGAGCTTTTCACTCTCCTTTAATGGAGCCTGCACGTGAAGAACTTGCAGCTGCCATTGAAAACACAACATTTAGCAAACCTAACTGCCCAATTTACCAGAATGTAACAGCCAGTGCGATTATTGATGAAGCTGCTATAAAAGCAAACTTGATATCACAATTAACGGCTCCTGTGCGTTGGACACAATCTGTACAACAAATGATTACAGATGGCGCTACTTTATTTACTGAAGTAGGTCCTGGAAATGTTTTACAAGGTTTAGTGAAAAAAATAAATAGAGAAGCTCAAACCGCTTCAGCAAGTTTATAATGAAGTTTACAAAACGTACTATTTACATATTTTTAGTAATTGTTGTTACAATTGCTATCGATCAAATTTCAAAAGTACTGGTAAGAACAAGTATTCAACCACGTACTGAATTTCAACCTGGTGAACGCATCTCCGTTATTAGAGATCTGTTCATTATGATGAATGTTGAAAATACAGGCGCCTTTTTAGGCATGGGCAGCGATTTAAACCCAACCCTTAGAATTATCTTATTACTTATTTTACCCATTCTAGTTTTAGGGTTTGTTTTACGTCATATTTTAAAAGATACATCTTTAGATAAATGGTCGCTTTTTGCGTTTTCTAGCATTATTGGTGGTGGTATCGCGAATGTTTACGACCGCATTGTTTATGGATCGGTAACCGATTTTTTCTTCATCGATTTAGGTGGAGTTTTTAGAACGGGCATCTTTAATATGGCAGACTTATCGGTAACAACGGGTATGATTATTTTGGTGTTTGTTAGTTTTGGGCAGAAAAAAACAAGTGACAAGTAAACAACAGATTACTCGTAATTTCTTCATTAAGACAAACAAAAATATGCCTTATAAATTTTTTGTATTCCTTGTTCTTGCCTCTTTTTCTCCAAAATTATTTTCTCAAATAGATATTACTATTTCGGGTACGGTAAAAGAATTGGAAACACAAGTAGCAATCCCCTATGCCAATGTTATTTTAAAGTCGGAAAACAACCAGACCTTTGTAACGGGCACAGCAACCAATGAAGAAGGCCGTTTTACAATTGAAAACGTATCTTCTGGCAACTACATATTAGAAGTCTCTACTATCGGTTTCAATACCGAAACGCAAGCTCTTTTTGTTGGGAAACTTTCCAAATTTCTCGATGTAAAAACCATTTTGCTTACAGAAAACATAACGTCTCTTAATGAGGTTTTAGTAACCACGGAACAAGACGAGGTGAGCTCCAAAATGGATAAAAAAACCTATTCACTTAAAGATAACATCAGTCAAAGTGGAGGTTCGGTATTACAAGCCATGCAAAATTTACCAAGTGTTACGATACAAGAAGGTAAAGTGCAATTACGCGGAAACGATAAAGTTACCGTACTTATTGACGGCAAACAAACCGCTTTAACTGGCTTTGGAAATCAAAACGGATTGGATAACATTCCAGCTTCGGCCATTGAAAAAATTGAGATAATAAACAACCCATCGTCTAAGTATGACGCTAACGGTAATGCAGGCATCATTAATATTATTTACAAAAAGAATAACATACAAGGTTTTAACGGCAAAGTAGGTTTTACAGGTGGCCTGGGGTCTTTATGGGAGCGTAAAGCCAATTTACCCGACATTAGACCACAATATACCATGACACCGAAAATAAACCCGTCACTCGCTCTTAATTACCGAAAGAATAAAGTGAATGTGTTTTTTCAAGGGGATTATTTATATACAGAAACACTTAACAAAAATGAATTTGTAAATCGTGTTTATGATGACGGTACGATTATCAACAGGCAAACCAAGAGAAACAGAGATACCAAGTTTATTACTTTAAAATCTGGATTAGATTGGAATATTGATGACAGAAACACCTTAACCGTTTCTGGATTATATGGTGGCGAGATTATAATTGACAATGGTGACGAACCTTTTGTTGATGAAAATAATGAACGCCTTTACCTTTGGCGCTTTTTAGAAGACGAGGTTAAAACCACTATTATGGCAACGGCCAATTATCAACATAAATTTAAAGAAGCAGGACGTTTATTAACCGTTGGTTTCAACTACACGTTTCACAGAGAAGATGAAAAGTATTTTTTCGAGAATATACAGCCCACTTTTACAGGTTTAGATTCTTTTAAATTGCTTTCAGATGAACAGGTTTACGATTTTAATATCGACTATGTTAGACCTTTAAAATACGGAAAGTTCGAAACAGGAATCAAGTTAAGAAAACGAAACATTCCAATAAACATGGAATTCTTTCAAGGCCAAAACTCACCTATAGATGCGGGTGCCGGTGGATGGGCCGAATACAAAGAAATTATTCCTGCCTTATATGGAAATTATAGTTTTGAAAATGAAACTTACGAAGCTGAAATTGGTTTACGCATGGAGTATGTCGATTTAAATTACCTTGTAAATCCAGACCACAACACCTATTCGAGTGATGGCTATAATTATACCGAGCCATTTCCTAATATGCGCTTTGCCTATAAATTGAATGAAAACAATAAAATTTCTGTGTTCTATAACCGTAGAGTGGATAGACCTAACGAAGTAGATATTCGTATTTTTCCTAAATATGACGATGCTGAGCTTATTAAAGTGGGTAACCCCGCTTTACGTCCGCAATTCACAAACCTAATAGAACTGGGTTATAAAACCAACTGGGAACAGGGTAGTTTGTATACCGCACTTTACCATCGCTTTTCAGAAGGTACGATTACCCGAATTTCTTCCACCGATGGGTCGAGCAATATTATCTATGCTATTTTTCAAAACGCAGGGAAAAGCTATAATTCAGGATTGGAAATGGTTTTTGAACAAGATATCACAGACTGGTATGCTGTTAATTTAAACGGAAATGTGTATCGCAATCAAATTGATGCCTTTACTGTTGAAAATCTATACCCATCACCCAATACATTTTCGGCCGATAAACAAGAAATAACCTCTGGAAACTTAAAGCTTAATAATACACTAAAGCTATCTAAAAAGGTAGACGCCCAATTAAGTGCGGTGTATTTAGCCAAAGACATCATTCCTCAAGGAAAAATTGAATCGCGTTTTTCAATAGATTTTGGTATTAAAAAATCGATCCAAAAAGGAAAAGGTGAATTGTTTTTAAATGCCACAGACCTTCTAAATACCATGACTGTAAAAACCGAAATTTTCGGACAAGGTTTTAAATATACCAGTAGTAATTATGCCGAATCGCAAGTAATACGCCTCGGCTATAGCTATAAATTTTAATAAACAAAAAAGGCTGCAAATTTAATTTCGCAGCCTTTTTTAATAGTTATAGTTTTTAAGTAAATTACTTATTTCCTCTTACTTTTTGTTCCCAATTCCATGCGGAACTCATAGCATCATCTAGAGACAATTTTGTTTTCCATCCCAATTCATCATTAGCCTTAGTAGTATCAGCATACGCTGAAATAATATCACCTTCTCTTCTACCTACAATCTTATAATTTAGTTTTTTACCAGACACTTTCTCAAAAGATTTCACGACTTCTAATACCGTGCTTCCGGTTCCTGTTCCTAAATTAAAGGTTTCGTAATTAGCTTTGTTTTTGTTATTCAACAAACGCCCGAGCGCTACGACATGTGCATTGGCTAAATCGACTACGTGAATATAATCGCGAATACACGTACCATCCGACGTTGGATAATCATCTCCAAAAACAGAAAGTTCTTCACGTAAACCAATCGCCGTTTGCGTAATAAAAGGTACTAAATTTTGAGGCACTCCAATTGGTAACTCACCAATATTAACAGACGCGTGTGCTCCTACTGGATTAAAATAACGCAATGCAATCGCTTTAAGGCTTGGTGTTACTTTACAGGTATCACTTATTATTTCTTCACCAATTTGCTTGGTATTTCCGTAAGGTGACTCAGCTTGTTTTACTGGTGCATTTTCAGTAATTGGCAATTCATCTGCTTGACCATAAACAGTACAAGACGAACTGAAAATGAAACTTGCTTCAGGCAGTTTTTTCAATTCTTTAAGAATATAAACCAAAGTACTTATATTGTTTTCATAATATAATAAAGGTTCTTTTACACTTTCTCCTACAGCCTTACTAGCTGCAAAGTGTATCACGCCTTTAATATCACTATGTTTTGCAAAAAAAGCTTCAACACCTACTTTGTCTTTTAAATCTAGTTTTTCAAAAAGTGGTTTTTTACCACTAATAGATAAAATTCCATCTAATACACTTATTGATGAGTTTGATAAATCGTCAATTATTACTACTTCGTAGCCTTCTTTTTGTAATTCTACAACGGTATGCGAGCCAATAAACCCTAAACCGCCAGTAACTAATATTTTATCCATTTATAAATTTTATAATTGTTGATGTAATAAATTCTATTTGTTCAGCATCCAATTCGGTGTGCATTGGTAAAGAGATCACATCTTTCACCAATTGATTGGTAACCGGAAAATCGGCTTCATTATATCTTGAATCTACATAGGCCTTTTGCTTATGAAGTGGTATTGGATAATACACACCACAAGGAATCGCCTTTTCATTTAAATGTTTTACCAAACCATCTCTATCAATACCTTTTACTTGTAATGTATACTGATGAAACACATGCGAATCGCCATCACCATTTCTATGCGGAATCGTGATACCTTCTATGTTTTTAAAAGCCTCATCATACTGAGTTGCTGCTGCTCTTCTTTTATTATTATAGGTATCTAAATGAGGAAGCTTTGTATCTAAAACCGCTGCTTGCACACTGTCTAATCGTGAATTCACACCAACCACATCATGGTGGTAACGTTCGTACATACCGTGATTCACAATACCTCGAATGGTATGCGCTAAAGCGTCATCATTAGTGAAAATAGCACCGCCATCACCGTAACAGCCTAAGTTTTTAGAGGGGAAAAATGACGTTGATGCCACATGACCCATGGTTCCTGCTTGTGCTTTTTTACCGTTTTTGAAGGTATAGGTTGCCCCAATAGCTTGTGCATTATCTTCAATTACGAATAAATTATGTGCTTCAGCAATTTCCATAATCGCTTCCATGTTGGCGCATTGTCCAAATAAATGCACTGGTACAATCGCTTTTGTTTTTGGGGTTATGGCCTTTTTAATGGCTTCAATACTAATATTAAAATCATCCGGATTCACATCAACCAAAACGGGTGTTAACTGCAATAAAGCAATTACCTCAACGGTTGCAGCAAATGTGAAATCGGCAGTAATAACCTCATCGCCTGGTTTTAACCCCAGTCCCATCATCGCAATTTGTAACGCATCGGTTCCATTAGCACACGGAATCACATGTTTTACTCCTAAATAGTGTTCTAAATTCTTTTGAAATTGGTGAACTTTTGGACCATTAATATAGGCCGTTGTTTCTAAAACCTCTAGAATTGACGTGTTTACAAGGTCTTTAATTTCGTCATATTGACCTTTAAGGTCAACCATTTGAATTTTCTTCATCTAAAAAATTTCAATTTCTATGGGTTGCAATAAGAATCGTTACAAACTTCCATATTATGAGTTAATAAGCTACGAAATTACAAAATTAGTACGCGGTAACCAATGAAATTATTTTAAAGAAATGTATTTTAGCGACAAAGAAAAAAGAATTGGGTTTTATTTATAACATTGGTATTCATCTGGCTCATTTTGGTTTAAAATGTGTAACGCCATTTAACAAAAAAATTAAAAGCGGCGTTGTTGGAAGGCAGGAAACTTTTAAAACACTTCAAGACAATTTAAAACCGACTGATAAAACACTTTGGTTTCATTGTGCATCTTTAGGTGAATACGAACAAGGACTTCCTGTTTTTAAAGCGCTTCGAGACCAATTTAAATCACATAAAGTGGTGCTCACTTTTTTCTCACCATCTGGTTACGAGATTCGAAAAAATTCGCCTATTGCCGATGTCGTGGTTTATTTACCTCTAGATACAAAGGCAAATGCAATCCAGTTTTTAGATGTAGTCAACCCTGAACTCACCGTTTTTGTGAAGTACGACATTTGGCCTAATTTTTTGAACGAATTAAAAAACCGAACGTTACGTGCCATTTTAATTTCGGCAGCTTTTAGGGAAAACCAATCGTTTTTTAAATTTTACGGTCATCAATTAAGAAACGCTTTATTTGCTTTTGAACATATCTTCACCCAAAACGACCGTTCTAAAAAACTACTTGCATCTATAAATTACAACCAAGTTACTGTTTCTGGAGACACCCGTTTTGACCGTGTGTCTAGTCAGTTAGAAATTGACAATACTTTAGTTTTCATTGAAACCTTTAAGCAAAACAACCTGTGCGTTGTTGCTGGTAGCACTTGGCCGGAAGATGAAAACTTACTGGTGAATTTCATTAATTCTGAAGCTTCAAAACACGTTAAATTTATTATTGCGCCGCATAACATTAAATCGAATCAAATAAAAAACATTCAAGAACGGTTAACTGTTGAAAGCGTACTATTTTCTGAAAAAGATATAAAACCTCTTGAAACCGCACAGGTGTTTATTATTGACACCATTGGTATTCTTTCAAAAATATACAGTTATGCTGATATCGCCTACGTTGGTGGAGCGATGGGAAACACAGGCTTACACAATACCTTAGAACCTGCTGTTTTTGGTATACCGATTATTATTGGAACTCATCATGAGAAATTTCCTGAAGCTCAAGAAATGATTGATATTAATGGGCTCTTTTCAATTGCAAACCAAACAGAACTAGATGCTGTTTTAACGGGATTAATTCAAAATCCAGAAAAACGTTTAGAGACTGGAAATAATAATTCCAATTACATAAAAAGGAATCAAGGCGCTGTTACTAAAATAATACAGTATTTAGACACTAAACTCTAAATACTCAAAATACCTAATAGCACAAAAAAAGCGAGTCGTTTAAATATAAACGACTCGCTTTTTTTTAATATATATTGAATTTCTTATGTGAAATAAGTCAGTACTCCAATAACAATAAACACTAACAAAACAGATAAAACAACATCTATTGTATCATAACTGCCTTTATTGGCTGCTTTTTGTTCTTCGGAAAGGGTTCCAAATGCTAACCCTTTTATAGTTTCATAATTAGGTGCTTGCGATAACATACTCACTGAAATACAAACAAACACTGAAAAAATAAACATAAATATCGCCATATGTGCAAAGTTGATGGTTGCAAATGCATAAGCGATACCATCCACTGTTTCACCTGAAAGTATTTGTGGTTGATAGTATATTTCACTACCCAATCTTAAAATTAATAACACCAACCCCGATAATAAAGTTGTTATGGCTGCTGTTGAATTGACACGTTTCCAAATTATACCTAATAAGAAAACAGCTGTTACAGGAGGTGCAATATAAGACTGCACATTTTGAAGGTATTGATACATAACACCACCTCCAATTTTTTCCATAATTGGTATCCAGATAATACCTAGGATTACAATAAAACCTGTAGCAATTTTACCTGTATTTACTAATACTTTCTCTGTTTTTTCAGGATACAGTTTTTTGTAAATATCAATCGTAAAAATAGTAGAACAAGAGTTAAAAACAGATGCTAACGAACTCATTAAAGCCGCCATTAAACCACCAGCTACCAAACCTTTTAAACCAACAGGTAATAAGGTTTTAACTAGCATTGGGAATGCTCTATCTGCCTTTTCAACCGAAAATACTTCTGGGTTTTGAATAGACAAGGCAAATGCGATAATACCCGGAATTAAGAAAATTAAAATGGGTAGCAATTTTAAATAAGCGCCAAAAATAGCCCCACGTCTTCCTATTTTAATATTGTTGGCAGCCAAAGTTCGCTGTACAATATATTGATCTGTACACCAATACCAAATACCAACAATGGTACCACCAAATAATAAACCTGTCCACGGAAATTCTGGATCATTCATCGGTCTCCACATATTAAAGTGATCTGGACTTACCGCTGTTACTGTTTCACGTAATTGCGACCAGCCGCCTACTTCTTGCAAGCCTAAATAAGTTATAACTATGGAACCAAAAATTAGAATAACCGTTTGCAAGGTTTCCGTATAAATAACAGCTTTCATACCTCCAACAACGGTGTAAATTCCAGTAAAAATCACGATACCAATAGCACCGTACCAAAATGGAATTCCTAACAGTTCTGAAACCACAATACCACCAGCATAAATGGTTACCGATACTTTTGTAAGTACATAGGCCACCAGCGAGAATAATGATAAGAACCAGCGCGACCTACTATCAAATCGTTTTTCTAAAAATTCGGGCATGGTAAACGCACCACTTCGAATATAGAATGGTAAAAATAACCAACCTAAAAGTAAAACAATCCAAGCGTGTAGTTCGTAATGCGCCATAGGTGTACCAGATTCAAATCCAGTTCCTGCGAGACCTACAACGTGCTCTGACCCAATATTGGAAGCAAAAATAGAAGCACCAATAACAAACCAGCCAACATTTCTACCTGCTAAAAAATAATCTTCGGTGTCCTTATTCTTTTGGAGCACGACCCAAACCGCTACCGCAATAAGCGCCAAGAAGTAGATGCCCAGAACAACCCAGTCCCAATTCTCAAGAACCGACTGTATAGCTAAAAAGTGATGTTTCATAAATATTTAGTTTAGTTGGTAACTAGTTACTATTATATATATTGGTTAATTATATTCTCAAATAACTCTTGTTTTCCGCTTGTAGATGGCAACTCACCATTTTCTTGAGCTATTTTGTATAAGTCTTGTAAATTTAATTTACCAGCTTCGAAATCTTTTCCTTTACCTGCATCGAATGAAGCATAACGCTCTGTTCTTAGTTTATTGTAAGATGATGACGTCATAATTTTATCTGCAGTCAATAAGGCTCTTGCAAAAGTATCTGCACCACCAATATGCGCATGAAACACATCTTGTAAATCGGTTGAATTTCTTCTGATTTTAGCATCAAAATTAACACCTCCACCTTGTAAACCGCCTGCTTTTAAGAATACCAACATCGCTTCAGTAGTTTCTTGAATGTTATTTGGGAATTGGTCTGTATCCCAACCGTTTTGGTAATCACCACGGTTTGCATCTAAACTACCTAACATACCAGCTTTAGCAGCTACTTCAATTTCATGCTGAAAGGTGTGTTGTGCTAAAGTTGCATGGTTTACTTCAATATTAATTTTGAAATCTTTATCTAAACCATATTCTTTTAAGAAACCGATGGCTGTAGCCGAATCAAAATCATATTGGTGTTTTGATGGTTCCATTGGTTTTGGTTCGATGAAGAAGTTTCCTTTAAAACCTTGAGCACGCGCGTAATCTCTACACATACCTAAAAATTGCCCCATGTGGTCTAACTCACGCCCCATATCGGTATTTAAAAGCGTCATGTAACCTTCACGACCACCCCAGAACACATAGTTTTCTCCGTTTAAAGCAATGGTAGCATCTAAAGCTAATTTTATTTGTCCGCCAGCACGCGCTACCACATTAAAATCAGGATTGGTAGACGCCCCATTCATATAACGTGGATTAGAAAAACAGTTGGCAGTACCCCAAAGTAATTTCACGCCAGAGTCTGCTTGTTTTTGTTTTAAATAATCGGTAATAGTAGCTAATCTACTTTCAGATTCTGCAAAGGTTGCGCCTTCTTGAACTAAATCATAATCATGAAAACAGTAGTAACCAAATCCCATTTTTGTGATGAATTCGAAAGCCGCATCGGCTTTATCTTTCGCTGCTTGAACTGCATCTGAAGATTTATCCCATTCAAAATTTTGTGTTCCTGGACCGAATGGATCTGAACCTTGACCACAGAACGTATGCCAGTATGCTATTGAAAATTTAAACCATTCGCGCATCGTTTTACCTGCAACCACTTGGTCTGGGTTATAATATTTAAATGCTAATGGGTTGTCTGATTCTTTACCTTCGAATTTAATCTCTCCAATACCTTTGTAGTATTCTTTGTTTCCTATTAATGCCATGTTATAAATGTTTATGCGTTTAATTGTTAATGTGTTTATTTGGAGTTACCGGTTGCGTTAGGGATTGTAGCGGTATCCTTTTTAAACTAATATTCAATGCACTTTATAAAAGTTTAAAACTTACAGATTACCACGATACTCGCTCCGCGTAATGAACTTTAAAAAGATTTAGCGAAAAGCCCGACCCTTGTGGTAACGCCCAAATACTTATTTTTTATTTATTACTATTTCTAATTCGTTTTTCCAGTTTTGATAAGCTTCTTGATACAGCGTTTTATCTTTAAAAGGCATGAAAGTCATAACGTGATCGTTATCGATAATGGTTTTACCAAAACTTTCAAAATCACCCTTATGCAAGTTGGCAGCACGGGCAGCACCTATGGCGCCTGTGGTGTTATAAATTTCAATTTCTTGCTCGATTAAAGTGGCTACGGTATTGGAAAAAATTTCTGAACGGAAAAGATTGTCATTTCCTGCACGGATTACACTTGGCGTAATACCATCTGACTTTAAGATTTCCATACCATACACAAATGAAAAGGCGATACCTTCTAAAGCCGCGCGACACATGTGCCCTTTGTGGTGGTTATTTAGATTTAGATTTACAATTCTAGTACCAATTTCTTGATTGTTTAGCATGCGTTCTGCGCCATTACCAAAGGGGATTAGGCAAACGCCATCGGACCCCACAGGAATTTCAGACGCTAAATTATTCATCTCTTCATAAGAGCTGACATCTAAATTATTGAGCAACCAGCGGTATTGGATACCAGCACCGTTAATATTCAACAACTTTCCTATTCTTGGATTTGATTTCTTATAATTAACGTGTGCGAAATTATTAACACGTGTACTTTCTTTACCTGAAAGACTTTCTGTTACCGCATAAAACACACCAGAAGTACCTCCTGTTGCAGCAACTTCTCCTGGATTGAATACGTTTAGTGACAAAGCATTGTTGGGTTGATCGCCTGCTCTATAAAAAATAGGTGTTCCCGCAGCGATACCGCTTTCCTGTTCTCCTTTAGCATCCACAAGGGATTGTTCTCCAAATGTATCGACAATATCGGGCACCAATGCTTTATCGATACCGTAATGTTCCAAAAGGAAATCTGCTATATTATCGTTCTTAAAGTCCCAAAAAATCCCTTCAGACAATCCTGAGATAGTCGTATTTATGGTGTTAGAAAATTTATAGGCAATATAATCGCCTGGAAGCATGAACTTATAAATGTTTTTATAAATTTCAGGCTCGTTTTCTTTTACCCATTTTAATTTGGAAGCTGTAAAATTTGCTGGTGAATTTAATAGGTGTGACGCACAGAAATCTTCCCCAATTTCTGCAAAAGCCTTGTTTCCAGTTTCTACTGCTCTACTATCGCACCAAATAATACTTTTACGAAGTGGGTTTCCGCCCTTATCAACCACCACCAAACCATGCATTTGGTACGAAATACCAATGCCTTTTATTTGGGTTCTGGTTACATTATGTTGCTTTTTTAATTTCGCAATGGCTTTACAAGCATGTTGCCACCAATCGTTCGGGTTTTGTTCTGCCCATCCATTTTTTTGAGCAAACATGCTCATTTCTTTTTCCGGTTCTTGAACAACTCCTAGGCTTTTGCCCGAAGCAACCTCAACAAGTGCTGCTTTTATGGAAGAACTTCCTATGTCTAATCCTAAATAGTACATAATTTATAATGATTCTCTTAATATTAATTTAGTTGGAATATATGTTTGAATTGAAGCCTCTAGATTTACAAATTCTGCTGCTTTAGCGCCGAGTTCTTTAAAATCTGTTGAAACTACTGAAATGCCTTTGTAGATAAATTTTTTCATTGGGGTTTCGTTATAGGATAAGAAGCCTACATCGGTACCCGGTTCAAAATCATGAATTTTACATTGCTCTAAGAAAGTTCCTAAAATGCGATCGCTTACACTTATATAAGCTTCTCCTTTTACAACGTTAAAATCGGCTGGATTGGTAACCACTTTAAATTTAAACTTATTGGCTTCACAGAATTGTTTAAAGTAAGTAACAGATTCTGTTGGGTGCTTGGTAAATGTTGGATACACAAAAACCAGTTTTTTGTATTTCTTAAAAGGAACAACCGCTTCATTTAAAGCTTCGGAAAATGCATTTCCAAAATCTTGAAACACATAATTATTTGATGCTTTTGAATGGACATTCCAATCGATTAGCAATAATTTATCATTATCAAAATCGGACAATACATTTGGCACTTCCTTGTGATCGAAAGTCATGACCACATATTTGAAGTATTTACCTTTACTATTATTTAAAATAGTTTTAAAATTATTGATATTATAATGGTGAAACTGCACATCTACAATAACCTTTTTAGGTAAATTATTTATAAAAGCATGGTACAAAACTTCTTTATAGGCTTTAAATGTATCTAAAACCAGGAGCACCTTCCGCGTATCATTCGCTACATAATAGCCCTTATTAGGAACAGATTCCACAACCCCATTTTCTTTCAAAATGGTATAAGCTTTAAAAACAGTATCGCGGGACAGTTTATAGTCTTTACAAATAGCATTAACCGATGGCAACGCATCACCACTAGACAGCGTATTATTAGCCAACGCGTCGTTAACCGCATTTACTAATTGCTGATACCTAGGTATCTCACTATTTGTATTAATTTCGAATATCATCAATCCGTTCTGTTCTGTTCTGGTTTGTAAATATATAAAATGTTTTTAATATTTTGATAAGTGTGATTAAAAAAACTGAGTATTGAGATGGAATTAGGGTGTAAAAAAAGCCTCATCAAGATTATGACAAAGCTTTTAGATACATTTGAAGCCAATAAAAAATTAAATCCTTAATATGTTGATAAAGTAAAAGTCAATCATTTATTAAATTCTTCAAAACCAAATCAGATCTCCTTTCAAGAAATTGACGAACAGTTTTTAAGGGTTTTTAAAACTCATCACTTTCATTCATGAAGTTGGCACTTGTTTTTATTTCTAATAGTACTAGACTAATACCTCTTTTAGTTTTTCTAAAACTAAAAGAGGTATTAGATTTAAGCTACATTGTTTTTAAATTGATTTTGACGAATGTTTACCGCTCTAAAGGAAAATATTACCAAAGAAAAAAGTCCGATAAGCGCAAAAATAATAGCCAAAATACTGATGTATAAACCCGTTTTTTCTATGGTGTATAAACCGTTAAGCACTGCAGAAACCAGTAATAGTGCTACAGAAACATAGAAAAACACCATGGACATATTAAGCAATTTCAATTGTTTTAATTTTCTGACGATAATTGTTTTCTCTTTAGAATTATCAATCATGGCGCTTATTTCATTACTTAAGGTTACCATTAAGTTGGAAGTAGAAAGAATGAGCAAACCCAAACCAGGCACAATTGTAATTGGTAAATACCAGTTTTCCATCTTTCTATTTTAAATGATTTCGCACGCCATAACTTGCCAGTACGCCTTCACCAGTAGCAGCAGCCACTTGTGCTATAGCGCCTTCTCTGCAATCACCAGCAGCAAAAACACCAGGTATGTTGGTTTCTCCTAAAGCTGTTGTGGTAATAAAACCGTTTTTGTTTAAATCAATAACACCTTTTACACTGGTTGTATTTGGAATTAATCCGATAAAAATAAACGCACCATCTGCGGTTAATTCTTCCGTTTCTCCAGTGGTTTTATCTTTTACTTCCAGACCTTTAAAATTGCCTTTTTCATCTTTGGTAAATCCTAATGATTCTTTATTCAGATGGGTTTCTATATTCTTTATAGAAGGTAGTTTTTCAATATAGGTTTCCGAAGCGGAGAATGCTGCACCACGGTTTACAATGGTTACTTTTTTACAAAAACCAGCTAAAAAGATCCCTTCTTCCAAAGCACTATTTCCACCACCAATAACCAGAATTTCTTTATCTCTATAAAAAGCACCATCACAGGTTGCACAAAAATGAATTCCGGCACCTATTAAATCCTCTTCATTGTCAATCCCTAATTTTCTATAGGTAGAACCTAAAGCCAATACCACAGATTTACTTTGATATGCGCCCATATTAGAATCGATATCAAATAGGTTTCCGTTTTTAGCAATGCTTTTTACTTCCACACCAGTTTCAATAGTTGCGCCGTACACTTTGGCTTGTTCTGCCATACGTTGCATTAATTTTGGTCCGGAAATCTCTGTAAATCCAGGGTAGTTTTCAATCTTTTGCGTTAAAAAGGCATTTCCGCCAATATTCTTTTTTTCTAAAATTAAAGAACTAAAACGATCCCGCTGAATATAAATAGAAGCGGTTAATCCTGCTGCACCAGCACCAACAATAATACTATCGTAAACCTTTTTCTCCGATTCTTTACCAATATTTAAAACGCCTTTTAAAATGGAATTATCTGGATTGGTATAACTTTTATCGCCAATAAATAGGGTAGGAATTATACGTTTTCCATTATTAATTTCTTCTACTTTTTGCGCAGCCCAATCGTATTTATCGACTTCTATATATTGAAAATTAATATGGTTGTCTTGTAAATATCCTTTTGCTCTCTGGCAATCCGGACACCAATCGGCACCATATAAAATAACACGACCTTCGTCATTAATACCTAATACATTTGCCAAAACACTATTGTCTGGATTGGTATATGGTTTTTCGTTAATTAGAATGGTTGGTATAATTCGTTTTCCATTATTAATACCTTCTACACGAGCGGTTGCATCTTTATCTAAATCGACATCGATAAAGTTAAAATCGACATTGTTTTCTTTTAAATATGCTTTTGCTCTTTGGCAATCTGGGCACCAATCGGCTCCATATAAATCTATCGTATTCATCTATTTTAATTTTTTAACCTGCGGAATGATAACAGGTTTATTATTGTTTTACTTTTGATTTTATGTATATTATTTTCAGTATAATTAAACTACTAAAAAGTACTAACGAATAATAGCACATTGGTGTACCAGATGCTGTTTTTGGGCACTCGGCATGTCCTGTAAACTGCATTATGGAAGCCACTAAAGCAATGCTACCTGCAAGTCCGGTAAAAATAAAATACAAGACATTGGCTTTTCTTAAAAGATGCGCTATTAGCGGAATCACAAAACAAATAAAAACCACCAAACACATAGGGATATGCATTATTTTAGGGCAACCTTCGCCTGTTTTAAATTCTTCTAAAACTAATCCGCCAGCACCAAATAACCCGATAATGAGGATACTAAGAATACTATAATATAAGATTTTTTTTATCAAAATCTATAAGGCTTCTTCAGGGGTTTCTAAAACTTCCACTTGTTTTACTACTTCGGATTTTAAATCTAAAATGCTATTGATTTCTGGGGTATCGATACTAATTTTCATATCGTTTGTTAACCAGATGGTAACGTTAGTCACTTTGGTGTCTTCTCCTAATCCGAATTGAAGCAATGCGGTTTGATCACTCGCTAAACCTTCACCAGATACTAGCCATTCGGTTAGTGTTTTGGTTGGCGTAGTTACGGTTACTTTTGCACCTTGTACTTGCACCGATTCTCCTAAATCTACTTGTAGGTAATTATTACTTCCGCCTTTATTGATATAAGCTAACGAAGGAGTATCAATATTTACCCAAATCATATCTAAATAGCCATCTTGGTTAAAATCACTCACTAAAGATGTAATGGCGTAATACGGATTCACAACACCACTTTTTTCTTCGGTTGGTGCGAAAGTTCCATCTTCTTTTTGCACTAAGAATCGACTAGGCAATCTAAAGAGTTTATTAGGCGCTAAATCTACATAGTTTTCAGCAACCATTAAATCTTGCAAACCGTCATTATTCATATCGGCGAAGGTGCAACCCCAAGAAAATTCGTAATCTGCAATTTTAGTTTCTTCCGCAGTATCTGTAAATTTAAAGTCGCCATCATTTCTAAAGAGAATCCACTTTTCATTAAATAAAGAAGCGTCTTTAATATCTCCTTTTGCTAAAGCTCTTGGTAAGGTGCTTCCGGTATTAGAAAACATAAAATCTACCAAACCATCATTGTTGTAATCGCCAACTGCTAATCCCATAGGATATGCGAATTTTTTGGTTAACGGATTTGGCTTCATCGTATAGGTAAGATCGCCATTATTTTTATAGGTTCTTGCTTCTCCAGTATCATGAACCACTACTAAATCTAACCAAGTATCGTTATCAATATCCACTAAAACACCTTGAAACGTATTGTGTACATAATCTAAACCAGCTTCTTTAGTAATACTTACAAAGTTTTCATTTCCCGTATTTAAAAGTAATTCACTGGTAGAACCATAGGTGTAATCTTCAAAAATGGTTTGGCCTTCCATGAGCTCTTTTTTAAGATAAGTAGCCATGAAAATATCTAAATCTCCATCTTTATCAATATCTCCAACGGTTAATCCTGCAGGTGTTGATTTTTCATTGATAGGAGTATTGATTTTTTTAACGGTTAATTTTCCGTTGGTGTTGTAATAAATGGTTAATCCATCTTCTCTTCCTAGAATAATATCTGTGAAACCGTTATTGTCAAAATCGGCAGAAACTACGCCAACAGTCGTTAGTGTATTTCCTTTTTTAGGTAGATTTACTTCGGAAGAAATATTGACAAATTTATTATCTCGGTATGCAAAAATAGCATCCTCTTGAAACATGCCACCTCCAAAAAATACTTCGTCTATATTATCATTATTAATATCAATTAAAGCGGAAGGTGCAATTGGCAAGGATTTATCGCCATTATATTGATGTTTAAAATCGAGAGTAATTGCTTCAAATTGAGGGATTTTATTATCGGCTATGGTAATGTCGTATTTATCGGAAACGGAATCTCTCCAGAAGAACCCAAGTACGAGTACTAATAGTAAAAGGATTAATATTCCGGTGTATTTTAAAATTTTCTTAAGCATTTTGAGGTGTTTTAGTGTATGTATTTAGTTGATATAAGGATAATGTAAAAAGAATAAAATGGGTGACATTCATTAAGATAGGAAGCATGTGTTTTCCAATAGAAGGAATTAGTTTTCCTAAAACGACTAGTAAAAGCAGTATCACGATAGGGTTAAAAATAGCGACCCACTTTTTATAATATGTGCCTCCTTTTAGGATAGCGATAACAAATACAACAGATAGCGATGCAATGATGATACGAAGTGCTTTTACTAAAATCTCCATATGACTGGTGTAATGTGCTAATAGATTTTGGTAGATAGCTTGGTCCATAGTACCTTTTAAATGCACGATATTACCTATTGATGCTCTGGAGCCTATCCAAATTCCTCCAACAGCAAAAGCTATAAAACCTATAGCTAAAACAAGTCTTGCTAAAGTTTCGTTTCCAGATTTTAGCATTCTATAGATATGTAAGTAACCAGCAAAATAAAAAGGCAAACCAATAACGGCCAAGAAATGTCCGGTTGTAAGATTCTCTAAACGTACATATTTGAAAAATGCATAATCTTCGGCATGTTCTAAAATGTGTGGGGAATAGTGTAAAAAATATTCGCCTAATCCTACAAGAATAGAGGCGAGAAGGCCTAAGTAGCCTAAAATTTTTGTTAATTGCATATATTAATAAAGCGTTAGTTCTGAATTTTGTCGGGAAATGTTAAAATTCCTTTCAAAATAAAATACAGCTCCCTCCATTCTCATGTTACTCAGAACAGGGCTAACTGATTGCCTAAAGGTATTAATATGGTAGATAATTTATTTATGAGAAAGCAGGTTTTCAGTGATTGTATTTCCGTTTTCGTTTAGGTCACCAGATTCTTCTGAAAAAACTTGTTCCAATTCAAATTGCTCTATCGTTATGTAATACACTATGAAGTCTTCGTTCTAACTTTTGAATGCGAAGTGTATCAGTTTTAAGCACCCCTCCTTTTAGTAACTTATCTTTATATTCTATGTAGTAGATTATTATACAAATAAGCCTCGCCTTATGGTGCGAGTAAAATTTGAATGAGTGCATCAAAATATTGAGCTTATGATGTTTATAGATAAATAAAAGCCTTATCCATTAAAGATAAGGCTTAAGTACTGAAGACGGGACTTAAGCCAGTGAATAATAATACGCATTAATATTCTAAGTCCAAAAAGTCAAAATATGTATGCGGTTAATTTAATTGAACAAACTGAAGGAAATCATTGTTTTTGGCAGCAATGATGTGTTTTTTATTTTTCACCTTAATGGTTTCCATTTCTTTTACATCTCCGGGTATAAAAAAACCACTTTCATAGGTTGAAACAGGTAAGAAACCACCCTTATTATTTCCTTTCAAAAATAAGCCATAACCAGCATCATTTCTAGGAGTTTCAATTTCCGATGAATATAAATTCCCTGCAATAACGATATCTAAAGCGCCATCTTTATCAAAATCGTCAACCAAAATCTTGTTTATACTAGATACTTGCGCTTCAACTGGCAATTCATGAATGATAAATTTACCACCCTTATTTTCTAAATATATACTTGCAAAAGATTTCACCTGATAATGTATAGCAGACTCTAAAGCATCTTTTTCATAAACATCAACAAGAGTGGCATTAGAAAAGGTCTCGTAATTTTTAAACTTTTCTTTGATATTTGGGTTTTGCTGCGATGAACATTCACGCCCACGAACTGGATATTGCTTGCCTTCATTATAATAACTTAATACAATGTCTTTTTTATTATCGTTATCAAAATCGTTCATATAAATATCGAAGGTTTCATTTTCTGTGGCTTTGTATTTATAATTCAAACCATTGTTTCCAACTATATAATCCATATCGCCATCGCCATCAAAATCACCTTCATTAATGCTCCACCACCAACCTGTTGTATCCTTGGTAAGCCCTAAGGCTTCTGACACTTCTTTAAAAGTTCCGTTTACATTTTCAAAAACTCGAATAGGCATCCATTCCCCTACTATGATAATATCTTCTGAATCATCACTATTAAAGTCTGTTATAATTGCCGATGTTGCCATACCTAAATTCTGAAATACTTTTGCGTGCATCGCAGTAACGTCTTCAAACTTCACAACACCATTTTTACTCTTATTTTCTAATAAATATGTATTGGCCGCAACTGGATAATGTCCAGGAATTTGCCTACCCAAAACAAGTAAATCTTGTTTACCATCTTTATTAAAATCTAGGTTATAAACCTTTGAACTACTTGTAATCATCTCAGGAAGCGCACTTGATTTCGTAAAACCCCCTGAACCATCGTTCACATAAAGACGGTCTTGAAGCATTTTAGATTTGGACGAGAATTCATAACCACCACTAACTACATACAAATCATTATCGCCATCGTTATCAGCATCAAAAATTAAAGCACCAACATCTTCACTTAATTTATCCTGTTCTAGAACAGAGTTTTCATATTTTTGAAAACCGCTTTCAATTTGAAAGTATAAACTTCCTGTTCTATTAAAAGCACCACCAACAAAATAATCATCTAATCCGTCATTATTTAAATCGCCTACTGCAAGCGCAGGACCAAAGGCAGACATTTTATGTGGCAACAAGACTTGGTATTTAAAATCATCAAAGGTGTTTTCATCATGTTTATGCTCTGGAAAAAGCCCTTTAATATTAGAATTAAAAATAGGGTTTTTGAGGTTTATTTGTTCGTTTTCGAGACTTGCGTTGGAATGATTAAAAACTAGAATTTGATTTGCTGCAACATCCTTTTTAATTTCTGTAGAACCATTTGCCCAAACCACTTTTAGTTCATCAATTTTATCTGATTGACCCAAACCGAAATGTAATTCTGGAGCAACGGAAGATTGGAAACCACGAGTTAGCGTCAACTCTTGCATTTGCGTTTCCCCATTTACAGTAACGAAAACTCGATTTCCTAAACCAAATTTATTATTAGAAGCACCTTCAAATCTAAGCGTAATATGGTTGTTTATTTCTGAACTGTTATTTTGAAAAACAGAGGCTTTATCATCTATATTATTAGTGATAATTTCTAAATCGCCGTCATTATCTAAATCGGCATAAGCCACACCATTTGAAAAACCTTTAAATTCAATTCCCCAATCTTTATTGGCTTGCTTAAAATTTAAATTTCCGTTGTTTTTATAGATGAAATTATCAATTTTTTCTGAAGGAATTTTTAAACTCATCTCCAACGTTTTATCACTATCGATGGTAAAGGCATCATCAATTTGATTGAAGAAATCACGGTTGTTCACTTCTCGACGTGTACCGTTTGAAATGAATAAATCTTTTAAACCATCGTTATCAAAATCTGCAAAAAGTGGACCCCAGCTCCAATCGGTAGAAGAAACACCTGTAATTCTAGATACATTTGAGAAAAACGGATTGCCATCTTTAAAAACACCCGCATTCATTTGTAAACAGTTTTGCATGTATTGGTAATGAAAACCTGCATCAACAACACCCCAAAACAAATCAGGATTCATGCCTGCCATATTTGCCTTTTTACGTTTGTTGGTTTTGGCATCCATATCAACTTGAAAAATATCAAGATTCCCATCATTATTAAAATCTGAAATATCGACACCCATACCGTAAAAAGCGGTATGTGATGTTGCTTCTTTTAGAACTTCCCTAAATGTACCATCTTGGTTATTTATATATAAATAATCAGGAGAGGCAAAATCGTTTGAAATGTAAATATCTGGCCAAGAATCGTTATTTAAATCGCCAACCGTTGCACTTAATGTTAACCCAAAACTTTTAACACCAGCTTCCTTGGTAACATCTGTAAATTTGCCATTATCATTTCTATACAAATGGTCCGATTCTATCTCACTCACCGTTTTCATTTTTTGCTCATAAACATAAACTGAAGCATTGAACTTTGTTACTGGATAATTGGCAACATAGACATCTAAATCACCATCTTTATCATAATCAAAAAACGTTGCTTGAACACTTTGTCCTGCATCAGCCAATCCGTATTCTTGAGCCATTTCCGTGAATGTTCCGTCTTGATTATTAATATAGAGTTCGTTTGATTTTGGTGTGAATTTTCCAGCTACTGAACAATAAATATCTAAAAAACCATCCGCATTTACATCTGCCATTGTAACCCCTGTATACCATCTTTCATCACCTGAGACCCCTGATTTTTTAGTAATATCTTCAAACTCAAGATTACCTTTATTTAAGTATAACTTATTGGACACTTGATTGCCTGTAAAAAAAACATCTTTTAACCCGTCGTTATTGATATCGCCAACAGCAACGCCACCTCCCATATATAAATAAGAGTAGGTGAAATAGTTTAGACTATCGTTTTCTGTAAGGGTGTTTGAAAAATCTATACCTGAAACGGAAGCATCAAGGGTGTTAAATATCTTTTTTATGGAAGCTTCTTTTTTCTCTTTTTCGCAATTGAAAAAGAGCATCAATATAAATAAAAAAGTTACTAAATTTAATGCTCTATTTTTCATATTAATAATCTATAGTTTATTCAAACTCTTGTTCGTAATAGTTTGTTGCATCCTCTAAAAGCAGTTCCATATGTTCTTTTTCTGAATCAATACGTTTTGTACCCCAATCTAAATAATTTGAACAATCATCAAAAATGAGTTTCATATATTTTTTCACACTTGGAATATCGAAATATAATCTTCCTGTTCTACGTACAAAGAAATCTGTTAAGCTATTAGTCATTTCGTGATGTATAGCAAACCAAAGTTCCGCTCTAATTAAACGTTCCAAAACATCTTTATTATCAAATGTTTTTGATTTATCAATAATGATATCTGATTGTTTTCCATAAGTAGTACATAAATACCAAGCATGGTACGTGTCTAAAACACCCAATTCTGAAAGTTTTAGTTCTAATTCCTCTTGATATATTTCAACATTATGTGAATTTTCAAGGGAAGGGCTTACTAAAGGAATTTTCTCGGTTTTTGATTTTTTTAAATCCTTCTTATGTTTACTCTTCATGGTTTTTAAAACCGCTTCAATAACGCGGTCTGCCATTCTGCGATACCCTGTTAGCTTACCACCAGCTATAGAAATTAATCCGCTTTCAGAAATAAATAACTCATCTTTTCTTGACAGTTCTGACGGATCTTTATCTTCTTCATGAATTAACGGTCTTAGTCCTGCCCAGTTAGATTCAATATCATCTATTGACAAATGAACATCTGGAAAGGTGCTATTAATGGCATTTAAAAGATATTCAGCATCGCTTTTAATGGCAACAACACGCTCTAGACTACCAGAGTAATTGGTATCGGTAGTTCCTACATAAGTTGCTCTACCTCTTGGAATGGCAAAAATCATTCTGCCATCAGGAACATCAAAATAAAGCGGTTGTTTCACAGGTAATTTTTCATACGGAAAAACAATATGAACACCTTTGGTAAGATGCAAATATTTATTGTTCATGGAATGGTCTTTAGTCCGTAATTTATCTACCCATGGGCCAGCTGCCGAGACATAATTTCTAGCTTTTATTTTGAAAATATTCCCTGTATTATTGTCTATACAGTTTAGACTTTTAATCTTGGATTCCTCGTTATAATTAAACGATTCCATTTCACAATAGTTGATGACTGTCGCACCAAATTCCACTGCTTTTTTTAATATTTCAATAGTTAATCGTGCATCGTCTGTTCTATATTCTGCATACAAGCCACTACCTAAAACAACATCTTTATTAAGTAAAGGTTCTTTGATGATAGTTTCTTCTTTTTCGAGCATTTTTCTTCTATCATCACCTTTAACATCAGCTAAAAAATCGTAAACTTTAAGCCCTATAGAGGTCATCATTTTCCCATAAGTACCACCCTCAACTAAAGGTAATAACATTTTTTCAGGAACGACTAAATGAGGAGCTAATTTGTGAACAATGGCACGCTCTGATCCAGATTCTCTTACCAAACCAATTTCAAATTGTTTTAAATAACGTAAGCCTCCATGAATTAGTTTTGTCGATTTATTACTGGTTCCCGAAGCAAAATCATTTTTCTCAATTAAGCACACATTTAAACCCCGAGAAGCTGCATCTAACGCGATACCCGCTCCTGTAACACCTCCACCAATAATAGCCAAATCAAATTTTGTAGTTTGAAACTTTTTAATTTGAGCTGTTCTATTTAATACCGAAAATTCTGCGATTTTTTTCATCGTCAACATCTTACTTACTTTTTGTTCGTTTTACAGCTTTTTTCCAGCCTTTATAATTTTTTTTTCGTGTTTTTTTGTCCATTTTCGGACTAAAAACAGTGTCAACCTCTCTTATTTGAGCAATATTGCTTTTAGTCCAAATCCCAGCTTTTATACCTGCTAAAAGTGCTGCACCAAATGCGGTAACTTCAATCATCTTGGGTCTATCAACTTCAACATTCAATAAATCAGCTTGAAACTGCATTAGATAATTATTTTTGCTTGCGCCACCATCTACTTTTAAAGTCACTATTTTTTCCTTGCTATCTGTTTCCATAGCACCAATAACATCCTTGGTTTGGTAGGCCAAAGCTTCAACTGTCGCTTTAATAAGTTCTTCTTTCCCCGTATCTAAGGTCATACCGTAAACACTTCCTTTAGCTTTACAGTCCCAATGTGGGGCACCAAGACCTGCAAAAGCGGGAACAACGTAAACATTATTTAGGGGCGGAATACTGCTGCAAATAGCCTCAGTGTCGCTTGCTTTATCTATAATTTTCATACGATCTCGCAACCATTGAATAGATGCACCGCCAGCAAAAACACTACCTTCTAAAGCATAATTTACAGGTTCTGAATCTAAACTACAGGTTAGCGTAGTAAGCAAGCCTTTTTTTGATTTCACCTGTTTTGTTCCTGTATTTAAAAGAATAAAACAACCCGTACCGAAAGTGCTTTTTGCAATACCTGCTTCAAACCCTCCTTGCCCAAATAACGACGCTTGTTGGTCACCAGCAACACCGTAAATTGGAATTTTAATTCCTTTGTATTCAATAATTCCAAAATCTGAAGAGGACGTTTGAACTTTTGGTAATAGAGAATGAGGGATATTTAACTCTTTAAGAAGTTTTTCATCCCACTCTAGGTTTTTAATATTATAAATCATGGTACGCGATGCATTCGTATGATCGGTAACATGTTTTTTTCCATTTGTGAATTTATAAATTAACCAAGAATCGATGTTTCCAAACATTAATTTTCCTGCCTCTGCTTTTTCTTGAGCACCTTCAACGTTATCTAAAATCCATTTTAATTTGGTGCCTGAAAAATAAGAATCCACTACCAAACCCGTGTTTTTTTTGATATAGCTTGAAAGCCCTTTATCCTCTATACTCTTACAGATACCTGTGGTTCGTTTATCTAACCAAACAATCGCCTTATGAATAGGCTTCCCTGTCTCTCTATCCCAAACAACAGTGGTTTCACGTTGATTTGTAATACCAATAGCCGCAATGTCCTTTGGGTTAATTCCTGAATTAGAGACAGCTTGGTGAAAGGTTTCTAATTGGTCGTTATAAATCTCTAAAGCATCGTGTTCTACCCATCCAGATTGTGGATAATATTGCTTTAATTCCTTTTGGGCTATTGAAACAATAGAGCCTTTTTCATCAAAAACAATGGTTCTGGTACTTGTAGTACCTTGATCGAAGGCTATTACATATTTTTTGTTCATATTTTGCAGTCTTCAATTTAAAAAATTAAATAGGTACTTAACACCAAAATAGTAATAGCTACACCAACTACTTTGGCATACTTCCAGGGCGTAATATCAATTTCTTCTGTGATTTTAGGAGTGTACACCCTCTTATTAGGGTATAGTTTCCCCATTATTAACATAAACCCTACATTAATAACAAAAAGAATACCCATTATATGTAAGAAATGCGGATATGCTTGAGCTTTTATAATTCTTAATTCTTTTGCCCCCGTAATACCATTTGCAGCTGCTTCTGCTAAAGCGTCGTTTATAAAATGTGGACTAAGTACAAACTGACTTACCAAATACATTAACACCCCAACTGTTAATACAATTTTCGCGCCTAAAGCTGGAACATTTTTGGTAGACATACCAACAGCAACCACCGCTAAAATAGGGACACTTAAACTTCCTAAAGATTCTTGAATGTACGAGAAAAGTCCATCAGGAGCATTTGCAATAAATGGTGCGATGCTCATTGAAATTAATGCTAGTAAAAGACCAAATGCTTTACCTGCTTTTACCATTTTAAGTTCAGAAGCGTTTTTATTAAAATATTGACGGTATAAATCGATTCCAAATAACGTTGAACTGCTATTTAACAAACTATTAAAAGAACTCAAAACAGCTCCAAATAACACAGCCGCAAAAAAACCTAAGAATGCCCCAGGTAATACTTTTTTAACTAAAGCAGGGTATGCTTGATCTGCGTTTTCTAAATCATTTCCAAAAATATGCCATGCAATAACGCCTGGCAGTACTACAATTATTGGAATTAAGAATTTTACAAACCCTGCCAATATCATTCCTTTTTGACCGTCGGCTAAACTTTTAGCACCAAATACACGTTGTAAAATAGATTGATTTGTGCCCCAATAATACATTTGAGCAATCATCATTCCTGTAAAAATCGTACTGAAAGGAATAAAAGAATCTATAGCTCCTTTAGCATTAAATTTTTCGGGGTTTTCAGTCCATAATTCACTTAAACCATCTGAAACACTACCATCTCCAATAAGCATCAAACCAAAAACAGGGATTAATAAGCCACCAATTAAAAGTCCTATGGCATTTACCAAATCTGAAACTGCCACGGCCTTAAGTCCTCCAAAAATGGCATAAATAGAACCGATAATTCCGATAGACCATACACATATCCAAATAACTGAAGATTGTGATATCCCTAAGGTTTCAGACAAATCAAACATGGTGCTAAATGCTAAAGAACCTGAATATAAAATTGTAGGCAGCAATACAACACCAAAAGCCACTAAAAAGAGAATGGATAATATAGATTTTGTTTGCGCATCAAAACGTTCTTGAACAAACTCTGGTATGGTGGTAATTCCTGAGCGCATGTATTTTGGCAATAAATAAATAGCTGTTACAATCATAGAAATTGCAGCTAAAGTTTCCCAAGCCATTACCAAAACACCTTGCGCAAACGACTGTCCGTTAAGACCAACTATTTGTTCTGCAGAAAGATTGGTTAAAAGCAAAGAACCCGCAATAGTTACATAACCTAGACTTCTTCCACCTAGGTAATAGCCATCGGCTGAATTCTCATCAGTCTTTCGGGTTGCATACCATGCAATAAAGGCTACCAATAAGGTGAATCCAAGAAATGAAACAATTGATAGCGTATCCATATGTTATAATTTATTTATAGTTAATTGAACTAAACCGCATGCAGGAACTGTAATTTCCAGAACACCTTTGTTTAATTTTAGATTTTTTTCATTTACTAAATCGCCCTTACAATTAAAGATACTACAATTATAGCTTCCTAAATCGCTATTGATTTTTAGTATAATACTTTCAGTTAATTTTGCATTTAAAACATCAAGTGCTTCAAAAGAATTATCCATTTGAACAACATGATCATCATACAAACCAACAAGTAGTTTTTTGCTATTACTAACTTTTTGAATTGGATAATTAGCTAAAGGTCTGTAAGGAGTAAAATGACCTTTTGTAATAAGCTCTCTATTAGTAGTCCAGTATTCAGTATAAAACTTCACCATTTGCAAATGGTCTTTAGGAATATCTTTAAGGATGACTGAAATTTGAGGCACCCCAAAAAGCGTGTTTACCATTTGTAAAGCTGCTATTTCTAATTTTTCGTCATTATGCCATGTAATCATATCTGAATGCACAGCGGTATTTCCTGCTAACATTCTAATATCTGCAATTCGAACACGATTCATTGTTGCATCTCCAGGGCAATCAAAAGCTCTGAACATGTTACCATATTTTCGCATCGCAGGACCTACATATTTTTGTCTGAATTCTATAAAAACCTCCGAATTAATATTTTTTAAAGTTGTGATAACATCTGTTAATAACCTATCAACTGCTGCGTTTATGGAAGTAAAATCCATGGCATCGTTAACTTCTGGTGTATCAACATACAATCTGAAATCATCAATAAAATCAAGTTTGAAACCGTCTAAATTCCAATCTAACAATGCGTTTTTATAGATATTAATAAGATAGGATCTAACTTCAGGATAACGCGGGTCGAAAACAGGTGCCCAACGGTGATTTTCAGTTAAAAACTTTCCTTTAAAACCTTTGTATGCTTTCGATTTTTTTCCGCAGAAAGGAACTGAATACCAAAAACCAATTTTCATACCTGTAGCATGAATGTCTTCAACAAATGCTTTTGTTTTATTTAACCGCTCAGGTTCCCAATCGCCTGTAAAATCATACCCTCTATTACCATCATTGGTTTGCCAACCATCATCTATTATAACAGCTCTATAGCCTAAACTGTAGGCAGTTTTACATTCTTCAATTAAAACATTTTCTTCTAAAGTTTGATGAAAATTATACCAAGTAGAGTATAAGGGCGCTAGTGCAATATCTGGAACCGAAGTTGGTTTTAAATCATCAAAACTCTCCCACCATTTTGAGACTTCCTTTAAAGCTTCAGAAAAGTGTTTTTCACCTTGATCAATTCTTAACTGAATACTGTAATTATCTATTTTAGATTGTTGTTCTAAAAACAAAGTAACATGGCAGTAGAAACAATCATCTTCCTCTCTAATTTCAGCATTGAGCTCTAATTTATTTATGGCATTAGAACATGCGAATGTATGGCGATTACTATCATCATGACCAAACAAACTGATAACTGGTGCATCAATGGAAATTCTAGATTCCATACCTGCCATTTCCCAATCTGCTTGAATACGTTTTGCAAAATCGGTAGTTGGTTTCCAAACACCTTTTACATTATGTGCTGGGATTTTCCATTTAAGTGTTAATGGCTCCGGTTTTTCAGGCGTATTAGAAGTGATTTGAATGTTGAATATAGACACATTTAAATCTTCAGAAATGGTAGTTATTTCAGTTTTGAAATTATTACAGTCACTTTTTATAGTGATGTTTTGTTTAGGTATAATATCGACAATTTGCGTCATGTTACTAATAGGAATTGGTAATTATTGTTATGTTTTATTGAGATATACTTTGAACAATTGATTGGAGTAAAAGCCGAGTCAAACTAAAAACTCAGCTTTTATTCAACCAAAAAAAATAAAAACTAAATCAATTATATTAATTGTAACCAGGATTTTGGTTCAGGTTAGGGTTTGCATCTCTTTCAGAATCTGGAATCCAGATTAATTCATGTTTTCCGTTTTGAAAAGCACCTCCACTTAATGATTTTGGATGGTTACCGTGTAATGACGTTGCCCCCATATAATCGTCGGCAAGCCCCCAGCGTACCAAATCAAAGAAACGATGTCCTTCACCTGCTAATTCCATGGCGCGTTCTTCAATAATAGCTTGACGCATATCTGTTTGATTAATTCCAGGAGTAGTTCCTGCAATTGAAGCTAAACCAGCTCTATCTCTTACCATATCAACAAATGGTACAGCTTCAGAAGTTCTAGCATCTTCATTTAAAGCTTCAGCCAACATTAGCAATACATCAGCATAACGAATTATTCTCCAGTTGTTACCTACGTTAGTTCCTAGAAAGTCAACGGTACTTCTTTCACCTAAATCCATTCCAGAGTATTTTCTAGAAAAAATAGGTTCTACACCTGCATCGTTAGCAACAGCAATATCTGCAGCCATATCTGTTGCAAACGCAACACCTCCATAGCCTGTAGCACCTGCATAATCATAAACCAATGTTTCATTTCTACGGGTAGTATCACCGTTAGCTTCAAATAAACCTTTCAACCAAGGGTTTACTACATGACTTCTATCTGGCGATTTAGTAGGTGGCGCATAATCAATATGAAAATTCCCCATACTTCCAGTACCAGGAATATCAGACCCCCATACAAATGTATCTTGACCTAAAAATTGAAGTTCAAAAATAGACTCACTATTATTCTCGTTAGTAGTCGTGAAATTGTCTCCAAATTGAGCCCCTGGCAATAAACTATATTTACCGACTAAACTGTTTAGTGCAGTAACTGCAGGCCCGTATTGTTTCATATATAAATAACTTTTGCCTTTAAGTGCTGTAGCAGCACCAGAAGTAGGTCTTCCTAAATCGTCTCCAGTCCAATTTTCAGGCAACATATTTTCAGCCATTTCTAAATCTGAAATAATTTGAGCCCAAATAACATCAGAAGTCGCTTGCTTTACTAAAAGGTTATCTAAATCTGGCAACTCTGTAATTAAAGGCACATTTCCGTAAAGATTCGCTAAGTACCAATAATCAAAAGCTCTTAAAAAATAAGCTTGACCAACTAAGTTATCTCTAGTTGTTTTATCAGCAATGCCTTCTTCAGTAACATTAATAATGATATTGTTACATCTTGCTATGGATTTGTAAAGTTCTTGCCAAGGCTCTGTTGCCCAGCGATCTCCAGGATTTCCTTGAAAAGTTGACATTGCCGTATTAGAACCAAATGGAAATACATTAAATTCATCTGAACGCAACATGGCACCTGTGTGTACAATTCTACCCCAGAAAAAAGTTCCTGTTATTGGGTGGAATGCACCATTTATTGCAGATTTTACTTGATCTACAGAAGTACCAAAGTTTGCTGTTGAAGTAGCGTTGTTATTGTTCTGGTCTAAAATATTATCAGAACAAGCAACACCAACTGTCATTAATAACGTAACCGCTATTATGCCTAAAGAGCTTTTTATTTTTATTGAATTTTTCATAATCTTATTTTTTAAAACTTAGCTTGTAAACCTAACATGAATGTTCTTGCATTTGGATATGCTCTTTGATCTAAACCTCTACCAAGTAAAGGGTTTACATTTGACCTTACTCCTGGTACGCCCGAGTTAATATTGGCTCTACCACTATTTGTTGATGCCACATCTGGATCGTAACCAGAATAATCTGTAATTACAAAAACGTTTTGAATGTTTAATGATAATCTTACGCTTTTAATCCAATCTACTCCAAGTACATTTTCACCAAAATTATAGCCAAACTCCATGTTTTTAAGTCTGAAATAAGAACCATCTTCTACGAAGAACGAAGACGGTGCTTTATTTCCAGCAGCATCATCAACAGAGGCTCTAGGAATACTGGTATCGGTATTACTAGGTGTCCAAGAATTCAAGACATCCGTTAATTTACCACCATCTTGCCATAAGATATTATAATATTTACTTAGGTTATAAATTTCGTTACCAGAAACTCCGTTGAAGTTTAAGGCAATATCGAATTTTTTATATTTACCGTTGAAATTAAGACCATAAGTAAAATCTGGTGTTGGGTTACCAATAATCGTTTGATCATCTGAGGTAATACCTGCTACACCATCAGTATCTACTCTTATAAAATCGCCCGTTGCAGGATCGACTTTATCCTCTACTATATAACCATAAAATGCACCTACAGGACCATTAGCTTCTGTCCTATTAACCACACGTAAATCTTCATCAATTCCAGGTCCTAAAATAGTAGCAGGAATATCTTTTGCTTCATTTTTAAGGTTGAATGAAAAGTTTGTTCCCACACTGTAAGTGAAGTCGCCTTCAGATTTTCTGTAAGTGACATCAAATTCAAATCCATTATTTATTAATGTTCCAGCATTTCTTGTTACAGGCAAACTAACACCTGCAGTTGAAGGAATACTAATTGGAACAAGCGCATCTTCAACATCTTTCGAATAATAATCTGCTGAAAATGTAAGTGCGCTATTTAGTAAAGACATATCAACACCTATATCGAATGTTTTTGTAGTTTCCCATACTAAATTTTCATCAGCTAAAGTTGTTTGTGCTAAACCATTAGCAGTTCCCCCTCCAAAACTTGTGTTAGATTGGTTGGCAAGAAATACCGCTTGAGTTGGGTAAAACACATCTGGATAAGACCCTAATTCACCATAAGACACTCTTAACTTGAAGAAGTTAATCATTTCAGACTTCCAGAAATCTTCATTAGAAATATTCCATCCCGCAGAAATAGCAGGGAAGTAACCTACTTGATTTGCTTTAGCAAACCTTGAGGAAGCATCACGTCTTAAGGTCCCAGAGAACAAATATTTATCATTATAACCGTAGTTTAATCTTCCAAAATAAGATATTAAACCAGCCTCGTTATCTTGACCTAACAATATGTTTTGATCATTTGAAGGTAAAGCACCAACAACTCTAATACTATTTGCGGGCGTACCTTGACCGTAAATACCACTACTTTTTTGATTTTCGATAAAACGTGTATAACCAACTACTGCTGATACTTTGTGAGCTTCATCAATTGTTTTGCTGTAAGACAGCGTCGGCTCAAATAATAAATTAATATCTTCTTGGTTAAATTCAGTAAGATCATTTAAATCATTCACGTTTCTTACAGCATCAACCGTACTCATAAAGTATGTTGGCGTAAATTGAAAACGTTTTTGAGTTGTATAATCTACACCTAAATTAATGCCAGCTGTTAATTCTTCAGTAATTTCATAGTCTAATTTTAAACTTGCAAAAAGTGTACGCGTAGTTTCTAAATTATCTTCTAATGTTGCTAATCCGAATTGATTAACTCCTCCAGGTCCATGAATATTTGTTGATGGCGCTTCAAAACCACCATCGTTAGTCTCATTTCTTAAAGCTACAGTTGGTGCTGTTGTACCATCAAAACCATACCAGTTATTATCTTGTAATTTTCCTTCAGCTAAACCTAAAGATTGAGATACTTTAAATTTTCCAAATTCATGCTCGCTATTCAATCTTGCATTCAATCTTTTAAAGCCTGAACCTACAAGAATACCATCTTGATTAAAGTAGTTTATTGATGAATAGAAAGATGATTTTTCACCACCTCCAGATAAAGAGATTCCATAATCTTCAATAATTCCACTTTGTAAGTTTTCATCCTGCCAATCTGTATCCACACCATTAAATGAAACTGCTGAAGAACTTCCATCATTCACAAAACGTTGATTTAAATAATCGGTGTATTGTTGTCCGTTTATAAAATCTAATTTTTTACTTGGTGTATCAAAACCTATTCTAGAATTGAAAGTAACTTCTAAATCTCTATTTTTTCTACCGTGATTTGTTTTTATTAAAACCACACCATTGGCAGCTCTAGAACCATAAATTGCAGCAGCAGCAGCGTCTTTAAGTACCGAAATATTTTCGATGTCTAGCGGATTTACATAACTCATGTCATCAACAAACAAACCATCAATAATATATAAAGGGTCTGCGTTACTTAATGAGTTTACCCCTCTAATAAAAACGTTTCCTTTAGCGCCAGGTTTACCTCCAGGATTTTCAACTTGAATACCTGTTAATTTACCTTGTAAAGCTGAGGCTGGATTACCAGCTACGGTCGTTGCAATAGCATCTCCTTTTATAGTACCAATAGAACCAGTAAGTTCTCTTTTGTTTGTTGTACCATAACCAACAATTACTACCTCATCTAAAGAAGCAGCAGCTTCTATTAACCTGACGTTAATTGTGGTTTGATTTCCAACCGTGATTTCTTGTGTTTTATAGCCCACATAGCTAAAAACAACAATATCTGTCGCGCTTAAATCACTTAAACTATAGTTACCATCAAAATCTGTAGTTGCTCCCTTTGCAGAGTTTTTTACAATAATGTTAACTCCAGGGAGGGGGAATTGACTATCTGAAACTATTCCTGAAACAGATTGAGTCTGGGCACTAGCACTAATTCCTGTTAAGAATAGGACTAAGCAAAATAATAGTCGTAGTACGTTTTTTTTCATAAGTTATTAATTAAAGTTAGTTTAGTTGTGATACAGTATGCTACTTTTAAAAACAAGTATGCTACAGTATGCTACTTTACAAATATATAAAAAAAATCAATATCACATCAGAATTTAAAAAAAATACTGTGATTTACTTAAAATTCGCTTTGAAATTGACGTTTATTTGACTATAATGATTTTCTATGGATGAGTTCTGAAGGTATAATTTTTCGAGTATGCTCCTTTAATTTCACGTAGTAGGCAGATTCTTTTGCCATTTTCTTAAAGTCGATAGAAATAGTGGTAATCCCTCCAAATATTATTTCTTTAATGGCATTATCGTTATGGGCTAATAACCCAATATCCTTACCAATAATATAGTTTTTAGGTTTACTATCTTTAAGAATCCCCCATAAATCGCTATCATTAATAAAAAAGTATAATCTATCTTTTTTTATACTGCCCGGTTTATATTGAGCCTCTACTTTTCCATTAATATTGAATTCTTTTATAAATCTATTAAAGGCACGTAATATCCCAATAGGATAATCCGAATCGTTTGTAAAGAATAAAACAAATTGTTTGTATTTTTTTATTTCGGTCAGTATTTTTTTTAATTGTTCGAACGTTGAACTTTCAAATTCTTGAGTTATAAACGAATAGTCTTCAGGCAATGAAACTTGTCTATCTATAACTAATAACTTATCTGAAGGAATTTTTTTTAGTAATAAACTGACTTCTGGGAGTTGTATTGGAGCAATAACATACATACCATATCTGCCAGAAATTCTAGCAAGTATATCTGTAAACACATCTAAATTATTATGATGAAAGAATACATTAATAATGTATTTTTTACCTAACTCCTTTCTAAAGGTATTATAAAAATCTTCTTGAAATGTATGAAACGCGTAGAGCACAAGCGCTACCCTTAATTTTGTACCCGTATTAACATCTGCTATATAATAGCCTTTAAAGTTTTTAGATTCTACAATTCCTCTGTCTTTTAACTCTTCGTAGGCCTTAACAATCGTTTTTCTTGCAAAACCAATTTCAGCAACCATTTTATTAATGGAAGGTAGGCGATCTCCTTTTTTCAAATACTTAGCCTCAATTACAGTCTCTATCGCCTTAATTAATTTTTCGTGCTTAGTAAAGCTCGAGTTTTTTTTTAAGTCGTTTATTTTTTCAAAGAGAAATTCCATCAATATATCTATAATTCGTTATGCAAAATACATTATAATTTTTAAGGCTCGCAAATCAATAAAAGAAAAAAGACCCAAACCCGACATACTTAAGAAGGCTACACACAACTTTTTACATAATCCTTCCTTTTTTTAAATTAAGAAATTAGCAATATATCGTCTTACAACTAGTATAAGTATTTAAACAAACCCAGAAGATATGTGAAATTTTTAAAGCAACCACATATTTCAATTACTGTTAATCTGTATGCAGTAATACTAGACAAAAACTTTTATCCTGGTCGGTTAAATGAAGCTTAAGCACACAAACCTTATAAGGTGCCTAAATAAAAAAAGCCTTATCTAATAAAAGATAAGGCTTTAGTACTGAAGACGGGACTTGAACCCGTACGTCCTAATGGACATTGGATTTTAAGTCCAACGTGTCTACCAATTCCACCACTTCAGCAACTTGGTATATTTTTAAGAAAGTTTCAGAGCGAAAGACGGGATTTGAACCCGCGACCCCCACCTTGGCAAGGTGATGCTCTACCCCTGAGCTACTTTCGCAATTTTAATGAACGTGCAACATTGCTATTGCGGATGCAAATTTAGAACTTTTCTAGAAACTGCAAAGCCTTTTCGTAAAAAAAATGAAAAAAATTTAAACTTGCTTTTTCTTGACCAACATTCGCTTAATTTCATTCAATTTCATAAGCGCTTCTACCGGCGTAAGTGTATCAATATCAATATGTAATATTTCCTCTTTTATATTTTCCAATAATGGGTCGTCTAAATTAAAAAAACTAAGCTGCATATCGTCCGTGAGTGTTTTTACCTTATCGGTAAGCTCTTCGCTGGAATGTGACTTCTCTAATTTCTTTAAAATAGCGTTAGCACGATGCAAAACTTGTTGCGGCATTCCCGCCATTTTTGCGACATGAATACCAAAACTATGCGCACTACCGCCTTCAACCAGTTTTCTAATAAAAAGCACATTGTCTTTCAACTCTTTTACCGATACATTATAGTTTTTTATACGACCGAAGGTTTCTGTCATTTCATTAAGTTCGTGGTAATGGGTTGCGAACAGGGTTTTAGGTTTTGCAGGATGCTCGTGTAAATATTCACTAATAGCCCATGCAATAGAAATACCATCATACGTACTAGTACCACGACCAATTTCATCTAACAACACCAAACTTCTTTCTGAAATATTATTCAAAATAGAAGCCGTTTCATTCATCTCCACCATAAAGGTCGATTCACCCATCGAAATATTATCACTCGCACCTACTCTAGTGAAAATTTTATCAACCAACCCAATTCTAGCCTCTTTTGCAGGCACAAAGCTTCCTATTTGGGCTAACAACACAATTAAGGCCGTTTGACGCAAAATAGCCGACTTACCAGACATATTAGGCCCCGTAATCATAATGATTTGTTGGTTGGTTCTATCTAAAAACACATCATTAGCAATATAAGCCTCACCAATAGGTAGCTGCTTTTCTATAACAGGGTGTCGCCCATCTTTAATCTCTAAATCGTTCGACTCATCAAGAACTGGATACACGTAATTATTATCGTTTGCCAATTGCGCAAAACCACATAAACAATCTAACTGCCCAATTAAAAAGGCATTTTGTTGCACTGGTTTTATGTATTGGTTCATCCAAGTGACCAATTCGGCAAACAATTGCTGTTCGATGGCTAAAATTTTATCTTCAGCACCTAGAATTTTAGTTTCATATTCTTTTAATTCTTCAGTAATGTAACGTTCTGCATTCACTAAAGTTTGCTTACGTATCCATTCCTGCGGTACTTTATCTTTATGTGTATTGCGCACCTCAATATAATACCCAAATACATTATTCGAATCTATTTTTAAAGATGTGATGCCGGTACGCTCGCTTTCACGTTGCAACATCTTATCTAAATAATCTTTTCCAGATTTTGACAAACCGCGTAATTCATCCAATTCAGATGAAAAACCTGAAGCAATGGTATGCCCTTTTAAAACATTAACAGGCGCATCTTCATTAAGCATTTCCTTAATTTTCGCACGCAATATGTCGCAACTTTGAAGTGTATCGCCTATAATTTTCAGCGATTCATTATTACAATTACTTGCCAAAGATTTTATGGGCACAATAGCTTCTAATGAATTTTTAAGCTGAATAACCTCGCGCGGATTCACCTTAGCCGTGGCCACTTTAGATATTAAGCGTTCTAAATCGCCAATATGTTTTATATGATTCTGCGTTTTTTGAAGCGTTGTGTTTTCATTTTTTAAATAATGAACGACTTCATGACGCTGTTTTATATTATCAATGCTTTTTAGCGGCAATGCCAACCAACGTTTTAGCAAGCGACCACCCATGGGAGAAATCGTTCTATCAATAATATTCAAAAGCGTTACCGCAT
The DNA here is from genome assembly GCF_030552475.1 of Mariniflexile sp. AS56. Classification (GTDB taxonomy): domain Bacteria; phylum Bacteroidota; class Bacteroidia; order Flavobacteriales; family Flavobacteriaceae; genus Mariniflexile. The sequence continues at coordinate 51,847 of NZ_JAUPED010000009.1, read as the reverse complement.
TATTATTGGTAGAATTATAAAGTTCTAAATTCCTGATGGTAAATTTATCCATCCACACATAAGCGTCTTCAGAAATTCTAGAAATGGCCGTTATATGCTGAAGTTTATTATGCTGTGTTTCACCCAAATAATGTAGAATGGAACCCGAGGCAATAATACCTTCATCCAAATCTTCAACACCAAAGCCTTTTAACGTTTTTGTCTTGAAATGTTTTATCAGTGTTTCATAGGCATAATCTGTTTGATATACCCAATCTTCCATATAAAACGTATGAAAATCTTTGCCGAAGGTTTCATTAAAGAGCGTGCGTTTTTGCTTAGAAACGAGCACTTCACTTGGGCTGAAATTTTGTAATAATTTATCAATGTATTCCGCATTTCCTTGAGATGTTAAAAATTCACCTGTAGAAATATCTAAAAAGGAAACACCTATATATTTTTTATCAAAATACACCGAACATAAAAAGTTGTTCGATTTCGACACCAACACCTCATCATTAAATGCTACACCAGGTGTCACCAACTCTGTAACCCCACGTTTTACGATGGTTTTAGTTTGCTTTGGATCTTCCAACTGGTCGCAAATAGCAACACGCTCGCCCGCTTTAACCAATTTTGGTAAATAAGTATTTACAGAATGATGCGGAAAACCTGCCAACTCAATTTCACTCTCGCTACCAGCCCCACGCTTTGTGAGCGTAATACCTAAAATACCGGCTGCTTTAATAGCATCTTCGCCAAAGGTTTCATAAAAATCGCCCACACGAAACAACAGCAAAGCATCGGGATACTTAGCTTTAATAGCGTTATATTGTTTCATTAAAGGGGTTTCTTTTTTTGCTTTTTTAGCCAAGGGTAAGTGGTTTTTTAGTGTTATTTTTGCCTCAATAGTTATTGAGTTTGCAAGATTGCTAATGTACTTATTATTTAGTTTTTTATAAAAGAGATAACTAATAAGTTATTTACAATTGTTCACAACTGTTATATTGAAAATGTGCCACAAATACACCAATAAAGGATTGTTGTACGCCAAGCCATTTCTGGATAGAAAGTAAAGCAAATTATTTCGCTACACACATTGACATAAAACAAATAAAAACGTGAGAAAACTAAAAAACAGCGAGTTAGACCGATTAAGTGTTGAAGATTTTAAGGATGTAAAAAAAACACCCATCATTGTGGTATTGGATAACATTAGAAGTCTCAATAATATTGGATCGGTTTTTAGAACCAGCGATGCTTTTTTAGTTGAAAAAATATACCTCTGCGGTATAACGGCGACACCACCACACAAAGACATACATAAAACCGCTTTAGGAAGCACGGACACCGTAGACTGGGAATACGCAGAAAACACCCTAGAATTAATTGAAAAACTGAAGACTGAACAGGTGAAAATCATTTCTATTGAACAAGCCGAAAATGCCACCATGTTAGACCAATTTATACCCGAAACAGACACAACTTATGCTTTAATTTTTGGTAACGAAGTTAAAGGTGTTGCACAAAATGTGGTTAGCGCTAGCGATGTGGTATTGGAAATTCCGCAATTTGGAACAAAGCACTCCTTGAATATATCAGTAAGTTGTGGTGTGGCTGTTTGGGATGTGTTTTGTAAACTGAAAAACCTAAATTAGTAACACAACCATTCGGCACTAAAAAAACCTTTTTCAAACCAGTACAGCCATGGAAATAAAACGTGCCGAAACCAATAACGAACTTCACCAAATATTAGCTTTACAGAAAGAGAATCATTTAGACAACCTATCCGCCAATTCGAAAGCAAACAAAGGCTTTCTAACGGTTATGCATAGTTTCGAGATGCTAATTACAATGAATACTAAAGCTTCACAAATTATTGCAAAAGACGGCGATAAAGTGGTTGCCTATGCTCTTGTTATGCTTAAAGAATTTAAAAATTTAGTACCAGTGCTTATTCCCATGTTTGAAAATTTTGAACAAATAATATTTAAAGGAAGCAAACTAAGTAACTTCAACTATTATGTAATGGGACAAATTTGTGTAGATGATGCCTATAAACGACAAGGTGTTTTAAACAAACTATACTTAAAACATAAAGAAGTTTACTCAAAAATGTTTGATTACTGCGTTACAGAAGTATCATCAAGCAATATTCCGTCTATGTTGGCACATGAAAAAACGGGCTTTAAAACCATTCACACCTTTAAAGATGCGACCGATGAATGGAATATTTTAGTATGGGATTGGAACTAAAAAAAGCCCAAACAGCATTTTACCATTTGAGCTTATTATAGTTTTAAAGTATTTTAATTGCCTTCACTTAGTGAAAAACTTCCATCACCAGTAAAAGACGTTAAAGTTATAGTTACCGTCCAAAGTCCAGGAGCTCCACCTGTGGTTACGCCCGAAATAGAATCTGGAGCTGTAGCACCACTTAAAGACCTGTCCAACACAACACCGCCATTAGCATCTTGAACAACCATTCTAAAAGAACCTTCTACCGAGGTAGAAATATCCGCATTATAATCAGCTGTTGCTAAAGCATTTTGCCACATAAAACTTTTAGTAGCCGTTCCTCCGTTGCTGGAAAAATCGCCATCAATATCTCCATTAAACTCATCAGTATTATTAAACACAACGGTTCCGTTTACAGATACTAACACTGCCGGGGCATCATCATCACTACAACCAACTAAGGTTACAGATGATACGATTAAGACAAGCATAAGTAGGTTTTTAAATAATTTCATTTGAAACATCATTTTTTAATTTTAAGTTATTAATTTAGGGTGCTATAAATTTCCGTAGATAATCAAAAAAAGTAGTAAATTACCCATTCAAACTCAATAGCACAGGCTAAAATACAATTTTTATCGATGAATTGCAACTTTATTATTATTTCATCCTACTATAGATCAAGGAGTAAAGCGAATAATCACCCCCATCTAGATTATAGTTCCCAATATATTTAAAGGCAACATCAACTTCATTCTAATCCTAAAAATCACAACTTCTTTCTTAGTCAGCCTAAAACCAAAACGGCATCTAATTACCATCTAAAATAATCAAATTTTCAATGAACAAACTTTTACTACTTGGAATCGCTCTACTACTTTCAGCTAAACTTTCTGCTCAAATAAACGTAAAAGATTCTACCGTTCAAGTTATTGGATACTGGGAAAAACAAGAAACACAATCTTACACCGTTTCTTACGAAAAAATTAAAGTCAAAAGCAACGACACACTTTCGAGAGACTTAATAACCTACGAAGTGGACATTAAAATACTAGACTCTACCCAGAATTCATATACAATAGAATGGTTTTACAAAAACTATGCTATTGATACAGAGAATGCATTAGCACAAAAACTAGCAACCATATCAAGCGACCTATCTGTAATAATAAAAACAGATGAACTTGGAGCTTTCCTAGAGATCATAAATGCAGATGATATTAAAACCCACTTAGAAAAAGTGACCAAAACATTAAAAGAAGAATTAAAAAACATCCCTAATTCTGAAAAACTAATCACTAATGCCATGAATATTTATACATCAAAGGAATCTATTCAAGCTAATGCCATTAAAGATGTGATGCAATTTTATCAATTTCATGGTGTAAAATATAAACTAGGCGAAGAGCTAGAAGGACTTCTAGAAACCGCTAATAATTATGGGGACAAACCTTTTGACACAAACGTTCGATTTAGCTTAGATGAAATAAACGAAGTGGATGGTAATTCAATTTTTAGATCGAACCATATTATAAACTCAAATCAATTAACAGATGCCACCTATAATTATTTAAAAAACTCCGGGAATTTTGGCGACAATTTTCCGCAGAGAGATAAATTCCCATCATTAACAAACATAACAAATACAGCATCAAGAATACACGGAGAAACTGGCTGGTTAATTTACAGTATCGAAACAAAAGAGATTAGTGCCGAAGCATCTACAAACATTGAAGAACGAATCATTGAGATAATATAACACTACTCACCTTTTAATAAACCACTTATGGCGAACCTAATTTTAATCAATCAAAACCACAAATCTTTCCCAAAATCCATAAATAATCAATTCTATTTTCAATAAAAACTCTAACAGTAACAACCTCACACCAATTTAAGCAACCATAAAAATGAAAAAACAACTATTATTAATTTTAACCGTAATTATAACCACACACTGTTTCTCACAAATTAATTTTGAAAAAGGATACTATATAGATAACAATAACAAAAAAACAGAATGCCTAATTAAAAACATTGATTGGAAAAACAACCCAACAGAGTTCGAATACAAAATATCTGAAAATTCAGACCAATCCAAGGCGACCATAAAACAAGTAAAAGAATTTGGAGTTTATAATTTTTCAAAATATATACGACAAATCGTAAATATGGATAGATCTAGCAGCTCACTAAATAAATTAAGCACTGATAGAAACCCTATATTTCAAGAAGAAGAACTTTTTTTAAACGTATTAATAGATGGACATTCTAACTTATACCAATATGAGGAAGGAAATTTAGTGAGATATTTTTATTCTAAAGAAAGTAGTGAAGATATTGAACAGCTCATTTTTAAAAAACATAAAGTTTCAGGAAGCTTCATAGCTGAAAACAACAGCTTCAGACAACAATTATGGAATGACTTAAAATGCCAAAAAATTTCACTTAATGATATTAAAAAAATTAACTACACTAAGAATGACCTTATAGGTTTCTTCACCCTTTATAACCAATGCCAGAATCCAGAATTACTAGTTACTTTTACAGAAAAACAAAAGAAAGATCTTTTTAATTTAAACTTACGTTTAGGTACAAATAGCTCCTCACTTTCTGTACAAAACGAAGTGAGCACCTCTAGAAACGTAGATTTCGAAAACAAATTAGGGTTTCGCTTAGGAATTGAGACAGAATTCATACTTGGGTTCAATAAAAACAAATGGGCTATAATTATAGAACCAACCTATCAGTATTTTAAATCTATAAAGAAACAAACTAATTCAACGGCTAAAGTAGACTACAAATCAGTTGAATTACCTATTGGAATAAGACATTACTTGTTTATAAATAATAACTCCAAGTTATTCATTAATGGCTCATACATACTTGATTTTTTAGGCAGCTCAACCATATCATACAGCACAGGAGCCGAATTAGAACTAACAAAATCGTCCAACATCGGTCTAGGAATAGGGTTTAAACAAAATGACACATACAGCATTGAGTTTAGGTACCACACAACTAGAGATCTACTAAACACTTATACAGCATATTATTCCGATTACAAAACAGTATCTTTAATATTAAGTTACACTGTTTTTTAAACACAATTATTCACCACAAATCTCACCCAAAATCCATAAATAATCATTTCTATTTTCAATAAAATCTCTATCAGAAATATCAATAATTTTCACGTTAAATTCGTTTTGGGTTTTTAGGAAATCTAAATAGCCTGTATTAATTTTTTCAAGATAGTCGTTATCGATACTTTGTTCGTAATCGCGTCCGCGTTTCTTTATATTCGCCTGCAATCGTTCGGTATTTTGATATAAATACACATACAAATCAGGTTTACGCAATTCTTTGTACATGAGGTAAAACAGCTTTCTGTACAGTTTGAATTCATCTTCTTGCAAAGTCACCTTAGAGAATATAAGCGATTTAAACACATCATAATCACTCACAATAAAATCTTTAAACAAATCGAGCTGAGATAAATCGTCGCTAATTTGCTGGTACCTTTCAGCAAGAAAAGACATTTCGAGCGGAAACGCATAACGCGCAGCATCTTGATAGAACTTAGGTAAAAACGGATTATCAGCAAAACGCTCCAAAATAAGGCGCGCATTAAAATCGTGAGCAATTTTATTAGCTAAACTGGTTTTTCCAGCACCAATATTACCCTCAATCGCTACGTAACCCAGCTTAGAAAAATCGAAAGTTTTATTCGGGTTTTTCAACCAAATATTAATAGGCTCCACAAGGCTATCATCTTCACATTCTTGCAACAACACAGCTACTTCTTTATTTAGTTTAACATGTTTCACTTTCGCTGCAACATCATTAAGTGGCAATAACACAAACTTGCGCTTTTGCATTTCTGGATGTGGTATTTGGAGGCTTTCAGTATTAATAATAGCATCTTCAACAAATACTATATCCAAATCGATACTGCGCGATTCGTAGCTCGATTTATCAGTACGCACACGTCCTAAAACCGTTTCAATAACTAGCAATTCTTGAAGCAATATTTCAGGGTCTAAATAGCTCTCTAACACCAAACAGGCGTTAAAGAAATCGTCGCTTTCAAAGCCAAATGCAGGCGATTTATAAACTTTAGAAATTTGGGTTACGCTTCCAATTCGAATATATATTAAATCGATAGCGTCTTGAAGGTTCTTAAATTTATCCCCTTTATTACTTCCTAATGCGATGTAAAACGTTTTTGCTTGTATCATAAGTATCGGCAAAATAACTAAAACAAATTTTATTCTTTTATATTTACAAGACCTATTTATTCACAATTATAAATGACTTTAAAAGACAAACTTGCTGCTCAACAAATTTACATGCTTTTAGGAGCCCTTTTTATAACATCGTTGGTGGTTTCAAACCTTATTTTTCAGAAATTTTTTTACTGGCATCCCTTTGATATCGAGATTTTTGGAAGTAAATTATTTGTTGTATCCGTAGGAATCCTGCCCTATCCTATCACCTTTTTAATTACCGATTTAATAAGTGAAATTTACGGTAAAAAACGCGCTAACCAAGTGGTAGTCGCTGGTATTTTCGCATCGCTTTTCTCTGTTTTAATTGTTTTTGTAGCAGATATGGTTCCTGCAATTTCAAGTTCCCCCATAGACGACGGCATGTTTTCGCATGTTTTCGGGCGCACCATTTTAGCTGTAGGCGCTAGCATGACGGCCTATTTATTTGCGCAATTTATCGATATTCAAATTTATCATTTCTGGAAACGAATAACCAAAGGCAAACATTTATGGTTACGCAATAACTTCTCAACCTTTTTATCTCAGTTTGTAGATACCTTTTCGGTGGTATTTTTACTATGTTTTTTCGAAGTATTGCCTTGGCACATGTTTAAAGGCTTATTAATTAGCGGTTTTCTTTTTAAAGTACTTATAGCCGTTTGCGACACCCCTTTTTTGTATTTAGGCGTGTTTTTATTTAGAAAACGTTTCAAACTGAAAGAAAACGAAGAAATTAGCCTTATTTAAAACCATAAATGGTTGTTAAATATTCGGTTAACGCTTAGCTTTTGGCTATTTTTGCCAGTAAATTTTTATAAAATTAGGCAATGAAAAAAGCTCTTAAAATCACCGGAATATCCCTACTTATTATTTTAGCCGCCTTAATAGCTAGCCCGTTTGTGTTTCAATCGCAAATAAAAGGCATGGTTAAGCGCTTCATCAACGAAAATTTAAATGCTCAAGTAGAGTTTAGCGACGTCGATTTAAGTTTCATAAAAAGTTTTCCGCAAGCACATGTAAGCGTAAGCGATTTGGCCATAACTAATTTTGAACCTTTTAAAGGCGATACCTTGGTAAGTGCAAAAAACATCGCCTTTACCATATCTATAAAAGAACTATTTAAAAAAGCAGACGAAGCCATTATCGTAAATTCTATAAATGCTGATACCGTTTTGCTAAATTTAATAATCAACGCAGAAGGCGCTACTAATTACGACATCACCAAAGAAAAAGAGAATGCTTCCACCGAAGCGAGTAGTTTTGCTTTTGATATTCAAGATTACAAAATATCAAACAGTAACATTAACTATATAAGTGAAGAGTCTAAAATGATCTTTAAAATTTCTAAATTTAACCATGAAGGTACAGGAACTTTTTCAGCTGAAAAATCAGAATTAGACACAAAAAGTGATGCCAAAGTAAGTTTCTCCATGGATGGCACCAACTATTTAAACAACAACCCCATTAAGCTAGACGCCTTAATTGGTTTAGACTTAGCAAACAGCAAATACACGTTTAAAGAAAACAAAGGCTTTATTAATCAATTACCTATTGAATTTCACGGGTTTGTGCAACTGCTAGAAAACGGACAAGATGTTGATATCACCTTTGAAAATCCAGAATCATCGTTCAAAAACTTTTTGGCTGTAATGCCAGAAGCCTACTCTAAAAACATTGAAAACGTAGAAACTACGGGCGACTTTAAAGTAAAAGGTATTATTAAAGGTATGGTAACCGATGCTACAATCCCAACATTAGATATTAGCATCAAATCGAACAACGCCTCCTTTAAATACCCCGATTTACCAAAACGTGTTGAAAGCATCGTGATTGATACCGAAATTAAAAACACCACCGGAAAAACGGAAGACACCTACGTTGCTATAAACACCTTAAACTTTAAGATAGATCAAGACATTTTCAAATCGAAGGCAACCATAAAAAACATTACCGGTAATATGCTGGTTGATGCAGATATTGATGGGGTACTGAATTTAGCAAACATCGCCAAAGTGTACCCAATCGATTTAAAAACACAATTAAGTGGTGTTTTAAAAGCCAAAGTAAATACCGCTTTTGATATGGAAGCTATTGAAAAAAACGCCTACGAACGTATTAAAAACACAGGAAGTATGGCTTTAAGTGGTTTTAAATATGTGTCCGATGGTTTCAAAAACCCATTAATAATTTCTGATGCTGCCATTACTTTTAATCCGCAAACAGTTTCGTTAAACACCTTCAAAGCACAAACCGGTAAAACCGATTTAAACGCGACCGGTACCATTCAAAATTTATTAGGGTTTATGTTTAGTAACAAAACCTTACAAGGCAACTTCAACTTAACATCGAACACCTTTGCTGTAAACGATTTTATGAGTGATGATGTGCCTGCCTCCACAGAAAACAAAACGGAAGGCGCGAAAAAAACAACCGCCCCCAAAGAGTCTTTAAAAATCCCAGCCTTTTTAGATTGTACCATTAATGCGCAAGCCAATACCGTTCTTTACGATAATTTACAGCTTAAAAATGCCAAAGGCGCTTTAATTATTAAAGATGAGCAAGTACAATTGCAAAATTTCACCACCAATTTATTTGACGGGCAATTAGCCGTTTCTGGTTTGGTTTCTACAAAAACAGATACACCTAGCTTTAACATGGACTTAGGTATTAATGGTTTTGACATTGCCAAATCGTTTCAAGGGATGGAGTTATTCCAAAAACTAGCACCTTTAGCGAAGGTTATTCAAGGAAAATTAAATACAACCCTTAATTTAAAAGGAAATTTGACTGATGATTTTACGCCTAATTTAAATAGTTTGTCGGGTGGCGCTTTAGCGGAAATTCTATCATCAACCTTAGATCCTTCAAATGCTGAATTATTAAGCAAACTTGGAAACTCTTTAAGTTTTATAGATTTCAAGAAACTAAACCTAAACGACTTAAAAACGAAATTTGAGTTTAGTGATGGTAAAGTAAGCGTGAAACCTTTCAAAATAAAATACCAGGATATTGAAATTGAAATTGCGGGCTCGCATGGTTTCGATAAAACTCTAGCGTATAATGCGGTATTTAATGTACCTGCAAAATATTTAGGAAGTGAAATTACCAGTCTTATTGCAAAAATAAACGATCCGGCAGCAAACAACATTACCATCCCTATTACTGCAGCCATTGGCGGTAGCTACACAAGCCCAACGGTTAAAACAGATTTAACAAGCGGTGTTTCTAGCTTAACAAAGCAGCTGGTAGAAATTCAAAAACAAAAATTACTGAATCAAGGTAAAGACAAAGTAAATAATATGCTTGGAGATTTAATTACGGGCAACAAGGCAAAGAAAGATTCGGCCACTACAAAACAAAATAATACTGTTAAAGATGTTCTTGGAGGTATTGTAGGCGGAACTAAAACCACCACGCCTACCGATTCTACTAAAACAAATACCCCAACTACTAAAGATGCAGTTAAAAATGTTTTAGGTGGATTATTAAACAAGAAAAAGCAAAAAGATACAGTAAAATAGACTAAAATAAACTTTTTTGATTGTTTTTACAAGAAAAAACCTTAAAAATTAGGTTCTTCCAATAAAAATACTATATTGGGAATAGTAAGAATTATTAATTTAAAAATAATATATGAGGCAATTAAAAATCACGAAACAAGTTACCAACCGCGAGTCAAAATCACTTGACAAATACCTTCAAGACATTAGTAAAATACCGTTAATCACTGCCGAGGAAGAGGTAGAATTAGCGCAACGCATTCGACAAGGAGATCAAGTGGCTTTAGATAAACTCACGACTTCTAACTTACGTTTTGTAGTTTCAGTCTCAAAACAATATCAAAATCAAGGTCTAACATTACCCGATTTAATTAACGAAGGTAATGCTGGTTTAGTGAAAGCAGCCAAGCGTTTTGATGAAACAAGGGGGTTTAAATTCATTTCTTATGCTGTTTGGTGGATTAGACAAGCTATTCTTCAAGCTTTAGCAGAACAATCTCGAATAGTTAGACTACCTTTGAACAAAATTGGTTCTATTAATAAAATTAATAAAGCTTATTCATTCTTGGAACAGACGCATGAGCGTCCGCCAAGTGCTGAAGAAATTGCCAATACGTTAGAGCTAACCATTAGCGACGTTAAGCAATCAATGAAAATATCGAGCAGACATGTATCCATGGATGCTCCATTAAAGGATGGTGAAACATCGACGCTTTACGACGTTGTAAATTCGAATGAATCGCCAAGACCTGATATGGATTTAATGAAAGATTCCTTAAATTTGGAAATTAATCGCGCATTAAACACATTATCAGACAAAGAAGCCGAAGTAATTAGAAATTATTACGGCATAAGTAACAACCAACCCATGAGCCTTGAAGAAATAGGTGAAGCATTTGGGTTAACACGTGAGCGTGTAAGACAAATAAAAGAAAAAGGCATACGCCGATTGAGACATACATCAAAAAGTAAAGTATTAAAAACGTATTTAGGATAATCCTAAAACACAAACAATTAAAAACCATTTATGTTAAAAATTATTATTAAAGATGGCGAAAACATAGAACGCGCCCTAAAACGTTACAAGAGAAAGCACCGTAACATTAAAGTGATGCAAAATTTAAGAGAGGCTCAGTTTTTCACAAAACCTTCTGTTAAAAGAAGACGCCAAGTACAAAAAGCATCTTATATTCAAAACTTAAGAGATCAAGAAGATATTTAGTAGACACTAAGTCTTTAGATAACACATAAAAAAAGTCCCATTTGCACGATACTGCGAATGGGACTTTTTTAGCTTGACCTCATTAAAGGTCTATATATTCAGGTTACAAACTAATAGTAACCACCAAACCTTCATTAGAACGTACATTAAAAACCGTATCATCTTCAAAAATAAGATACTGTCCCTTTATACCTGTAAGTTTACCTGTATAGCTCTGACTCTTTATCAAATTTAAACTTTTAGGTTTTATAGGATATTTTTCTACAGGGAATTCCAAATTGGTCTCGGTATTCGATTCAATAAAATACGCCTTAGCTTCATCTGGAATGTATTGCTTCAACTTATCACGCCATTGCACCAAATTTTCATCTACAATTTCATTTTTAAGCATGGTTCTCCAATTGGTTTTATCACCAACGTAGTCTTTTAAAGCCACCTCTGTAATACCCGCTAAATAACGGTTTGGCACTTCTACAATCTCAATAGCTTCATGCGCTCCTTGATCTATCCAACGTGTTGGCACTTGGGTTTTCCTGGTTACCCCTACTTTTACGTTACTCGAGTTGGCCAAATAAACAATATGTGGTTGTAGTTGCACTTTCTTTTCATAAGCCAAATCGCGATCTTCTTTATCTAAATGCGCCGTACTTAATTCTGGTCGCATTATCCAATCTGCAGCCTGTGGTATTTCAAAAAAACAATTTTTACAGAATCCTTGACGGTAAATAGGCCTATCTAAACCACAGTTTAAACATTGGTATTTCACAAATTGAATCGTTATGGTTTTATTAAGCAACTGGTTCATATTTATGAAGTCACTTTCAAACACTAAATAATATGCAATGGGAGCAGAAAATTCTGTTTCCATTTTTGTTAAAACACCTTGGTAGGTCATAAAAAAAAGTATTATTTTTAAAAAAAATAAAGATAAAATAAATATGCCAATCCCTATAGTAAATTCCATTGCTTCTTGGTTTCTAAAAAAGCGTTTTCACCAAATTGAATTGTTTTTAAAATACCCCAACGAAGTACAAAACGAATTGCTATTAAGCCTTTTAGACATCGCAAAAGACACTGAAATTGGCAAACAATACGATTTTGCGTCTATTAAAAATTATAAAACTTTTGCTGAACGTATCCCAATCAAAAATTATGATGGTTGGCAAGATGTGATTGAACGCTCTATGAAAGGTGAAACCAACCTTTTTTGGCCTACTCCTATAAAATGGTTTGCAAAATCTAGCGGCACTACACGTGCTAAAAGTAAATTTATTCCCGTAAGTGAAGATTCTCTGGAAGACTGCCACTACGCTGCCAGTAAAGATTTGCTATGCATGTACCTAAACAACAACGAAAACTCCCAATTATTTACCGGCAAGAGTTTGCGTTTGGGTGGTAGTAAAGAATTATCGAGGCAAAACGGAACTGCTTTTGGTGATTTATCAGCCATCTTAATTGATAATATGCCTTTTTGGGCAGAATTCAGCAGTACTCCCAGCAACAAAGTATCTTTAATGAGCGACTGGGAACATAAAATGCAGGCTATTGTAAATGAAACTATAAATGAAAACGTAACAAGTCTAGCCGGCGTACCTTCTTGGATGCTTGTGTTACTTAATAATGTTTTAGAAACTACAGGTAAGCGAAATTTACACGATGTTTGGCCAAATTTAGAAGTCTATTTTCATGGCGGCGTCAGCTTCACTCCTTATAAAGACCAATACAAAAAAATTCTACCTAAAAAAGACTTTAGGTATTATGAGATTTACAATGCTTCGGAAGGCTTTTTTGCCATTCAAGACCAAAACGATTCAAACGAATTGCTACTAATGCTCGATTACGGTATTTTCTATGAATTTATCCCCATGGACATTTACGCGACTGAAGCTGAACAAGCCATCCCATTAAGCAATGTAAAACTAAACCAAAATTACGCAGTTATCATAACTACAAATGCTGGCTTATGGCGTTATAAAATTGGAGACACCGTTAAATTCACCTCCTTAAGTCCTTATAGAATTAAAGTATCAGGCAGAACGAAGCATTTTTTAAATGTTTTTGGCGAGGAACTTATTATAGAAAACGCAGAAGAAGCCTTAAAAAAAGTATGTAAACGTACCAAAGCAGAAATTGTAGATTACACAGCTGCTCCTATTTTTATGGAAGGCAGAGAAAAAGGCGGCCATGAGTGGTTAATAGAATTTAAAACACCCCCGAAAGACATTAATTATTTCATTGAATTATTTGATAATGCATTGAAAGCCCTAAATTCCGATTACGAAGCCAAACGTTATAACAATATCACACTAAACAAACCAAAAATTAATATAGCTCGTAAAAACTTGTTTTACGACTGGTTAAAACAGAACAATAAACTTGGTGGACAGCACAAAGTACCAAGGCTATCGAATACACGTTTATATATAGACGAATTAATTGCTTTAAACTCTTAAGTGAGATTTAATCTCTCGTGAATAATAATTCCCTATAAAACAGATAATTAACGAATATTCACGTTGTTAGTCTAAGAAATTTTAATACATCTGTACTCCGTAATATATTTAGTGACTAAATAACTTTTAATCACTTTTTATCAGAATGAAATCTACTCTCACTATTTTCATTTTCCTTATTACGAATACTATATTTAGCCAAGGTCCTTCAAACTTTGCAGCAAATAATTTTTCATATGAAAACATCTTGTCTACAGCGAAAGCTATAGGCACTAACGGTTTTAATTTTGAACTTTTAGATGCAGGTGTAAATACGGCATATTCTGAATTCGGCTCTAATTTTTTTAGAAACAAACTTATAATGATCTCTTCTAAAAAATTAGGTGCCTTCGCAAAAATAGACCCCAATACACGCGAAGCCTTTAAAGACTTATTTTGTTTAGATATTGCCCCAGATGGACAGTTAAGTTTGCCACTACTTTTTTCTAGAATTCTAAACACTACAGATAGTGAAGATTTATTAAGTTTCTCACCAGATCAAAACACCGTTTACTTTACAAGAAGTCACCATAAAAGCTCATTAGAATTTAAATTATATAAAGCAGTTTTAGAAAGTGATTCCCACGGAAACTGGGTAAGTCAAGAATTATTAGACATCAACAAAACAGGTGTTTCTATTGAAACTCCTTGGGTAAGTCCAGACGGTAAAAAACTATATTTTTCATCGAACATGCCAGGTTCACTAGGAGGTTTCGATCTTTTTGTTTCTGATATAAATACAGATGGAAGTTTAAGTACACCTGAAAATTTAGGAGCTACTATAAACACTACTTTAGACGAAAAATACCCATCACTTTCAAAAGATGGAAAATATTTATATTTCTCTTCTCAAGGACATGAAAACATAGGTGGTTTCGATTTATTTAAGAGTCGCATTCTATCAAGTAAATACAAAGAACCTATAAACCTAGGAAACACAATAAACACATCATACGATGAAGTTGCCTATTTTTTAGCAACGCGAAAGGATGGTTACATATCATCTAACAGACCAAACGGGAAAGGTGGTTTCGATATATATACGGTAACTACCGAAGACGTTGTTCAAAGTTTAAAAGGTAAAATACTGGATTTAGAAACACAGATAAAAATACCCAATGCCATTGTTATTTTAAAGGATGAAGAAGGCATCGAAATCGCAAGAACAACAACACAAAGTGATGCTAGCTACAAATTTGATGTCACACCCTATGAATCATACCGTATTTCTACACTGAAAGACGGATTTGAAAATCATGATTTTGAGTTTATTGCTGATAGAAATTACAGTAGTGCCTATACTAAAAATATCGAGTTATTAACTTCAGCTCCAGTTATCACCAAAGTAGACGAAGAATTAAGACTAGTTGTTGAAAATATTTATTTTGAGTCGGCCAAATACAGCGTAAAAGAAGAATCTCAAATTCCATTAAACAAAATAGTACACTTCCTTAAGGAGCATCCAGATATGAGACTTGCTATTAATGCACATACTGATAACGTAGGTGCGGCTGCTTACAATTTAAACTTATCTGAAAACAGAGCAGCCTCTGCTGTTCGCTATTTAATTAGTAAAGGCATTAGCAAAGACCGACTCGAATCGAAAGGATTTGGAGAAAGCAAACCCTTAGTAGATTGTAAAGACGCTTGTACCAACGAAGACTTACAAACAAATAGACGTGTTGAATTTGTTGTCTTAAACTAACACCATCGACTAAATACACTTCTAAAAGTTTTTGAACGAGTATTTCGTCTTATCGTCTAAAAGCATACAAAACGGTATTGTGAGGTATTAAATTAAGTCTATTTTTAACTAAGTTTAAAAAACTAATTGGAATTCCTCATAATGTCCATTATTAATTAAAATCCATAATAAATAAAAAACCACGCTAATTAGCGTGGTTTTTTTATAGTATAAAATCTAGTTTTTTTTTTAAGAAACTGCTTTCAACTTTTTTAAAGTAGTTTTAACCAACTTCTCTTCAACATACGCTTTAGTAACCTCTAATTTCTTATCCGTACTACTTGGTAGTTCAAACATTGCGTCAGTTAATATTTCTTCACAAAGTGAACGCAACCCTCTAGCACCTAACTTGTACTCAATAGCTTTTTCTACAATATGATCTAAAGCACCATCAGTAATAGTAAAATCAACATCATCCATAGAGAATAATTTTTGATACTGTTTAATGATCGCATTTTTAGGTTCTGTAAGAATCGCTCTTAAGGTTTCAGCATCTAACGGATCCATATGAGTAAGCACTGGTAAACGACCAATAATCTCAGGTATTAAACCAAAATCTTTTAAATCTTTTGGTATAATATACTGAAGTAAATTACTTTGATCTACAACATCATCAGACATAGAAGCACTGTAACCTACTGCTTGCATATTCAATCGTTTAGAAATATGACGATCTATACCATCAAAAGCACCACCTGCAATAAATAAAATATTTTCTGTATTTACTTCAATGAATTTTTGATCTGGGTGCTTACGCCCACCTTTTGGCGGAACATTTACAACAGTACCTTCTAAAAGCTTTAAAAGTGCTTGTTGCACCCCTTCACCAGAGACATCTCTGGTAATAGATGGATTATCACTTTTACGAGCAATTTTATCAATTTCATCAATAAAAACAATACCCTTTTCTGCTTTCTCTAAGTTATAATCTGCCGCTTGTAATAAACGTGTTAAAATGCTTTCTACATCTTCACCTACATAACCTGCTTCTGTTAAAACAGTTGCATCTACTATGGCCAAAGGCACATTAAGCATTTTTGCAATGGTTTTAGCGACTAAGGTTTTCCCCGTACCTGTTTGTCCAACCATAATGATATTACTTTTTTGAATATCAATATCGTCTTTAGTTACAGGTTGTAACAAACGTTTATAATGATTATAAACCGCAACAGACATCACTTTTTTAGTCATGTTTTGCCCAATTATATAATCATCAAGAAACTCTTTTATTTGTTTTGGTTTACGCAGTTTTAGTTCCGCAGATAAATCGCTACTATCACTTTGTTTCGATTCTTCTAGAACAATACCATGAGCCTGCTCAATACATCTATCACAGATGTGAGCATCTAATCCTGCTATTAATAAGCTTGTTTCTGGTTTTTTACGACCACAAAACGAACATTCTAATTCTTCTTTTGCCATTAATCTTTACTTTTTAAGGAATAATTCATATAAATCCCTCTGCAACAATCCTTTAAAGTTACAAATTTTTTATTTAATTACGGGCTAAAATCTCATCAATCATACCGTATTCTTTAGCTTTATCGGCCTTCATCCAGTAATCTCTATCACTATCAGCATACACTTTGTCGTAATCTTGACCAGAGTGTTTACTAATGATTTTGTAAAGCTCTTCTTTTAAAATTAAGATTTCTCTTGCTGTAATTTCAATATCACTCGCTTGTCCTTGAGCACCTCCTAATGGTTGATGAATCATAACACGTGAATGCGTTAAACCACTACGTTTCCCCTTAGCACCTGCACATAATAATACGGCACCCATAGATGCTGCCATACCTGTACAAATAGTAGCTACGTCTGGTTTTATAAACTGCATAGTATCATAAATACCTAAACCTGCATATACACTTCCTCCTGGAGAGTTGATGTAGATTTGAATGTCTTTATTAGCATCTGTACTTTCTAAAAACAAAAGTTGTGCTTGAATAATATTTGCCACTTGATCATTAATGGCGGTTCCCATAAAAATAATACGGTCCATCATTAAACGAGAAAACACATCAAAAATAGCGATGTTCATTTGGCGTTCTTCAATAATATTCGGAGTTAAGCTTGATGGATACATGCTACTCATGATTTTATTGTAGTACGTACTGCTTATTCCTTGATCTTTTATCGCGAATTTTTCAAATTCTTTTGCGTAATCCATAATTGTTTCTTGTTGTTGTTTTAGGTTAAACACCTAATTATCAATTGAATGATTTTAAATTGAAGACTTAAAAACTCCTTTTAATCTTTAAAGCTAAATGTACTCAACAAATTAGGCGCTATAATTAACTAATTATAACGCCTAAATATAATGAATTATTCTTTAAAGGCACTCTATTATTTATCTCCGTAAACTTCTTTTACGAAATTTTCGTAACTTAATTCTTTCACGTTAAGGTTTGCTTTTTCTTTGTAAAGAACCAATAATTTTTGACTAATTAACTGTTCTGAAATACGACGCGCCTCTTCTTGGTTTGATAAAATACGTGCAGCAATATCATCCAATTCTTTATCTGAAGGATTCATTTGACCAAATTGAGCCATTTGAGCCTTAATCATTTCTCTTGAATGATCTCTAATATCATCCATTGTTACTTGAATGTTATTCTCTGTAATTAACTTACCTTCAATCAATTGGTAACGCAAGCTTTTTTCAGACTTCTCGTATTCTTCTTTTGCTTGGTCACTATCTAAAGGTTGTTCACCAGCAGTACGCATCCATTTTTGTAAAAACTCTGCAGGTAAATCGAACTTCGTGTTTTCAACTAAATATTCGGTTACATCGTTTAAAAATTTCTGATCTGCTTGTTGTGTAAACTGCTTTTCAGCATCTTCTTTGATCTTCTCTTTTAATTCAGAAACGGAGCTCACAGTATCTTTACCAAATAATTTATCAAATAATTCTTGATCTAAATCAGCAAGTTCACGTGTGTTAACTTCTTCAATTGTAAAGTTTACTTCTATATCTAAACCATGTATATCATCATGTTCTAGTTTTAGAGCATTCATTAATTCATGATCATCATCATAAAGACCTTTAGTTTGTAATGCAATAACATCACCAGCTTTAGCTCCTATAAATTGCTTTTCTGTAGCTTCTCCTTTAAATTTATCTAAAGTTAAGGTTACTTTATTTTCTATTTCGCGCTCTTCATTTTTAAAGGTACCAGTAATTTCGCTATCCTTTTCTACAGCCGTTTGAGAAACTAATTTCCCATATTGCTTTTGAATGCGCTCTACTTGCTCGTTAATCATTTTCTCATCAGCAACGATATGGTATTGTGTAATAGCATCTTTTGCTTGTAAACTAACTTCAAATTCTGGAGCTAGACCTAATTCAAATTCAAATGAAAGTGTTTCAGCATCCCAGTTTATTCCGTCTTGAGCCTTAGGTAATGGTTGCCCTAAAACATCCAATTTCTCTTCAGTAAGGTATTTATTTAGTGCATCTTGTAATAATTTATTTACTTCATCAACCAACACCGCTTTTCCGTATTGCTTTTTAACCATTCCCATTGGCACTTGGCCTTTTCTAAAACCAGGAATGTTTGCTGTTTTACGGTAATCAATTAAGATTTTCTCCACTTTAGCGCTGTAATCTTCTTTAGCGATATCCACTTTTACTACAGCATTTAATGCATCAACGTTTTCTCTTGTAATATTCATTTTAAATGATATAAAGCCTTTTATAAGGCATTTAACAAATACTATTAATTTTTAAACCCAAATTTTTACCTAAAATTTGGGTTGCAAAAATATAACATTTTTGCAACCCAACAAAGTTTTTAATAGCTTGATTGTAAGCTATTTTTTGCCTTCATTTAAAAGCGAATGCAGAAAGGATTGTAGTATGGAAAGCAAGATACTAAATAGGATCGCTGTCCAGATACTACTTACCGAAAAACCGTCAATTAATTTATCGGCCAATAGAATAATTAATGCGTTA
Organism: Mariniflexile sp. AS56; assembly: GCF_030552475.1. Classification (GTDB taxonomy): domain Bacteria; phylum Bacteroidota; class Bacteroidia; order Flavobacteriales; family Flavobacteriaceae; genus Mariniflexile. The sequence goes on along the minus strand of NZ_JAUPED010000009.1, from coordinate 32,446 downwards.
ATTACCAGTAAAAACAGACCCAATGTTACAATGGTTATTGGCAATGTTAGAATGACCAAAATTGGTTTTACTAATAAATTTAAAACAGCTAATACAACTGCCACAATAATAGCATTTACATAAACATCTCCCGATAAAGTGACTCCTGGTAAAAAATATGATAAAACAAATACGGCGAATGCGGTTAAAAGTAATTTGAGAAGTAAGCTCATAATATGTGGTTTTTAATAAAAATACAAAATAAATAACTAAACAAACTGCATCACAGCTTCAAAAAAGGCTGTTGGGTTTTCGGCATGCAGCCAATGCCCTGCATTTGAAATCGTAATTATTTCTGCTTTCGGGAAGTGGTTTAAAATAATATTTTCATCACCAACCCCTATATATTCTGAGCGATCACCACGTAAAAACAAAGTGTCTTTTTCAAAAGTTGCTTGCGATGGTAAAGGCTCGCCAACTTCAGCTACTTCTTCCTTTAAAACTTTTAAATTCATACGCAAACCCAATTTTCCTTTTTCAACCCAGTATAGGTTTTTAAGTAAAAATTGACGGGTTCCCATATCGGTAATATACGTGCTTAAAACTTTATCGGCCTCACCTCTGCTTTTTAAAACATCAAAATTCAAGGCACTTAACCCGTTTAAAATAGCATCGTGATGCACCGGGTAAAAACGTGGTGAAATATCGGCAATCATTAATTTTGAAACCAGTTCTGGATATTTCGTAGCAAACAACATGGCTGTTTTTCCTCCCATAGAATGGCCAAGCAATACGATATTTTCAAGTTGATGTGAATCGCAATATTGCTTTAAATCTTCCACTAAAACTTCATAACTAAAAGCATCGTGATGAAAACTATGGCCGTGGTTACGTTGATCGACCAAATGCACTTGATAATTTTGCTCACTAAATTGCATCCCAAGGGTTTTCCAGTTGTCACTCATCCCTAAAAAACCATGAAGAATAACAAAAGGTTGGCCTTCGCCTATAATATTTGAATGTAAAAGCATTTCGATTTTTGATTTACTATTTTTAGACTCACTTAAGTTTTTGAAGATACATTTGGATAACGTTCTCAACACCCAAATACAAACTTTCTGCAATTAAAGCGTGCCCTATGGAAACCTCTAATAAACTCGGAATGTTCTCTTTAAAAAACTTGATGTTCTCCAGTGACAAATCATGCCCTGCATTCACACCTAAACCTAAATTATGTGCTAATTCGGCCGTTTCAACATAAGGCTTTATTGCATCCTTATTTCCCAAACCGTATTGATGAGCGAAGGCTTCTGTATACAACTCAATTCTATCGGCTCCTGTTGCTTTAGCACCTTCAATCTGTTTTAAAATAGGATCGACAAAAATGGAAGTCCTAATGCCGTTTAATTGAAATTCCTTAATCACATCTACCAAAAAATCTTTATGCTTTATGGTATCCCAACCTGCATTACTTGTAATCGCATCTTCCGCATCGGGTACTAAAGTCACCTGTGTAGGTTTTACTTCTAAAACTAATTTCAAAAAAGAATCGACAGGATTTCCTTCAACATTATATTCCGTATAAACAACAGGTTTTAAGTCGCGTGCATCTTGATATCGAATGTGGCGTTCGTCTGGTCTGGGGTGTATTGTCACACCTTCGGCACCAAATCGTTGCACATCTTTTGCAAATTGCACCACATTTGGCACATCACCGCCTCTAGAATTCCTTAAAGTTGCTATCTTGTTAATATTTACACTTAACTTTGTCATGTATCACTGTTTTAAAAGACAAAAATACAAAGTAGAACAGCCATATATGCTTTTTTTTTGATTAATTTGCATTCATATAAATAGGATATTGAAACATGCATAGCTAAATTTTATGACGAAGTAAAATTGACTATATGTATGTAACATCTGAAAAATTAACCCCTAAAAAAGAACAGATGAAACTATCAGAATTTATTATTAACGACATAAAGCCATTAAATAGTGATAGCAAAATAAGCGATTTGCAACAACTATTTAATCAGCTAACCTATTCACATATTCCTATTCAAGATGAAAACAAAATCTATTTAGGAAGTTTTTCTGAAAACGATGCGCATTGCTTCGAAAGTCACAAAACGGTTAGCGACTATAAATATGCTATTGAAAACTTTTTTGTACGCGACTCCACCATGTGGCTCGATGTTTTAGAAGCTTTTGCGGTAAATTCCACCAATATTATGCCCGTTTTAAACCAACAAAACGTGTATTTGGGGTATTACGAATTAAAAGAAGTGATTAGTTTATTTAGCGATTCACCATTTTTCTCCGAGCCAGGAGGCATTTTAGTTATTGAAAAGGGCATTAATGATTATTCTTTTAGTGAAATTAGCCAAATAGTAGAATCTAACAATGGTAGGCTATTAGGTGCTTTTGTATCTAAAATGCAACCCGATTTAGCACAAATAACCCTGAAAATAGGAAATATTGGGCTTAATGATATTATTCAAACCTTCCGCCGTTACAGTTACAATATTGTGTCTGGCCATGAGGAAGACAGTTATATAGAAAGCTTAAAAGAGCGCTCAGATTATTTAAATAAATATTTGAACATCTAATACAGAAACCTCCTATTACAAAAAGTTGGTTTTATTTAAAATGAGTATTGGGAGGTATTAAACATCCCAAAAAACAATAAAAATTCACATATGAAGGTTGCCGTTTTTGGACGATTTTACAATAAAACCACTACAGATTCTGTAGAACGGTTATTTGATTATTTATTAAAGAAGGATGCCGATGCCTATATTGAATCGGAATTCTTCCATTTAATAAAGAAAGAATCTCCAAATTTTGACGCCTACAAATCGTTTAAAACATTCGATACGTTAGACAAATCGTTCGATTTCCTTGTTAGTGTTGGTGGCGACGGTACTATTTTACGCGCCATTACTTTCGTAAAAGACATAGACATTCCTATTATAGGTATAAACACAGGTCGATTGGGCTTTCTAGCGACTATTCAAGTCAATGAGATAGAAAATGCCATTCAAAATATCATAGACGGTAAGTATAAAATTTCAGAACGTAGTTTATTATCTATTGAAACATCCCCAGAAAATGAAGATGTTAAATCGTTAAATTTCGCATTAAATGAAATTGCAGTAAGCAGAAAAAATACTACTTCAATGATTACTGTAGAAACCCATTTAAACGGGGAATACCTCACCTCGTATTGGAGTGACGGCCTTATTGTTTCGACACCAACAGGCTCTACCGGTTACTCACTTAGTTGTGGAGGACCTGTGATAACACCAGACACCAATAGTTTTGTTTTAGCACCTATTGCACCTCATAATTTAAGTGCTCGACCACTAATAATTCCAGATTCAACCGAAATACAATTACGAGTTGAAGGTCGTGAAGAAAGCCATTTAATTTCTTTGGACTCTAGAATCGCCACTCTAGAAAATGGCACCATTATCAAAATTAAGAAAGCCGATTTTAAAATTAAAATGATTGATCTATTAAATGAAAGCTTTCTAGATACGCTTCGTAAAAAGCTCCTTTGGGGCGAAGACAAACGTAATTAGGCAATATTTTTAAAGAAATGCTGTTTTACACTCATACAATTTAGCTCAAATTGTATTAGACATTTCTTATTTATTATATTTGCAAACTTTTGAATATTTATGAGGCATTTAACCATATTAATATTAAGCATTTTAACCATACAACTAAGCCACTCTCAAATTAACGAATTAGGTATCTTTTTAGGGGGCAGTAATTTTATTGGAGATGTAGGTGCAACCGATTATATTTCACCCAATCAATTAGCTATTGGAGGTGTTTATAAATGGAACAGAAGTAAAAGACACTCATACCGTGCCTCATTAATTTTTAGCGAGTTAGAAGGTATCGATGTTAATTCAGACGATCCCAGACGCATTCAACGCGGTTATGAATTTTCTAGCAAAATCATGGAAGTTTCAGCAGGAATGGAATTCACCTTTATGGATTTCAACTTGCATTCAGGAGAAAAAGTAGCAACACCCTATTTATATACAGGAATAAGTATCGCACATCATGACAACCATTATTTTTTAAATGGTCAACAAACCAGCGAAAACAATTCTAGTTGGGCTTATGGCATCCCAATGGCTTTAGGTTTTAAATCAAACTTTTTAGGCCGACTTATTTTAGCTGTAGAAGTGGGCGCACGCCTTACTTTTTCAGATGAACTTGATGGAAGCATCCCAGATGATGCTAGCCATATGCCATACAGATTTGGCAATATAAATAATAACGATTGGTATGTGTTTTCGGGCATTACCTTAACCTATACATTTGGTGAAAACCCATGTTATTGTGTAAATTAAAATGGATTTAAAGGAAACTCTACAAAGCAAAGGCTTACCAAAACACATTGCCATTATTATGGATGGTAATGGGCGCTGGGCAAAACAACAAGGCATGTTACGTGCTTTTGGTCACGAGAATGGCACAAAATCAGTAAAACAAACAGTGGAAGCTTGCGCGGAACTTGGTGTTGAGAACTTAACATTGTACGCCTTTTCTACCGAAAATTGGAACCGTCCAAAACTAGAAGTACAAACCCTCATGAAACTTTTAGTTTCTTCATTAAAAAAAGAAATAAAAACCCTTCAAGAAAACAACATCAAACTAGCTGCTATTGGTAATTTAAGCAGCTTACCCAAAAAAGTTTTTAAAGAACTTCACGAAGTAATCGAGCAAACAAGCGCCAATACTAGGATGACATTAACCCTAGCTTTAAGCTATGGCTCTCGCGAAGAATTGCTAAATACTGTTAAAGAGATTAGTATTAAAGTTAAAAATAATATAATTTCGGCGGAAAAAATTGATGAATCAATTATAAATGAGCATCTTTACACGCGAAATTTACCAGACGTAGATTTGCTTATTAGAACCAGTGGAGAACAACGAATAAGCAACTTTTTACTTTGGCAAATAGCTTATGCTGAATTATATTTTACGAGCGTATTATGGCCCGATTTTACAAAACAGCATTTGTATGAAGCTATTATTGAATATCAAAAAAGAGAACGACGATTTGGGAAAACAAGTGAACAACTTAGCTAATATTTTATCTTTGACAACATTTTTAAAACACGGTATTGCTTTTCTACTAATAATAAGTAGCATTAGTATTCAAGCACAAGAATTACCACACAGCAACGGTAAAAAATACATTCTAGGAGATGTTTCTGTTTCTGGAAATACTTCTTTTAGCGAACAAACCATTATAACTTATTCTGGATTAAGCAAAGGAAAAGAAATGGCTATTCCTGGTGAAGATATTGGTGATGCTATTAAAAAACTTTGGAATTCAAAATTATTTAGTGATATCGAAGTATACATTACTCGTATAGAAGGTGATGTTGCTTACCTAGAAATTAGACTATCCGACCTTCCACAACTTAACGAGTTAAAAATTAATGGTGTTAAAAAGGGAAAACACGAAGGTATTATTAAGGACAGTAAGTTAAACAAAGGTGTAAAAGTTACCGAAAACCTCATTACTACCACAAAAAACTTCCTTACTAAGAAATATAAAAAAGAAGGTTATCTAAACTCTAAAGTACATATCAATACTATTGAGGTTAAAGATTCTACACCAACAGCCAGAGTTAATATGGTTCTTAATATTGACAAAGGTGAAAAAGTAAAAATAAAAGACATTGTATTTACAGGCAACGAGGTGTTAAATGACAAATACCTTCGTAAAAGCATGAAAGGCACCAAGAAAATTAACCGCCTTCGTATATTAAAACGTTCTAAATTTATTGACTCGGCTTATCAGGCAGATTTAGGTCATATTGTAGAAAAATATAAAGAGAATGGTTATAGAGATGCTCGTGTTTTATCAGATAGTATTATTTATAATGATGATAAAAATATCTCTTTACAAATAACGGTTAATGAAGGGCAACAATACACCTTTGGAGACATTACATTTATTGGAAACACTGTTTATTCAAACGAGCAGTTAGCTCGCATGGTGCGTATTAAAAAAGGAGATACCTATAATGGGGTTCTTTTACAAAAACGTATTGCAGACAACTCAAAACCAGATGGCGATGATATTACGAATCTGTATCAAAACAGTGGTTATTTGTTCTCAAGTATCAATCCTGTTGAAGTAAGTGCAGATAATAATGTTATTGATATGGAGATTAGAATTTCCGAAGGAAAGCCTGCCTATTTCAATAACGTATCTGTAGTAGGAAACGATAAAACAAACGATCACGTGGTATATCGTGAAATTAGAACACGCCCAGGGCAACTTTATAGTAAAGCCAATGTGGTACGTACGGTGCGAGAACTTGGTCAATTAGGCTTTTTCGATGCCCAAGAGATATCGCCTAACTTTAACAACCCAAACCCTAACGAAGGTACTATTGATATGGAATACTCGGTGAAAGAAACGGGTTCTAGTCAAATAGAATTACAAGGTGGTTACGGTGGTGGTGGCTTTATTGGTACTTTAGGTTTATCATTCAATAACTTCTCTATTAAAGATATCTTTAAAAAAGACGCTTACAAACCAATACCAATGGGTGATGGTCAAAAATTAGCACTGCGTTTACAAGCCAGTCGTTTTTACCAAACCTATAGTTTTTCATTCTCTGAGCCTTGGTTAGGAGGAAAACGTCCGGTACAATTTTCAACTTCTATATCGCATACCAAACAGTTTTTATATGATTATACGACTGGAAATGCTGATAAATCTAAAAGTTTTAACATCACAGGTATCACCTTTGGTTTAGCGAAACGCTTACAAGTACCAGATGATTTCTTTGTACTATCGCAAGCCGTAAGTTTTCAACGTTACGATTTAAACAATTACAACACTGGTTTATTTACCTTTGGAAATGGGTATGCTAACAACTTATCATACACGGTAGGTTTAAGCAGAGACAACACCAATGTAGACCCAATATACCCAACAGGAGGTTCAAAATTTTCTGCGACAGCAAAATTATCAATTCCTTATTCTATGTTTGATGGTGTAGATTACACCCAATTAAAAGAAGATAGAGAGCAAGCCGTATTAGATCAAGATGCTACAGCATTAGCCGTTATTGATCAAGAGCGTTACAAATGGTTAGAATTTTACAAAGTAAACTTTAAAGGTGATTGGTACACACAAATCACTAAAGACTTAGTTTTAAAACCAAGTGTAGAATTTGGCTACTTAGGCGCTTATAATAATGATAGAGGTGTTATTCCTTTCGAACGTTTCTTCTTAGGTGGAGATGGTTTAGGTAGTTATAGTTTAGATGGTAGAGAGGCTGTTGCCTTACGTGGATACCCGAACCAATCATTATCTGATAATGATGGTGGAACTATTTATAACAAATTCTCGTTAGAGTTACGTTACCCTATTACCTTAAAAGCATCGGCAAAAATTTATGCCCTTGGTTTTATTGAAGGAGGTGCTTCATATAACAGCTTTAGAGATTATAATCCTTTTGATATTAAACGTTCTGCCGGTTTAGGTATTCGCATCTTTATGCCAGCCTTCGGATTGTTAGGTATTGACTTTGGTCATGGGTTTGACCCTATTGAATCACTGGGTGAAACTGGTAGCCATGGATGGGAAACACACTTCATAATTGGACAACAATTTTAATTTGGCACGATTTTTTCTATTAACACTTTGATGATTTAAATGAGAATTAAAATTTTTAAGATTATATTTCGTTAATTTTGAAGATCTAATTCAAAAAAGTGGCAGAATCAGAAAAATCATCTGTCGATTTTTAGAATTTAAAAACAATTAAATATTAAAAACAGACACATGAAAAATAACGTTCTTTTTTTACTGACATTAGTTTTTATGATAAGCTTTTCGGTTAACGCGCAACGCGGTGTTCGAATTGGTTATATCGACACCGAGTTTATTTTAGAAAACATTCCGGAATACCAGGAAGCTACTTCGCAATTAAACACGAAAGCAAATAAATGGAAAAGCGACATCGATGCCCAATTAAGTGCTGTGGAACAAAAACGAAAAGATCTAAGCAACGAAAAAGCACTTTTAACAAAAGAACTTATTGACGAACGCGAAGAAGATATTGCTTTTGAAGAAAAGGAAATTTTAGACTATCAGCAAAAACGTTTTGGACCTAATGGCGATTTGTTTATTCAAAAGAAACAACTGATGCAGCCTATCCAAGATCAAATTTTTGCAGCAGTTCAAGATATGGCCACCACAAAACAGTATGATTTTATTTTTGATAAATCATCAGATGCTGTGATGTTGTATTCAGCAAAACAATATGATTTAAGCGATCAAATTATAAGAAGTATTACGAGAACAGCCAAACGTACACAGGCTCAAAGTAAATCGGAACGGAAAGCTGCTGAAGCAGAAGAATTAGTGCCAGAAATTAATTATGATTTAGAAGCACGTGAAAAAGCCTTGGAGGAGAAAAAAGCAGAACGCGATAGCGCTGTTGAAAAACGCCGACAAGAAATACTAGATGCTCGTGCAGCAAAAGTAAAAGAAGCTGAAGACAAGCGTCAAAAAATATTAGACGAGCGTGAAAAAGCAAAACAGGATAAATTAGATGCCAAAACAACATCTGATACACCTGAAGTAAAAGCAGAAGACACTGCTAAATCTGTTGCAACACCAACGGAAACAGTACAAAAAGTGGAGGCAGTTGAAGAAGTAAAAACACAAGCCCAACTTATTGAAGATAATAGACAGAAAAAATTGGCCGAAAGAGAAGCTCGAAAAAAAGAATTAGAAGATAGAAAAAATAAAATTCTTGAAGAGCGCCAAAAGGCTAAGGATAGTACCGACAACAAATAACAATTTATAACACATTAACACAAATTAAAAATGAAACAATTTAAGACTTTATTATTAGCAACTGCATTATGTATTGGAACCGTAAGTTTCACTAACGCTCAAGGCAAAATTGCTCATATAAATACGCAAGATTTAATTACTGCAATGCCAGAGATGAAAGAAGCACAAAAGCAACTGGAAACTTTAAGCAAAACGTACCAAACAGATATTCAAAGTTCTATTACTGAATTTCAAGCTTTATTAAAACAATACGAAGCAGATGCTGTTAACAAAACAGAAGACGAAAACGCTAAAAGAGGTCAAGAAATTCAAGAAAAACAACAACGTATCCAACAATTCCAAGCTGATGCTCAAAAAGATCTTCAGAAAAAAGAATTAGACTTGTTACAACCTATTACTGAAAAAGCAAAAGCAGCTATTTTAAAAGTTGGTAGAGCTCAAGGTTTTGATTACGTTTTAGATTCATCTCAAGGTGTTACTATCTTAGCTGATGGTAAAAACTTATTAGACGATGTTAAAAAAGCATTAGGTATCTAATCATTTTTACTCTAAATAAAATTTACGAAAAGCTGCCTTTTAAAAGGCAGCTTTTTTATTTTTGTTATACACCCACTCGAACCCATTCGACGGGACAACCGTATTAATATTTAGTTTATGAGCAAACAACCTATTGGTATTTTCGATTCTGGTGTTGGAGGCACTTCTATTTGGAGAGAAATTAATAATCTTTTACCAAATGAAAACACCATCTATTTAGCCGATAGTGCCAATGCGCCTTACGGTTTAAAAACGAAAGAGGCTATTACTAATTTGAGTATTAAAAATGTTGAACATCTTATAAAACAAGATTGTAAACTTATAGTCGTAGCTTGTAACACCGCCACAACTAATGCTATTTCTTTGCTTAGAGACCAATTCAGTATTCCCATTATTGGTATTGAACCCGCTATAAAACCTGCTGCTTTGAATACCCAAACCAAGGCCATTGGTATTTTGGCAACCAAAGGAACGCTTTCTAGCGAGTTGTTTCACAAAACCACAGATTTATTCGCCAGTAACATTAAAGTGGTTGAGCGTATTGGAGAAGGCATTGTAGAGCTTATTGAAAGCGGTCAATTACAATCAGAAGCCATGCGAAGTGTGTTAAAACGCTATTTACAACCCATGATAGATGTTAACATTGATTATTTAGTATTAGGTTGTACGCATTACCCCTATTTAATGCCTTTATTGATAGAATTACTTCCAAACCATGTTAAAATAATTGATTCTGGTCAAGCGGTGGCGCGACAAACCAAAGTGATTTTAGAAAAGCACGATTTATTAAATAGTACGGTAGCAAAAGGTGATTATCAATTTTTTACGAACGGAAAAACCGAGGTGTTAGCGTCTCTTTTAGATAATAAATTTGATGTAGAGTATCTGAATTTTTAAGCTTAAACTATTCACTTGCGTTAGGGATAGTAGTGGAAAGCCCACAGCGACGGAGGAGCGAGGACTTGCAACGTATAGCCCGACCCCTTTTTCGGGGTAACGCCCAAAATAAAAAGATTCCTTTTTTCAAAGGAATTTACTCTTTAAACCAGCTGGAATATTTTATGTAATTATTAGCAATACGGTCTATTTGCCCAGAGATCAACTCTTCACTAACATCTTTAATTTTAACAGCCGGCACACCTGCATAAATACTACCAGATTCCACCCGTGTGTTTTGTGTTAATACCGCACCTGCAGCAATAATACTGTTGCTTTCAATAACACAATTGTCCATAATAATACTTCCCATACCCACCAAAACATTATCATGGATGGTACACCCGTGTACAATCGCGTTATGACCAATAGAAACGTTATTACCAATATTTGTAGGTGCAGTCTGGTAAGTTGCATGTATAATGGCACCATCCTGCACGTTTACTTTATCACCCATTTTTATGTAGTTTACATCCCCGCGAATAACGGCATTAAACCATATACTACACTGAGTACCAGCAACAACATCGCCTACAATAGTCGCGTTTTCGGCTATATAACAATCGTCTGGTAATTGTGGTGCTTTTCCGTTAACAGCTTTTATAATTGGCATCTGCTTAAGTTTTAAAGTTGAAGGTTTTAATGAAATTATGACTTTAAACGGTGTAAGACATCGTACTTGCCTTTTTAATTTACTGCAGGACAGTTACAATCGTAACGCTCTCTTCTACAATTAAAGTTATACCCAAGTGTTAATTGGTGAAAGCCACCATTAGCAAACACAATTGAATTAGATTGGTAGGTATAGTTATAAGCAAACATGAATTCGTTATAATTAACCCCTAGAATAGGCGTAATTTGTTGTAAACGTTGGCTTTTAGTACTTCCTGAGCTGGTATATTCTGCACCATCAAAACTATTTCTGAACGATAAACCTGCCCAAATTTTACCAAATTCCATTTGCTTATAGGCCTTCCCATTCACATCGATTGACGCTTCACCAGTACCGTCTCTGTACTGAAACAAGATTGAAGGTTCGTAACTCCATTCGCTTCCATATTTACTAAACACGTTTCCTACAGATAGTAAATAGCGTCTTAAGTTACTTGTTATATTAGTGTCTTTATTAACTCCTGAATTTTTCAACACATTCTTAATAGTACCATGGGCGTAAAAATCTAAGAAATGATAAGAAAACCCTAAGTCCAAATTAAAATTGGTTTCATTTTGAACAACACCGTCAATAATAGGATCGGGACCATCAAACAGAAAAGAAGTTTCATCTAGCTTATATTGAATAAACCCTGCGCTTAACCCGAAGGAAAGCATGTTTAAATCGGTTTCCGTTCTAGAAAACATCAAGTGATGCGCGTAGGTAACATAAGCACCGGTTTGCGAATGGTATCCATTACTATCAGAATACAAAATACCACCAATAGCAGAGGGCGTATCGCCTATTCGACCATTCATACTTAAAGTGGTTAGTTTCGGGGCATCTTCATGCCCAAACCATTGTTGGCGCGTGGTTAACCTAACCTTTGAACAGTTAGCAATTCCAGCCATAGATGGGTGAATTAAATAATAATTATCGGTAAGATAATCGGTATAGATAGGTAAGCCTTCTTGCGAATTTGTAATATGAGCGCACAACACGCTTACTGCTACCATGAAAATATTTTTTAGCTTCATAAGTTCACTCAGGTTGGTTTGCTAGTATACAAACGCCTTAATTATTAAAAAATTACACAAAAAAGACAGAGCATTAACCACATCCTTTCATCCCTAAAAAAGAGGCAACAAAACTCAAATATATGGATATCTAAAGTTTTCTTTTAGTATTTTTGTAAAAAATTAGCTGAAATGAATACTTTCAAGGTTTCTGTGCAAGAAACATCAAATAACGCCATAATTAAATTCGAACTTAATGAGTTTATTACCAAACATCAAAGTTTTGAATTCAACAATATAGATGAGGCTAAAGCATCGCCTTTAGCACAACAATTATTTTATTTACCCTTTGTAAAAAAGGTTTATATCTCTGGAAATTTCATTGCTGTGGAACGCTTTAGTATTGTAGAGTGGTCTGAAGTTCAAGATGAAGTAGCTGAACAAATAGAAGCTTACTTAAACGATGGTGGCTTGGTGATTGAAGAAACAGCTCAATCAAAAAAAGTACCTGTTACCATTTATGCTGAAAGCACGCCGAACCCATCGGTTATGAAGTTTGTAGCCAATAAAAAAATAGTAACGGCTCTTTTTGAATTCACATCCATTGACGAAGCTAAATTATCGCCATTAGCTACTGAATTATTTCATTTTCCGTTTGTAAAAAGTGTTTTTATTGACGAAAATTATGTGTCTATCACAAAATTTGATATGGCCGAATGGCAAGACATCACTATTGAATTACGTGAATTTATAAGAGGTTATATTGAAGACGGCAAAGATGTTGTATTACCAAATGCGGCTGAAACTTTAAAAAAATCGACACCTCAATTAGATTCTCACTATGAATCTTTAGATGATACGTCTAAAGAAATCATCAACATTCTAGAAGAATATGTAAAACCTGCGGTAGCAAGCGATGGTGGTAACATTCAATTTATATCTTATGATGCCGAAACTAAAAATGTAAGTGTGATGTTGCAAGGTGCATGTAGCGGTTGCCCATCTTCAACTTACACCTTAAAAAGTGGTATTGAAAATATGCTAAAAGAAATGCTAAAAGGCAGAGTTGAAACTGTTGAAGCGATAAACGGATAATTACATAAATTTTATTAACTTTAGTTTTCACTTAAAGTTTTAAAATTATGTCTGTATTAAAAGTTATTGAAATTTTAGCCAACTCAGATAAAAGTTGGGAAGACGCAGCTAGAAAAGCGGTTAAACATGCTTCGAAAAGCGTAAAAAATATTCGATCGGTGTATGTACAAGACCAAAGTGCAAGCGTTACAAATGGTGAAATAACCGAATTTAGGGTAAACCTAAAAATTTCTTTTGAAGTCCATTAACTTTAAACAAAATGATATAAGCGTTCTAAATACAGAACGCTTTTTTTGTGCTTAATTTTCTCTAACTTTGAGTTATGAAACAAATATTACTCCTAGCATTTATTTATATAGTAAGTTGTAAAGGTCAAAACGAAGACGTTATGAGCCACCAATACACCAACGATTTAATACACGAAACCAGTCCCTATTTGCTACAACACGCCCATAACCCCGTAAATTGGAATGCGTGGAATAACAAAACTCTAGCAAAAGCTAAAGATGGAAATAAACTCATACTTATTAGTATTGGTTATGCTGCCTGCCATTGGTGCCATGTTATGGAACATGAAAGTTTTGAAGATAGTTTGGTGGCGCAAGTAATGAACAAACATTTCATAAACATAAAAGTAGATAGAGAAGAACGTCCAGATGTAGATCAAGTATACATGAATGCCGTACAATTAATGACTGGCAGTGGTGGCTGGCCCATGAATGTTATTGCCCTTCCTGATGGGCGACCAGTTTGGGGCGGTACGTACTTTAAAAAAGACCAATGGCTTAGTGCCCTTGAGCAAATTTCAAAACTATATAAAGACGATCCTAAAAAGCTTTATGAGTATGCTGATAAGTTGGAACAAGGCATTAAATCTATAGACGTTGTTGATTTAAATACAGATGAACCCGTTTTTGAAAAATCGTTTCTTGAAACAGCTGTTAAAAACTGGTCTGAGAATTTTGATAATAAAGAAGGCAGCATAGGTTCCGCACCCAAATTTATGATGCCCAATAACTACCATTTTTTATTGCGCTATGCCTGCCAAAACAAGGACGAAAACCTACTCAATTTTGTAAATTTAACGCTTACTAAAATGGCGTATGGCGGTGTTTTTGATCATGTTGGAGGTGGTTTTTCAAGATATTCCACAGATAGCAAATGGCATGTACCCCACTTCGAGAAAATGCTGTATGACAATGCGCAATTGGTGAGTCTATATTCCGATGCCTATCTTGTTACAAAAAACGAATTGTACAAAAATGTAGTAACCCAAACATTAGAACACATAAACCGAGATATGACCACCAAAAATGGTGCCTTCTATTCTTCTTTAGATGCTGATAGTACCAACCCCAAAGGAGAATTGGAAGAGGGTGCTTTTTACGTTTGGCAAAAGGATGAACTTAAAACTCTTTTAAAAGCAGATTTTGAATTGTTCTCGGATTATTACAACATAAACAATTACGGGCTGTGGGAATATGGCAATTACGTACTTATTAGAAACGATGATGATGCTTCCTTTATTGAAAAACATAAGATTTCAGAAGAAACGCTAAACACTAAAGTAAAACATTGGAAAAAAACTTTATTAGAAATTAGAAACAAGCGTTCAAAACCTAGATTAGATGATAAAACACTAACTTCATGGAACGCCCTAATGCTTAAAGCCTATGTGAATGCCTATAGCGCCTTTAACACAACCGAATATTTACAAGCTGCAGAAAAAAACGCCATTTTTATAAAAGAAAATCAACTTCGGAAAGATGGCGGATTAAACCATAGCTATAAAAACGGAAAGAGCACTATAAATGGTTATTTGGAAGATTATGCAGCAACAATCGAAGCCTATATAGCGCTCTATGAAGTCACTCTTAATGAAACATGGCTCACTACAGCTAAAACATTAACCGATTATACCTTCACCCACTTTTTTGATAATTCTAGTAAAATGTTCTTTTTTACATCCAATTCCGATACTGATTTAGTTTCAAGAAGTATAGAATATCGAGATAATGTGATTCCCGCGAGCAACTCCATCATGGCCAAAAACCTGTTTAAATTATCGCATTATTTTGATGATGAACACTATAAAATCACAGCTACAACCATTTTAAATAATGTAAAACCCGAAATACAAGACTACCCTTCAAGCTATTCGAATTGGTTAGATTTAATGATGAATTACACCAACCCATATTACGAAGTGGCTATTGTGGGTAAAGATGCTAAACAAAAAATAGTCGCATTAAACAAAACATACTTACCTAATAAACTAATTGCTGGTAGTACAACAGAAAATAATTTACCCCTATTAGAAAACAGATACGCCCCCAATAGAACCTTAATTTACGTATGTGTAAACAAAGCTTGTAAACTTCCTGTATCTGAAGTAGATCAAGCTATTAAATTCTTAAAATAATGACTTATTTAACTAATCTTTTAGTTGCCTTTGTTTCCCTAGAACACACGTATTTCTTAATTCTAGAAATGTTTTTATGGACAAAACCCAAAACAATGAAAGCCTTCGGATTAAAATCTAAAGAGTTTGCAGAAGAAACCAAAGTACTTGCCGCCAACCAAGGTTTATACAACGGGTTTCTAGCTGCTGGTTTGGTGTTTTCAATCATTCAAGAAAACATACAAACGGCTTCATTTTTTCTAATCTGTGTTATTATTGCTGGTATTTATGGCGCATATTCTACCAAGAAAACAAAATTGTTTTATGTACAAGCAGTACCTGCTATTCTGGCATTATTAAGTAGCTTTTTATAGAATTTTAACGATTATTTCACTATAAGAACTAGTAAAAAGGCTATAATAGCTTTAGTTTTGCATTTTAAAAATTTAAAAACACATATGAATTTAGAAAACATCGACGCAGAAAAATGGCTTGAATTAGCTTTAGAATATGGACTAAAAATTCTTGGAGCTATAGCCATTTGGATTATTGGTTCTTGGGTTATTAAAAACCTATTAAAAAGCGCAAAAAAAGTAATGACTAAAGGAAGTTATGATGAAAGCCTTAAAAAGTTTTTATTAAACTTAACTAATTGGACTTTAAAGATCATTTTAATTATAGTTGTTTTAGGAACTGTTGGCGTAGAAACCACATCTTTTGCAGCCATTTTAGCCGCTTTAGGATTGGCTATTGGTTTAGCGCTTCAAGGTTCTTTAGCAAATTTTGCTGGTGGTGTCCTTATTTTAATAATCAAACCATTTAAAGTTGGAGATTTTATTAAAGGTCAAGGCATTGAAGGTACCGTAAAGGAAATTAGCATTTTCAACACAAAATTAGCGACTCCAGGAAACCAGATAGCGGTTATTCCAAACGGAAAATTATCTAATGATAATATTATTAATTTTAGTGAAGAAGGCACTAGAAAAGAAAATTTGATTTTTGGTATAGGCTATGATAGTGATATTAAGCTTGCTAAAGATGTATTGCTCAATTTAGTGAATGAACAAAAAGAAGCACTTCAAATAGAAGGAAAAAAACCAATGGTAGTCGTTTCAGAATTAGGTGACAGTTCTGTGAACTTAAGTTTACGTTATTGGGCCAATAATGAAGATTTTTGGAATTTACGCTGGTTAGTTTTAGAAGAAGGTAAAACCCGACTAGAAACGGCTGGAATAGAAATTCCTTATCCACATCAAGTGGAGATACAAAAGCAAGCTTAGGCTTTGGGCTTAGGTTTTAAAGCCACAAAATCTTTTAAATAATAAGGTTCAAAATAGGCGACATCTTCGGTGTCGCTTTTTTTGTACTTATTAAAAGCCAATAAGCTCATCTCACTTGCCGATGGTAATTTATCTTCAATAAAAATAGCATTGGGGTGATTGATTAAAGCCTTTGTTTTTTCAACACCATTACCCACAAAATACACTTTGCCTTCTTTTAGATAATCCGCATAAGCGTTTTCATCTAAAACTTGTGCTTCAGTTTCTTTTATTTCTTCGTGATTTGAATTAAAAATAGCAGCGTAGACCTCCAAGCGTCTGGCATCTAACATGGCTACAATAACACCTTCTGTGCAGATTACTTGATGCGCCAAAGCTTCCAAAGTAGGCACAGAAATTAATGGTTTATCTAATGCAAAACAAAGTCCTTTTGCTGCCGATACCCCTATACGTAAGCCTGTATACGACCCAGGACCTTTACTTATTGCCACAGCATCCAAGTCTTTTGAAGTAATGCCTGCTTCCTTTAAAACAGCATCAATAAACACATGCAAGCTTTCCGCATGCGAATAGTTTTTACTATTATCCTCCTTTAAAACTACAGTTTCTCCGTTTCTTGAAAGTGATACTGAACAATTGGTTGTTGCAGTTTCTATATTAAGTATTAGTGCCAAAAAGATTGTTTTTAAAAATAAATTCCCGCTTTGGCGGGAATTACAAAATTAAAGAAATATTATTTAATCTAATGTTATTGGAATGCCATAATAAAATTCTAATAACTTCGATTTAAATACAAAGTTGTATTTCGAGTTTGCTAATGTCGATTGAGCACTTATTAAACGGTTTCTCACTTGTTCAAATTCAAAAGAAGTGGTTACACCTTGACTATAACTTTCTTTGGCCGTTCTAAACGCTTCCTCTTGCGCTACTAACGACGCGTTAGAGGCTTGGTATTGATTCAAAGCGGCTCGCGCATCTAAATAGGCATTCTCGATGGTAGAACGCAAATCTTGCTTTGCCTGTTCTAAACCATAAGCCGTACGTTTACTACTAATAATCGCTCTATTAACACTTGCTCTTGTTCTATTACCATTAAAAATAGGCACACTTATACTTACACCTACGTTATAACCTAAGTTATTATTAAACTGTGTTCCAAAACCGTTTGGAATGGAGCTGATGGTTCCTGTATTAGGATCAACAATAGTCCGTCTATCTTTTTCCCCCAAGGTGTGTTGATACGAGGTACCTAAACCAGCACCCAAACTTACTGATGGATAAAAAGCGCTTTTTGCCATTTCAATATCTAATTCAGAATTTTCGATATTAATTTCAGCGGCGCGTATTTCGGGTCTATCACCCAGGGCTTTATTAAATATTTGATCGGTATCATTATAAAGCAATTCAACGGAAGACAAATTGAAAGTAACCTCTTCAACATCAAAACCTCTATGAGATATTTGTAATAATTGGGCTAAATTCAACAATGCCAAATCAATGCTGTTTTGAGCATTAATAAGCTGCTCTTTATTACTTGCCAATTGCGCCTCCACATCTAGCAATGCCGATTTTGGCTGCGAACCTTCATTAAATAACACCGTAATGCGCTCCACTTGTTGCTGGGTAACTTTATATTGCTCTTCCGCAATTTTATAATTTTCTTTATTTAATAAAGCGTTTAAATAACTGTTTACCACAAATAACGAAATATCATCTTTCAACTTTTGAAGTTGCACTTTACTAGATTCTAATCCTAATTTTGCTTGTTTGTATAAATTGGTGTTTCTAAAGCCATTAAAAATGGTAACACCTGCATTCACACTTAAACTCGACCCGAAAGTATTGCTAGAAATACGACTTCCGTCTTGACCAATATAGGAACCGAAATTAAAATTCCCTGAAGTTGATCCATTTACCGATGGCAAAAAATTACCAATGGCACTCGTAATATTTTCTTCAGCAATATCGGTATCTAGTTCCGACTGCTTTACGGTAATATTGTTTTCAAGCGCGTAATCGACACATTCTTGTAAGGTCCATTTTTTATTTTGTGAAAATGAGGATAAACTCACTAAAAACACCACTACAAGTAAGCTGTTTTTCATTCTAAATGTTTTAAAAATCATCCTATTATTTTCTTGGTTTTTCATCTTCCTCATTATCTTTTGAAGCTTTGTTCCAAACTTTTATTTTATCGCCTTTCTTAACGCCTTCAGTAATTTCAACGTTTATACCATCAGACAAACCTAAAGTTACATCTTGTTTTTTGTACTTGCCCTCACCTATTTGTAATTCCACAAAAGGTTTCTCAGTAATTCTATTGTACTGCAATAAAGCTTCTCGAATCGCTAAAACACTGTCTTTACTTTCAATATCAATTTCAGCATTGGCACTATAGCCTGCACGAATATTACTTGTATCATCTAAAGTAACATTGGCTTTAATGGTGAATTGCACTGCGCCATTTTCCTCGATACCTCGTGGTGCTACAAAGGTAAGTATGGCCGGAAATTCCTTTTCGTTGATGGCTCCCAAAATAACTTTGATTTCTTTACCTTCTTTTAATTTTCCAACTTCGGCTTCATCTACTTTCCCTTCAAAAATCATATTGCTCATATCGGCAATAATAGCGATCGTGGTTCCTGCATTGAAATTATTACTTTGAATCACTTGATCACCTTCACGTACAGGAATTTCTAAAATAGTCCCTGCAATTTGTGCTACAATATTGGTGTTTGCTGAACTACCTCCAGAAATAGACCCCCGTTTTATAATTTGGTAATCGTTTTGTGCCTGTGTAAGCGTTTCTTTGGCTTGATTAAATGCCAACTCGCTGTTTTCAAAATCTTGTTTTGAAATAACACCCTTCTCAAAAAGTGATTTATTTCTTTCGAATAGTACTTTGGAATTATTGAAAGAAAGCTTCGTTGACGAAATTCTACTACTTGCACTTACCAAACTTTGCTCGTTGGGAACGACTCTAATCTTAGCAATTAAATCGCCTTTTTTAACCAAATCGCCTTCTTCCACAAGAATTTCATCTACAATACCAGAAATTTGAGGCTTTAATTCAATTTCTTCTTCAGGATTCAATTTCCCCGTGGCTACGGCTTTCGTGTTTATAGACGTATGAAAAGGTTCTTCAACTTTAAAATCTTCAATAGCTTTAGAATTGGAGTCTTTAAAGTACTTTAATACAAATGCTAATAGTACGATAACAACTAATACTAAAATAATTTTTACTTTTTTATTCATTTGGTTATGCTTATTATTTATTCTTCTCTTAATGCTTCTATAGGCTTGATACTGGTGGCTTTAAATGCTGGAATTAATCCAATTAAAGTACCTAATACCACTAATATGATAAGTGCGATAAAAACTACGGCGATGGATACGGATGCGTTTAC
The DNA here is from genome assembly GCF_030552475.1 of Mariniflexile sp. AS56. GTDB lineage: Bacteria > Bacteroidota > Bacteroidia > Flavobacteriales > Flavobacteriaceae > Mariniflexile. Next base: position 12,289 of record NZ_JAUPED010000009.1, on the reverse strand, counting down.
CAGAGTTGCTTCGGCTCCTTGACCGAAAAAGTGATCTAAAATAATTAAAATCCAACCTCCAGTAATGATGCCAAATAGGCCTGCAACCAATGTTAAGAAAACGGCTTCTACTACAATTTGCCTTTTAATTTCGAAAGGTGTTGCGCCCAATGCACGCCGTATTCCTATTTCCTTTGTGCGTTCTTTTACGGTTATAAGCAAGATATTACCAATGGCAAACACCCCTGCTATTAAGGTTGCAATACCCACAAACCATGTTAAAAACTGCATCCCCGTTAAAAACCCTGTAAGTTTCGCGAACTCTTTTCCTAAGTTAAAACTGCGGAAGGCTTGCGAATCCTTCGGGTGGATATTATTTAGGTTTTTAAGAAGCAGTTTGGAATCTTCCTCAATTTGTTGAATGTCGTATTCCGGTTTCCCAGTAATCATTAAAAAACCTATTTTTTCACCTTTATTATAAACTTGCTGGAAGGTTGAAAATGGAATATGTACATCTTCACTAGGTCCGAAATTCATAGTACCCGTTTGGTAAACCCCAATAACTTTATAATTTATACTGTTAATTTGAATGTAAGTACCAATGGCATCTTCTTCCTTTTGAAAGAGTTGTTTATAAATATCATCTGAAATTACAGCTACTTTTTTTCTGTCTGAAATATCATTTTGATTGATAAATCGCCCATGAATTAATTTCTTCTTTTTAACCTTATCTAGAATTGGGTAATCGCCCATAATACTAAATCTTCCGGAAAGAAAATTTCGAACAACTAGGCTTTGAGTAATATTTCTTGGAACAACAAATTCAATACCCTCTACATTTTCTTCAACTTTTTTAATATCGGTTAAAGTTAATTGCACCCGTTTCCCCTCTTGAAACCCTTTAAAAGGCATGCTGGTGGTGTTTCCCATAACAAATATGCTATTGGTTGCAAAATCGCCAAACAAACGGTTAAAGGCATTTTCCAAACCACGTGCAGAACCTAATAGGCCTATCAACAATAAAATACCCCACCAAACACCAACCATGGTTAAAATAGACCTTAGTTTATTTTTACTAAAGCTATCAAAAACTTCTTGCCAGGTATCTCTATCTATTAAAAATTTAAACATGTTTAATCATTTCGTAGTGCTACAATGGGTTTAATTCTAGAGGCTTTAACGGCAGGTAAATACCCTGCAATGGCTCCAGCTGATATCAGCGTAATGGTAGCACCAATTACCAAACTATTACTTACACCTGGGTCTTTTATAAAATATTCTTTTAAACTAGGGCCCGCAAGTTCTAAGACGCCAACCCCTAGAAGTAAGCCCACATAACCTGCAATGGCTGTAATAAGTATAGATTCTATTAAAATTATGGATACAATCGATTTTGGCGACGCCCCTAAAGCTTTACGAATACCAATTTCTTTAGTACGTTCTTTTACTATAAAAATCATGATATTACTCACCCCAACTATACCGGCTATAAGGGTTCCGAAACCAATAACCAAAATAATAACGGTGAGGCCAGAAGTCATAATATCTATTTGCTTGGTGCCCTGCGCCATGTTTTGTACTCGAATCGCCCTCTGGTCGCTGCTCGCAACAGAAAAACGCTCCTTTAATTTTTTAGTAATGGTATTACCAAATAACAAGGCGGCATCCGAACTCATTTCTGGGTTATACGTAAGATGCAGAAAATCGATCTCTTCATGTTTCCCATAAACTTGTTGCGCGGTGGATAGTGGCATGTAAATCACATTCTCTTCGTTGTAGCCTTCATCATCTGTGAAAATCCCAACTACTTTATATGAAATACCACTCAAGTTAATATACTTACCAACCGCATTCGTTTTTGAAAATAAATCATCGTCTATCACCTTCCCAATAACAACGACTTTCGATTTATTATCAATATCGTTTTGATTGATGTAACGCCCTTCCTTAACAGCATTGTTTTCAATAAACATGTATTCCGGGTGGATGGCCCTTAGGCCGTAACTATTCTTTTTCCCTTTATAGGAAGCATTGACTGTAATATTTACTTTTGAAGTAATGAACTGAACTTTATCTCCAAATTCCTCTTTAATAAAATCGCGTTCTTCATTTTTAAATTGAATGCGTCTACCTGCCTGAAGCCCTTTATTAGCCTTTGTAGTCATGCCAGGGTATATCACGATGGAATTTACAGCATCTGTACCAAACGCTTCTTTAAAGGTGTTTTGAAGCCCATTAGCAATACCAAATAGAATGGTGAATAACAAAATAGCAAATGCCACAGTAAACCCAGAAAGTAAACTTCGGGTTCTGTTCTTATTTATACTTTGAAATATTTCTCTCCAAAGATCTAAATCAAACATACTGTTCGGCTCTTACTTGGGTTACTTTAGTATCTTCAATAATAACACCGTCACGTAGGCGTACAATACGTTTACACATATTGGCAATATCTTCTTCGTGAGTTACCATTAAAATCGTTTTACCTTCATCATTAAGCTGCTGAATAAACGCCATAATTTCATGAGACGTTTGTGTGTCTAAAGCACCCGTTGGCTCATCGGCCAATAATAATTTAGGATTTGCAGCCAAAGCTCTGGCAATGGCAACACGTTGGTTTTGACCACCCGATAATTCTTTTGGTAAATGTTGCGCCCAATTAGCCAGTCCTACTTTTTCAAGATGAAACATCGCTAATTCTTGACGTTCTTTTCGCTTCATACCTTGGTAGTACAATGGTAAAGCGACATTCTCAAGGGCATTTTTATAATTTATAAGGTTGAATGATTGGAAAATGAACCCTAAAAACTTGTTTCTATAAACGGCTGCTTTCTTTTCTGTTAAGTTTTTAATAGCTAAACCATCTAAAATATACTCCCCTTCATCAGCCTCGTCTAGCATACCAATAATATTTAACAAGGTAGATTTTCCAGAACCGGAAGATCCCATAATGGCTACCATTTCACCTTCTTCAACAGAAAGATCAATACCTTTTAAAACATGTAAACTGGAATCGCCTATAGGATAGGACTTGTGTAACTGGCGTATTTCTAACATTCTTTGATTGATTAATCAAGCTTTAAAACAGCTTAACAATTAGACTCATACAACAAAGAAATGTTACATAATTTGGTTAAAAAAATTTTTGTTACTTTTTTAACGTCTTATATTTCATATAAATAAAGTAGCCAATACCACCAACCAGAATATAAGGTACGGCCATTAAATACACAATACCGTCATTAATACCTTCTGCGGTTGTTTGGCCTTCTTCACTTTCTAAAACAGCACGACACATCGCACATTGCGCATTACTTTCTAAATAAAAGAAAAGAGAAAAAAGAAGAAAGATGATTTTAGTTTTCATTTTACAGATTGCTTCGTTCCTCGCAATAACGTTATACATAGTAAGGTGAAATCATAATATAAACAATGACACCGGTTACCGCTACATATAACCATAAAGGAAAGGTTATTTTTGCTATTTTTTTATGCTTTTCTATATTATTGGTTATCGCTCTCACATAAGTAATTAGTACAAATGGAATGACGATAATAGACAATACAATGTGTGTTAATAAAATAAAATAATAGAGATACTTAATAGTACCTTCGCCTCCAAATTTAGTAGAATCGCTGGTCATGTGGTAGGCGATATACATAAGCAAAAAAGAAACTGAAAGCAAAATGGCCAGCTTCATTAATTTTTCATGGTTGGCTCTATGTCCTTTTTTAATTTGAATTACTGCTACGATTAGCACCAAGGCCGTCAATCCATTAATGCTCGCATAAATAGGTGGTAAAAACGATAAAGGTTCCACATTAGGAATTTTAACACCAAATAAAATAGCCACGGCTACAGGTATTATTACAGATAAAGCTACAATTAGTTTATTGTACTTCTTATCGTCTAAAATTTCGTTTTGATTGTTATTCATTGTAAGCATATTATAAGCAACCTTCCTACTTGGGGTAAGGCAACACGTTTATTCACTAAGTAATTTTTTAATATCGGCTTTTAAGGCTGTGATTTCTTCTGGAACACCATCTTCATCTACTTTTTCAGTTTCTGAAACAATGCCTCTATAATAAATAATAGGATTCCCAAATTCATCTTTTCTAGAACGGATAAATCCATTTTTATCAATTAAAGCAAAATTACCAGAATGCTCAAAACCACCTACGGCATCTTCCTCTTCAGCTGTATATAGATTAAACCCTTCATTTGAAAGTTTGAATATAGCATCTCTATCACCCGTCATTAAATTCCAATTGGGGTTGGTTACGCCATAATCTGTTGCATAAGCCTTCAATATTTCAGGTGTATCGTGTTCTGGGTTTATGGTGAATGATGCCACTCCAAAGTTTTCAAAACCTTTAAATGCATTTTGAATTTGAATAAGGTTCGCATTCATTCGAGGGCAAATAGTTGGGCAGGTGGTAAAAAAGAATTCTACAACATACACTTTACCTTCATAATCTTTATTGGAAATGGTTTTCCCATCTTGATTCGTAAACGAAAACTGAGGCACTTTCTTAGCAACTCCATTTATTTCTATAAAAGCTAAATCGGATACCTTTGTTTTATCATTAGCGAAATCGCTTCTGCTTTCATTTCTAGTAACATCACTATTAGAAATGCGGTCTACAATTTTTGGAACGAAAATGATACCAAACACTAGGATGATTAGCGAAATACCTATGTATGAATAATTATTTTTTTTGCTCATTGCTTTTATAGTCTGTTTTACTTCTTTGGGTTTCTACAACCCTAAAGGAGTAATTAATGGGTTGCTTCTTTTAAATCGTTAGCTCTTCGTGTGGACGAATCGAATTCACCTTTTCTTATTTGTCTGTATTCAGTAAATAATATGCGTAAATCATCACTCATCTTATTTTTAATTTCGGCAACTTCAATACAGTTATACGAACTTAAAATGTAGGTTGGTGTGTTTTTTGCGATTTCGTTATCGGTTCTATCATCCAACCGGCCTCTTTGGTTTAAATCTTTATCAATTATAAACACCTCGTTTGTTGCTAAATCGCGCGTTAAGCTTGTTTTACTTTTCAAACTTATAAATACATTTTCAATCGCATCCCGTTCACCAAAAACAAAATGCCAAAACCTTAAATCTTCATAACCACTAATTTCAGAAATAAGTTCATCAACAGCTGCTTCGGTTCCTTTCGGCATTAAAACAACGATTTGAAATTTTTTAAAACCCTTAAAATTATCATACACCAATTCTTTTAGATTAGAGGCCACGATATTATTAGCCATCGGGTTTGTTCCTAAAAAACCTAGTATGGTGATGTGATCTTTTAAAACAATATCATCTTTAGAATTTGAATCGAACTGATTAATTTCTAAAACCGATTGGTTAACAATATCAAGCGGTGTATAATTATGTGTCGCTGGGTATAAAAACAACAAAAAAGTAACAGGAAGAAAGAATAAGATTCCTAAAATTAAATACCGACCTGCTTTTTTATAGTTCATTAAAAACTTGTTTTTTCATTAAAGTGCAAAAATAAAAAAAGACGGTTTAAAAACCGCCTTTATATATCTATTTAACTATTTTAATAAGTTAAAAGTCTCTTTTTATATACCCATTATCATATACATTAAAAACGTAACCGCCTTCTTGTAATAAAATGAATATTAAATATAGAATTAAAAAGATTGCTGTCCAAACTACTGCTCTTCTTAAACCCGCAGTTTCGTCGCGCATGTGCATAAAATCCCAAGTAATATAGTATGCTTTTACTAAGGTTAGGATAATGAAGATCCAGTTAAGACCTTTCATGCCTAATACATGCCCCATTAAAGATTCTGGTTTGTAGATACCCAATACAACTTCAACAGCCGTTATAATGGTTAAAAAGATTAAAACACCCCAAATTTTCTGAGTATTAGATTTAAACTTAACTAAACCTCTAAATATTTCTAATTTATGTGCGTGTGCCATTTTATATGATTTTAAGATTTCCCTTTACAAGGAAATAATACTATTTATTCTTAATTAAACTAGGTAGAAGAATGTAAATACAAATACCCAAACTAAATCTACAAAGTGCCAGTATAACCCCACTTTTTCAACCATTTCGTAGCTTTTACGTTTTTCATAAGTTCCTAATATCACATTAAAGAAAATGATGATATTAATGATTACTCCCGATAGTACGTGGAAACCGTGAAACCCTGTGATGAAGAAAAAGAAATCTGCAAATAATGGCGAACCATATTCATTCTCTTTCAAGTTAGCACCTTCAACAACATGTTTACCATTTGCTTTTAGTTGTTTTATAGACTCTGCTCTATCAAGCACTGTTTTGTGACCGTGCTCGTTAAGTATTTGAGTTCTTACTAAAACATTATCATGTTTTTCTAAACCGTGAATAACCTCTTCAACTGTATAAGTTGGTAAGCTTCCTTCGCTTACAAACCAGATACCGTTTTTTTGCTCTTGTTGTACACGCTCATGCTCGCCTGCTTCAACAAAATCTCTTAAGGCTACACGATGCCCGTCTGTATCAACAAACTGCAAGATATTACCACCTTTTGTTTGTACAGCACCATAATCACCTTGAATAAACGTAGCCCACTCCCAAGCTTGAGACCCTACGAATATGATACCACCAATAATGGTTAAAAACATATAAATAGTAACCTTAGCTTTATTTAAGTGATGCCCTGCATCTACAGCTAATACCATAGTTACAGACGACATAATAAGTACAAACGTCATGAACGCCACATAAATCATGGGTAATTCTTGACCGTGTAAAAACGGTACGTGTGTAAAAACTTCATCGGCTATTGGCCATGAATCAATAAATTTGAATCTTGAAAATCCGTAGGCAGCTAAAAACCCCGAAAAGGTTAATGCATCTGAAACGATGAAAAACCACATCATCATTTTACCATAACTCGCTTTTAAAGGCTCATTGCCTCCTCCCCAAGTTTTATCTTCTGTTCCAGTGTTTGCAACTGTAGTACTCATATATGTTGGTTGTTTTTTAAAAGTTGGACAAAAATAATCAATTTATTTATCTTATAAAATATAAAAATAAAAAGAGATACACCCATAGGATGTCTATAAAATGCCAAAAGGTTGCTGCTAGTTCAAAACCAAGCATTTTTGTGGGCGTATACTTTTGTTTAAAATGATTATAAATTACCACCAATAAGCAAATTAGTCCTACAATAACGTGCAAAATATGAACAATTGCAATTAAATAGATGTAAGACATGGTAACATTACTGGTTGGACCGGTAAAATTATACCCCATGTCAATAATATTTTGAAAGCCTACAAACTGGTAATTAATAAATAAAAATCCTAAAATTAGCGTCACGACTAACCAAAGCATAGTCATTTTTCTATTATTACTTTTTAAAGCATTTTTCGCCAAAATAAACGATATACTGCTTATCATTATTATAACGGTGCTAATTATAAAAGCATTTGGTAATTGAAATTCTTTTAACCAATCGGGTCTAGAGCTACTTACTACAAAAGCACTCGTCCATCCTGCAAACGACATAATTAATGAAATGATACCAAACCAAAGCATCATTTTCTTGGCTCTGCCATGTTTTTCTTCTAAAGTACCCTGCGTAAAATCCATGGTTATCTTATAAATTTATCTATTACGTACACAATTTGCACTAATGTAATATATGAAACACTTGCTAGCATTAGTTGTTTTGCTGCTTTCTCGGTCATTTCTTTAAACAATCGAATGGCGTAATACAACATACCTAAACCTAGTATAAATACTAAAATGGCTGCAACTATCGATAATTGTAAGCTGCCCGTAAACCCGAAAACGGGAATTATAGACACTAATATTGTCCAAATAGTATACATAACTGTTTGTACCGCCGTTCCTTTATCTTGTTTTCCTGTAGGCAACATAAAAAAGCCACCTTTTTTATAATCTTCATATAAAAACCAGCCTATAGCCCAAAAATGAGGGAACTGCCAGAAAAATTGTAAAGCGAATAAAGTACCTGGCTCAATACCAAAATCATCGGTAGCTGCTACCCAACCTAACATAAACGGAATCGCTCCGGGAATCGCTCCAACAAAAACCGATAAAGGCGTTTTCGTTTTTAAAGGCGTGTAAACACAGGTATATAAAAAGATAGAAATAGCACCAAACATAGCTGTTTGCTTGTTTATGCTGTATAAAATAATAATTCCTAGAAGAGTAAAAACAGTAGCGATAATAAAGGCGGTAGTTACAGACATGCGTTCCGCAGGAATGGGTCTGTTCTTGGTACGATCCATAAGCGCATCCAAATCTTTCTCAATAATTTGATTAAATGCGTTCGATGCTCCTACCATAAAGTAGCCACCAAGCGCCAATAAAATTAAAGTTTTAAAGTCGACCGTATCGACACCAAGCAAATAACCGGCAACGGACGAAAACACCACACTTAATGCCAATCGCATTTTAGTGATTTCCTTAAAATCTGACATTACAGAAGGTCTAGTTCCCGACGTTTTTGAATTGCTCAATAGTATATTTACTTAACCGCTTAATATAGCGAGTGCAAAGATACTTTATTAAAGCATTTTGAGCAATGCTTTTTATTGGTAATTTATTTTGAGAACCGAATACGGTTTATTTGGGAGTTACCACAAGGGTCGGGCTATGCGCTACAAGTCCTCGCGCCCCCTAAAAAAGCGGGGTCGCTGTGGGCTTTTCACTACTATCCCTAACGCGGAAAGCTCGTTTTAATGAAGCTTATATTAAAGAAAGAAAATCATGACGGTTCGTAAACTCGGTCCATATAATGCCGTTTACATTGTTAGCTACAGTTTTATTTCCAAAAGATTATTAGTATTATCAGAATCGGGATAATGGGTTGTGACCAATTGAATAAACACTACATTTTTAATAGTTTCGATATCAATTGCTATAGCATTATCGTCCTGAGACCAAACCTGAGCGGTCCTTTCAATTAACTGTTCCGTACCATCTTTGTACGTAAGTTTTAGAATTATTGGCAATGGTAATCCTCCTCGGTTCTTGATGGTAACCTTTGAAGTGTTTTTGTCTAAATCCGACAACCCCAAATCGCCATATCCCGGTTGAAATATCCATGCATTCCAGAACCAGTCCAAATTTCGATTGCTTATTTCACTAAAAGTGAACATAAAATCATAAGGCGTTGGATGTTTTCCTGACCAACGTTCCATATAGCCTTTCAAACACTTTTCAAAAACTTCTTCACCAAGCAAGTTTTCCAATGTGAAATACATAAACGCTGATTTTCTATAAGCCAATTGCGTATGGGAAGGCTGATAAGTTAACAAATAGCCAGGAGTAATAAGAGGAACATTCCACATAGAACCTGCCGATTTATTAAGGTCATTCAAGTTCCTGTTTAGTTCGGTATTTTCATCTTCACCTCCTTTGTAATAGGATTGTATGAACTTTGTGGTAAAAAAAATAGCCCATCCTTCTTCCATCCAAGAGTATTTAACTTCGTTTATACCAAGGAAGAATGGGAAATAACTATGTGCGATTTCATGGAAAGTTACATCTGTATTTTCTACCTCCCTGCTACTTAAACCATTATTTGCCATCATTGGAAATTCCATGCCGCCAAATTCGGGTACACCAATAAAAGTAGTAAAACTTGAATAGGGATAAGTCACTCCCGGAGAAGTGTTTGATAAGAACGTTAAGCTTTTCTCTTGCGCCTCTAACAGTCTTTCAGCAGTAGTATTTCCATCGACATCATAAACCAAATTAGACATAACCTCTTTGTCATTAACAATTACGGTTTGACTTTTCCATTTAAATGTATTACTCACCCCAAAAGCAAAATCTTTAACATTCGATGCCTGATAGTTCCATATTTCGTGCCCTTCACTTTCTGTTGGAGAATTATTACCTTCAATTATAGTAACTGGCTTACGTGAAGTCTTGGCCTCTCGATATCGCTTTAGCTGCTGATCTGAAAATACTTCCTCAGGATTTTGCAAACTTCCTGTTGCCCAAACATTATAGCCATTAGGGACTGTAATTTTCACATTAAAGTCAGCAAAATCAGTATTAAACTCTTGTATTCCCAAAAATTCAATTTCGTCCCAATTATCTATATCATCATATCGGGCAATTTGCGGGTACCAATACCCCACGAATACGCTCTTCTTGTCATAAGCTCCGATTCGGTTAACATATTTGGACGGCATCTCTGTAGTCCATTCCATATTTAATGTTACACCATTCTTGGGAGGTAAAGGATTGGGAAGATGTACTTTTATGTAGGTGGCAAAATGCTCTACATCAGGGTTGTTTTCGATGGAAACGGAAACATTGTCTATGGTCAAATTAGTTATCACCATACCATCTGTAAGTGTTTCCAATGGAACTTGATTTGATCTTGGCATCCCCTTTTTATAATGATTCGGGTAGGTTTTAATTACAATCGATCTTAAACTATCAGGACTATTGTTGGTATACTCAATTTTTTCAGCACCCTTTATTTTCCACGAACCTGGTTCTATTTCTGCTGTAATAGTGTAAGAGCTAAAATTTTGCCAATAAACTTCACCCGGGCTGCCATCATAGGCCCTTGTATTATTTGCATATGCGGCTTGGAATTCAACTGGCATATATAAACTGCTCTGGGCAGCCAACTTTGACGATATCACTAAAAGTGTAAGAAGTATTTTGATTTTCATATTCTGCTCCTACTAAAGGATTTTTATTATAATGATTCGTAATTGTTTAAATATAGGAATTATCAATAATGAGTTATTTTCGTTAAAAAAAGTTTTTATTTCTGTCTATCGAAGATTGTATCTAATAGTTTTGGGCATGGTTAGTTGCGTGTTTGAGTAACTAATTTAGCAAATAAATAACAGATCGAATATTCCGCAGGAATGTTTGTAAGTAGGCAGTGACCAAGCAATTAATTAAATACGACTTCACAACTGGTTTTATTTTTATAAAACTGGTTTTAAATTATTCAATTCTTCTCTTTTCTTGATACCGTATAGTTTTCTTCAATACTTCCTTCCATTCAAGAATCTCTCTATAAAGGTCCCGCTAACCAAATAGTGATACCTTAGAAAATCAACTACTTGAATTTCTAAGCCCAACATAAAAGTGTCTAATATTTTTGAAGAAAGGATTTGGTTTTTACCTCAGTTCTTTGTTGGTAGTAGTTTATTCTCCATCAACTTCTATTATGATTAAATCATCATTATAAACGGTTCCATTCATTAATTGCGGAGAACAATAGAGACCAAAATGGGCTTGAGATAACTTATTAGTTGTATTTTCAATTTTTGCATGTGAAACTAATTGTCCGTTTTGCCAAACTTTTGCATATCCCCCATTGCTTAGATCCAAATATACTTTGAGCTCAACCCATTCTTTTTGAGGGAAAATATTACTTGAAGTTTGAAATTCATGTTCTTGTTCATTCTGATTAGGTACATTTTGTAAATGTACATAACCGTCATGAGATAAATTTACCAATATCGTTCTATCCCAGTTGTCAGACTCGTCATCTGTGAATGTTGCAAAGCTAAACCAATCGTCTTCTCCTCCAGTTGTACTTGCTTGCAGGTCCATGTCTAACCATACCCAAAATGTTATATAACACGGCGATATAAATGAACCGCCGATTGTATTTTTAAGTTGAATAGTTGGGTAACCTCTATGGTTATTATTTTCTGTAATTGAAGGAGGATTGGCGCCATCTATCCAAGCCCTATGAGAATAAATTCCGCTATGAACATTTGAGTCTGATAATTCATGAAAACTTGTTCCCATATGTCCTTGAGGTGTTATATAAAATCCATCAAAATCATTCACACTTTCAAACGCGCTTATGAACTCTCTTTTTTGAATATTAGAGGTATCGTCAATAGGATTTGAGTCTTTATCACAAGAATGAAATGATAGACTTATTAATAGAACTAATAAATTTATTCCAATTATTTTTATCATAATCATTTTTCAAATTACTACCAACGTTTATCTTTAAGGAAAGTTGCGTGTTTGTGTGCGAGGATTTTCCGAAGGTAAATCGGAAGCAAGCAAACGAGCAACTAACATTGGTTTAGCTAAAAATAGCAATTTTTTATACACGGCTTGTTGGGCATAGTTTTTTATTCGGTTTCGTTCATTATTTCATCAATTAAATGACTTTTCCATACTCTTCCAAGTTGAGAACCAATTCCAGTTTCGGAAAGTCGACCTGTAAGCTTCCCCTATAACCGAACTGTTTAAAAGTGTAAAATAATTATTAATTTTAAACAGTATTATGAGAAAAAGT
>NZ_JAUPED010000008.1 GCF_030552475.1 Mariniflexile sp. AS56 | reverse complement strand
AGCGATAGAAGCGGCATCCTTTTTATGCTTAACGCTGGTTGATCTTTTGTTAGAATTTCTTAGCATAAAAAGATATAACGGATAGCGCGGTTTTTATGTTTCTTAAAAACTTGCACGAATCATCTTCAGACAAGTAAAATAATTTTAATTAATGTGCCTTATAGTTTGAGATTGTTCTATTCATTAAATAGAAACACCCCTTATTCTGAAGATACAGATTAAGGGGTGTTTGGTTTAATACTAAACTTAACTCTTTTTTATTCTTTGTTTAAACGTTTGGTTATACGGCCTTTCTCCGATTCTATTATTAAAATATAAGTGGCACTTGCCAGTTTGGATACATTAATAGATGTTTGATCTCCCACATTTCTTAAATCGAAAGTTTCAATTAATCTACCGCTCATGTCATATAAGGTGGCGGTTTTTAGACTAATGAATTTTGGATTGGTTAAGTAAATGTGACTTGCAGTAGGGTTCGGGTACATTGTAATAGAACTAAGGTCAAACTCATTATCGGTAATGCTTAGCGGTGCATTAACGGTTAATTGAAAAGTACAAGTATTTATATTTGAACTTGCGTCTTGAGCTTCTATTGTTACCGTATAGACGCCTGGGGTTAATTCCGTTCCTGCAACTGGATTTTGAGTTGTATTAACTATTGGGTCTGTACAATTATCAGTAGCTTGTGCTTCTGCTGTACCAAAGTAATCTGGAACGGTATAGAGAGCCGAGGTTTGTGTTTGGTCTGCAGGGCAAGTTATAACGGGTGCAAGACTGTCGGTTATAGTTACGGTACTAGCACAACTAGATGTGTTTCCTTCTCTGTCAAATGTATAGAGTGTCTCATTAATAATATTATTGGTATTTACGCAATTAAAGGTTGTGTTTGCAGCTGTGGTTCTAATTGGCATATCAACGGTTGTAGAGAAGGTCCCCGTATCAGTATTAAGGGCGGTTATCGTCATATAGTACGTTTTTCCTGATACAAAATTGAATATACCCGTTCCTGTAGTTAAGGCTCCTGAAGTACTCCAGATTGCATTGTCGAAATACTCAGGCCTTGAAAGATATACGCCACTATTTGGAATAGGGGTTTCATCCCATATAATCATAAATAGATCATTTCCCATCGTGGTTGTACCGGTCATATTAAATGTGTATGTTCCTGTTGTAGGAACGGTGAAGCTAGACCCATGGTATGGATATAGGTTTCCATCTAAATCATCTGTAGGGCTTGAAGCAGTAAACTCCCCGTCAAAGCTCATAGTTTCAAAAGATAGAAATACGGTTCCACTATCATCTGTTGAGCCATTATTAATTTGCGTTGGTGTGAGGACTGCTTGTCCCATTGCATCCAATGGTAAAGTAATATTTTGGCAAACAGCTGTGGGAGGTAAATTGCCTATAAAAAGGTTTGAGAATGGTTCAGGTGACAATCCTGGAGGATTGGCTTGTGCATACAACCAGTTAGCAGTGTTTTCAAAGTCAGCATTGGTTACTAGTACATTACGTTTCGTTTCATCATATTCTGTGCGCACAGGAGCTGTTGAAGGAAAGCCATCTACTACTAACGCATTTAAATATATTTGTGAAGGATCTTGCGAGGTTGGAATAAGCCCTCCAGAATTTGGAGAATTTCCAGTATAAAGTACTGCGTAAATATCTGTTACGCCGTCTGAAGGATTTGAATTATTATCAGAGTAAGCATAGAACGATTCACCTGCAGTATCAATTGCAAAACTACCACTAATAAGCGTCATAGTTCCACATGCATTTCCAGAAGTGCCATTACATGTAATATTGAATACGTTAGTAGTTGTACCTGTTTCAGTAGCAACTATAACATCACCTGCTGGAATCACCGTTGCTGGTGACGTATATTGTATCACAGATTCACCACCTGAATTGAAAGTAAGTGTGGTATTATCGAATTCTTCTTCCGTAAAATAAATAATAGTATTCGCTGGAATATCTTTAATAGCTACAAATGAAAATGCATCTAGAGCAGAAGCGTCATGACTTAGGCCTGTAATGGCAACAAGTGGGTCGGAGTTACTCGTATCATCATTTGTAATACTTCCAATGGCATCATTTGGTGAACCTCCATTGTATCCTGTACCTGAAGCCAAAGCTATTTGAACCGTTTCTAGAGGTTCTACTGCAATATCTGCAATCGGCGTCACTGTTATTGTTGCACTACTGCTTCCACTAGGTATTGTCACAGAACCTGTAGTCGCATTAAAAGTATTAGTTCCACTTACCCCATAATCTCCAGGGAACGTGGCTGTGCCTCCAACTGTATAATTGATGGTGGTATCGGCGGCGGCTGTTGCTGATAACGCAAAGGTATATACCATGCCTGTTCCTGAATCTTCAGCAACACTATTTGGAGATAATGTAACGGAAGCTATCGGATTAGAAGACCCTGAGGTTATGATAATATTATTAAAGGGAACCGTTGATAATGTGGTATTAGCTTGACCAAATAACCAGTTATTCGTATTTTGAAAACTTGCTTGATCTACATCGATAGCCCGTTCACCTCCAGCAAATTTATATTCGGTTCTGTTAGGAGCTAAATTTGAAAAACCATCCACAACAATAACATTTGTATATATATTGATAGGATTTTGTAGAGCAGGAACATTACCTCCTGAAGGGCCACCACTTTCTCCTGTATATAGTAATGAATAAATAGCGGTTACTCCGTTATTTGGATCTGTATCGGTATCTGAATAAGCATAAAAAGATTCACCTGAAGTATCAATAGCAAAACTACCGCTAACAAGCGACATAGTTCCACATGCATTACCAGATGTGCCATTACATGTAATATTGAATACGTTAGTAGCTGTGCCTGTTTCAGTAGCAACTATAACATCACCGCGAACCAATCCTGCACTAGGAGTTACATAGGCAACAACACCTTCAACTCCTGAAAAGGTTAATGTTGTATTATTATATGTGTTTTCGGTAAAGTAAATAGTAGTTCCACCAGGAATATTACTTAATGCAACGAATGAAAAACCATCTAAAGCAGGCGCTGTGGAGACATGATTTAGTCCTGTAATTGCTACGAGTGGTACCGTTGAATCTGTATCATCGTTAGCAATTGTACCTGTAGCAGCACTTGGAGAGCCGCCCTCATATCCAGTACCAGCAGTAATTGTTAATATAGCTGTTTCATTTGGTTCTAAGGTTGTATCACCAACAGGTGTTAATGTAATGGAGGCTGTTGTACCTCCATTAGGAATTATAACGGTTCCTGAAGAGGCACTAAAAGTAGTCGCACCTGTTTGGGTATAGTCCGTTGTTAAGGTTGCTGTTCCTCCTACTGAAAAATTAACAGTGATGGGGCTGGTAGCAGCAGAAGCAAGCGTAAAGGTATATACCATACCTATACTACTATTTTCAAGAACAGACGTTGGTGACGTTGCAACTGTTAAAACAGGGGATGAACCTGAGAGATTTATATTGGAAAACGTTACCGTTGATAAAGCTGTATTTGATAGACCATTTAAGTAATTTGTTGGGTTTTCTAATGCAACTTTACTCACAGAAGCAGCTCTTTCTCCTCCACTATATTTATACTCTGTACGATCGGGAGGAGTGATTGTAAAACCATCAACTACAATAGCATTTGGATGATCTGGTGTTGGGCTTTCATTTGCAGGAATTGTTCCAGGTATTGTGTACATCACTGAATAAATTTCTCCAATGGCATCTCTAACATTTTCATTAGTATCGGTATACGCATATAAACCATCGCCGCCTGAAGATATAGCAAAACCACCATTACCATTTGAGCCTCCCAAAGGAGCAATAATAGCTGTTCCACAACAACTTACGGTAAACATGTTTGTGCTAGTGCCTGTTTCATTTACAAAAATAACAGTTCCTTTACTTATAGCTGAAGTAGCCGTGAATTTAACGACACCTCCTCCTGTTGTGCCTATCCCGAATGTAAACACATTTTGAGCAGCGTCATAGTCATTATGGGTAAAATAAATAATTTCTCCATTAGGTAAGTTTTCTAAGGCAACAAAAGTAAAACCGTCGGTATTGGGGTTTGATGAATTATGGTTCAGACCGATAATTGCCACCTTTTGGCTATAGCTATTGGTGACAGCAAAGAGCATACATAGTAAAATAGATAAAAAGGTAATTTTTTTCATAATATTTTTTTTAGAGTTAAGGGGTTTAAACCACAACAATCGTTTGTACAATCATAGAACTATATTTAAAAGGCTATTAAAAATAGTTGTTGCTAATACAATAGGATTGTAAAAACTTTAGTTGTGGTTTTTATGGTTATAATTGTTCTTTGGTTCATTTTTTATCTTGCAAAAAGAATCTTTTAGCTATTAACTTCTAGAAGGAAATATGCCTTCCACAGCAATACAAATGTTAATACCTAGATAAGGTGATCGATTTGAAAATGGTATGGCACCACCCGTATTTCCTGTTGTTACTGGTGCTAAATTTTGACCAGAAGTGGACGCTTCACTAAAGGCATTGGCATGACTAGCAATGTGTTGTCCAGCAGGGTTACTCTCTGCACCTATAGCTGTATTTACAGGAATACTAACAGGATGTGTGTGAGCAGGTAAGTTTTGTGTAGTAAGTGTTGTGTTTTCATTACCTCCTTTTTGTCCCAAGTTAATATTGCTTAAACCAGGGCCTGTGCCATGATTTATCATGTTACGTCCTCTTAAATCTGGGAGTGCAAATGTGGTTCGACCATCACCACCATAGGTTGTACCTAGTAGTGAAAATAGTGCTTGGTACTGTGCAATTGCTAGAAGTTGACCGTTGCATTGTGCCCACCCACGTGGTGCGAAATTAAACCCGAATGCTTGAATTTGTCCAATAAATGGTTCCATAATTTTATTTTTAATTGGTTAATATTTTTTTATTTTGAATGATAACTATTTTAACTTCTAGATGGAAAAATACCCACTAAAGCAATACAAATATTTGTTCCTAAGAAAGGTTCACGATTTGAAAATGACGTGTTATTTCCTGTGTTCGCCGTATTAAATGGTGCTAAACTTTTTCCAGCAGTTACTTCTTCACTAAACGCATTGGTGTGACTTGCAATATTTTGTCCACCAGGTGTGCTTTCTGCTCCTCCAGCAGTATTAACAGGAATACTAACTGGGTGGTTATGCGCAGGTAAGTTTTGTGGAGTAAGCGTTGTGTTTTCGTTACCTCCTTTTTCTCCCCATGTAATATTGCTTAATCCAGGACCCGTTCCAAGGTTTATCATGGTGCGCCCTCTTAAATCTGGTAGAGCAAATGTAGTTCGACCATCGCCCCCATAGGTTGTACCTAATAATGAAAATAGTGCTGTATTTTGTGAAATTGATAAAATTTGTCCTTCACATTTCGCCCAGCCACGTGGTGCAAAATTAAATCCGAATGCTTGAATTTGTCCTAAAATTGGTTCCATAATGTTAAATGTTTTGGTTAATATTAAGTGATAAATTAAAATTACTTTCTGAAGTATAAAGGCCTGTATTCATTTTAGGAAATAACTTTTTATCGCCCAAAACATTTTGGGTTTCCCAATGTTTACTTGAAATATGTGCTCTGGTATTATTAAATAGTAATTCTGTGATATAAACGCTCCCGTTTTTAGAGACTTTAAAGTAGATGCGATATTGCATGCCCAATGCTCGATTGGGCCAATTACTTATAAATTGATAGTGCCTTTCACTATCGGTTAGTATTTTGCCACGGTGCTTATATTTTGTTGATTCAGGAGAGAGGTGCCAAACTTCAATTTTAGCATTTGGAACAGGTGTTTTTCCAGTGGAATCATAAATAATACCATTTACAATCACTTCTTTTCCAAATGAAAACGAGGTACGAAGGTCTGTTTTGTACTCAGCATATTTATTATAACCTTCAAAAGGACTTTCTGGGGTTACTAAAGCACTTACCCCAGAGGGTATAGAAATGAAGGCGATGCTAGTTGTTGCCAAGACTGTATTGCTCAAAAACGATCGTCGAGAGAATGTTTGTTTCATGAAAATCGGTTTTTAGGGATTAGATTATGAATAGTTATTTCAGGACAAAATGAATTTATTAAACAAGAAATGTCACATGCTAAAAAATGTTGTGTATTTGGGAGGTAATTGGTTGGTTTTAAATCATGACACTTTCTAGTGGAGCTATGCCATGGAAGTATAGAAGTTACTTCAGATAGTGAACCTGAAAAAAATAATAGTGACATATGATTTTTATTTTTGGTTGATTAGATGAATTTCATGTTCAATAAACCAAGCCATGTGTTGATAATAAAATCTATTGTAGCTATTAATCACTAAGGAGAAAATGAAGGTATGAAAAAAAGGCGAATATTACTATATATTACGTATTAATTAACTGCTAATGATGTATTAAAAAACCTATTTAATATAGTTGTAATAATCTAACTAGTTGATATTCGGAATTACTAAAAACAAAGTTTTTATGCTTAGTTTAGTTATTTTAGCTAATAATATTTCTAAAATAGCAGGCATAATAAATGTGTATTAATTTTTATAAAAAACGGCCAAATAAAACTTCTATTTATTATCTTCAAAATCTAATTTTTTGATACTTAATGAAGGAAAATAAAGAACTGGAACTGGCTTGGGAATTTGTAAATAAAACAAATCGCTCCATTTTTTTAACGGGTAAAGCAGGTACCGGTAAAACGACATTTTTACATCGTTTAAAAAAGGATAGCCTGAAGCGCTTGGTTGTTATTGCACCAACAGGTGTGGCAGCTATTAATGCTAAGGGAGTTACCATTCATTCTTTTTTCCAAATGCCATTTGGACCTATTTTACCAGATACCGATTTAAATGCGTCTAAAGGGTTTAATAGAAAATTTAGTAAGACTAAAATCGATATTATTAAATCGATGGATTTATTAGTTATTGATGAAATTAGTATGGTGAGAGCCGATTTACTGGACGGTATTGACCGAACATTGCGCCGTTTTAGAAACAGAAACAAGGTTTTTGGAGGTGTTCAAGTATTAATGATTGGTGATTTACAACAATTATCCCCCGTTATTAGAGACAATGAATGGGATTTGTTAAAGGCATTTTATAATAACGGCTTCTTTTTTAGTAGTCATGCCTATCAAGAAAGTGAAGCTATCTCTATTGAATTAAAACATATTTATAGACAAGAAAATCCTGTATTTATAGAAATATTAAATGAGATTCGAAATAATGCCCTAACGGAAGCTTCTGCCAAAGAATTGAACAAGCGTTATATTCCAGATTTTGTTCCAGAAGCAGATGCAGGCTATATTTCTTTAACCACTCATAATAATAAAGCGGAAGCTACTAATAATGCTGAGTTGGTTAAATTAAAAACCAAAACATTTTCCTATAAAGCTGTTGTTGAAGGTAAATTCCCCGATCATGCGTATCCGAATAGCGAAAAGGTAGAATTGAAGGTAGGGGCACAGGTTATGTTTATTAAGAATGACAGTGGGCCAGAGAAGCGTTATTTTAATGGTAAAATAGGAAAAGTTATTCATCTAGATAAAGATGAAGTCGTTGTACATTGTCCTGATGACGAGTTTAATATTATTACTAAACCAGAGATTTGGGAGAATATTAATTATTCGGTAGATGCTGAAACTAAAAATATTTCCGAAGAAAGAATAGGGGCTTTTACACAAATGCCTTTGCGTTTGGCGTGGGCTATTACCATACATAAAAGTCAGGGCTTAACTTTTGAAAAAGCGATTATTGATGCGCAAGGCGCTTTTGCACATGGCCAAACCTATGTGGCATTAAGCCGTTGTAAATCTTTGGAAGGTTTGGTGCTTCAAAGTAAAATCCATTCCAGCCAGATTATTAGCGACAGACATGTGATTTCGTTCAATAAAAATGCGGAACAAAATGAACCTGATGAAGCTGTTTTAGCAATTTCAGAACGGAATTTTCAACTAGATTTAATGGTTGAAGTGTTCGGTTTTTATGAATTTTTATACCCAATCAATCGAATTTTAGATATTTTTTATAAAAACAGAACCATTGTACAAGGGCAAATTGAAGCGCCTTTATTAACTATTAAAACGG
Source organism: Mariniflexile sp. AS56 (assembly GCF_030552475.1). Taxonomy (GTDB): domain Bacteria; phylum Bacteroidota; class Bacteroidia; order Flavobacteriales; family Flavobacteriaceae; genus Mariniflexile. The sequence goes on along the minus strand of NZ_JAUPED010000008.1, from coordinate 228,753 downwards.
CGGTAACCCAACTTTTAAAAGTGAGTGCAGGTTTTATTGCTCAACTAAAACAACTTTCTGAAGATGAAGGTTTACCGGAACGTAGCGATTTAATTCAAGAACGTTTTATAAAAGCCATTTCTTATTTTAAAACGGAGACCGAAAATCATATTGTTGAATCATTAAAAACTTTTAATTTCACAACAGATAATAAAGCGGTTGGAGGTGATATTACTAAAAATAGTGATGCCCTGGAAGAACTTTTAGAAATTAAGCTTTTATATTTTAATAACCTGGCTAAAGGTTTCTCTACTCGGTCTTTTTTAGAACTTAGAGCAAAAGCGGTATTTATATCAAAAGAAGCTCCTAAAAAAACAAGAAAAGCGGTTGTTGATGGTACTACGAATGTAGATTTATTTGAACGCTTACGTGTACTTAGAAATGAAATTGCTGAAGAAAACGACTTAATTCATTACCAAGTTTTTGCTCAAAAATCATTGTATGAAATTTGTGAAACCTTACCATTAACGAAGGAAGAACTTAAGAAAGTACATGGTATGGGCGAGGTACGTGTTAAAAAATATGGCGATGCTATTTTAAAAGAGATTAGAGCCTATTGTGATGAGAATGGTATTGAAACCACTGAAGATGCCAATATTTTTGAGGAGTCGAAACCTAAAAAGAAGAAGGGAGACACCAAGAAAATATCTTTAGAATTGTTTAAGGCAGGTAAAACGATGACTGAAATTGCTGATGAACGTGAACTGAATGAAAATACCGTATTCGGGCATTTGGCAAGTTTTATTGCTTCAGGTGAAATTGAAGTCTCCGAATTAATGTCAAAGGAGCATTACGATGAATTACTAGAATTAATTCCGAAGAAAACTTTTGAGAATTTATCAGATTTAAAAAATCAATTAGACGATAAATACAGTTACGGCGAGATCCGCTTGGTTGTTGAAAAAACCGGAAAAAGCATTTCCTAATACTTTTCTATTTATAATTTGTGTAAGGTTAGAAATGGAAGCGGACTAATGGTTTTAGTTCAAATTATTTAATTACTTTAGTAAACCTATGGATGTTATTATACAATCGACCCTAAAAACATTAGAAAAGTCTAAAATTTTATTGAATCATTTAAATGATACTTCTTTCAGTAATGCATCGGTTGCACCGTATCACTCCAGTATAGGTACTCATATGAGACATATTTTAGATTTTTATGATTGTATTTTTAATTTGAATTTTGAAGGGTGTATTGATTTAACTGCCAGAAGCAGAAATCGAATTGTAGAGAATGCATGTTGCAGTGCCGAAACCTACTTAAATTCTATTATAGATAAGTTGAATAATTTTGATTCAGCGATGACTGATTCCGTTTTAGTAACTGATGATTTGGGTTTAGGAAAAGTAAAGATGACTTATAGTTATGGCGCCTTATTTTCACAAGCAAATAGCCATACCATCCACCATTATGCCATTATAAATTATATCTTAGAAGGTTTAAATATTTCTATAGGTGATTCAGATTTTGGATACAATCCAACAACCCCTAAACAAACCTCTTTAAGTTAGTTGCTCTTTTTAAACATACTGTCCATAATAGTACGTATGCCCTTAAAAATTAAAAATACAGCCGCAGCACATATTAAGCACGCCACAATTAATAAAGGAATGTAAAGTGAGTTTTCTTTATCACCAAGTGCCATGGTCATTAAAATAGGTCCAATAAATAAGCTTAGTAAGGCAAAAACTAAGGTTTTAACGCCTTTAAAAAGTACTGTTTTATCTGTTCTGTTAGTTTCCATTGTTGTAGTTTTTTATTGCTGAACGTACGTTTTTATGCGTTGTTAAGAGCGTTTTTGCTTCTTCTTCTGTGATATTAAGTTCAGCCATAATCATTTTAGTGCCTCTATCTACAAGCTTGTTGTTACTAAGCTGCATGTCAACCATTTTGTTGCCTTTTATATGGCCCAGTTGAATCATGGTTGTTGTAGTTATCATATTAAGTACCAGCTTTTGTGCCGTACCAGCTTTCATTCTAGAACTTCCTGTTACAAATTCCGGACCTACAATTACCTCAATAGGGTATTGCGCAGTTTGCGAAAGCGGACTGTTTTTATTACAAGTAATACAGCCCGTAATAATGTTGTTGGCGTTACAGGTTTGTAAAGCCGCAATAACATAAGGCGTCGTACCAGAAGCTGCTATACCAATAACAACATCTTTGCTTGAAATTTGATAGGATTGTAAATTTTCCCAACCTTGGGTCGTAGAATCTTCGGCAAATTCGACTGCTTTTCTAATAGCGGTATCTCCACCAGCAATAATACCTATTACTAAATCGTGCGAGACACCAAAAGTAGGAGGGCATTCTGAAGCGTCCAAAATACCTAAGCGGCCACTAGTGCCTGCTCCCATGTAGAATAGACGGCCTCCTTCTTTTAATTTTGAGACAATGACACGCACTAAAGGCTCTACTTGTGGTAGTGCTTGTTCAACTGCTAGAGGTACATTTTTATCTTCATTATTAATATTACTTAATAATTCTGAAATGCTCATCTTTTCAAGATGGTTGTAATTGGAATCCTGTTCGGTTGTTTTTATGAAACTCATACCTCAAAAGTATGAATTATTGGGCGATTTTAGTCAAAAAGAATGTTTTCAACTTCTAGTTTTTCATTATTAATAAAATCATAGAGGGTTAACTGTCTTAAAACGTAATAATCTTGCCAAAATTTTTCGAGTGAGTTTAAATATTGTAAAACGGCTTTATCTTTTTCCTGTAAAGCAATGTTTAAATCGGTAATAGTAATTTTGTCTAATACATATCTTTTCTGCGATATATCATAGCGTTTTATAGCTATTTCTTTTGCTTTTTCTGCTGTTGCTAAAAAATCTCGTTGACTAGACCAATTAAGTACGTGCAAATAAATTTCTTGTTCAAAAGCCAATTTTTCTTGGTCTATATTATTGTTAGTTAAATCTAAATCGGCTTCAGCCATTTTACGTTTCGATTTTGAAACACCCCAATCGAAAACTGGAATACTCACAGAAACAGATAGATTTTGTTGTTGATTGAAGTCGTTAAAAAGATTATCAAAGTCGTCTCCATTTTGTGACACTCCAAAATTTGCAGAAACCCCAAGTTTTAACCGATTGTTACCTTTTTGAAAAGCCACTTCTTTTTCTGCTTCTAAGCGCTTTCTTCTAAATTCTATAACCGCTTTTCTGTTGGTTTGTGCCTCTTCCAAAGCTTTATCGATGTCTACTTCAAAAAGTGGTAAATTATCAGGAATGTCTAATTGAATATTTTCTGTATTTAGCTCTAAATACCTGGCTAGATTTTGAGAAGTTCTTTTTAATTCTATCGTATTAGTTGTTACAACATTTCTAGAATTTAATAAGGTGAGTTCTACTTGTAGCAATTCATTTTCTGCAATTTTTCCAATTTTGAATCTTCCTTGTGAAATTTGATATAGAGTATCTTGATTTGATAAATTTACTTTCGCTATGTCCAACTGCATTTGTGCTTTAAGTAGTTGAAAATACCTTTGACAAGTGGTTACAGATATATCTTCCATTTTTTCAATAAAATCGCGTCGGGATTCTTCATAAATTAATGGTTCAATTTTTTTATCCCATTTAAAAGGATTGTAAAATAATGAGTTTTGATAATATCTTATGGAAAAAGGAACCACCGAATACCCAATGTTATCATCAAGTCCAAACAATTCAATACGCTCTAAATTAGAATTTAAAGAGAGCGTTCCACCAGTATATGGTATGTTTTGGGCTATAGATAATCCACCTTCCAAAAGTAATTGATCTTGATTTACAAATACGTCCTGACCTTCATCATTCGTTATTCTTCGTACTGCTTTATTATATTCAGGTAGGGTGGCATTAAACCTTAATTGAGGTAAAAAACTAGCTTTGTAATTTCTAAAACGCCAGTAGTTAGATTGATTTCTATTTAAAGTAGTTTTATAATCTGGTGATTGTTTTTGAGCTAAATTAATGGCTTCCTTTAAAGTGATTTTTTGTGATTGTGAAAAGGTTAAGCAAGGCAAAATCACTAGTAATATGAGCAATGTTTTTTTCATCTCTTTGGCTTTGTGTTCCTAGTATGTGGTGTCTATTCTATGAAATGTTATTCCGATCGTAATGCTTGAATTGGTTTTTTGTTGGCTGCTGCTTTTGCAGGAAATATACCAAAAATGAGCCCTACAATAACTGCTATAAAAAAGGAAATTAAGATGGAATTGAGCGATAGTACCGTTTCTATTCCTGAAACCATTTCGATAACATACGCACCAATAACGCCTACGATGATTCCAATAATACCTCCACCCACACTTATTAAAACCGATTCTGATAAAAATTGTAAAATTACATCTTCTTCGGTGGCACCTATGGCACGAATGATCCCTATTTCTTTGGTTCTTTCTAATACCGATGCGAGCATGATATTCATAATACCAATACCTCCAATTAGTAATGAAATACCCGCAATAATACTTAATACTATATTGAAAATTTGTTTTGTTTTTTGTTGTTGTTGAAGTAGTTGAATGGGGATGGCTATTTCAAAATCTAAAACGTCATTGTGTCTACGTTTAAGAAGTTTACTTAAAACCTCTGCTGTGGCTTTTAGTTCATTTGAATTATGAACTTGAATTGTTAATTTATCTAATTGGTGATAATTCCCTCTTGCAATACGTTTTTTTGGTCCGTTTTGGTTGTCGCTATTACGAGCATCCAAGTTATCGGTTATTATTTTTCTATCGCGATAACGCACTAAAAATGTTTTTATAGGGATGTAAATGTCTTGGTTTAAATCTCTGATGCCTAAATCTTCTTGAGCTTTATCAGAAATTAGTTTCTCCTCAATAACGCCCACCACTTGCAGCCACACATCTTTAACCTTTATGTGTTTTCCCAGTGCGCTTTCACCCGTAAATAATTTTTTCTCTACTTTTTTACCAATTACACAAACGGGGAGTGCGTTGTTAATTTGGTAATTCGTGAAAATTTTTCCTTTTTCTATTTGAATATTTGACACATCAAAAAAATCTGGTGTGACACCAATAAGTTTTACCGAATTTTGCTTTCCATTATTTATAACATAGGTGTCTAGAATTATTTCTGGACTAACAACTTTTACACTGGGTATTATTTTTGTAACACTCAAGGCGTCTAATAAATCTAAACCTTTGGAAAATTTTTTAGAATCATTATTGGTGGTTTCCTCTTCACTATCGGTTTGAGTTTCATCTTCAAGATCGGGCAAAGGTGTTACAACAATATTGTTTACCCCAACTAATTCCAGTTGTGATAGTATTTCTTTTTCAGCACCATTTCCAATAGCAAGCATGGTAATTACTGATGCTACTCCGAAAATAATGCCCAATGCCGTTAGAAATGTTCTAACTTTATTTGTTTTTATAAACCAATAGGCCTCATTGAAATTAGACTTGAGTTTTTCTAAAAGTATCTTGTCTATCATGGGTTACTTTAATAGTGTTATACTTTTTTCTTCCAAATCGGCAGGGGCGTTTAAGTAAACAACATCATTTTCATTTAAGCCTTTTTTAATGATAACCACTTCGTTATTGGCTAAACCTAATTCTACTTGCTTTTTTTCAATGGAATAGCCAGATTTTACATAGGCATAACTTATAGAATCTTTAGAGAAAATAGCCTCTAATGGAGCCATTAAAACATTATCTTCCTGATGCGTTAAAATTCTATTAGATGTGGTCATACCTGGTCTAATATTTTTATTTGTTGAATTCAGTTTTATTAATACTTGAAAAAGTTTAATGTCCGATCCTCTTTTGTTTTCACCAACATTGGCGACCTCTGTAACTACACCATCTATTTCAATATCGGGAAAAGCGTCAAAACCAATTTTCACTTTTAAATCCTTTTTTATTTTTCGAATGTCAATTTCATTACTATAGGTTTTAGACTCCATTTTAGTTAGATCGGGTAAACTGGCTAATGCCGGTTCCCATGGAGAAATGGTAGTACCTACTTTCTTTTTGTTGCCATTCCAGTCTTTTACATAGGTTACCATGCCTTCATCTTCAGAGTAAACGGTAAACTCTTTTTGTAATTCAATTAACTCTTCAATACGCTTTCTAATTTTAGATACTTCGGTACCTACTTCAATCATTTTGGCGTTTGCTTGTCTTTTTTTAATGGAATAGTCTTCCTTTTTTTCTTTTAATTCGCGTTCAAACTTTTCAATTTTAATTTCTAATTGTCGAATGGTTGCTGGCGGTTCATAAATAGAACGTTTTAACTCCAATTGATTTTCTTCAATATTAAATAGAAGATCTTTTATAGCAGTTCGTTCTTGTTTTAGAGCGAGCGTCGTATCAAGTTGTTGCAGTGTATATTTAGATTCTGCACTTTCTAAACTTAGTTGGGCATCATTCATTTTACTATTAACTTCTGAGGCATCAATTTTACCAATATATCCTCCTTTTTTTACAATAGTTCCTTCTGGAACTAAATCTTGAATTTTTAGTTGATAAATATTGAAACGTCTGGCATTAATAGGACCGTCTATTTCTTTGGAGCTTGTAGATTGGGCTTCTCCCGATATGATAACCTCGTTTAGGTAAGTGCCTCTTGTAACTTTTGAAGTTAGTAGCGTGTCTTCTTCACTCGAGGAACTAAAAAATGAATAAATAAGTATTAAAATAATGATTCCGCCAAAAATGAAGGCCAGCCTTTTTTTAGTCATGAAGATTGATTTATTTGATTAGTTGATGAAAGTTCTACATGCTAAAATAGCTTTTGTAAGATTTTATAGAGTTAAAATTCTCTTAAAGTTTGATTCTCTTATGATTTAGAATTGAATATTAAGTCAATAATTTACAGTTGAAACACTCGTTATTGTACTTCATAACTGTAAACGGCAACTTCTGAAGCTCTAAAATAACCTAAAGGGAAATTGCTAGGATTGGTTTCATTAATGCAGTTACCACGTAGGGTGGTTGGTTGCGTTTCAAATGGTCCGCCGGACTCATCTTTACTTTGTTGCAGTAAAATATTCATGTATTCGTAATAGCGCTGTGAAACCCCATGGCTGTGTATTATTAATTTGCTGCCCGTTTTAAGTTCTTCATTACTGTGAAACGCGAAAATTTGGTTTCCATCTGTAAACTCATCATCATATACATCCAATGTTACGGCGTTCAAATTGGCGTTTATAAACTCGAAAAAATAAAAGTTTTTTATGTCTTTAGGGTCGGTATAAAAGGCCTTTATTTCTGTTTCATTACCAGAAAAACCAGCATCTTTTTTTTGTTCTACCTTATCAATTGGAACTACGGATTTTAGCGTTTCTGAAGCAGTATACACTTCGCTTTTGTAAATAATTTTCAGGGTGTATACCGCATTAATTTCGGGTCTAAAGGCTTGATTTTTGTAAATACCTGTACCTGTTTCTTCAATAAAATTGAATGTTGTGTTGTTGGTATCGGTCACTGTTACTGTAGCACCTGTTGCTGCTGGTACACTGTCACTATAGTAAGGTGCGGTTTGCGTTAGTTTGATTATCTGGCTGTTTCCCGAAGTGTTTTTATACCAAATTAATGAGGCATCAATAACAAGCCTTGGTTCTGCTGTTTTTAGTTTGAGATCGATAACATCTTCACAAGAAACTAAAAATAGGCAACATATAATGTATACTAAATTTTTCATAGCTTTTAAAACTTAAAATTGTATGATATAGAAGGTACGATACCAAAAATAGACAGTCTATAGGCTTCGTTTTTATTTGTTGTTTCATTGGGGCCAAATGAAATGGAAGCGGCATTTTTTCTGCTATAAATATTATAAATTCCAAATACCCAGTAGGATTGGAGTCCTTCCTTTTTATCTGGTTTTGGTGTATATGTTATGGAAGCATCCAATCTGTGGTACGCTGGTAATCTATCTGAATTTCTACTATTATAATTAGGAACCGTAATACCGTTGTATGTGTATTGACCGTTAGGGAATGTGCTTGGTTGCCCTGTTTGGAATAAAAAATTGGTATTAATTTTTAATTTTTCATTTAAGTTATAACTTCCCGTAAACGAAATGTCGTGTGTTTTATCGTAAGCAGTATTGTACCATTTCCCGTTATTAATCCCAGTTTCAATAGGTGTTCTTCCTTTGGTTTGTTGCTCAGATTTCGATAGCGTATAGGCGAGCCAGCCTTTAAACCGGCCTTCATTTTTTCTTAACAGAAATTCTAAACCATAAGCTTTGGCATCCCCATTTAAGATAACTTGTTCTATGGCGTTATTTGCAATTAAATTGGCACCGTCGATGTAATCAATCCTGTTTTTTACCGTTTTATAATAGCTTTCAATTTCTAAAGAATACCTATTGTCTTTGAAGTTTTTAAAATAACCAATAGCGTATTGATCGAGTAATTGAGGTTTAACATATTTGCCACTTGGTGTCCAAATATCGAGTGGGGTTGGAGAACTTGTGTTGGATAGTAAATGTAGATACTGACTCATTTTATTATAACTCGCCTTGATGGAGTTTTTAGAATTGAGTTGATATGCGATTGATACACGAGGTTCTAAGTTGAAAAAGTTTGAGATTACCTTACTGCGTTTAAATGACTCCGTACCTATCGGATCGGCTTTTTCATAAATTTGAAAATCTTCATTGAACACAACCGCTTCATTATTTTCGTAAACATTCAGTTCATCTTGACCTAAACGAAGAAAAGAACTCAGCCGTACACCATATGATAACGCCAATTTATTTGATACTTTATGTTCCGCATCTAGATATATAGCATTTTCTAAAGCAAATTTATCAATAAGTTTAAAAGGGTTAACGCCCGAAGTTTCAGAAGTTGGATTTATATCACCTGGATTAAACTTATAATAGATGCTGTTTAAGCCATATTGCAATTTAAATTTATCAGAAATATAATGCTTGAAATCGTATTTTAAGTTGAAATTTTTAATGCCCGAAACCCAATCAAATTCTACAAAACTCAATTTTAAACCGTAATAATAGTCAGAATAAATTAAGGAAAGATTAGAAAACAGTTTACTTGAGAACAAATGGTTCCATCTAAAATTTAAGACAGTGTTTCCGTAGGTGTTATCGAAAGATTCATTAATTCTAAAAACATCACGACCAAAATACCCCGACATGTATATATTGTTGTTATCGTTTAATCGATAGCTCAATTTCGTGTTTAAATCGTAGAAATAAGCAATGTTATCATTATCAAAAAGGGGTAAAAACAAGTGTGCATAACTAGACCTACCACCTAAAAGGAAGGAGCCTTTTTCTTTTTTCAACGGGCCTTCAATAAGGAGTCTGTTAGATATTAAACCAATACCACCATTTGCATGAAACTCATTACTGTTTCCATCTTTTTGGTAAATGTCTAAAACAGAAGCTACACGACCACCATATCTGGCGGGTATACCACCCTTGTACAATTTAATGTCTTTAATGGCATCCGGGTTGAAAACTGAAAAGAAACCAAATAAATGTGAGGCGTTAAAAATAGTAGCTTCATCTAAAAGAATTAAATTCTGGTCTGCCGACCCGCCACGCACATTGAAGCCCGAGGCTCCCTCACCTGCATTGGTGACACCAGGTAATAGGGTAATGGCTTTAATAATATCAGCTTCACCCAACACCACGGGAATTTCTTTTATGGTACTCGCCATTAATCGATTAACACTCATTTGTGGTGTTTGAATGTTTAACTTTTCAACGTTTTGGGTTATAATTATTTCGTTTAAACTTTCTAATGAATCTGATAAACTGAAATTTTTAGTGAGGTTGTTTGTTAGAGTAATGGTGTCGCTTTGAGTCGCAAACCCCAAATAACTTACTATTACCTTATAGGTACCTTGAGGTAAGGTTATGGAGTAAAAACCATATTCGTTAGTGGTAGTTCCGGTGTTTAATTCTGGAAAAATAATACTGACACCTATTAGGGTTTCGTTGTTTTTTTCTTCAGAAATAACACCCTTTAAAGTGAATTTACTTTGTGCATTTGCAGTTAGTGAGCTAGTACAAAATATAAAAAGAAAACATAGTAGTATGTTTTTCATTAATAGACTTTTTTTATAAAAGTATAAAAAAAAAGCTCCTTTACAGGAGCTTTTTAAAATTGTATTTATTTTTATATTAACTTAATATGCTATTAAGCGTTTTACTTGGTCGCATAGCGTCATTAATTAAAGTTTCATTTGGTTCATAATAACCACCAATATTAACAGCATTTCCTTGAATTTGGTTAAGCTCATTAATAATTGCAGTTTCATTATCACCTAATTGTTTCGCGATTGGTCCAAATTCAGCCTTTAAATCGGCGTCTTTTGTTTGGTTCGCTAAAGCTTGTGACCAATATAATGCTAAGTAGAAATGACTTCCTCTGTTGTCTAGTTCACCTGCTTTACGCGAAGGTGATTTACCATTATCAAGTAATTGACCTGTTGCAGCATCTAAAGTATCCGCTAAAATTTGCGCTTTAGGGTTGTTATGCGCTGTAGATAAGTGTTCTAAAGAAACAGCTAATGCTAAAAATTCTCCTAAAGAATCCCAACGTAAATGGTTTTCAGCAGTAAATTGTTCAACATGTTTTGGAGCAGATCCACCAGCGCCAGTTTCAAACAAACCACCACCATTCATTAATGGAACAATAGATAGCATTTTTGCACTGGTACCAACTTCTAAAATCGGGAATAAATCGGTTAAATAATCACGTAAAACATTTCCGGAAACCGAAATAGTGTCTTTACCTTCTATGAGTCTTTCACAAGTAAATAAAGTCGCGTCAATTGGAGATAAAATTCTTAAGTCTAAACCAGCAGTATCATATTCCTTTAAGTAGGTGTTTATTTTCTTGATTAACTCGGCATCATGCGCTCTGTTTTCGTCTAACCAGAAAACGGCAGGAGTTTCAGAAGCTTTAGCACGAGTAACAGCTAATTTTACCCAGTCTTGAATAGGTGCGTCTTTAGTTTGACACATTCTCCAAATATCGCCAGCTTCTACATTGTGTTGTAATAAGGTGTTGCCAGCAGCATCAATAACGCTTACTGTTCCGTTAGATTGTATTTCGAATGTTTTATCATGAGAACCGTATTCTTCAGCTTTTTGAGCCATTAAGCCTACGTTTGGAACTGTACCCATTGTAGTAGGATCGAAAGCACCATGTTTTTTACAAAAATCTATAGTAGCAGAATAAATACCAGCATAGCTACTATCTGGAATAACTGCTTTTGTATCTTGAAGTTTACCAGCGGTATTCCACATTTGTCCAGATGTACGAATCATCGCAGGCATAGAAGCATCGATAATAACATCACTAGGTACGTGTAAATTCGTGATACCTTTATCACTATTTACCATAGCAACTGCAGGTCCGTTTTTAAACGCAGCATCAATATCCGCTTGAATCTCGTTACGTTTAGCTTCAGGTAAACTTGGTAATTTTTCAATTAAATTTCCGAAACCATTATTTACTTCTACTCCAATTTTATCTAGAGTTTCAGCATGCTTTTCAAATACATTTTTGAAGAACACTTTTACAGCGTAACCAAAAATAATAGGGTCGCTCACTTTCATCATGGTTGCTTTCATGTGTAATGAAAACAATACCCCGTTTGCTTTTGCATCGGCAATTTGAGCTTCTAAAAAGCTTACTAATGCTGTTTTACTTAATACAGTGGCGTCAATGATTTCTCCTTGTAATAATTTAAAACTATCTTTTAAAACAGTTGCAGATCCTGCACCGTTAGTATGTACAATTTTAATACTTGTAGCTTCTGGTAATGTTACCGATTTTTCGTTGTGTGCAAAATCGCCAGCTTCCATAGTTGCTACGTGTGTTTTAGAATCGCTGCTCCAGGCACCCATAGAATGAGGATTTTTTTTAGCGTAATTCTTCACTGCTTTTGGTGCACGTCTGTCAGAGTTTCCTTCACGTAACACAGGGTTTACAGCACTACCTTTTATTTTATCGTAACGCGTTTTAACGTCTTTATCAACATCAGTAGTGGCATCGTCTGGATAATTAGGAATTGCAAATCCTTGAGATTGTAATTCTTTTATGGCCGCTTTTAACTGCGGAACAGAAGCACTAATGTTTGGTAATTTAATAATATTAGCTTCAGGGCTTTTTGCCAATTCACCAAGTATAGCTAAATCGTCTGAAACTCGTTGATCTTCATTTATAAAATCTGGAAAAACCGCTAAAATTCTTGCAGCTAAAGAAATATCTTTAGTTTCAATATTAATACCAGAAGACTTAACAAAAGCTTTTACAATTGGAAGAAAAGAACGTGTTGCTAATGCTGGGGCTTCATCAGTTTTTGTATAAATAATTTTAGACATTAATGTAATGGTTTTTTATATTAATAATTAACTATAAAGTGAAATACGATATACGATAACGTTTTCGCGACGCGAATATACAAAAATTGACTTTTATAATTGCTTAATCGATTAATCGAAAGTGTTAATATGGAAAATATTTCACAGAATTAAAAAAAAGGTAGGAACTAATAAGAATTCATTAATCAAACAAGAGAGAAGTTTATAAAAAACAAAAGCCATATCCCTGCAGAATTTAATCTACTTTGACATGGCTTTTTTGAAATAACATAACTTAATCTAATTGACATCTCTATCAAATCAACTTAGGTGTTAATCTAAATTTTTTCAATGTAAGTGCTATTATTTCAAGGAAACATTTCTGTAATTTTCAAAATGTATTGACATATTACCGAAAATGCTTCTAATAATAATTGTTTTTCTTGATGCCACTAATCTTTCTTTTCGATTTAACGTCAAGATTTTTTAATACATTGCTCTAATTCTAACAACTATCCTTTCGGCAAAGTTGTTTTTTTAAGCTTTCCGCTATACTAGTTACTGCCTAAATCTATATGCCGTACTTTTTATAACTTCATGATTTTTTTGCTTCCACACGCTTACACCTGCTGCAATCAAATCTCAAAAAACAATTACAAAATAAATAAAGAACGTTTACTTATACAGAAACTTTTTAAATTCATTTTTTAGATGAAACCAGTTTTAAAACCGTTTCTGTTTCTTGTTTAGCTAAGATAACATACATATCTCGAAAAACCAAAACATTTAACATTTTATATATCAACCAGTTATCAACTATACTTATTAACATTTGTTAATAAAAAAAGCCCTGAAAAAATTTCAGGGCTTTTAATTTGCTTTCGCAATAATACTTTATTAACGTCTGCGTTCTTTAATTCTAGCTTTTTTACCAGTAAGACCTCTAAAGTAGTAGATTCTAGCTCTACGCACTTTACCGCGTTTATTAACTTCAACTTTTTGTAATGCAGGTAAGTTAACTGGGAATATACGTTCCACACCAACAGTACCAGACATTTTTCTGATTGTGAAAGTCTCTGATGATCCAGATCCTCTTCTTTGAATTACTACACCTCTAAAAAACTGAGTACGAACTTTTTCGCCCTCTCTAATTTCGTAGTATACAGTAATTGTGTCTCCAGCTCCAAACTCTGGAAAATCCTTTTTTGTTACAAATTCGTCTTGTACAAACTTTACTAAAGATTCCATATCTTTAAATTTTAATAATGATTAATTCGAAACAACATTCACGATTCTCGCCAGAGGTTAACCCGAAATAGGGCGCAAAGATAACTATTAATTAGTTATTTGCAATTTTTAATTATTTTTTTATTTGGAGGTTCCCTTCCTAATAAGCAGGCTTTCTTTACACTCTTTTTGTTTGTGCCTCATAAAAGGGGTTTTTACTTCAATCCTTAACTCTTGTATTAATTAGTGGCAATACATACTGTTGCCTCAAGTTAATCCTCTAACAAATCAGGTCTTCGTTCTTTCGTGCGTTGGTAGGCTTGCTCTTCACGCCACTTTTCAATTTTAGGGAAGTTACCACTAAATAATAATTCGGGAACTTTCCAACCTTTATATTCTCGAGGTTTGGTATATATGGGTGGTGCCAGTAAATTATCTTGAAACGAATCGGTTAGAGCAGAGGTTTCATTTCCTAAAACTCCAGGTATTAATCTTATAATGGCATCACAAAGCACGGCAGCACCTAATTCACCACCTGATAGTACATAATCGCCAATAGAAATTTCACGGGTTATAAAATGATCGCGCACGCGTTGGTCTACACCTTTATAATGACCACATAAAATAATGATGTTTTCTTTTAGCGATAAATGGTTGGCCATACCTTGATTTAAAGTTTTACCATCGGGTGTCATATAAATAACTTCGTCATAATCACGTTGTTCTTTTAATGCGGTAATGCATTTATCGATAGGTTCAACCATCATAACCATACCAGCGCCACCACCAAATTGGGTGTCATCAATAGATTTATATCTATCTGAAGTATAATTACGTAAATTGTGAAAATGAACTTCTACCAGATTGGCTTCAATAGCGCGTTTTAAAATGGAGGCTTCAAACGGACTTTTAAGTAATTCAGGTAAAACGGTAATGATATCGATGCGCATGGTTGTGTTTTAAGAATTGCAAAGATAATTGAATTAATGACTTTTGGTTGCTTGAGTTTTGAGAAGTGTGGTTTACTTTTATGTATAATTTTTTATATCAACTAAATCGAGTTTAATTGTTTCTTTCTAATACATTCAAAAGCATAAAATCCACAAGAAAAACTTGCAGATTTTAAACTCTCTATAAACTTATTATAGTTTACTTTATTTGGTCATTAGTTATTAAACGATAACTAATCAATTTTTCGCTTTTGAAACCAAATACCTTCTAAACTTAAGTTTATAGACAGTAAATGGTAGTTTTCTTTTATTAAGCCGTTGGTAATTTGTCCTTTATTTCCATAGGAATACCCAATGTTAATCATGGAACTTGTGTAGTCGTTAAAAGGGATTCCAATACCTAAATTAAGGGAGCTGCTTTTTACACGTTGGTCGTTAACTTCCAAATTCCCGTCATTAAAATTATAGCCAACTCGATACTCTAGGTTGTTGAAAAATTTAGATGCTTTTTTCTCGGCGGCATATTGCAAACCAACACCAAATAAATTTTGGTCTACATAAGTTCCAAGTTGATCTGATTGATTGGTGTTAGTCCAGTAGCTTTTTTTATAATCTAGATTTAGTGAAAAGTACTTTTTTAAGGTTGTTTGGAGTCCGAATCCTAGTTCAAGTGGTAAATTAAAGTCGTCAATAGTGCTTTCTGAATTTTCAGTTAAATCAGTTGTGGCATCCGTAGTATATAAAGTAATGGTACTCGATTTACTTCCGCTTAAACTTGTTGGTAATTGTGTTGTACCTCCAATTGAAAAATTCTTAAAAACGTCATACTGAAACCCAGCTCCAACACGAACGCCAGAGTAATAATTTATATCTTCTATTACAAATGTATTGCTTGGTAAATAATCTGTTTCAGTTTGTTTTATTTGACCAAAAAGAGCAGATCCTGTAATACCCAATCTGAATTTATTGGTTAAGGCGTATCCGTAATTAAGTTTTAAATCGTTTATACCTCCGGTGCCCACTATATCTGTAATAAAAACGCTGTTACTTGTGCCTTCAATGTTTGTTTCAATACCAGAAATGGAATACCCTACACTGGTTAATGGAATAAGAGTAATACCAAATCCAGATCGTTTTGTTACGGGGAACGCGAGTGCAATATTGGAAAAATTGGCTGTAATGTTTGAATCGGTACTGTTACCTTCAGCCAAAGTATTGGTTTGTGCTTTTATTCCAAAATCATATAGAAACGAGTTTAATAAAATACTTCCAAATGCAGCAGGATTTGAGTTGTTTATAAAAGAGCTTGATGGCATGGCAATTCCCAAACCACCCAAGCCATTTACTTTTCCTGTAGAGGTTTCATTGCTTAAGCCCAAACCATATAATGAATATGGCGAGCTAGATAAGGCGTTCGATTGTGCCCTTGTTTGCATTGTAAATACAACTAAGAATAGACTTAGTATTAAATATTTATTTATCATAAATAGCGTAAATTAATTCGATTTTAGATTTAAGACTGTTTGAAGCGGCTTCACCATTTAGAATATACCTGTTTATAGATTGATTATAATCTTTGGGATATATGGCTAAAAAGTAATTATCACCGTTTAAATCCGATAGTTTTAGGTTAAGAAAATATTTAATAGGAATGGAATAGGTAGTGAGGTTAAATTCGCTGTCTTCATTTGTAATTAAAGCGAGTACAGTATTACCTTGGGTATCTGTTAAAGCACTTACAGTATTTGCTTTTTTGTCTATAATGTATACATTTAGAGAGTCGTTTGTATGCAGGTTTTTGGTGTTAGAATTTTGCTTTAGTGAAATTTTTAGGTTGGCATCAATTATAATTCCGGTACCAGGAATGTCATAAAGTGTCTCAAGGTTAGGAATATCTATTCTAGTTGCAATTCCAGTTCCTGCTTGCATAAACGTGTTGTTACTGGATGCTGTACTTGAAAGGTAGGTTGTTTGGGTTGTAAGTGATTCGAAAACGGTACCTTCTGTTTGGTTTGTAATGTTATGGAAACTGTTGGTGGCATCAAAAGGCATATCTAAAGTGAGTATGTCTGTAGTAAGTTCTTCTTTATTGGTGTAATAAATTCGAACAAAACTACTTTTTAAGAAACCTAATATGGCAGTGTTATTTGCATCTGGTTCTATAAGTAAGCCTTTGTATACTTTTAAAAATTCATCTGTATTGTTAATTTTATTATCTCTAATGTTTTCAAAAAGGGTTTTCCCAAACGTGTTGCTTAAGGTTACATGTAATGAGTCGTCCTTCTTCGGTTTTGCGTAGAAACTTTTTGAGGCAATAGACGTGCTATTTGAGGCGATATTGCTTGTGTTGTAGTAACTGTCTTCGTCATCATCATCTGGCTCAATATCTTTTAGCACTTCATAGATGTTTATTTTTTGAACGGGTATCGTATCATTATAAAAATAGGAGTCGTAATTTAAAATTAAGGCTATAGAATCGAAAACCGCATTATTATCTATAGTGTAGGTTGAATTTGTAAGTTGCGCATAACTTTTGCTTGTGGTAAGTCCGAAAACAGGGTCGGTATAAGCACCAATTAACAATCTACTGGTGTAAGAAACCGCAATAGAATCAAATTTAAAGGTACTTGCTTTAACCGATAGGGTGTCAATATAATACACCTTAGTGTCTAGATCTATCCAATCTTCCCCCACAGGGAAACTGTCGTTATCGTTTGTACAAGATGTTATTAGTGTACAAATCAATATGAATGTACATAAGGGAACTGCAAAGGCTTGCTTCAGGGTCATAAAAAATAATTTGAGCGAACTTAATTAAACAGTCTTTTCAATTAAAATTAGTTATACCAAAGCAGGGTTTTAATATGCCAACAGGCTATTAATTACTGCCAAATTTATTTTAAGGTGTTCGTCTTGAAAAATGTGGGTTTAGTATAGACTATTCGCCAGAACAGCTATAATCTTTTTGTTTGTTGAATGTAAAAAATAGATTTGGCAAAAAATTGAATTGAAAATTAATAGAAACAATAAAAGATGAGAAACAATAAAACACTTTTAATAGTAATCATTTGTATAACAGCCATCACGTTTATAGGGTGTTCAAGTTCCGATGATAGTGAAGATAGAGGTAATTGGCAAGAACGTTCGGTTTTTGATGGTACACCACGTAGTAATGCCGTTGGTTTTACAATCGATGATTTTGGATATATGGGAACGGGTTATGATGGTGATGATTATTTAAATGATTTTTGGCAATATAATATTGAAGGAAATTATTGGGTTCAAAAAGCCGATTTCCCTGGAGTTGCTAGAAGTTCTGCATCTGGATTTACCATTGATGGTAAAGGATATGTAGGTGTTGGTTATGATGGTGATGATGAATTAAGTGATTTTTGGGAATACAACCCAACAACAAACGCATGGACACAAAAAGCCGATTTCGGTGGCGGTGTAAGACGTGCTGCAGTTGAGTTTGGAATTAATGGTGCTGGTTATATTGGAACTGGAAATGATGGGAATAATGATAAAAAAGATTTTTGGAAATACAACCCACAAACAGACGTGTGGTCTGAACTTGTAGGTTTTGGTGGTGAAAAAAGAGTGGATGCTACCACTTTTATAGTTAATGATAAAGTGTATTTAGGAACTGGTGTTAGTAACGGTTTGTATAAGGTCGATTTTTGGGAATTTGATCCAATCTCTGAGGTTTGGACGCGTAAAAACGATTTAGATGAAGATGATGACTATAATATCACTCGATCTAACGCCGTAAGTTTTAGTGTAGATGGGTTAGGATATATAGCAACAGGGTATTACGGTGGTGCGATAGGCACAATTTGGGAATATAATGCCTTACTTGATGAATGGGAAGAAATATCTGCTTTAGAGGCTACAGTGCGTCAAGATGCTGTTGCTTTTTCTAACGGAAGTAGAGCTTTTGTTTCCATGGGAAGAACAGGGAGTTTATACTTAGATGATATTTATGAAGTATATCCGCAAGATGATTATGATGATGAAGATTAGTTTTAATTAAATTATTTGATTAGTAGTTTTTTGTTATCCAAGGCACAGTTTTTTTATGGTTTAAAAACTAGTGCCTTGGATTTTTTAATTTTTACAGTGTATGAAGAAACAATCAAAATATGTTATCACGGTGGTATTAATTTTAAGTGCTATTTTAGTTTGTGTCATTGTTGCAAAAACCCAAAGTGACCCCTTTAAAACAGCCGTTTTTAAAACGGAAACAGGGTATGGTTATAGTGTTAGTTACAATAATAAATTATTAATAAAGCAAGATTATATTCCAACTATACAAAATAATTCGTCTTTTTGCAGTAAACAAGATGCTCAAAAAGTGGCCAATCTGGTTAAAGAAAAATTACATAGTAAAGAGAACCCTAAAGTGTCACTTTTAGAGTTGAAAAACCTTGGTATTAAATTAAACTGCATAAATTAGTGCTATGGAACAAACAAACTTTACAGACCGTATAAAACGGAATCAAATAGTATTACACGTTTCTATTTTGGCTGTTTTTATCTGTTTTAGTTTAATGCAACCCAGAGTAGGGAATGCGGTTCTAACAAAACGTATTATATTTACCTTAATAAGCCATTTGCTGCTTTTTTATATCAATTACGCCTTTTTAGTAACCCAGTTTTTACTTAAAAAAAAGACACTTATTTATGTGGTTAGTGTTTTGTCGCTCATAATTCTATCGGCAGTTTTGGTGAATGAATTGGCGCCAGAATTGAGACCAAACCCAAATCTCGATTTTAATCCTTCCTTTGGAAGAAATAGACCAGATTCTTTTTTTAGGATGAAGCTTATAGGTCCGTTTGTTTTCAATACACTTTTAATAGTAACAGGTGCTGCTTTAAGAATTTATTCAGAATGGAATACAAACGAAAGAAAGAAGAAAGAGATTGAAGTACAAAGGTCATCCACAGAACTTCATTTTTTAAAACATCAACTAAGTCCGCACTTTCTGTTTAATTCCTTAAACAGTATTTATTCACTTACAACGCAAAAATCGAATGATGCGCCAGAAGCCATCATCACATTATCTGAATTGATGCGCTATATGTTATATGAAACAAATAGTGAGTTTGTGCCATTATCTAAAGAGCTAGACTATATTCAAAATTATTTAAAATTACAACGTTTACGCATTGCCAATAATAAAGATGTTACCGTGAATATACGAGGTGGCGTAGCGAACCAAAAAATAAGGCCGTTGCTTTTTATTTCATTTATAGAAAACGCCTTTAAATATGGAACCGATTTTAAAGGGCATACCGAAGTTAAAATTGAAATTAACGTAAACGACCAGGATTTACATTTTAAATGTATCAATGTTATTGGTAATAGAAAAACAGATAAAGACAGTTCTGGTATTGGTTTACAAAACACTAAAGAACGTTTGGAACTATTGTACCCCAATAAGCATGTTTTGGTGGTAGAAGAAAAGGATAGCAGATTTATTGTAAATTTAGAGCTTAAATTAAGTTGATGAAGTGTGTAATTATTGATGACGAACCCTTAGCGATCGATGTAATCGAATCTTATATAAATCAAATAGGAGGGCTTGAGATTGTTGTTAAATGTACCAACCCTTTAGAGGCTATAACGCTTTTAAATAAGCATAAAGTAGATCTTATTTTTTTGGATATTGAAATGCCAAACCTTACTGGTATTGACTTGGTGAAGACTTTAGATAATATGCCACAGTTCATTTTCACAACGGCTTACCCACAATACGCGTTAGATGGTTTTAATTTGAATGCGACAGATTATTTGGTAAAACCCATTCCGTTTCATAGGTTTCTAAAGGCAGTAACTCGTGCCAAAGAAAAATATGAATTAGAAAATAAGAGTGCTGTAAAAAGTGATGTGGTTATGGAATCACCTTCAACGAACATACAGGATAATTTTATTTTTGTTAAATCAGAATATGAAAACATTAAAATCAATACCGATTCTATAAAATACATACAAGGTTTAAAAGATTATATAAAAATATACACGTCGGAGTCCGATAAAGCTATTTTAACACTCTCTAGCTTTAAAGATATTCTAGATAAATTACCATCGGCTCGTTTTATTCGGGTACATAGGTCTTTTGTTGTGAATATCGATTTTATAAAGGCACTACAAAAAACTAAAATTATTGTAGACGGTATTCAAATACCAATAGGAGAAACCTATAAAGATTATGTGGTGAAACGCCTGGGCGTATAACTTAAAGTGTCCTAATTAAAAACAAAAAAACCTGTAAATATATTTACAGTTTTTTTTAGTATGTTATGTATTAAAACTATAAAGCTTACTTTTTCGCTTTAATTGTTTTCTGTTTATTTATTTCATCTTGCAATTGGCGACGTACTTTTTGTTCGCGCTCAACAGCTGTTTTACGGTGTTCTTCAAACTCGTCTTCAACTTCTAAAAGCGTGCGTTTCGCTTCTTTAGTAACTGCATTACTATTTTTAAATTGATAAATAAAGAAGAGAAGTAAAGCTAATAATACACCAATAACAGACCACATAAGGCCTCTGTAGCCACTTTTGCTCATTTGTGTGCCAAAGAGTTGCATGTTGTTTTTCTCGTCTTTGGTTTGGTCTAAATTACCTTGTGTATTTGCAAGACTGGTTTTTAAAGCTTCAATTTCTTGAGCTTGGGCTATAACAGTAACTTCTGTAGCTGCTAAGTTTTTTTGAACAGCTTGTAGCGAATCTAATACATGCGCTTTTAAGTCACTTAGCCAATAGGCTTTAATAACTTTGTATGATTGCCCACGTTGGTCTCTCCAGCCATTCGATTTTTCTATAACATAATCAAATTGGTTATTAATGGTACCACTGTTTAAAGATAGTTTATCATCTTCAGAATCTGTGGTTTGAGAGAAAAGAGTTAGTGAAAATAAGAGGGTTAATAATGTGAATGCTTTGGTAAAATTCATTTTAAGTTTGGTTTTCGGTTTACTAATTTAAAAAATATAGTTAATAAACAGTTTAAATTTAACAAAAAGCCTCACAAAAGTGAGGCTATGTTATATACGATGAAAAATGAAAATTAGACTTTTTAAATTAATAGTATGTAAAACGTCTTACTTTGGCAATGTATTTGGCGAGCCTAATTACTTGATGGCTATACCCATACTCATTATCATACCAAATATAAAGTAGTATATTTTTACCGTCAGAACGTATTATAGTGGCTTTACTATCATAAATCGCGGGTGCCGAACAGCCCACAATATCTGTAGATACCAACTCGTCACTTAGCTCATATTTAATTTGTTCAACCAAATCGCCTTCTAAAGCATATTTTTTCAAAATGCTATTTACTCCTTCAAGAGATGTTTTATTTTTTAATTCTAAATTCAGAATAGCTAAAGACCCATTGGGAACAGGAACACGAATGGCGTTAGATGTTAACTTGCCAGCTAAATGTGGTAGTGCTTTTGCAACGGCACTTCCTGCGCCTGTTTCTGTAATAACCATGTTTAAACCAGCAGCACGTCCACGACGGTATTTACTATGGAAATTATCAACTAAATTCTGGTCGTTTGTATAGGCGTGAATAGTTTCTAAATGACCACTTTTTATTCCAAAGGAATCTTCAATAACTTTTAAAACGGGTGTGATGGCATTAGTAGTACATGAAGCTGCTGAAAAAATATCGTAAGTATTAGGGCTATTTTCCAAATGATTAACGCCATATACAATATTAGGGATTTCTTTTCCTGGTGCCGTTAATAATACTTTATCAACACCTTTCGATTTTAAATGTCTGCTTAAAGCTATTTTGTCTCTAAAGGCCCCCGTGTTATCTATAACTAAAGCATCATCAATACCGTAAGCGGTATAATCGATATCTTCTGGCGCGTTTGCCGAAATAATGTTTACCGTAGTTCCATTAATAATTAAAGCATTGTTTTTTGCGTCTATAGAAACCGAACCCGAAAAATCACCATGAACAGAGTCATTACGTAGTAAAGCTGCTCTTTTTTCAAGTGTTTGAGCATCAATAGCACCACGCGTTACAATGGCTCTTAAGCGTAATTGACTCCCTTTTCCCGTGCGTGCCATTAATTCTCGAGCGACCAATCGGCCAATTCGACCAAAACCATAAAGTACTACGTTTTTGGGTTTAAAATCTTCCGCTTTATGTGCGCCTTTTAGTTTTTCGGTTATAAAACTACGGGCTGTATTGTGTTTGTTATCTTCTAAATGGTATTCATAAGTTAATTTACCAATATCTAATTTTGCTGGCGGAATATCCATGGCTTGAATCGCTTGTGCGATTTCAACCGATGCGAAAATAGAAATGGGTTTTTCTACAAATTTACCAGCATATTCGTGCAGGTTTAGAATTTGACTTACGTTTCGGTCAATTAACTGATTTCTAAAAATAACCAGTTCAATAGATTTGTCATACCACAGGTCGCTTACAATTTTTATAAATTCTACGGTAGATTTTCTACGATCTGCTTGAAATGCTAATTCCTTCTCGTAATTTTTGTTAATAGGCATGCCTTAAATAGTTTAGGTTGTTGTGAATTTCGGCAAAAATACCACAACTCAAACGTTTTCGTAACTTATTTTAACAAAAAAATAACCTCTTAGAAATTTCTTTCTAAGAGGTTATTAACTTATAATTTATCGATTTATTATCTAAAATTATAACGTTCTTTTTCACCTTTAGAATTTATTAGTTCAATGCGTAAAGGTTCATAAGCCGATTTATTTTTAATAGCTTCCTGTGCATCATCCACCGAGTTTATTTTAATGTCATTTATGGCTGTGATAATAGCTCCTTCTTGGATTCCATTATTCTTCCAATATTCAGCATATTTCTCATCCAACTCAATGATTTTGATTCCGTTTGAGGCTTTAAACCTTTTCAAATCCTCTTGTTTTGCGTTTTTAACACGTCCAACCAATGGCAAGGTTAGGGTTTCATTTCGGGTTAAGGTGACGTCGATCGTTTTAAATGCTCCATCTCTAGATACTTTTAAAGTCACTTTATCTCCAACACGTTTAGCACCAATATGTCCTGTTAAGTCAGCAAATTTCGAAACTTTCACATTATCAATCTCTTTAATAATATCACCTTTCTTGATACCCGATTTTTCAGCACCAGAGTCTTCAACCACACTATCTACATATATACCTTCCGTGTCGTTAACACCTAATTTTTCTGAAAAGGCACTGTTTAACGAGCCACCGCTAATACCCAAAATTCCATTTTGAACATTTCCAAACTCCATAATATCTTCAATAACACGGCGTGCAATATTACTTGGTACAGCAAAAGAATACCCTATATAAGAGCCTGTTTGAGACGAAATGGCCGTATTAATACCAATAAGTTCCCCTTTCGTGTTTACAAGTGCACCGCCAGAATTTCCTGGGTTAACTGCAGCATCGGTTTGTATAAACGATTGCGAACTTGTGCCCGACAAATCTCTTGCCTTCGCACTAATAATTCCTGCAGTAACGGTCGATGTTAAGTTAAACGGGTTCCCAACTGCCAATACCCATTCGCCAATTTTAGCTTGGTCAGAATCTGCAAAGGTTACAAATGGTAAATCTTCATCAGCTTTAATTTTTAAAAGCGCAATATCTGTTTTAGGGTCTGTACCTACAATTTCAGCTTTATAAGTTTTGTTGTTATTTAAGGTCACCGATAATTCATCCGAATTATTAATAACATGGTTATTCGTAATAATATATCCATCGGCATTTATAATAACGCCCGATCCGGTTCCCATCTGCGCACGTGGCGTACTTCTGCCAGAAAATAAATCTTGCATGCTTAATTGTCCCGAGCTTATCGATACATTTTTAACATGCACAACCGCATTCACTGTGTTTTCTGCGGCCAGTGTAAAATCGGGTGTTTCAAAAGCTAAATTACTCACGTTACTAGTGGGTAAAAATGTGGGATCTGTATTGGAGGTTGTTAGAACTAATTCGCTTTTTGGTTCTACAAAAGCTTTGTAACCACCTAAGGTCAAAGCGCCGCCTAATGCCGAAACCAGTACTAATGATAATATCTTCTTCATAAATATTCAGTTTAAGTTTTAATTTAAGAACGATTAAAATTAAAAATTTATTGAGTCCAGAATTCAACTTTAACGATTTTTAACGCGCACTTTAACGCCTATTTAACAAACACAACGCCATTTGTTAAACCAATAGGTTAATAATTGTTTGGGCGTTACCACAAGGGTCGGGTTTTTCGTTGCAAGTCCTCGCTCGTACCTCGCTGTGGGCTTTCCACTGCAACCCCTAACGCACAAGCCTCAAACCATATTATATAAATTGAAATCGTAGTTTGCCCTTAAAAAGTAAAAAGACTTCTTTATCTTTGTGGCTTATTATGCAACAGACTTTTTACAAATATCAAGGAACAGGAAACGATTTTGTGATGATAGATAATCGTCAGGAAACGTTCAACAAAAAAGACACCAAACAAGTAGCGTTTTTATGCGACAGACGGTTTGGGGTAGGGGCAGATGGTTTAATTCTATTAGAAAACCACCCTACGTTAGATTTTAAAATGGTGTATTACAATGCCGATGGTAACGAAAGTACCATGTGTGGTAATGGAGGGCGCTGTTTAGTTGCCTTTGCGAATCAATTAGGTGTTATTAAAGACAAAGCTGTTTTTGAAGCGATTGATGGTTTGCACCATGCAAGCATTAATAATGGCATTGTAAAACTTCAAATGTTAGATGTCGATGTGGTTGAAAAACATGAAAATCATGTATTTCTAAATACTGGTTCACCACATCACGTACAGTTTGAAGCGGACATTGAAAATTTCGATATTAAAACCAAAGGAGCGGGCATACGTTATGGTGCGCCGTATAACGATGCAGGCAGCAATGTAAACTTC
Source organism: Mariniflexile sp. AS56 (assembly GCF_030552475.1). Classification (GTDB taxonomy): domain Bacteria; phylum Bacteroidota; class Bacteroidia; order Flavobacteriales; family Flavobacteriaceae; genus Mariniflexile. The sequence goes on along the minus strand of NZ_JAUPED010000008.1, from coordinate 203,328 downwards.
GTAAAGAAAATAAACGACCAAATTTTTGCTGTGAGAACCTATGAGCGTGGGGTGGAAGATGAAACTCTGTCTTGTGGAACCGGTGTTACTGCCGTGGCGTTAGCAATGCATGCACTTAAACAAACCAACGAAAACCTTATTACGTTAAAAGTTCAAGGAGGCGAGTTAAAGGTGAGTTTCGATTTAGAAAATGGTGTTTATAAAAACGTTTGGCTTATTGGGCCAGCATCATTTGTTTTTAAAGGAGATATATGATAACCCTAAAAGGCGAACATATCTATTTACGGGCTTTAGAACCTGAAGATTTGGAGTTTATTCATACCATTGAAAACGACGAATCTATTTGGGAAATAAGTAATACGATTACGCCTTATTCTAAGTTTTTAATTAAGCAGTATTTAAAACAATCACACAAAGATATTTTTGAAGTGAAACAATTACGCTTGGTTATTTCGAGTTATGATGAGGTCGCTTTGGGGATGATCGATTTATTCGATTTCGATTTTAAAAATAGTAGAGCCGGTGTTGGCATATTAGTAAAGAATTTGGACGATAGAGCCAAAGGTTTTGGTAATGAAGCTTTAAAATTGTTAATAAACTATAGTTTTTCGCATTTAGGCTTGCATCAGTTGTACTGTCACGTTTCAGAAGAAAATGATGTGAGTATTAAGCTTTTTACCAAACAAGGTTTTCAAAAAATAGGATTAAAAAAAGATTGGAACTTAGTGAATGGTTCTTATAAAAACGAGTATATATTTCAGCTTATAAATAATTAAATGTACATTAAAAAAATACTTCTTGCCATTGTTTTTATCGGGTTGGCCATTGCAGCATATTTTGCTTACTATGTTTACAACACCATGATGAACTCCAATACAGCCTTCAATAATGATACGGCTTATATATATGTTCCATCAAATTCGACTTACAATGATGTTAAACTTCAGCTAGAACCCTTGTTGAAAAATATCAATACGTTTGATGCGCTTGCAAAACAAAAAAAGTACCATTCGAATATTAAAGCAGGTCGGTTTGCCATTACAAAGGGGATGAATAATAACGATATTATTAATTCCATACGAAGTAAAAACTTACCCATTACCTTGTCTTTTAACAATCAAGATTCTATTGAAAAATTGGCAGGACGCGTTAGTGCACAAATAGAAAGTGATAGTGTCTCCTTGCTAAATGCCATGAAAGACGCGTCATTTTTATCGAAATACGAGTTTAATAATGCAACAGCTTTAGGGATGTATTTGCCTAATAGTTATGAGTTTTTCTGGAACACTTCCGCTGAACAGTTTAGAGATCGTATGCTTAAGGAATACAATCGTTTTTGGTCGCCTGCTCGAAATGAAAAAGCAAAAGCCATTGGTTTGAAGCGGAATCAAGTTATCGCTTTAGCCTCGATTGTGTATGAAGAATCGAAACAAGCTTCAGAACAACCAAGAATTGCGGGTGTTTACATGAACCGTATCAGGATTGGTATGCCATTACAGGCAGATCCTACTTTAAAATTTGCTGCATATCAATTGCCAGAATATAAAAACACTGTGATTAAACGTGTTTTAAATATCCATAAAGATATTGTGTCTCCTTATAATACCTATAAAAATTTAGGTTTACCACCAGGACTTATCGCTATGCCGGACATTTCTGCGATTGATGCCGTTTTAAATTTTGAAAAACACCAATACCTTTATTTTGCAGCAGATGCTAAGCGTTTTGGATTTCATAAATTTGCAAAAAACTTGTCTCAGCATAATGTAAATGCTAGAGAATATCACCAGTATTTGTCATCTCAAGGCATTAATAAATAGTGAGCACTTCCGCCATAAAATATGGGTTGTTTCTTATTTTATGGCCGTTAGTTTCATTTTCACAATCAACCCTCGACGCGTTTTTAACACCCAGCGATACACTTAATAAACCCAGGAGAAATGCTGTGGTTATTACCGAGGCTTCTATTGCCGGTTTAACCTTATTAGGTTTAAATCAGCTTTGGTATGCCGATTATGAGCGTTCTAAGTTTCATACCATAAATGATAATAACGAGTGGCTTCAAATGGATAAAATGGGGCATGTGTTTACCTCTTATCAAATGGGGAGGCATGGGGCTCAGTTATTAAATTGGAGTGGTGTAGATAAAAAAGACCAGTTAATTTATGGTGCAACCCTAGGATTTGGCTTTTTAACAACCGTTGAAATTTTAGATGGCTATTCCCAGGAATGGGGCTTTTCTTGGGGCGATATTTTAGCAAATGCATCAGGAACGGGACTGTATGTTGGTCAAGAATTGCTTTGGAACGAGCAACGTATTGCTTTAAAATTCTCTTTTCATCAAACAAAATACGCTTCCCAACGTCCCGATAAGCTAGGAGAAGACTTTTTGGAACAGATTTTGAAGGACTATAACGGGCAAACCTATTGGTTGAGTGTAAATTTGCATTCATTCTTTAAAGAAAAAAGCATACCCAAATGGCTGAATATAGCAGTAGGGTATGGGGCTGAAGGGATGTTATCTGGCGTGAAAGATATTGACAATCAGTTGTTAACAAATATAGATAGGCGTCGGCAAATCTATTTGAGTTTAGATGTAAATTTGAGTAACATTGAAACGAACTCGAAATTGTTAAAGTCTGTTTTAGATATTTTTGATATGATAAAAATTCCTTTTCCAACTTTAGAATTCAATAAAAAAGGCAGTGTATTTCATCTATTGTACTATTAATAAATGTAGTTAAACGATTAATTTTGAAATGTTTAAAAAAATGTCTAATTTTGCACGCTGAAATTTTCAAGCAACTTTACGATGTGATTTTGCTGAAGAAATTTAAAAAATTATGAGAAAAAGTATTGCAAGTTACTTAACCCTAACTCTAACAATATGTATTCTATTGTTCGTGTCGTTTTCATCTAATGAAACAAAAGATTTAAGTAAGTACTCAACAGCTGGTTTAGAGTTGAATTATACTGTAAGCCAAGACCATAGCATTAAAGATAATGCTTTAGCGTCGAATGAAGTGAACAAGGCCATTTCTCCATTCTTAGGGAAATCGTTTGTAGGATTTAAAGAAGCCTTAGCTTTTAAAGAGTCTCGAGGCGATTATTTTATAGTAAACACTTTAGGATATTTAGGAAAGTATCAATTTGGTGCGAATACATTAAAGTTAATAGGTATTCATAATCCATCATTGTTCTTAAAAAACCCGCCGCTTCAAGAAAAAGCGTTTGTAGCAAATACTCAACGTAATAAATGGATTTTACGTAGAGATATTAAGAATTTTGTTGGTAAAAAGCTTAATGGCATTTTAATAACAGAATCTGGTATTTTAGCCGCAGCACATTTAGCTGGTGCAGGTAGCGTAAAAAGTTATTTAAGAAGTTACGGTATTGATAATTTTGAAGATAGTTATGGAACTACCATTGAATACTATATGAAAAAGTTTTCTGGTTACGATACATCATCTATCACAGCAAATAGAAAAGCTAAAGCCATATAGTTTTAGTCTTTATGAATTATAAACAGCGTGGGTCTTTTATGAAGGTCTACGCTATTTTTTTTCCATGCTTTGGCTGTTTGTGTTTTTATGAATTCAGTAGGTAGCGTAATATCACAGGCCACACAAATTTGTGTGTTTTGTTCTAGATAATTTGATAAATCTTCAAGCATTTTATTATTACGGTAAGGCGTTTCAATAAATAATTGAGATTGATTGTGTTCAAAAGACAGGCGCTCTAAACGTTTCATTTCAGCTTTTCGTTCGCCTTTATCTATGGGTAAATAGCCATTAAAGGCAAAACTTTGTCCGTTCATTCCAGAACCCATTAATGCCATCAAAATAGACGAAGGTCCAACTAACGGGACTACTTTAATGTTTTTTTGATGTGCTATTTTTACAATATCAGCACCAGGGTCTGCAACGCCTGGGCAACCAGCTTCAGAAAGTAGACCGACGTTAATACCTTGTAAACAAGGTTCTAGAAAACTTGGTAAATCCGCAGGGTCTGTATGCTTATTTAAATGAAACATGTTTAATGAAGGCTGCGATTTTTCTGGAGAGATACGTTTTATAAAATGGCGTGCTGTTTTATCGTTCTCAACAATAAAGGTATCTATTTTATCAATAATTTGCTTAACTGTAATAGGAAGCACTTCTAAAGGTTCGTTGTCGCCTAGTGTTGTTGGAATGAGGTATAATTTGCCTAACTGATTTGCCATTAATACTTGATAAGTTTTTTAATTTCTTTTAAACCGCTAATGTCTATCAACTCAATAAAATAAATGCCATTTGCTAAGTTGTTGATACTTAATGTAGCTAATGGGTAGCTGATTGACGAAGTAAGCTTGATTTGTTTTGCGTGAATATCGTAAATTTTAATAGATTCTAAAGGTTTTTTTAGAAGAGATGTGTTAAAATTTATAAGATCGCTTGCTGGGTTTGGGTACATGCTAATATTTAATTTATCAAAGGACTGTGTGTTTAAACTGGTGTCCATAATTTTAAAAATTTCACCAGATTTTAAACCTGCAATATAAAGTTCTCCGTTAATATCTTCACCAAAAGAACTCCAACCTTTGTTATTGTATTGTTTTGGGAATGTCATGGTCCAATTAGTTCCATTTTCAGTAAGGACGCCAATTTCATCACTACAATAATCTGCGAAAAAATAAAGACCAGTCAAACTGGTATAAAGGTTGCCTCTATAGCTGTAACCCCCAGTTATAGAACATTTAAAAGCACCATTCCCTGAATGTGAATATTCCGCGATTGGACGTGTTGTTGAGCTTTCAGGTGGGCAGCCATTCGTGTTATACGGGTGGTTTGCTCCTTCATAACAACGCCACCCGTAGTTTAGACCTGAAGTAGTAGATGTGGCCTTATTAATTTCTTCATAAATACCTTGGCCAACATCCGCAATCCACAAATCCCCCGTGGTTTTATCGAAAGAAAATCGCCAAGGATTTCTTAAACCGTATGCCCAAATTTCGGGAAGCGTATTGGCGTCGCCATCATTTAGATAAGGGTTCGTGGAAGGTATGGCGTAGTTGTTTCCGTTACTTGTATTATCTACATCTATTCTAAGCAGTTTTCCTAATAAAGTATTCAAGTTTTGTGCATAATTGCTTGGGTCGCCAGAACCTCCGCCGTCACCACTAGCAATATACAAATAACCATCAGGACCAAAGTTCATATCGCCACCATTATGGTTTGAGGCAGGTTGATTGATAGTTATAAGAATAAGTTCAGACGTAGAGTTTGCAGTCGTTTCATTCGTTCTAGAATATCGCGCAATAACCGTATTGCCGGAGTTGTTTACATAATTTAAATAAAAATAGCCATTGGTGGCATAGTTTGGATGGAACGCTAACCCTAGCAAACCACGTTCTCCACCAGAATCACTTACTTTGGTGTTTATGTCTAAAAACGCTGTACTGTTTACGGTGCCATTTGCATTTAATATTTTGATTGCGCCCTTGCGTTCTAAAATATATAATTTACTATCGTTGGCGTGTTTTATGCTTACAGGACTTTCAAATCCGGTTGCGACTAGTGAGATATCAATATTTTGAGAAGAAATAAAATTTGTAATAGCGATGAATAGAAGTGAAATAAATTTTTTCATCTTGCTAGAATTTAGTGAGTTACATGATTCTAAAGTTACAAAAAAACCTTTGAGTAAAACTACTAAAATTAACTTTGAAGCGTAGAGGCAATAACTGAACATGCTTCATTTAGCATGTTGTAAACGTTTTCAAAACCATCTGTTCCACCATAATAAGGGTCTGGAACATTATTGTCTTGATCTGGATCGATTTCGTTTAAAATGAATTTGACTTTAGCTTTATCTTGGTCGTCTCTTGCTAGTAAAATAACGTTTCGGTAGTTTGATTCGTCCATAACATAAATAATATCAAACGCATCAAAGTCCGACACATTAAATTGACGTCCCTTTAAATTTGAGATATCTAAGCCATGTTTTTTGGCGACAGCAATAGAGCGACTGTCTGGATTTTTACCAATATGATAATCACCAGTACCAGCAGAATCTACAGTAAAAGAATGGTTTGGAAGCTTTGATTTTAAAATACCTTCGGCAAGCGGAGAACGGCAAATATTCCCCAAGCATACCATCAGAATTCTAGTCATTTTAAAAGTTTTTTAAATAGATAATTTTTTAGTAATATCTTCAACGTACTTTTTAAACTGCTTGTCTGTAGAAGATAAATTATCTACAGTTTTACAAGCGTGTAAAACAGTGGCGTGATCACGTTTTCCTATTTGAGAACCAATGCTGGCTAAAGAGGCTTTCGTGAATTTTTTAGCAAAAAACATAGCCAATTGTCTTGCTTGAACAATGTGACGTTTTCTTGTTTTCGATTGCAAGGTGTCAATATCCATTTGGAAATAATCTGAGACTACCTTTTGTATGTAATCAATAGACACTTCACGCTTGGTGTTCTTAACAAATTTCTCAACAATGGTACGCGCTAAATCAATCGTGATTTCTTTCTTATTGAATGAAGACTGTGCAATTAATGAAATAATAGCACCTTCTAATTCTCTAACATTCGATTTGATGTTTTTCGCAACATATTCAATAATATCGTCTGGCATGTCTACACCATCGCGATATAATTTGTTTTTTAGAATAGAAACACGCGTTTCAAAATCGGGTGTTTGTAATTCAGCTGAAAGTCCCCATTTGAAACGAGATAGTAAACGTTGTTCAATATCTTGCATATCAACAGGTGCTTTATCACTTGTTAAAATAACCTGCTTACCATTTTGGTGTAAATGGTTAAATATGTGGAAGAATACATCTTGCGTACCTGTTTTTCCGGAAAGGAATTGAACGTCGTCAATAATCAACACATCTATAATTTGATAGAAATGGATGAAATCATTTCTATTATTTTTCTTAACAGAGTCTATATATTGCTGTGTGAATTTTTCAGCAGAAATATATAAAACCGTTTTTTCAGGATATTTATCTTTAATATCAACTCCAATAGCATGTGCTAAGTGGGTTTTACCTAAACCAACACCGCCAAAAATAAGTAATGGGTTAAAAGAGGTGCCTCCAGGTTTAGAAGCTACAGCTAATCCAGCACTACGTGCCAAACGGTTAGAGTCGCCTTCTAAAAAGTTTTCAAAACTGTAATTAGGGTTAAGTTGCGATTCTATTTTTACATTTCTAATTCCAGGAATAACAAACGGGTTGCGTAATTCTGGATTTTTATTGTTTAAAGGAATATCAACTTCTTGCGATTTTACAGCACTTCTATTTGAACTTGGAATTCTTTCAGTAAAAGGTTGTTTATTGCCATACGTGTTTTCCATTTTGATAATGTAAACAAGTTTTGCTTTTTCGCCTAGTTCTTTGGTAAGTGAAACTTTAAGGATTTTCACGTAGTGTTCTTCAAGCCATTCATAAAAAAATTTGCTTGGAACTTGTATACTTAAAGCATTATCTGTAAGTTTAACCGCTACTATTGGTTCAAACCAAGTTTTGTATGCTTGCGGTTGAATATTATCCTTTATGAATTCTAGACAATTATTCCATACCGTTTGCGCAGTTACACTCATTTTTGATTATTCTGATTTTGTTTGTTAGGTTTGAGAACGAAAATTAGTTATAATTAACCCCCCTTTTTGGTTTGGCAAATATGTGAACAAAATTCTTAAAAAAAAAACGAATTGCTATTGAATTTTCAGAAAAATTTCCTCATGTTTAACTCCTAGCCGAAGCTACAAAAAAATATTTAATTAACAGTATGAAAATCGACGAAATACAAATAAGAGTGAGGTACGGAGAAACCGACCAAATGGGAGTGGTATATCACGGAAACTACGCATTATACTTGGAAATGGGGCGTATTGAGTGGTTGAGGAAGTTTGGGGTTTCTTACAAGAGTATGGAAGAAAATGGTGTGATGCTTCCTGTAGTTTCTTTAAGTATAAACTATAAAAAATCAGCTGTTTATGATGATGTAATTAATGTAAAAACACAACTAAAAAACAGTCCTACAGCAAAGATAGAATTTGAGTACGAAATAACTGATGAAAACGGTGTTTTGTTAACAACTGCGAGTACTACTTTAGTGTTTATAGATATGAAAACAAATAGGCCTATGAGAGCACCTCAATACATTCTTGACGCTATTAATTTGTAATTTCAACTTCTTTGATGTCGATTTCGAAGAGATGATTGAAGGTTTCGAAAATAAATTCGGCATCTTTTTTTCTAACAGAAATAGTTATTTGGCAATCTAGTTCTAGTTTTTGATGGCTAATTGTTAAGTTTTTTTCCTTAATAATACGCATCACGGTATTCATGTTTTTGTAATCGAAAGAAATAAGGTACTCTATATTGATGGTTTTTTCAATGATGGTAGATGCTTCAAGTGTTAATTGTGCCGTAGTCCTGTAAGCGCTAATTAAGCCACCAACTCCTAGTTTAACCCCGCCAAAATACCTAACAACAACTATTAAGAGATTCGTAAGGTCAAACGATTGGATTTGACCATAAATAGGCATGCCTGCAGAATTACTAGGCTCGCCATCATCATTAGCGCGGTAGTAAATAGTTTCAGTCCCTACTTGGTAGGCATAACACCAATGTCTGGCAGCATGGTGCTCTTTTTTTAAGACTTCAATATGTAGTTTTACATCATCTTCATTTAAAACAGGGTAGGCGTAACCAAAAAACTTACTGTTCTTTTCTTTAAACAAAATGCCCTCGGTAGACGTTTCAATGGTTTTGTATGTGTCTTTTTCAATCAAGCTAGTTAAAATAAGTTGCTTTTAGTTTTAAAAAGGTTTGAAACATCTTCAGTTTCAGGGTTTAAGTGCCATGTTTCGATACCTAGTGATTTTGCAGCTTCACAATTAGCAGCATTGTCGTCTATAAAAAGGCACTCGTTTGCTTTTAATTTGTTTTCATTTAGAACAAAGTCGAAAATATCTTGGTTTGGTTTTCTTAAATTGATTTCGTGCGATAAATAAAAGGCGTCGAAACAGTTTTTAAACGTATCGAAAAAAGGGACTCTGTGTTTAATCCAATTAATATGAAGCTCGTTGGTGTTGCTTAAAAGGATGAGTTTGTATTTTGAAGAAGCTTTCAGTTCTTTCAAAAAATCTAAGCGGTATTCTGGAAAATCTTTCAACATGAAATTCCAAATAGCAATTAATTCGTCACTTGAAAGATCCGGGAAATTTTCGCTGTAAAATTCGATAAATTCTTCAGTTGAAATTAAACCTTGCTCATAGAAACTATTAAAGCCAATCATTTCTTCCGAAAGGCCATCAATTTTAAACTCGTTGAAAGTATGTTTTATGGCACCTTCAATATCTAAATTAATAAATACGTTGCCAAAGTCGAAAATAATCGTTTTAATCATTTGTATATGTTTTAAGCGTGTCTCCCATTATTTTTTCTTCAGATATGAAATGTCCTGAAAATTTTGGAGCCATGACGCCATTTTTGAATTTAATAGATCCTGTAAATATGCGAGCTTCATCCCATAGGTTTTCATTAATGAAGGTTTGAAGTGTTTTTGAGCCACCTTCAATAATTACGGAATTGATGTTATTGTTAAAAAGGATGTCGCAGATTTGTTTTCCTATATTTTTTGAATAATCGATATTGTTTTTAGATAAGATTATGGTTTGTGCTTCGTTGTTAAAAACAGCGAAACCTTTTGAAAGTTTTTCATCTTGATCTAATACAGCTCGAATCGGGTTTTGTCCAGTCCAATCTCTAACAGTTAAGCTAGGGTTGTCTTGTATAACGGTGTTTGTGCCTACTAAAATAGCTTGTTCTTCGGTACGCCATTTGTGAACTAATTGTCTGGAATATTCATTCGTAATCCAAACAGGTTTTTGTTCGTTTTTTGTTTCGGGAGCAATAAAGCCATCAGCCGTTTGTGCCCACTTTAGAATAATGTAAGGACGCTTTTTGTTATGAAAGGTTAAAAAGCGTTTGTGGTGGGTTTTGCAAGCATCTTCTAAAACTCCAACAATCACGTTACAACCTGCTTTTTTTAGTTTTGCAATACCTTTTCCGGCTACTTGTATGTTATCATCAACACAACCAATAACAATATTTGGTATGTTGTATTTTATAATTAAGTCGCTGCAAGGAGGGGTTTTTCCAAAATGCGAGCAAGGTTCTAGGGTCACATAAATAGTAGATTCCTTTAAAAGAGATTTGTCTGTTACCGAATTTATAGCATTTACTTCAGCATGATTGCCTCCATAGGCGCTAGTGAAACCTTCTCCTATTATTTTGTTTTTATAAACAATAACGCTGCCAACCATGGGGTTTGGTCTGGTGGTGCCTAAACCATTTTTGGCAATGTCAATGCAACGTTTTATGTATGTTTCGTGGTTTGTCAAAAAATAAAGGATTATTTAATTTTTACTTCTTCGGTTTTATCAACAGCATAGGTGTGTGAAAAGCCTAAAACTTTGTAATTAATAATACCTTTATATTGTACGGTTATTTTTTTAGTTAGTAAGCTACCAATTAAACTGCTTAAATTGTCGTCGCCAAAAATGCGGTCAATAGGCACGTTTGCTGTTAGCGGAATTGAAAAATCTGTTTTAGCAGGAACTTCAAAGTTGTTAGATGTTACGGAAGCCATTTCGCTATCGTTTACAAAAACTTTTATACCTGTAACTTCAAGTTCACCCCCAATAATATTGGGGTTTTCAAACAAAGCATCGGCAGTAAGAATGATGAATTCCGGGGTGGATTCAAGAATTTTTATGTTTTCAACACCTAGGAATTCGGGCTTCTCATTTACAGAACAGTTGAAAAAAGTAAGTAATATTGTTGATAAGATTATAACGCGTTTCATTCCTGTTTTTTTATATTTAATGTATCTTCATCCCGATAAACATTTGGGCAAAATTAAGATTTTAAAATGAGTAAAGAGACTATTGTTATTAGGAAAATAGAAGCCAAAGATAACGTACAACTTGAAGAAGTAATAAGAGGGTGTTTTCATGAATTTAAAATTCCTTTGGAGGGCACCGCATATTCTGATAAGGAAACACCGCGAATGTATGAATCCTATCAAAATGATAACGATGTATATTTTGTGATAGATGACGATGGTGAAATTTTAGGTGGCGGGGGTGTAAAGCCTTTGAAGGATTTTGAAAGCGATGTGTGCGAAATTCAAAAAATGTATTTTTCTCCAAAAGTAAGAGGGAAAGGTTATGGACGGGCACTTTTTGGAAAATGTATGGAAGCAGCTAAAAGTTTAGGCTATAAACAATGTTATTTAGAGTCGGCACCACAACTTAAAGCAGCTATTCATATTTATGAAAGTTATGGTTTTAAACATTTGCAGGGTGCATTAGGAAATACCGGGCATTTCGCCTGTGGTGTTTGGATGGTGAAAGATTTGTAATAGCAAAAAGAAATTTCTTTGATGGCTTAATTTTAAGAAAAGCATTCAATTATAATATTTTCGGAATTAATAATTTAAAATTAAGATTTGAATTTAAAAGAGGTACAAAATATATTTCATAAAGAGTTAGATCTGGTATATGGTAAAGAAGAGGTAGATAGCTTTTTTTTTATGTTGCTTGATGCGTATTACCATATTCCTAGAATAACCTTGGCAATAGAGCCCGAACTTGCGGTTGATAATTATGATCTTATCTTCATAGCATTAGAATTATTAAAGAAAGAACACCCCATACAATATATAATAGGTAAAACAGAATTTTATGGTTTAACGTTTAAAGTGAGTGAACACACTTTAATACCAAGACCAGAAACTGAAGAACTGGTGGAATGGGTTATTCATCAATACTTAACATTAAGCGACCAGAACCCTACTATTTTAGATGTAGGAACGGGGAGTGGTTGTATCGCGATTGCATTAGCAAAAAAGTTACCCAACGCCAAAGTTTATGCCTTGGATGTAAGTACACTTGCTTTGAAAATGGCAACCCAAAATGGAGAGTTAAACGAAGTTCAAGTGGAATTTGTAGAAGCCGATATTTTGAAGCTGGTTGAAGAAGAACGTTGGGACTTGGGAATTGAAAATTTGAAATTTGATATCATTGTTTCAAATCCGCCTTATGTGAGAGAGCAGGAAAAACAACATATGAAACCCAATGTGCTGGATAATGAACCGCATTTGGCATTATTTGTTAAAGACGACGATCCTTTATTGTTTTATAATGCAATTACACAATTTGCTGTTAATGCGTTATCTAAAAACGGTAAGTTGTTTTTTGAAATTAATGAATATCTAGGGAATGATATGATTCAATTATTAGTAAAACATCATTTTAATCATATCGAATTAAAACAAGATATGTTTAAAAAAGACAGAATGATAAAAGGGGTTAACAATTAGTAGTTAGCATTTAAGAATTAAAAAATGAGCAGTAATTTATAAATTGTTATGAATTAGTGGCAAATATTATGAGTGTAGAACAACAAATACAAAGCTTACGTAACGAATTAAATCAGCACAATTATAATTATTATGTGCTTGACGATACTACGATTTCAGATTTTGATTTCGACATAAAACTAAAAGAACTTCAAGATTTAGAAGCAAAGCATCCCGAATTTTTCGATGCTAATTCACCAACACAACGCGTGGGTGGTGAGGTTATCAAAAATTTTGAAACCATTCCGCATGCACAACGTATGTATTCATTGGATAATTCCTATTCCAAAGAAGATTTGTTCGATTGGGAAACACGATTAAAAAAACTCATAGACGGAGCCATTCAATACACCTGCGAGTTAAAATATGATGGGGCTTCCATTAGTTTAACGTATGAACAGGGTGTTTTAATAAAGGCAGTGACTAGAGGTGACGGTTTTCAAGGTGATAATGTAACAGCCAATGTAAAAACCATTAAGTCGGTTCCACTCAAGTTAAAAGGAGATTACCCTGAAAAGTTCGATATACGCGGTGAAATTGTTTTGCCCTTTGATGGTTTTAATAAAATGAATGAAGAACGTGTGGAGATTGGTGAAGAGCCATATAGAAACCCAAGAAACACAGCTTCAGGAAGTTTGAAACTACAAGATAGTTCGGAGGTTGCTAAGCGCCCCTTAGAATGTATGCTTTATAATTTAACAGGTTCTAATTTAGGAGTTAATTCACAGTTTGATAGTTTAGAAAGTGCGAGACAATGGGGTTTTAAGGTGCCTAAGGCCGCGAAACTTGCTAATTCTATTGATGAGATTTTAGAGTTTGTGGACTATTGGAATGTGCATCGGCATGACTTGCCGTATGAAACTGATGGTGTGGTTATAAAAGTAAATAACCTTCAACAACAGGAAGAGTTGGGGTATACGGCCAAAGCGCCCCGTTGGGCTATGGCTTATAAGTTTAAAGCAGAACAGGTTTCAACAAAATTAAATAGTATTACCTATCAAGTTGGGAGAACAGGAGCCATTACGCCTGTTGCTAATTTAGAGCCCGTAGAACTTGCTGGCACTACCGTAAAAAGGGCTTCGTTGCATAATGCCGATCAAATTGAAAAATTGGATATTCGAGTAGAAGATGAAGTGTATGTTGAAAAAGGAGGGGAGATTATTCCGAAAATTTTGGGTGTCGATTTAACTAAACGACCTGCAAATTCTATACCAACCGACTATATAACCAATTGCCCAGAATGTGAAACAGAATTGGTAAGACAAGAAGGGGAGGCGCAGCATTATTGTCCTAATTATAATGGATGTAAACCTCAAATAATTGGGCGTATTCAGCATTTTATATCTAGAAAAGCTATGGATATTGAAGGTTTGGGTGGTGAAACAGTGGCACTTTTAGTTCATGAAGGTTTGATTTCTAATTATTCAGATTTATATGAATTAACAAAAGAACAAGTAATTCCATTAGAAAGGATGGCCGAAAAAAGTGCCGAAAATTTAATTCAAGGAGTTGAGCAATCTAAAACCATTCCTTTTGAGCGTGTTTTGTATGCTTTAGGGATTCGATATGTAGGGGAGACGGTGGCTAAGAAATTAGCAAAGCATTATAAAAGTATTGACGCTATAGCTGGGGCGACAGGAGAAGCATTAGTCAATGTCGATGAGATTGGAGTTAAAATAGCTGAAAGTGTTCGAGCCTTCTTTTCCTCAGAAGATAATATAGCAATAATTAATAGGTTGAAAGCCTTTGGTGTTCAGTTGGAAATATCAGCAGAACAACTTATTGGGCAAACCGAATTGTTAAAAGGGCAGAGTATTGTGGTATCTGGCGTTTTTGAATCTGTTTCACGGGACGAACTTAAAAAACTTATTGAAGATAATGGCGGGAAAGTAAGTAGTTCTATTTCTTCAAAAACAAGTTTTATTGTGGCTGGAGACAATATGGGGCCTAGTAAAAAAACGAAAGCAGAAAGTTTGAATATTCTTATATTAAGTGAATATGATTTCATACAAAAAATAAGTTAAAAACAAATTATACCGATTAAGCGTAGTTTTTAATCGCTTAATAGTGTTATTTGATTATATTTGTTCAATAATCATAAATTGTGAATATGAACAAATTGAAAGTCTTGGCCTTTTTAGGGTTGCTGCTTTATATTTTATCTATATCGTTTAGATTGAATGATGAGGATGTAATTGCAGATGGGTTTAAGTCCATTATATTCCCAGTGGTTACATTGTTGTATTTTATAACTGTTAAACGGAAATCATTGTTGTTTACCCTGTTTTTGGTGTGTTATTCCATGTCGGATCTCATGTCATTTATTGCTCCTTATATTCCTCATGAGTTGTATTATTTTTCTGCTAATACTTTATGTATTTTGGCGTATAGCTTTTTGGTTATTGAAGTTTTGAAATCTATTTCGTTGATGTATGTTTTTAAGAACTATAAAATTCATTTAACTGTTTTAACTATTTTGAATATTTATATTATTTATGTTTTACAAACGATAGTAGACCCTTTTACGGGTACGTCTAACGGGTATTATTTTGAGTTAGTTTATAACATCATGATGTTGATGCTTTTGTCGATTACCTTGCTTAACTATTTTTATAAAGACAATTTAAAGTCGCTATATTTATTCATAGGTGCTTTGAGTATGGTTTTTGGAGAGGTTATTTGGGTTGCGAATGCGTACATATCGGAACGTCATTTACTGAGTATTATATCGACCACATTATATGTTTTGGCTTTGTTTTTTTTCTATAGACAGTCTAAATTAGAGAAGGAAGTTAAGCGACAAGAATTCGGAGTGGCTCTTAATTAGGTGTTTTACTTATGAACGGGATATCCCTTCTATATAACCATAATATAATGGCCGATAGTGTGAAAGTTAAAAGTGCTGTGTAAAAAAGTACACCACCATCTTTATTTATTTCAATTCCCAATAAGGTTACATGCATGATTATGGCGCCACTTATTATACTTAATGAGATTATGGCTCCTATCCAAACCGTTTTGGGTAGGAGTAATAAAATACCCGCCGTAAGTTCTAAAATACCTGAGGTGATTCTGCCATAGGGTTCAAGTCCTACTTTTTCAAAAATATAGACACTATCTGGGTGTGCTGTAAATTTAAAACGCAGTGTTTGAATTAAAATTACAGCTACAGCAATTCTTAGTATTAGGGGAATATATTTTTTCATCAGAAGAAATTAAAATTCAATTGGTTAGACGGTTTAGTTCCCGTTACTTACCATGTTGTTTTTGTTTTATCCGACAAAACGCACGAAAACAAATAAGAACATCGATTAAATACGTTTTATATCGCTAAAATGAATTATTAATTGTACATTTGATTCAACCTACTTATGAATCATTGTGAAAAATAGCTTTAAATTTACTTTTAATACGGTATTTCTGGCTGCATTAATTTTATTGATAGCAGTAAATATCTTTGATGTCGCCACAGGCGATGTGTCACTGATGAAAACCACTATGCCACTTTTTATTCCCGTTTTTCTAACCTTATTTTTTATAAAATATAGTTATCTAGGGATTGCTTTTATGTCGTTTTTATTGTTTTCTTTTTTAGGAGATATCTCATTTGTGCTTTTTCCTGAGGAAATTTTAATGGAAGCGTCAAGTGTATTGCACACATTAAGTTTCTTTTATCTCATTTTAATGATTGCTCCCAATTTAGAGTTTTTTAAGGTTGATAAGATTATAGCAGCGTACCTGTTATTTGTATTCGGAATAAGTCTTTACTTTTTGTTTACTATATGTAGTTTATTGAGTGAAATTATTCCAAATAGAACCGAAGTGCTCTTATATGGTATGAAAAGTTTTGCTTTAATTGTTTTAACCTTTGTGTCTTTTGGAGTGTATTTATATACCCAAACAAAGCAATCTATTTTGTTTTTTATCGCAGTCGTGTTTTTTGGTATGTCTGTGATGTTAAACTATGTGATTGTTTATTATTCTTACAGTTGGGTGTTAGAGTTGTTACAAGGCATACTGTATGGAGTAGCCTTATTTGTGGTTTTTAAATATGTTATGAATAACGCAGCAGTTAAGGAGCCAAGGTCAATAGAATTAAAACGAAATTATTTTTCTGATACTATTTGGTCTTAAACAATAATAGATGTGCCGTTTGCACTTTTGTTCTTGTTGGCATCAAAATAGAAATCTATTTTCCCTAGGTTAATACCATAACATCCCACCTGGTTTACTAGCATATTTTTGTCATCGTTATTTTTTACCACAGTTGGTTTTGATAAAAAGGTATGAGTGTGTCCGCCAATAATCAAATCAATATCTTTAGTTAATGCGGCTAATTTTAAATCGCATATTTTATCAGGATCTGTTCTGTAGCTGTAACCCAAATGTGATAGGCAGATAACTAAATCACATTTCTCTACTGTTTTTAACGTACGTGTCATTTCTTGAGCCATTTCAACAGGGTCTAGATATTTTGTTTCTTTATACATGGCAGAGTCTACTAAACCATCCAGCTCAATACCCAATCCGAAAACGCCAATTTTGATACCTCCTTTATTAAAAATCTTATAAGGTTTTACATGGGTGTCCATGATGGTGTTTGAAAAATCATAATTCGCAGAAATAAATTGAAATTCGGCATGTGGTAACTGGGCATACAAACCATCAATACCATTATCAAAGTCATGATTTCCAATAGTAGCGGCATCATATTTCAACTTGCTCATAAGTTTAAATTCCAGTTCGCCACCATAATAATTAAAGTAGGGGGTGCCTTGAAAAATATCACCAGCATCTAATAAAAGCGTGTTTGGGTTTTCTTGTCTAAGAGATTCAATTAAATGCGCTCTTCTAGCAACACCACCTTTGTTCGCATTTCTACCATCTTCTGGTCCAAAGGCATCAATATGACTGTGTACATCGTTGGTATGTAAAATTGTTATTTTTGATGTTTTTGGAGCGGCTGAAAATGATTGTAGCCCTACACCTCCAATTGTAACCATTGCTGTTGTTGCCGATACTTGTTGTATAAAATCTCTGCGTTTCATTTTTTTGCTAATTAAAAGAACATGTAAAAGATGCTTTGTTGTGCTGCATCGTCTAGATGTGTTATTAAATAAATGCCTTTTACGGTATTTGTGTGAATCTATCGTCTTGAACGGGGTTGATCGTGTCTACCTTTTTAAAGTTGTCTATTAAGGCATTTCTAACCTTATAATCTAGAATGTAGAGCCCTTCATTCGGTTGAAAAAAAGTCATACCATCACCATTATTATATATATAATCGTTAATGGCTACGTAGTAGATTTTATTGGGGTCTATTTTTTCTCCATTAATAGAGGATTCAACAATCTCAAAGTTCGTATCAATAATCAATTTAAGCTTTGAAATAGGGTGTGCTTTTTGTGATTTGGCTAAGTAGCTTGTTAAGCTATCTATGGCAGTACCTTTTAGAGCAACCACTACCAGACTGTTTTCAAAGGGCATTAATTCAAAAGCGGTTCTTGTGGTTATATTGCCTTTGTTTATGTTGGAGCGAATACCTCCTTGGTTTAAAATAACCATGTCTATATTCTTTCCTGTTCTGCTTTTAAAAATAGGGGTTACCATATCAAAAATAGCATCTGCCATAAAATTCCCCAGAGCGGTATTAAACTTACCGTCAGATTTTGAGTAGGTTTTTGGGGCATATGCTAATACGCTGTCTAAATCTTTTTGTATGTGAATTCTATAAGGTTTTATAAAGGCTTCAATAGCGGGGTCTTCAACCATTGTGTCTTCAATTTGAATTTTCTTTCCTTCAATTTTAGTGAGATAGCTTGTAGGTTGCTTACAATTAAAAAGCAGTAATATATTTAACAAATAAATTAAATGTGTAAACCTCATATTTTTAATAGATTTTTTGAGTGTACTTTTGTTACCTTTGCGCAAAGGATAAAGATAAATGATTTTAAAAGGTTTTAAAGAAAAATCTATTAAAAAGTACATGAACAAATTGTTGTCTGAGCGTCAAGTTGATGTTTCGGGAGCAAAGGTTGAAAGTTTAGGTATTATCTTTAATTTAGATGAAGTTGATGATTTTGAGCAATTTAAAGCGCTTGCAACGTCTCTAAAAATCCTTCCGAATAAAATGAAAATCATAGCGTTTTCTTCCAATAAAAAAGAAACGCTTAAATCTTGGGACGTTTGTTATAATCCTAAAGATTTTGGTTGGAGAGGTAGCATTAAAAATAGCGAATTACGATCTTTTTTAGATACTGAATTTGATGTGCTAATTAGCTATTACCAATTAGATATTTTAGAGTTAAAACTGCTAACCACCTTATCGAAAGCACAACTAAAAGTAGGTGTTTCTCAGGTAGATGAGCGTTTAAACGATTTAATTATAAAAACAAACCTAACAGAATTTAAAGTATTTAAAACCGAAGTTTTTAAGTACCTAACTATATTAAATAAAATTAAGAATGAATAGTAAGTTTCTAGGAACTGGAGTTGCTTTAGTTACACCTTTTAAATCAGATTTAACTATAGATCATGATGCCTTAGCGAATATTGTAAATTTCAATATAGAAAACGGTGTAGAATACCTCGTTGTTTGTGGTACTACCGCAGAAAGTGTTACAATAACGAAGCAAGAAAAGCAAGATATTATAGAAACCATTTCTAAAACGGCTAATGGACGTGTGCCATTGGTTTTAGGTATTGGTGGTAATAATACAGCCCTAGTTATTGAAGAAATAAAATCTACAGATTTAAGTAATATTGATGCTATTCTATCAGTATCGCCATATTATAGTAAGCCTACACAAGAAGGTGTTTATCAGCATTTCAAAGCTGTTTCAGAAGCATCTCCTGTTGATATTATTTTATATAATGTGCCAGGTCGTACCTCTAAAAACATGGAAGTTGCTACGACGTTGCGTTTGGCAAACGATTTTAAAAACATTATTGCTGTTAAAGAAGCAGGAAACAATGTATCTCAATATTTAGAGTTAATTAAAAATAAACCAGAAGATTTTTTAATTATTTCTGGTGATGACGATTTAGCTTTAGGGATTGTATTGGCTGGAGGTGCCGGTGTTATTTCTGTTATAGGTCAAGGTTTTCCTAAAGAATTTTCAGAAATGATTCGTTTAGGGTTAAAAGGAGAGGTTAGAGAATCTTATAAACTTCACTTTAGATTAATGGATGTTATTGGTTATATTTTTGAAGAAAATAACCCTGCAGGTATTAAGGCTGTTTTTGAAACTTTAGGTTTATGTAGAGACAGTGTGAGGTTGCCTTTAGTGCCCGCTTCCAATCCATTAAAAGAGAAAATCAAATCGTTTATAAATAAGTTTTAAGGATAAAGTTAAATTTATATATCTGTTAAATATTACTTAATCCTGATGATTGCTGGGTTTAAGCCATTATTTTAGCCGTAAAATAATATTTTTAAAATCCATATTAATAACTTAATTTTGCATCTTGTTTCAAAACTATGAAGAGATTTCTTTACATATTAATAACTATCACTCTTTTAAGCTCTTGTAGCGAATATCAAAAAGTTTTAAAAAACGAAGATATTTCTGCTAAGTTTAAAATGGGAGAAGACTTTTATAACGCAGGTAAATTTTCTAAAGCCAATAAATTATTTGCTCAAATTGTACCTAATTATAGAGGGAAGCCTCAAGCCGAAAAGTTGATGTATTTATATTCTAATTCATTTTATAAAATGAAAGATTATTATACAGCAGGTTATCAGTTTGAACGTTTCGCGTCTAGTTATCCTAAAAGTGAAAAATTAGAAGAAGCTTCTTTCTTAAGTGCGAAAAGCTACTACCAATTATCACCAGTTTATTCTAAAGACCAAAAGGAAACAAAATCGGCTATTGAAAAATTGCAGGATTTTATCAATTTGTTCCCTGAGTCGGAATACCTTTCTGAAGCTAATAAGTTAGTACACGAATTAGATTATAAGTTAGAAAAGAAAGCCTTTAGCATTGCAAAACAATACAATACGATATCTGATTATCCAGCGTCTGTAAAGTCGTTTGATAATTTTATGTTTGATTTTCCTGGTTCTTCATTACGTGAAGAAGCTTTGTTTTTAAGATTTGATTCTGCTTATAAACTAGCCGTAAATAGTAGAGAAACTAAAATTAC
The DNA here is from genome assembly GCF_030552475.1 of Mariniflexile sp. AS56. GTDB lineage: Bacteria > Bacteroidota > Bacteroidia > Flavobacteriales > Flavobacteriaceae > Mariniflexile. The sequence goes on along the minus strand of NZ_JAUPED010000008.1, from coordinate 182,759 downwards.
TCCTAACGGTCTTGTTCCATTGAAGAAAAACCGTTTGGAAGAAGCCATAGAATATTATACTTCATTTAAAAAAGCCTATGCTAATTCTAAACATATAGAAGAAGTGAACGCCATGGCTTCCGTTTTAGATGAAGAATTACAAAAATATAGCACTAAAAGTTAAATAACAATGACAATGGATTTAAAGAAAACCAATGCACCTGTAAATACCATCACGTACGACAGAAATCAAATTGACGAACCAACAGAGAATATCTATGAGTCAATTTCAATTATTGCAAGACGTGCTGAGCAGATTAACACAGAGATTAAAAAAGAACTAATCGATAAGTTAGAAGAATTTGCTACTTACAACGATAGTTTAGAAGAGATCTTTGAAAATAAAGAGCAAATTGAGGTTTCTAAATTTTATGAAAAATTACCAAAACCACATGCTTTAGCTGTTCAAGAATGGTTAACAGATAAAATATATTTTAGAAATACTGAGGAAGATAATCAGTAAACTTTTTTAATATGTCAATATTAAGCGGCAAGAACATACTATTAGGAATTAGTGGTGGTATTGCCGCTTACAAAACAGCCTCGCTCGTAAGGCTGTTTGTAAAATTAGGCGCCAACGTAAAAGTTGTTATGACGCCTTCTTCCAAAGATTTTATTACCCCTTTAACTTTATCAACACTTTCAAAAAACCCAGTACATTCTTCATTTACTAATGATGAGGATGATAATGCGATTTGGAACAATCATGTCGATTTAGCTTTGTGGGCCAATATATTTGTTATCGCACCAGCAACTGCAAATACCTTGTCTAAAATGGCACATGGCGTTTGCGATAATTTCTTGTTAGCTACTTATTTATCGGCTAAATGCCCAGTCTATTTTGCTCCGGCGATGGACTTAGATATGTACAAACACGAAAGTACATTACACTCCTTTAACGCATTAAAGAGCTATAATAATGTTATGATTCCTGCTGAAAGTGGTGAACTAGCAAGTGGTTTGGTAGGCGAGGGAAGAATGGCAGAACCAGAAACAATTGTGTCTTTTATTGAAAATGATATTTTAGAGAAACTTCCTCTAAAAGGAAAAAAAGTCCTTATTACAGCAGGCCCAACTTACGAGGCGATAGACCCTGTTAGGTTTATTGGTAACCATTCTAGCGGTAAAATGGGATTTGAAATTGCTAAAGCATCGGCAAATTTAGGTGCTGAGGTTATTTTAATCACGGGGCCAACGCACCAAAAAGTAACCCACAGTCTTATACATGTTATTCCCGTTATAAGTGCTAGTGATATGTATAAAGCGGCTCATGAGTATTTTGAAACAGCTGATGTCGCCATTCTATCTGCAGCGGTGGCCGATTATAAACCAAAAGAAGTAGCTTTACAAAAAATAAAAAAGAAAGACCCAACGTTAACTTTAGAGCTAGAAAAAACAAAAGATATTTTAGCATCGTTGGGAGCTATTAAAACCAATCAATTTTTAGTAGGTTTTGCATTAGAAACCAATAACGAATTGGAAAATGCAAAAGACAAATTAAAAAGAAAGAATTTAAATTTAATTGTTTTAAATTCGTTAAACGATACAGGAGCAGGTTTTAAAAGTGATACCAATAAGGTTACTTTTATAGATGCCGAAGATACGGTAACAGAGTTTCAATTAAAGTCGAAGACGGACGTTGCTATCGATTTATTAAATAAAATCTTAGAACACATTAATGCGTAACATACTCATAGTTTTAATATTCAGTTTTGGAATTGTAGGTTTTTCTCAAGAACTAAATTGCAACGTTGTTGTGAATGCACAACAAACGGGGAACGAAAACCTGCCTATTTTTAAAACTTTAGAGAAACAATTAAAAGAGTTTGTTAATAATACGAAATGGACAAGCAAAACGTTTGCAACCCAAGAGCGTATAGATTGTAGCATCATTGTTAATGTTGTTAATTACAGTGGCGAAGCATTTCAGGCATCGTTGCAAGTACAGTCGTCTCGACCGGTTTATGGGTCTTCATTTACTTCACCTATTTATAATTTCAACGATAAAGATTTTAATTTTAAGTATTTAGAGTTTCAAAACTTAATTTTCAGTCCAACGCAATACGAATCTAATTTAGTATCTGTTTTGGCATTTCACATAAATATGATTTTAGGTTTAGATGCCGATTCGTTTGCTCCAAACGGAGGCGATACCTATTTTAAACAAGCACAAACCATTGTGAATTATTCTCAACAAGATAATTTTAAAGGCTGGAAACTGGCAGATGGTTTGCAAAGTAGATTTGCACTTATAGATAATTTGTTGTCGCCAACCTTTAGAGAGTATAGAGATGTTATGTACACCTACCACCGGAAAGGTTTAGATGTGATGCATACAAATGCTAAAGAAGGTAAAGAGCAAATTGCAGGCACTTTAAAACAATTCCAGGCGATGAACAGCCGCAGACCAAATTCGTTCTTACTTCGAACGTTCTTTGATGCTAAGGCCGATGAAATTGAACAAGTTTTTACCGACGGCCCTAATGTAAATATAGCCAGCGTTAAAGAATCCTTACAAAAAGTAGCGCCTATGCACAGTAGCAAATGGCAAAATATTAAGTTTTAGGTTGTCCCAACTTTAAGCTTATAACTTTAAATTTTTAACTTGAATGTTAACGTCACTTTCCATAAAAAATTACGCTTTAATTGATAAACTTCATGTGGAGTTTAACGATGGTTTTTCTATTATTACAGGTGAAACTGGTGCAGGTAAATCCATTCTTTTAGGTGGTTTATCTTTAATACTTGGGAAACGTGCCGATTTAAGCAGCTTAAAAAACACAGAAGAAAAATGTGTCATTGAAGCTGTTTTTAATATTTCAAACTATAAACTTCAATCGCTTTTTAAGGCAGAAGATTTTGATTATGATGTGCAAACCATCATCCGTAGGGAGATCTTGCCTTCAGGTAAATCGCGCGCTTTTGTAAACGATTCTCCCGTAAACTTAAATAGTTTGCAATTATTGGGTGAACGTTTAATTGATATTCATTCGCAACATCAAACCTTGCAGTTAACAAGCAATGAATTTCAGTTTCAAGTTATAGATGCTTTGGCGAAGAACGATGCACCACTTCAAACTTATAAATTAGAATTAAAAGCATATAAAAAATTAAAAAAAGAGCTTCAAGAACTTTTAGATTTTCAGGCAGATGCCATTAAGGAACACGATTATAATTCATTTTTATTAAGTGAATTGGTTGAAGCCAATTTGGTAGATGGTGAATTGGAATTACTTGAAGAAGAATACGAAACTTTAAATAATATTGAAGGTATTAAGGAAAAACTTTCTGAAGCTTATCAATTATTGAATGAAGAACAAATAGGAATTCTTCCTGCATTAGGAACTTTAAAAAATACACTTCAAAAATTATCCAGTTATTCGTTAAAATACGAAGACTTATTTAAAAGAGTCAATAGTAGTTTAATTGATATGGATGATGTTTTTAGAGAAGTCGATGTGTTTCAAGATAATTTGGAAGCAGACCCAAATAGACTAGATGTAGTCGATTCTAAGCTACGTGTGCTTCATAATTTAATGCAAAAGCATGTAGTAGACAGTATTTTAGACTTAATCGCCATAAAAATTCAACTAGAAGAAAAGGTGTCTTTTACTGAGAATTTAGATGAGTCTATTCAAAAGAAGCGCTTAGAAATTGAAAATAAAGAAACAGAATTAAACACTATTTCAAAAGATATTCATAGTAAACGTACAGCTATTATTCCCGAGCTAACAAAACAATTAGAAACTATTTTAGGGAGTTTGGGCATGCCAAATGCGCAGTTTAAAATAGACGCAGTTTACGGAAAAGAGTTTTTTGCTAACGGAAAAGACGACTTATCCTTTTTATTCTCAGCGAATAAAGGTGGTCATTTTAACGAACTTAAAAAAGCCGCTTCAGGAGGTGAATTGTCTCGTATAATGTTGGCTATTAAGTCTGTATTGTCAAAATACATTCAATTACCAACCATTATGTTTGATGAAATCGATACGGGTGTTTCAGGAGAAATTTCAAATAAAATGGGAGACATCATGTTGCAAATGAGCAAAACCATGCAGGTATTCTCTATAACCCATTTACCACAAATTGCAGCCAAAGGGCATTCGCATTTTAAAGTGTATAAGGAAGATGTGAACAACGTAACGCAAACCAATTTGGTTAAATTAAATCACGATGAGCGTATTGTAGAAATCGCTCAAATGTTGGGCGGTATTGAAATGTCATCATCGGCCATTGCTCACGCAAAGGAATTACTGAACTAAAAAGTTTAAAGTTTAAAGTATAAAAGTTTAAAGTTTAGTACTTTTGGCCTTTAATTATGTCAAGTTAGCTTTTAACAGATAAACGAATCAATAAATCAACGAATTAACACATTAACATATGTATAATTTACTAAAAGGAAAAAGAGGAATCATTTTTGGAGCATTAGACTCAAATTCAATTGCTTGGAAAACAGCAGAACGTGTTCACGAAGAAGGTGGTACATTTGTTTTAACCAACGCACCAGTTGCCATGAGAATGGGACAAATTAATGAGTTAGCTGAAAAAACTGGATCTCAAGTTATTCCTGCTGATGCCACTTCTATTGAAGATTTAGAGAATTTAGTTCAACAATCGATGGAAATTCTAGGCGGTAAAATAGATTTCGTTTTACATTCTATTGGTATGTCTATTAATGTTAGAAAAGGGAAACATTATACAGACCAAAATTACGATTGGACACAAAAAGGAACTGATGTTTCTGCAATGTCTTTTCACAAAGTAATGCAAACACTTTACAAACAAGACGCGATGAGCGAGTGGGGTAGTATTGTAGCTTTAACTTATATGGCAGCGCAACGTGTGTTTCCTGATTATAACGATATGGCTGATAATAAAGCTTATTTAGAAAGTATTGCTCGTAGTTTCGGGTATTTCTTTGGTCGTGATAAGAAAGTACGTGTAAACACTATTTCGCAATCGCCAACACCTACAACTGCAGGTAGTGGAGTTAAAGGGTTTGACGGTTTTATTGCTTACGCAGATAAAATGTCACCACTAGGTAACGCTACAGCTTTAGATTGTGCAAACTATACAGTGACATTATTTAGTGATTTAACCAAACGTGTTACATTACAAAATCTATTTCATGATGGTGGTTTTAGCAACATGGGGGTTAGTGATGCTGTTATGAGCACTTTTGTTGGAGAAGAATAAGAATACCTAATATATTGGATAAGACCTCACTGTTTTTTAAACGCGTGAGGTCTTTAAAAAAATAAAACATAGCCACTTGTATAAGGTGGCTTTTTTGTTTGCTTTAATTACATTTGTGTTATGCAATTACAATTTTCATTCATCATTCCTGTTTACAATCGGCCAGACGAAACGCAAGAGCTTTTACAAAGTTTTGTTGGGTTAAAAACGGATACTAAGTTTGAAATTGTACTTGTTGAAGATGGATCAACCATAGCGTCTAAAAATGTTGTAGATGCTTTTAAAACCAAGCTTGATATCGCTTATTTTTTTAAGGAAAATTCAGGTCCTGGTGATTCTAGAAATTTCGGTATGCAACAGGCGAAAGGAAACTATTTTATTATTTTAGATTCCGACTGCATTCTACCCGAAAACTATTTATTTGAAGTTGAAAAAAGCTTAGCAACACAATATGTAGATTGTTTTGGTGGTCCCGATGCGGCGCATGAATCATTTAGTCCGTTGCAAAAAGCGATTAATTTTTCAATGACATCGGTTATCACTACAGGTGGTATTCGAGGTAATAAAAAGAGTGTGGATACTTTTCAGCCGCGAAGTTTTAATATGGGTATTTCAAAAGAAGCCTTTTTAGCATCGAAAGGTTTTGGTTTCATTCACCCAGGTGAAGACCCCGATTTATCCATTCGTCTTTGGAATTTAGGTTATAAAACAACCCTGATTCCTCAAGCTTTTGTGTACCATAAACGTCGTATTTCTTGGAGTAAATTTTATAAACAAGTGTATAAATTCGGATTGGTACGCCCTATTTTGAATACCTGGCATCCCTCAACAAAAAAAATAACCTATTGGTTTCCTACCTTGTTTAGTTTAGGACTCATTGTGGCTGTTTTTTTGTTGGCTGTTCAAATAAATGTTCTCATACTCTTTTATGTTTTGTATTTTGTGGTAGCATTTTTAACCGCTTTGTTCTCAACCAAAAATATAGGAGTTTCTATTTTAGCATTAGTAGCCATTGCTGTGCAGTTTTTTGGTTACGGTTATGGATTTTTAAAATCGACACTGGCTGTAGATGTTTTAAAAAAGAACCCCGAAACTCATTTCCCTAAATTGTTTTTTAAATCATTATGATACAAAAAATAAAATCCGGCATATTATCCTCTATTAAAAGCAAAAAAATTAATGTATTTTTTTTGTTTTTAGTGCTTTCGTTCATCATTTTAATATTTACAAAACTATCTAAAACGTATACAAATACACTCGTTTTTAATATTGAAAAAGTAAATGTACCACAAGAGAATGTGCTTTTTAATGATTCTGTAGCTTTAAGTATTACTTTAAAAACGCATGGTTTTAAATGGTTGACGTATTACTTCTCGAAACCAAAAATTAGAATTGACTTTAAAAAAGATGTTTATAAAAAGGATTCAGTTTTTATTTGGAATAAATCGAAGGCATATATAGAAAACACGCAGTTTGATAAACAGGTGGAATTGTTAAATGTGTCTCCAGATGTGCTCACTTTTAGATACGGTGTTAATATGGTAAAGAAGATACCAGTTAAACTGAATTCAGACATAAAATACAGTCCAGGTTTTGATGTTGCTAAGCCATATGTATTAGAACCCGATTCTATTGTGGTTGTGGGGCCTAAAAAATTAGTTTCAAAAGTTGATTTTGTTGAAACCGAAACATTTACGTTAGAAGAGGTTCGAAAAAATATATCAGAAATTGTTAAATTAAAGCTTCCTGAGAAGAATAAAGATTTAACCTTTTCAAACGATAATATTATTTTAAAAGGAACCGTCGAAAAGTTTACAGAAGGTACATTGAAAATACCTGTAACGATTATTAATGTACCTGAAAATATTAACTTGAAATACTTTCCAAAGGAAGTTAACGTCTCTTATTACGTGAGTTTAAGTAACTTTAATTCAGTTTCAGCGAAAGATTTCAAGGTAGTTTGCGATTATAGTCATGCTGTGAATAATCAATCGCTTTTAGTGCCGGAATTGGACACCTTTCCGAAGTCTACTAAAAATGTGAAAATTAAGCAGCAACGTATAGAGTTTATCATAATAGAATGAAAATTGTAGGTTTAACAGGTGGTATAGGTAGCGGGAAAACAACAGTTGCGAAACAGTTTGCGGCGTTGGGGATTCCTGTGTATATAGCCGATGAGGAAGCTAAAAAACTTATGAATACATCTAAAGTTATCAAGCGAAAACTTATAGAACTGTTTGGGAATGAGGCTTATGTAAACAACCAGCTAAACAAACCTTTTATAGCAAATATCATTTTTAATGATACCTCATATTTGCAAAAAATGAACGCCATTGTGCACCCAAGAGTGGCAACACATTTTAAAAAGTGGCAGTCAAAGCAAAATGCTCCTTATGTAATAAAAGAAGTGGCTATTTTGTTTGAAAACGGCGGTTACAAACAATGTGATTATGTTATAACCGTAACGGCACCTAAGGCCTTGCGCATAGAGCGCTTGCTAAAAAGAGACAACACAACTACAGATAAAGTGGAAGCCATCATGAAAAACCAATGGTCTGACGCTGAAAAAGTAAAACTTTCAAATTATGTGATTTCGAATACAACACTTGAAAATACTACAAATCAAGTGAGTGAAATTCACAATAAAATGCTTAATGCGATGAAATAAACCCAAATTTTAACATTTTTGTTAATGTAAGGTTAAAAGGAACGAGGACTAAATGTTAAAATGTTAATTTTGGATGATGAGCAAAAAAATATTTGTATTATTAATCCTGTTAATGAGTTTGTCTTTGATAGGTATTATATTTGTTCAAGCTTATTATATTAATGGGTCTGTTAAAAACGAAAAAGAGCGTTTTAGGTTTAATGTAAACAAGGTTCTTAATTACGTTTCTAACACTATTGAGAAGCGAGAATATTCAGAATACGTATATAAACTTCAAGATTTAATTTCTAAAGGTGAGAAAGTTGATACAACTGCCATTAGAAATTTGTATATTATAAAAGAAGATTTAGATTCTAAAGAAACGGTTGTTTATAGAAACGGAACTTTAGAAGAAAATTATAAATTTAATTCGTCGCTCTTTGACATAGGTTTAGATACCATTAATGTTAAACGTATTTTAAGCAACCGTGAAACAAAGGTTTATAAGAACAGTGGATCTGCTTTAGATTTAGATTTAAGTACAAACGATAAGTTGTTGCTTTTAGATAAAATGACAAGCACCGATGAAATTGTTTTTGAAGATGTTTATAAAGATTTAGCGTCGCGTTTGCCTATTCATAAACGTGTAACTAAAGATGAAATTCAAAAACTATTAGCCGATAAGTTAAAAGAAGATAGTATTAATATCGATTTTGAATTTGCTATTTACAGCAACGATTTAGCGACTAGAGTACGCAGCGATAATTTTGAGAATACAGATGCTTCGGCTTTTAGTGTATTTATGTTTTATAACGAAACCAACCAAAGTACCTATAAGCTTTTGGTGAATTTTCCAGATGATAAAAAGTTTATTTTGTCGTCTATTATGGGTATGATTTTGTTATCGGTTATTTTCACATCCATCATTATTTTAGCCTATGGTGGTGCGTTGTACCAATTGGTGAAGCAACGTAAAATAGCAGAAATAAAAACGGACTTTATTAATAACATGACGCATGAGTTTAAAACACCTATTGCCACTATAAATTTGGCGTTGGATGCGATACGAAATCCGAAAGTTATAGACGATAAAGAAAAAGTGATGCGCTACTTGGTAATGATTAAAGAGGAAAACAAACGCATGCATGCCCAAGTTGAAAACGTATTAAGAATATCTAAACTAGAGAAAAACGAATTAAATATAAGTAAGGATAGGTTAGACTTGAACGACCTAGTAGAAGATGCCATTACGCATGTAGAGCTCATCGTTGAAGACAGACAAGGATATATCAAAACATTTTTTGATGCACCAAAAACCTCTGTTTTAGCAAATGAAACACACTTTACAAATGTAATAGTGAATATTTTGGATAATGCTATTAAGTATTCGCCAGAAGCACCAAAAATTGAAGTATATACCGAAAATGTTGGAAACAATATTTTGTTAAAAATAAAAGATCATGGTAGCGGTATGAGTAAAGCAGCTGCCAAACGTGTATTCGAAAAATTTTATAGAGAACACACAGGAAACATTCATAACGTTAAGGGTCATGGTTTAGGTTTGGCCTACGTGAAACGTATTGTAGAGGACCATCAAGGTCATGTATCAGTAGAAAGTGAAAAAGACAAAGGAAGCGTTTTTATTATAAAGCTTCCAATAATATCATAACAATGGAAGAGCAAAAAAAGAAAATATTATTAGTTGAAGACGATCCGAATTTTGGAATTGTTCTTAAAGATTATTTGATGATGAACGATTACGATGTTGTTCACGCCAAAAACGGAATGGAAGGTTTCGAAAAATTTAAAAAGGACGATTACGATTTATGTATTCTAGATGTTATGATGCCTTATAAAGATGGGTTTACTTTAGCGAAAGAAATACGTGAAAAGAATACCGATGTGCCTATTGTTTTCTTAACGGCTAAAACCATGAAGGAAGATGTTTTAAAAGGCTATAAAGTAGGTGCAGACGACTATTTAAACAAACCGTTTGATAGTGAAGTGTTGTTAATGAAGATTAAAGCCATCATGCAACGTAAAGCTACCGAAACAATTTCAGATAGTAAGCAGTTTGAATTCAAAATTGGTAGATTCGATTTAAATTCAAAGCTACGTTTTCTTAAATTTGATGGTGCAGACCCAGTTAAACTTTCTCCTAAAGAGAACGAATTATTGCGTTTATTGGCTTTGCATGAAAACGATTTAATGCCACGTGAATTAGCGCTTACCAAAATTTGGAGAGACGATAATTACTTTACGTCTCGTAGTATGGATGTTTACATTGCAAAACTACGTAAGTACTTAAAACTTGACGAAAAAGTAGAAATACTTAATATACACGGTGAAGGTTTTAGATTGGTTGTAAACTAATTTTGATACAACTGTTTTAGCACAAAAAAATCCAGCAAATAGCTGGATTTTTTTGTGTCTTATAAATACGTTTTCAGTAATAAATAATTCCTAAATGCGCTTGCTCAACCATTCCTTAAGCTCATAAAAATTTTGAGGCGCTACGCCATGACCCACAGGGAATTCTGAGTAGGTATTTTTAATATTTAAGCTATTTAAAAAAGGAGTTGTTTGGCGTGCCCAATCTACTGGAATCACTTGGTCTACACTACCGTGTGAGTAGTAAAAATCAAGATTTGAATAATCTCTGGTATTTATGTCTTCTGGTAAAATATCTTTATTTACATAGCCGCTTAGTGCTATGATGTTTTTAACTTTTTCAGGATAGGTTAATGCTACGGCATAACCTAAAATGCTCCCTTGGCTAAAACCTAAAAGGGAGATATTATTTTCGTTTACAGGGTATTCGGCAATCACTTCGTCAATAAACGTGGCAATTAAATCGCGAGATTCTTTGGCTTGCTCGTTGTCGTTCCACTTGCCTTGTTCTTCATCAAAATTGATCGCATACCAAGCATTACCGTAAGGCTGCATAGGATAAGGCGCGCGTACCGAAATGATGAAAAGGTCTTCAGGTAATTCAGATGAAAACGAAAATAAATCGTTTTCATCACTGCCATAACCATGCATCAAAATAAGCAATGGTGCATTTTCTGTTAAAGTAGATTTCCTAATGATATGTTGTAAAGAAAGAGATGTATTTGTCATAATTATTTTCCTAAGTTTGAAAAAAGTTTTTGAAACAGATTACCTAGTAATGGAATAGGTTGATATTTTCTTCCAATAGCATTAGAAAGCCCGTAAATGATAAGTGTAAAGAAGAACACGTATATAGCGGCTCTTAGTCTAAAAACATCAAAATTTCTAGTTATTGATAAGTTTATGACGATAAATGACAACCAAAGACCTAAAGACTGTCTGATATGAAAACTAGCAAAAGGGCTTTTTTTATCATTTTCATTATTTAAGTAATAAGCAATAATTACTCCGAATATTGTGATGTAACTAATAATGGCATTTTGTTTTCCTTTTTCAATATCTTGATCTGTCATACTTAAGAATTTAGCGAAACTTTATGGTTTGAAATAATGCCATACACCTTTCCTTTTAAAGCTTCGTGTTCGAAAATGGCATTTTTAGATTTAGAAATAATATCCTTAGTGGTAAACGTATATTTAGTATCAGGATTAAAAAGTGAAATATTTAAAATGTTCCCAACGTTAATAGGTGTTGGTGTGATTCCAAATCTACTTTTTCCTTTGGTTAAAATATCGATGGTTTTTTTAGTGGTAAAAAGAGTTTGTAAAGCTCCAAAAGCACTTTCTAAACCAATAGTTCCGTAGGCTGCGTAATCAAACTCTATTTTTTTATGTTCAATATCAATAGGGTTGTGGTCGCTGGTTACCATATCAATCGTGCCGTCTTTTACGCCGTCAATTAATGCGTCTGCATCCGTTTGTGTCCGTAAAGGAGGTAATACTTTAAAATGGGTGTTAAAGTCGGTTAAAACTGAATCTGTAAAGTATAAATTATGAATGGCAACACTACAGGTTACATCTAGTTTTTTCTTTTTAGCATCTCTGATTAATTCAACCGATTTTGCCGAGGATATAGTCGGAATATGCAATTTTCCTCCTGTGTATTCCAGTAAAAATAAATCGCGTACTACTTGCATTTCTTCAGCTAAAGCGGGAATGCCTTTTAGACCCAATCGGGTGCTTATAATATGTTCATTTACAACACCGTTTCCTGCTATTTTATTTTCCTGCGGAAAAGAGCACACCAAACCACCAAAATTGCTAGCGTATTGCAAGGCTATTTTCATAAGGTTTGGGTTGGTTATCGGTTTTTTATAATCGTAAAAAGCGACAGCACCGGCGGTATTCATATCGTAAAGTTCTGCTAAATCTTCACCTTTACTAGATGCCGTTAAAGCGCCAATAGGCAATAAAGTAACCGCATGATTAGCGGCCTTAGAATTTACAAAAGTAACATCGGAATTTGAATCTATCACCGGATTGGTGTGGGCATTCATCGCAACTGTAGTAAACCCAGAAGCTGCGGCCGTTTTCAACCCGTTTATAATAGTATCACGTTCCTCAAAACCTGGTTCGCCAAAACAAACGCTGCTATCAAACCAACCTTGCGATATATGAAGGTTGTCAAAACTAATTTCTTGATAGTTTTTCGGGTTTTTTATAGAGTTGGCAATCTGGGTAATCACACCGTTTTCAACTAAAATATCTTGAGTTGTATTGTGAAACTCGCTTTTAGAATCTATTATGGTGGCAGATTTTATAAGTATGTTCATTTAAAGTATTTTAATATGAGCATTTCAATAATCAATAACGCTAGTGCAAAAATAACAAACCATTTCCATAAGGCGTTAACTTTTGTATCACTTTTTATGGTGTCGAAAATTTCGGTTATTGAATCACTAACAGTTCCGTTTTTTAAGGCGGATAGGTTTCTGTAAACCAAGGTGCTTTCGGCTCGGTTGTAATTATAACTGACGCTTTTTAGTGATTCATTATTAGTGTTAATCGTGTAAATAGCGGCTGTTGATGGTGTTTCTGATGTATTAATCACCACTTTATTATTGAAATACTGTTGTTTCGGAATCATGTTTATATCTCCATTCACTAAAGTCACAATGGCATCTTGTTGTAATTCCGTTTCTACATCGAAGGTGTTTTCTTGACCAATTGTATAATATAAGGCAGGATTCTTCAAGCTGAATTTCCCTATATTATAAAGAGTTGGTACAATTAATGGTGAATTTTTAAAACTAGAATTAGCAGTATTTAATGCTGCTGTAAATAGGTATATGTTTTTAGTTTGATTTAAAAAAGGCTTCCCATCTTCAAACTTTAAAACGTCAGAGGCATTTTTAGATGCAATAGGATAAAAACTAGCAGTTGTTGGATATTGAAAATTAGTAACCTGTTTTTCAAATACCCCAGAATTGTATAGCGGATGTGAGTAATTTATAGTTGTGATGCGTTTTTCCGTTTGAATGCTATTACTAAAGTTACTTCCGAAGGTATTAAGTAATTCGTTGTAAGACTCTAAATTAATAGAGGTTGAAGGAATAATAATAAGGGAACCGCCTTGATTTGTGAACGATTTTAAAGCAGCAATAAGCGCATTTGGAATGGTTTTTAATTCATTTAAAATAACCACATGTTGTTGGTCTATAAGCGAATAATTTAATTGATTTTCAGGAGATGAAGTAAAAAGAAATTCATCTTCCGTATATATACGTTTTAAAAACGCATCGTTTTCCGCATGTATAGAAAGTACCTTTATTTTTGAAGTTTCATTGATGTTGAAAAACAAATTGTTATCAAACTGTAAGTTGGCATCATCAATGGTAATTTTCCCATTTATAACATCCTTAATTGGAAGTGAAAAGGTGGTTTCAGCACGGTCATTAATAGCGACCGATGTTTTTGCAATTAATACCTCATTATTAAATAAAGATACCGGAAGGTTATCAATAGGTTTGCCACTATTTTTTATGAGGACCTTAATATCGATTGTGGACGCTGTGGTTGCAGTAATAAAAGCGGAATCAATCGCAACATTGTTAGTGTTAACTGGTTTTAGTTGAACGAAATGAAGGTTGGTTAATGAGTCCAATTTTGGTGTGAATTCCGAGTCATCTTGCTGAAAATCAGAAATAAAAACCAGGTTCTTTACTATGTTTTTTTGTTTACTGAAGAAGGTATTGCTTTTTAGTAAGGCTGCTTCAAGCGTTAATGGGTTTGATGCGTATTCTAATTGTAATAAATCGTTTTTAATGGCTTTTATAGTCGTGTTTTTAAAGACGTCATCATTAGTAATCACACTTATGTTTTCATCTTCGGGTACATTACTAATAATATCTTGAACGGCACGTTTTAAAAGGTCACCTTTGCTGCCTTTGGCCTGCATACTAAACGAATTATCTAAATAAATAACCGTTTCTTTTTTCGTGTTAAAACTATTTGATTTAGAGGTGAATGGCTGTGCAAACGCTAGGATAATAGCAGCAAGTAGTAGGAGTCTGGTAAACAGAATTAACCATTTTTTTATTTGAGAGCTTTTACGGGTTTGTATGGTCGCTTCTTTTAAAAATGCGACATTGGTAAAGGCTTCTTTTTGAAATTTACGTAATTGAAATAAGTGAACAATTATAGGAACCAGCAGTAAAAATAAAGCGTAAAGAAGTTCGGGGTGTTTAAACTGCATGGGGTTTTGTGTTTTTCATCTGTTTATATGTTATTAGTTTATAGGTCAGATGCAATTGGTTTTTGAATATGGCAGTTGGTATATTTTCTACTGTTAGTACTCGTTTCAAAAGTAAACATTTTTTCATTATTAAAAGACAAGCAAAACAAATTCCGTTTCATAGGGAATGGGTTTTCGATGGAATTAACAAAAGAAAATATAATCTTTTAAAGGTTCCATTTGAAGTGATTTTAAATAAGCTCGTATTTCTTTTTGAGCCGTTTTGTTTGCAACAGTAATGAGGCTTTGCGGATTTTTAATATTGGAAAGTGCTTTAAAATTCTTCAAGGTTTTTCCGTAAATAGCTTTCCCTATTTTTTTAGGGTTATCGCAAATCCACTCAAAAGGAATGTCTTTTTCAATTAAAAGACTCGCCATCAATTTCCCTTTGGTTCCCGCTCCCCAAATAGTAATTGTTTTTTCTATATTATAATCAATATCTAAAAAGTGGCGTAATTTTAATTCGGTAAAATGGTTTTGTGCATAGTGTATGTGGGTTCTAGAGGTTCTGGTACTGTAATCGCGCCATTGGTGCAAAACGACATCGCAGGGAATGCATTTAAATTGGTGTTTGTAAAACCGGAAGGTTAAATCGTAGTCCTCAGGATATAAGTGTGGGTTAAAGGCATCACAGGCTATTAAATTGGTTCGATGAATCATCCAACAAGGTGATGGAATTACACATTCTTTATAAATTTCAGAATAATTAGTGCCTGTTTTGGTTAGGTTGTTCAACCATGTTTCATAACTTTTATAACCAGGACCAACGCCTAAAGCACTAAAATATTGGACTAAACCAACCGCGACATGCTTTTCACCATGGTTTAATAAATTATTCAACAAAACCTCTAATTTGTTTGGCATCATAATATCGTCGCTATCCATTCGGGTAATAAATGCTCCTTTACTTTGGTTAAAAGCAGCTTGTAAGGCATCAATAATACCGCTACCTTTATTTTTTAAAAGGCTTATGCGCGTGTCATTTTCCGCGAAAGCGTTAACAATATCATAGCTACTATCGGTAGAGCCATCATCAACAATAATCAATTCCCAATTGGTGTAAGTTTGTCTTAAAATAGATTCGATACAGTCTTTTAAATAAGCCTCTGTATTCTTAAAAGGGGTTAAAATGCTTATTAATGGTTTTTGCATATAGCGAATATACATAATTAAGCTTTTTAACAAAACCTTAAGATGCGGATGCGTAACATAATAGTATTTTGGACGTCACTTAAAAGAACCAAAAAACGCATTAATGAATTCTAAAACTTTAACCGCTTTATTTGCGGGTATTATATTAGCAGGTTGTAACGCAACAAAAACATCGAGGAACGATTTAGCCACCAGTTTACCTATAGAAACGGCTATAAATTTAACGCAGGTAGTGAATGATAAAGCGCCTGTTGTTATAAATCCGGGGCGTTTTACTGTAGAAACGGTAACGTATCGTTTGCCAAAAGTGGTACAAGGAACTTATTCAGTTAGTGATTTCGGCAAGTATGTTGACGATTTTAAAGCCTTCGATTACAAAGGAAATGTGATGCCAGTTACTAAAACCGATGATAATACTTGGGTTATTAAAAATGCAAAACAACTAGATAAAATAACCTATTTGGTTAATGATACGTTTGATGTGGAAACTGAAGGCGGTATAGGCAAAGAGACACCGTTTTCACCATCGGGAACAAATATAGAGCCAACAAACTATGTGCTTAATTTACATGGTTTTATTGGTTATTTTGATTCGTTAAAAAACAATCAATATAAGTTGGACGTAACGGCTTCTGCCGATTTTGTGCGTACGTCTGCATTACAAAATACAGGCTCGAAAACGAGTGAAGATGGTAGCACAATAACAACAAGTTACTTGGCAACTAGATATTTTGAAATTACCGATAACCCAATGATGTACGGTAATTTAAGTGTTGAAGAGTTTGAAGTTGGAAACATTAAAATTGTGTTAAGTGTGTATTCGCCTAATAAAGTACACTCTGCAGCATCTTTAAAGGAAACTGTTTTTACCATGATGAAGGCTCAAAAAGCCTTTTTGGAAGATATAAACGCGACACCTCGTTATGATATTTATTTATATTTATCTGAAGAAAAAGAAGAGTCGCCAAAAGGTTATGGCGCTTTAGAGCACCATACATCTACCGTGGTTGTTTTACCAGAATCGATGAATGAAGAAGCACTTGCTGAA
Organism: Mariniflexile sp. AS56; assembly: GCF_030552475.1. Taxonomy (GTDB): domain Bacteria; phylum Bacteroidota; class Bacteroidia; order Flavobacteriales; family Flavobacteriaceae; genus Mariniflexile. Next base: position 165,993 of record NZ_JAUPED010000008.1, on the reverse strand, counting down.
AGTATGGTAGATGTGGTATCGCACGAATTTTTTCATATTGTAACGCCGTTGAGTGTGCATTCTGAAGATGTCCATTATTTCGATTATAACAACCCAACATTTTCAAAACATTTATGGATGTATGAAGGGGTTACCGAATATTTTGCAACCTTATTTCAAGTAAATCAAGGTTTGGTTGATGAAGATGCGTTTTACAATAAAGTGATGGGTAAAATTCAAGGATCTAAACGTTTGAATGATGCGATGAGTTTTACTATTATGAGTGAGAATGTTTTAAAGGAACCTTATAAAGACCAATATTTAAATGTGTATCAAAAAGGTGCTTTAATTGGTATGTGTATCGATATTTTAATGCGAGAAGAAAGTAACGGGAACCGTGGCATTTTATCTTTAATGAAAGAACTATCAAACAAATACGGTAAAAATAAACCATTTGAAGATGATAAGCTTATTGAGGAAATTTCAAAAATGACTTACCCATCTGTGCAAGACTTTTTAGAAACGCATGTAGTTGGAGATATTCCAATAAACTACAACGAATTTTTTAATAAAGTGGGTTTAGAAATAGGAGAAGGTAAAGTTGAAACTAATTATATTCTAATGAATGGTGCCCCAATTGTTAGTGGCGATCCGCAAGAAGGAACTATTTTCTTTACAGATATGGTTTTAAAAAATAGTTTTTGGACAGATAATGGTGCACAAACAAATGATATTATTAAATCTGTTGATGGTACAGATTTAACTATGCAAAATGCGAATCAAGTATTGCAATCGGTTTTTATGTGGAAACCAGGAAAAGATGTAGAAGTTGTATTAATAAGAGATGGTAAAGAGGTTGTAATAAAAACCAAAACCACACCAACCTTTACAACTGGTGAGGGGATTATGGAAAAGGCTGAAGTTACAGCAGCTCAAAAAACCTTGCGTGATGCTTGGTTAAAAAGCTAAATTTAATTTCAATTTGATAAAAAAAACGATTGATGAACGTAGGTTCATCAATCGTTTTTTTTATGTTGTTACTCTAGTGTTTTAATACTTTGCAGGTTTACCTTGGGTTAACGAACCTTGAATGAATTCACGCAAATCGTTGTTTGCTGAAATTAAATCTTCATTTCTTAAATACATCATATGTCCACTTCGGTAGCCTTTAAATGTAAAACGGTCTTTCATTTTTCCGCTAGGATCTACTTGCCACATGGTATATTTTGCAGCAAAATATGTGGTCGCACCATCATAATATCCAGATTGAATTAACACTTTCAAATACGGGTTTTCCGCCATGGCTTGTCTTAAACCTTCTCTGGTATAATCATTTTCTCTGTCCCAAGGGTGTACATCACCAAACATATTGTATTTCACATCGGTTTTAAAGTTTAGGTGTTCTCTAATATAATAGTTAATAGCAGGTGTGAAGGCGTGATTCCAACTTGAAAGTTCTGGGCTGTATTCTGGTGAATCTCCTGTTTCTCTTTTATCAATACCTAAATATCTGGAATCTAAGCGTCCAATAATTTGCCCTGTTTTAGTACGTAATAATTCTTTCCAAAAGAAACTGGCGGGTACCTCTAAGTTGTTTTGTAAAATGGAGGTTTTGCTTAGCCCTGAATAGAATGCCATTTTTTCAGCAATTTGATTTTTTTCTGTATCAGAAATAAAACCACCTTTAGCAATGGCAGGCATTAATTTATTAATGGTGAAGTCTTCAACTTCAGGTAAAATAGTCAATAGATCTTGTTGTTGTAACTCTGTTGCTAATACTTTTTGATACCAGGCAGCAGCCGTAAAGTAGGGGAGGTTTAAGGCAGAATAAATAGGTTGCCCAGTGCCATAAAGTTTATAATCGGCAGGAGATACCATGATAACACCGTTCAAAAACATCCATTGTTTATTTTGTAATTCGTTCGCTAAACCCATAACACGTGTGCCTCCGTAGCTTTCTCCAATAATGTATTTTGGAGATTCCCACCTGTTTTTTCTAGTTACAAAGGTGTTAATCCATTCAGCTAAATATTTAATATCAGCATTAATGCCGAAAAAAGTATCGTTACTTGGTAGTTTACCTTCTTTATCTGCAATCATTCTAGAGTAGGCTGTGTTTACAGGATTCACATAAACAATATCTGCAATATCAAGAATGGAATTAGGATTGTTTTTAACACCGTAGGGCTGTACAGGGTAGCCTTCTTCGTTCATATTCAGTACTTTTGGTCCTGTGTATGCTATATGCATCCAAACCGATGCCGATCCAGGGCCACCGTTGAAAGAAATAACAAGGGGTCTATTCGCTCTATCTTTAACATTATTGCGTTCGTAATACGTATAGTATAATGTTGCAATGGGTTCGTCTTTTGCATTCCAAACGGGTTGTGTACCTGTGGTGGCGGTATAGTTTAAGGCAGTCCCCTTAATTACAGTGCTATGCGTAGTAACAATGGTGGTGTCAACAGGGATTTTCCTGTTTTGGGAGATTAGAGATAAGGTAGAAAAACATAAAAGTAATGTTACAAGGTGTTTCATAAGTCGTTATTTAATATTCTAAAGATACTAAAAACAGAAGTTAAAAAAACCTTTCGAATACAACAGACTATTCTTTGTAAAAACAATCTATAAAAAACTTGTTTTCCTATTTAGGAAGCGTAAACATAAAGGTAGTTTCTTGGTTTATAATAGAGTTAACTTCGATGGTACCTCCCAATTTATTGATTAAGGTTTTTACAGTATATAAACCGATACCGGTTCCTTTATTGCCTGTTTTATCTTCAACATCGGCAGTATTAAATAAATCAAATAATTGGTCTTGTTTATTTGGGGCAATACCCATACCGTTGTCTTTTACATAAAAAATATGATGGGTGTTATTTTTAGAATAATCAATGGTAACTATTGGGAATGCATTCAAATTATACTTAAAACCATTATCTACTAAATTTAAAAGGATTTGCTCTAATGCCGATGGGTTCACATTTTGTAAAGAAGCTTTATTAAGTAGTTTGAAATTACTTGAATTAAGGGCTAAAATATTTTTAATAGCTTGAAAAACGTCTTCCAAAGTGGTTTCTTTTTTATCGGTTTTAAGAGATTCTTCACTCTTATAATGTTTTAAAATACCATCAATATAGGCTCTTAATGTATCGGCAGATTCTTCAATATAGTTTAAGTATTCCAGGTTAATTTCTGGATTTGTGATTTTTAATTCTTCTTTAAATAATTGAGATAGCGATGTGATATTGGCTAACGGCGATTTTAAATCATGAGATACTTTATTCGCGAAAGATTTTAGAGTGTCATTCCGTTCATTTAAGTTTGAAAGTGTTTCATTCAACGTTTTGTTTCTCAGTCTTAACTCAAATAGGTTGACTACTTGTTTTCCTAAAATGATTAAGGAATCTTTTTGTTTTTCAGTTAATTTTCTCGGGTTATTATCATAAACGCATAGTGTGCCTAAAGGAAAGCCTTGTGGATTGATTAATGTAACACCTGCATAAAAGGTTACATTGTATGCCTTAATAATGGGGTTATCATGAAAACGCTCATCTTTTGTAGCATCTTCAACAATAAATATGGGGTCGTCATTTAAAATAGTATGTCCACAAAAGGAAATATCTCGAGGCGATTCATTTAAAGCGAAGCCATGATGCGATTTTAAAAAGTTTCTATTGGTATCTAAAAGTGAAATTAATGATATGGGGACATCACAAATACTAGCTACTAATTTAGTGATATTATCATAATCTGATTCTGGTAGGGTGTCTAGTAAATTATAACTCTTAACAGCGTCTAACCTTTTAGATTCATTAAGGGGTAATTTTGGTGTAATCATGGTGTTTTAGTTTAGGGGCTTATAAAGTATACGTAATTAATTCACTAAATGTTTTAAAAACAGCTTAAAAATTTTCAAATACACCTAATCCAAATAAAGCGAAATCGTATTTCACGGGGTCGCTGGGATCGAGGGTTCTTAAGGCGGTATCTAACTCGTATAAGGCTTTACCATCGTTTTGTTTTCTTTTTAATAACTCTAATTTTCGAGCAACATTACCGGAATGCACATCCAATGGGCAGGAGAGTTGGGCAGGAGAAAGGCTTTTCCAAATACCAAAATCGACGCCTGTTTTATCGTTTCGAACCATCCATCGTAAAAACATATTAATACGTTTTGCTGCTGAATTTTTCAACGGGTCGCTAACATGTTTTTGGGTACGTTGAAGGTGCTCAACTTCAAAAAAAGTGGTTTTAAATTTAGAAATAGCATGTTGAAGAGAATCCTTTTCAGCATGTTTGGCAAATGTAGCTTCCAAACCGTTGTGTGCCGTGTACATATGTTTCAAACTTTTTATAAACTGAATAGCATCGTCGCTATTAAAGGTTCTGTGTACAAAAGGTTGAAGTTTTTCTAAATCGGTTTCTGTATGATGCATTACAAAATCAAAAGGAGAATTATCAAGAAATTCCATCAATCGATTGGCATTATTGATAATGCTTTTTCGATTTCCCCAAGCAATGGTTGCAGTTAAAAACCCTGAAATTTCAATATCTTCTTTCAGTGAAAATTGATGTGGAATTTGAATCGGGTCACTGTCTATAAACGTTGGGTTGTTATATTCTAAAACTTTGCTGTCTAGAAAGTCTTTAAGGTCTTGCGGATTTAATTTTTCTGGCTTTACATTCATACGTGTTACAAAAATATTGTAATAAGTTGAATTAAAACCCGTCTTAGTCATTTATAACAACTAATTTGGTTGCGAATTCTTCAATATGAATCACTCAAAACATATTTTACCCATCATTGTTTTTTCTCAATTTTGCTGCACCTCGTTATGGTTTGCAGGAAATGCCATTATGGGCGATTTGGTGAATACGTTTAATTTAGGAACGTCGGCCATGGCACATTTAACATCCGCCGTTCAATTTGGTTTTATATTTGGCACCTTTTTGTTTGCTCTTTTAACTATCACAGATAGGTTCTCACCATCAAAAGTGTTTCTTTTTAGTGCCATAATCGCAGGTGTTTTTAATTTAGGATTTGTTTTAAAAGGACACAGCTTAAGTAGTTTGGTAATACTACGGTTTTTAACTGGCTTTTTCCTTGCAGGAATTTATCCCGTTGGAATGAAAATAGCGTCTGATTACACTGAAAAAGGTTTGGGTAAATCTTTAGGGTTTTTGGTAGGTGCCTTGGTGTTAGGTACGGCCTTTCCACATGTTTTAAAAGCGAATATGGATATGTTTCCATGGAAATGGGTTATATATACCACGTCTTTTTTATCGGTTTTAGGAGGACTGCTCATGTTTTTTCTGGTTCCCAATGGGCCGTATAGAAAATCAGCCAGACAGTTAGAAATATCAACACTTTATAAGGTTTTTAAGTTACCAAAATTCAGGTCGGCAGCCTTTGGTTATTTCGGGCATATGTGGGAACTATATACCTTTTGGGCTTTTGTTCCCATTATGTTGGTTACTTATACTGAAATGCATCCAGAAACTCATTTTAATGTGCCTGTACTTAGTTTTATAATTATTGCAGTTGGCGGTTTGGCGTGTGTAGTATCCGGTTATGTGTCTCAAATTTATAATACAAAAAATGTAGCAGCGGTGGTGCTTGGTGTATCTGGTCTGTGTTGCTTAGTATCTCCACTATTTTTTGCCTTAAATTCTGAATACCTTTTTATTGGTTTCCTTGTTTTTTGGGGAATGGTTGTTATAGCAGATTCCCCTTTGTTTTCAACATTGGTGGCTCAGAATTGTTCGTCAGAGGCTAAGGGAACTGCATTAACTATTGTAAATTCCATAGGGTTTGCGGTTACCATTATAAGTATACAGCTTATAGGCTTTTTTATGAATGTTATAGCAGTGAAATTTCTGTTTATGCTTCTAGCCATAGGTCCCGTTTTTGGATTGGTGGGCTTGTACGGAAGCTCGAAACATTAAAAATTAGCAACAACCTCATTTAGAAATGTGTTGTATTCTTTTAGTTCTAAAGCAACATTTGCATTTTTTTCCATATCATGAAAATGGTGCGTTCCTAGTAATTCCATGCCTGTAAAAGTATTCATTTTATGAAAACCAAACATCACCCCTTGGTCTACGCTTGTTTCCTCAAAAAACTCATTTTCAAGAGTAAATGCGGTTTTAGGCGCGTTCCAACTTGTGGTAAGAATGTATTTTGTTCCTTTCATTAACCCACCTGTCCCATAATTTATTTCAGGATTGTTTCTACTTCTTCCATCGCTGGTATACATACCGTTTTGGTGTCCTTCTGTGAAAACAGTATCTATGTATTTCTTAAAACCAAAAGGCAATTGAAACCACCAAATAGGCGTATGGTAAATTACTAAATCGGCCCACTTAAATTTTTCAACCTCTTCTTTCGGGTCGTATGCGTCTCCAACTTGAGTGAATTGAACCTCATAGCCTTCTAAATCTTTAAAATAAGAGATTGAGTTATTGAAAATGGTTTTGTTAAATAGTCCAGAGGAATGTGCGAATGGATGTGCTCCATTAATTATAAAAATATGTTTCATTTTACTTGGTGTGATTTCTAATTTCGAGCAAATATACTCTGGGTTTTATTATCATGAAAATAATATAAATCATACCTTTGTATCACAATATTAATAGTTATGGTGAATTTAGAATGGTATAGAACGTTAAAAGAAATTTATGAAAACGGAACCTTAACCAAGGCTTCCGTGGCTTTATATGCATCGCAACCTGGTGTCAGTGTGCATTTAAATGCATTAGAAGCTTATGTTGGTAAAAAGTTATTTGAACGTACTTCTAGAAAAATGATTCCGACAGAAGAAGGGAAGTTTTTATATGAGTTTATTATAGAAGCTATCGAAAAATTGGAAGTTGCCGAACAACATTTTAAAAAAACGACCCAAGATAAAAAACCATCATTGCATATAGGTATGTGTTCTGAGATGTTTCAATTTGTTATAGAGGCTGAAATTCCTAAATTAAATTTTGATTTGGTAGCCAAATTCGGAAATCATACCGATTTAATAAAAGATTTAAACAATGGTATTGTTGATTTGGTTATTACTCCGAAAAAACAAAATGATAAAAAAGCGATAGTTGATTATACGGCTTTTTCTAAAGAACGAATCGTTTTAATTGCAGGGGTTAAAACCGATACAACCGTAATAAATAAGCTTATTGAGGACTCTAATTGGCAAGAACTTGAAAAAGAACTTCAGCTAAATACCTGGTATAGCGCATCTAACGAGATGGAGCATTTTAGGCGTTTTTGGCATGAAAATTTCAAAAATCACCCTGCCTTTAAACCTAATTATATATTGCCAAATATCAGTTCTATTATTAGATGTTTAAGTAATGATACCGGTTTGGCTTTAGTTCCAGATTTTTTATGTGAAGAAGCTATTGCCAAAAACGAAATTAAGTTAATATGGAATGGAAAAGTGAGTACAGAAAACATGTTGTATTTCGCTTCCAGAACCGATTTAAAATATAAAAAGGAATTAAATGTGCTACAAAGTATATTTAAAACAAAAATGAAAGGTATTGAGGAGTTCGTATAATATACGCAATGCCTAAACGACTATTTTCCCATCAACCATCACTAATTTTCTGTCTGCTAAATTGGCAAGCTCTTCATTATGTGTTACAATCACGAAGGTTTGGCCAAATTCATCACGTAATTTAAAAAATAAACTGTGTAAATTTTCGGCAGATTCACTGTCTAGATTCCCAGAAGGTTCATCTGCAAAAATTAAATCGGGGTTGTTTATAAGTGCTCTAGCCACAGCAACACGTTGTTGTTCACCTCCAGAAAGCTCGTTTGGTTTGTGGTGGTAACGGTGTGATAATCCTAAAAAGTCTAATAATTCTTTAGCGCGTTTTTCGGCATCAGCTTTCTTGGTGCCTTTTATAAAAGCAGGCAAGCAGGTGTTTTCCAGAGCAGTGAATTCAGGCAATAATTGATGAAATTGAAAAATAAAACCAATATGCTCATTTCTAAATTTAGCTAAGGCTTTATCGTTAAGTCCGTTAATGCTAATATTGTTAATAGTGAGTTCATAATCTTCTTTGGAAGAGGCTCTATCTAAAGTTCCTAAAATTTGCAATAAGGTTGTTTTTCCTGCACCCGAAGCACCTACAATGGAAACAACTTCGCCCTTTTGTACATGAATGTCAACGCCTTTAAGAACTTCTAAATCCTTATAAAATTTATGAATATTTTTTGCTTGAATCATAACTATAAAATAATAGCGTGAAAATACTACTTTAAGGTGTGCTGTACAATTAAGAATTGTTTTTATTGCTATGTCCTATTTATACTTTATATTTAGTATTAGAAAAATAGGAAAAATGCCATACAAAAAGTTCGAAGAATATAATATGCAGGTTACCGATGATGTGAAAGATAGATACAAAAACATTATTGAAGATTTAGGTGAAAATACAGAGCGTGACGGTTTGCTAAAAACACCAGAACGCGCAGCAAAAGCCATGCAATTTTTAACGCAAGGATACCATCAAGACCCTGTTGAGATTCTTAAAAGTGCTATGTTTAAAGAGAGTTATAACGAAATGGTTATTGTGAAGGATATTGAGTTGTATTCCCTTTGCGAGCACCATATTTTACCTTTTTTTGGAAAAGCACATATAGCTTATATTCCAAATGGTCACATTGTAGGTTTGAGTAAATTACCTAGAATTGTCGATGTGTTTTCACGTCGCTTGCAAGTTCAAGAGCGCTTAACAGAACAAATTTTAGATTGTATTAATGATACTTTAAAGCCTCAAGGTGTTGCGGTTGTTATTGAAGCGTCGCATATGTGTATGATGATGCGTGGTGTACAAAAACAAAACTCGGTAACTACGACATCGGGCTTTCGTGGTCAGTTTGAGAAAAGTGAAACTAGAAATGAATTTTTGAAATTAATAGGGAAGTAGTTTGTGGTATGTTTTTTGTTTCTTTTGAAATAATAAAACGATTGAATGAATAAATATAAAAAATTAGCATTAGGAATTCTTTTTGATGCCTTGGGATATGTGTCTTTTATCATCCCAGGTATTGGTGAGTTTTCAGATATTGTTTGGGCACCACTTTCGGGTTGGTTAATGACTAAACTTTATAAAGGAAAACCAGGAAAAATAGCGGGTGTTATAAACTTTGTTGAAGAAGCTTTACCCGGTTTTGATGTGATACCAACGTTTACACTCATGTGGATTTACACCTATGTGTTTGCTAAAGATAAAGGTGTTGTAGATATTAAGAAGTAAAAAAATCCCTTTCAAATTTGAAAGGGATTTTAAGTTTTTACAAATTATAATTGAGTCCAATAATGATATTGGTGCCCATATTAAAAACACCATCAGGTTTTAAGCGTGATAGGTGATTGATGTAGGTTTTGTTCGTTAAGTTTGTCCCCGATAAGGTAAAGGTAGCTTCCTTTTTAAATAGGTTAAAACTCCCACCAAGGCCTGCACTTAATAACGTGTATCCTAGCGTGTTTGTTTCAAAAGTACTTACATTTTTTTGACTAAATGTATTTGTGACTTTTATAAACGAATAGCCCTTTTTTAACCACGGTTTTTCAAATTCAATTCTTAAAATATTAGTTAATGAATTTGCTGGGATTAGAGGTAAATAGCTTTCATTGTCTTGTTTTCCAGTAACGGTTTCAAAACTCGATTCTATATGTAACCAATCTAGTGGGTGTGGGTGTATGTGTAAACCAATTTCACCACCATATAAATTGGCATCATTTTGTAGATACACATAAACGGGGTCTGTGTCTATTTCTGTTCCGTTAGGTGATAAATAAATGTAGTTATTTATTTTGTTATAAAATCCGTTTACGAAAAACTCAACATGGTCGTTTTTAAATTCTAAAGCAATATCTGTTTGAAAATTTTGCTCACTTTTTAAACTGCTGTTACCAATTTCGTAACGGTTGGTACCTTCATGTGTCCCATCCGAAGTTAATTCAGATAAATTGGGAGCTCTAAAGCCGGTAGCTAAATTTACTCTGGCTGTAACTTGTTTAAAAATATTGGTTTTAACACCTAAAGCACCATTAAAACTATTAAAGTCTTTTTGTAAGCCCGAACTAACATCGATAGATCGGTTGTCATATCTAGCACCCAATTGCACATCGGCTTTGTCAAAATGGATATGTGAAGTAGCTAAAACACCAACATCGTTTGTTGTAGCATCTGGAATTAATTGCTCTTCACCATAATTGGTATTCACTTGGTTCATGCCTTGTAGACCAACAATAGTTTCAAACCTTCCCAGTTTTGGTAAGTTGTACTTCACATCATAATTCGCTGTTTTTAGTTTCATATGTAAGGCAGCTTCCAAAATTTCATCTGAATGCTCTTCTTCTTCTTCTTCTTCTTCCTCATGATGCTCTTCAAATTCTTTTCTATCATTATAGATATAGCCTAAATTGATATCTAATCGTGAATTATTTAGGAATAGCGTCGATTTCGAACTAAACAAATGATTGGTAATATTCTGAAAAGGTAGTAAAGGTGTTTTTAAGGTAGATTGTTCACCAATTCCTTCAGGGATTCCTAATTTTGAATTGTTTACGTTATAACGAAATTCAGTTTTAAAATCATGGTTTTGGTAGCCAACGCCTGCCTTAAAATCATGCTCTTTAAAACGCGTATTGGTAACTCTATAGTTGTTTGTTTTGTAATCGGCATGTTCGGTTAGGCTTCCGCGGAACAAAAATTTAAAATGATCGTCTGATGTTTTGTAACCTGCATTGGTGCTAAACCCTTGGGTATTGCTGTAGTAATTACCATTGAAATCGGCATTATAAGTGTTGTTTTGTGCAAATTTTTCAGGATTTAAATACAGAACGCCACCAAGCGCATCACTACCATAAAGTAGGGAAGCAGGGCCTTTAATAACTTCAACACTTTCAATACCAGAGTCGCTAAGTCCTAAACCATGTTCGTCACCAAATTGTTGGTTTTCCAAGCGTACACCTTGCGCATAAACCAAAACACGATTAGAACTTAAACCACGAATTACGGGTTTGCCAATACCTAAACCAGTGGTCACGCTTTCTACGCCAGCAATATTGGTAATACCATCTGATAAATTTACAGCGCCGTTGGCTTTTAAGTTTTTTACAGTTTCATGCTCTACCTTCATAACATTTTCACTTTGAAGTTTGTGGAACGGAGTAGATACTATAATGGCTTCCATTTCAATTGCGGAAGGTGTTAAACTTATTTGAATAGTGGTTGTATTCGGAATGTTTAGGTTGACGGATTTTGTTTCGTAACCCAGAATTGAAACGACTACTTTGTAATGGCCAGCAGGTATGTTTTCTAATGAGAAATCACCATTTTCATTGGTAGATGTGCCTTTTTCTACTTCAGAGAAATAGACGTTAGCATATACCAAGCCTTGTTTTGTGTTGGCATCAACAACGGTTCCTTGTATTGAATTTTGGGCGTATGAGTTTGTGATTGCTAGAAATAGCAACACATTCAAAAATAATTTCATGTATAAAAAGATGTTTTCATTTCCGTTAAACGGAAACAGATTAATTTAATAATGTTTTATTACTGAAAAAGTTTTCAGAGTATGTAGTTATTAAACTAAAGAAGGAGGGCCCCGAAGTGCCGTTTGTAAACGTTGAAACTTACTTAAAAATTGATATTGAGAAATACTATCTAAAGTAATTTCTTTAGGAGAAATTAATTCAATATTGAAAAAAGTAAAGGTATAAGAATGGCTTAATTTGAATTTGTAAAAGTCACAATCTGTATTAATTTCATGCAGGTGTGTAGACTTTTCACCCAAACAAATATCATGTTTATGGTGAGAGAATATATGAGCAAACTTAGTAGCTGTAGGTATAAGTAAAAATAATACTACGAGTAATGTTGCTGTTTTAAAGGCGATATGTTCCTTTGTTTTTTGCACTAATCGACTAAACGTTTTAGTCCAATACGTCTTAGCATCTTTTTTTCAAAATTCCAGAAAAATTTGTGTTGTCCAAATAACCAACCAAAAAAAACAAGCATAAATTGATACATTATGAATAGTAAAACAATGCGAGTTACCCAATAGCCAAGAGATCCAAAACTTTCAGAAGTGATATTTAAATAGTGTAAAATAGGCTTTCCTATAAATGAAGCCGTAGAGCCAGTTACAGTAAATACAATAAGAATCATGATGATTTCCCAGTTCTGTTCGATACCCCAACGTTCTTTTAATTTTTCCACAAGCTTTATTTAAAGTGCAAAAGTAACTAAAAGAGTTTTAAATTCGAGGAACAAATCCAGCTAATTGTTGTTTATAGGTTAATTGGAAATAGATAAAGTAGTTATAAAGTTTGTAATTAACCTCGTAACCGTAATCTATACCTGTGCGATAATCTATTTGCATTTCGTACAAACTTGGGTTAAAGCGTTGCGGTTGTAAAACACGACTATTCCATTCAATTACATAGATATAATTTCTGTTTTCTAAATAACTTTGGGAATAAAAGCCCTCAGGTTTGGCTCTACTTGCTAACCAAGAATTAAACCCAGGTTCTATAATAATGATTTCGTATTCTAGCTCATCGTTTGCAATACTTACCGTGTCGCTGTACTTTGTGTTTTCAAGCGTCTCGTTTTTGTTGGTTGTAACAGGCTTTGTAGTGTTGCAACTTATGGCAAAACCGCAAATGAGTAGAATGGCTATAAGTGATTTCATTTAGTTTCGTTTTAAAGTGGATGCCAAATCTTATTCTCAGGAACAAGTAAAAGCGTCTCGATATGATACTTAAAATTACAAAAACCATTCCTTAAAAGATTGTTTTTGAAATGGTTTAACAAAAAAAAACGTCAAACATGGAAGTTTGACGTTTTAAGTTTATATCTAAGGTTGTTTTTATTTACCTCCAAAAAGACCACCTAGTAAACCACCAAGTCCGCCTTTCTTTTTGTCACCACCTAAAACCATACCAGCAACATCATCAATAACACTACCATCACCATCTGCATCTAAAATAGATTCTAAGAAACTTTGTTCGTTTGAAGCGGAGTTGCCACTTAATAAGCCACCTAATAAAGTTTCGATGCCATTCGCGCTATTTACATTGTCTTTTTTTGCTTGACTACTTAGCATGCCCATAACTATAGGTGCAGCTACTTTTAGTATTTGTGCTACCGATCCAGCATCCATGCCTGCTTTTGCGCCTATTGTATTTTCTACTTGCTTTTGCTTACCACCTAATACATGTCCTAAAATTTTACTACCATCATCTAGAACATTAGAATCTACACCGCCACCAAATAAACCGCCTAAATTATCTAAAATACTACCATCGTGCTTGCCGCTGTTTAAAGCGCCTAATAAGCCTTTAGCACCTTGTGGTGTTGATGCATTTCGTTTCATAGCTTGCATTAACACGGGTAATGCCATAGTTAATACTTCTTGTGTTTTGTTCTCTGGTTGATTGGTTTGACTTGAAACACCATTAATAATAGTTTTTCCTAGGTCGCTGTTTAATAAGTCTAAAATTCCTGACATGATTATTTATTTGTTTTATTTTACTACTTTTAATTGAAAGTTGAAGGTACAAAAAAAGTCCTAACTTATGGGTTAGGACTTTATGAAATCGAATAGATTACAATAATTAATTGTTACCTATTTTAAGATGCTTATAATTTGTTCTGCTAATTCAGTACCAATTCTATCTTGGGCTTCGTTTGTTGCAGCACCTGTATGAGGTGTAAGTGATAATCCGGAATTCATTAATAATTGAATTTCTGGTTTTGGTTCGTTTTCAAAAACGTCTAAAGCAGCACCAGCCACTTTTCCGCTTTCAATAGCGTTCACTAAAGCAGCTTCATCAATAACTCCACCACGTGCAGCATTTGCAATAAATACACCTTTCTTCATTAATTCGAATTCTGGGGCACCAATTACATACTCTTTTTGAGCAGGTACGTGTAAAGTAATAAAGTCAGCTTGTTTTAAAACTTCTTCTTTAGAAATAGTTACAATGTTGAAGTTTACTTTTTGACCATCAAAAAAGTCTAATTCTAAATTAGCACTTTCAAGAAACGGATCGAAAGCAATCACTTTCATTCCAGCACCTAAAGCAACTTTAGCAGTAGCTTGACCAATACGACCAAAACCTAAAACACCTAAAGTTTTTCCTTTAAGTTCTACACCTTTAGCGTATGCTTTCTTTAATTTACCAAAGCTAACATCACCTTCTAAAGGCATCTCTCTGTTAGAGTTATGTAAAAAACGTGCTAATCCGTAGAAATGACCAAATACTAATTCAGCAACAGAATGTGATGAAGAAGCAGGTGTGTTTATAACACTAAGGCCTTTGCTTTTAGCATAATCAACATCGATATTATCCATACCAACACCACCACGACCAATAATTTTGATACTTGGGCACACGTCGATTAATTCTTTACGTACCGTTGTAGCACTACGTACTAATAAAACAGTAATTTGTTTTTCGTTAATGTAGTTTGCTAATTGTTCTTGAGCTACGGTAGTAGTAATAACTTCAAAACCACCTTTTTCAAGGGCTTCAATACCACTTTTTGAAATACCGTCGTTTGCTAATACTTTCATTTTTTTAGTTTAAAGTTTTTAGTTTAAAGATTAAGTTGCAAGAACTTATATGCTTTATACTTTTATTAAATTATTTGTAAGTTTGAGTAAGCACTGAAAACTGTCACTGCCAACTACAAACCAATTTTATGCTTTACTTTCTAATTCGCTCATTACTTCAACAAGTGCTTTTACACTGTCAATTGGTAAAGCGTTGTACATAGAGGCTCTGTAACCACCAACACTTCTGTGTCCGTTAACACCACTAATACCTGCTTCTTTAAGCATGGTTTCGAAAGTTTCTTTTAATTTTTGTTCTTCTAAAGTAAATGTAGCATTCATTAAAGAACGATCTTCTTTTACAGAGAAACCTTTGAATAATGGGTTTAAGTCTATTTCAGAATACATTACTTGTGCTTTCTTCTCATTCAATTCTTCAATAGCTTTTAGGCCACCAAGATTTTTTAACCATTCTAAAGTTAACATGGTTGTGTAAACTGGAAAAACAGGAGGTGTATTGTACATACTATCTGCAGCAATATGCGAGTTGTAATCTAATATAGCAGGAATAGTACGAGATACTTTTCCTAAAATTTCTTCTTTAACAACAACAAGTGTTGTTCCAGCAGGTCCCATATTTTTTTGAGCACCAGCATAGATTAAATCGAATTGTGTAAAGTCTAGCACACGAGAAAAAATATCACTACTCATATCGCAAACCATAGGGATTGGAGAGTTAGGGAATGATTTCATTTGTGTTCCAAAAATAGTATTGTTTGATGTGCAGTGGAAATAATCGTAATCTGAAGGAATTGAATATCCTTTAGGAATATTATTAAAGTTAGCGTCTTTAGAAGATGCTACTTCGTAAATATCACCAATGTTTTTAGCTTCCTTAATGGCTTTATTACTCCACGCTCCAGTATTTAAATAACCCGCTTTTTTTTCTAAAAGATTCATGGCAACCATTAAAAACTGTGAACTAGCACCACCTTGTAAAAATAAAGCTTTGTAACCTTTACCTTCTAAGCCTAAAAGTTCTATAACCAATGCTCTGGCATTTTCCATAACATCAATAAAAGCTTTACTTCTATGAGATATTTCTAAAATAGATAATCCGTCATCATTAAAATCAAGAATTGCCTGAGAAGATTTAAGGATTACTTCTTGTGGTAAAATACTTGGTCCTGCACTAAAGTTGTGTTTCTTCATTTTTGTTGTAGAATTTAAAGATGCAAAGTTGCTAATTAATTAGAAATTTAATGCTAAATATTCGATAATTTTTTTAGGATATTGCTAATAAAAATTCAATAGAATCGACACTATCCGCATAATCCCAAAGTTGTGGTTTTTGTGTGGCACCAAATGCGATTTCGTTTTCTGTAAATCCGTTAGAAACAATGCACTGAATTCGACTACTATCTGCTTCCAGTTTTTCTTTTAATTGGTCCAAACCTTCATAAAATTCATAAAAAACAGTGGCTATTGGCGAAGCGTAACTGGCATCTTCTTTAATCATTAAAAAACCATTTTCCAGCATGTCGAATTCACTCATTAAATACACGGCTTTGTTGTAGTCGTAATTATTGGCGTATTTCGCCTTATCAATAATATTGTGCCAATGGTACATGCCATTAAAAAAGGCGTCAAAATTATAATTTTTGGGTAAAAATAGTTTCGAAACGTTTCTGCAACCCAAACCGTAATATCTAAAAATATCTTCTGAAAGGTTTTTAAAATCGGTTTCAGTTTCATTTCCAGTAATCACAGCGACTGAGTTTCTGTTGTTTCTAATAATAGAAGGTTTTCCTTTAAAGTAATATTCAAAATAACGGGCTGTATTGTTACTTCCTGTAGCAATAACGGCGTCAAAGTTTTCAATTTTACCTTCTGTAAACGTAATAGCACCTTTAAATTCCGGTTCTACAAATTCTAAATATTTAGCTAAATAGGGAAGGAGGTGTTTATCGTTTGATGATTGTTTAACAAGTACCCGGTGTCCCGAAATTAAAACTGATAGAAAATCGTGAAACCCAACCAACGGAATATTGCCCGCCATAATAATGGCCACTTGTTTTGAAGTGGTGTTTTCCATATTATAAGGAGCAAGCCATTTGCTTAAATTGGCCTCGGTTAAAGACTCGACCCAACCCGTAATGGCAAACTGAATGTTTTCTGACGTAAACCAACCATTGTGTTCTCGGGCCAGCTTTAATTGGTGCTTGAAACCGTCAAAGAATAATTCGTTATGTTCAATATTATCCTTCTTTTGAATAATTTCATTAGAAAATTGACTTAAAAAATCTCCTAATTTCACAAATGCGTAAATTCTTTGTTGTAATTGCATGCTTAATTTGGTTATGAATAGTTTTGGCGTTATTTTTGCGAGTACAAAGTTAGAAAGAAAATACACTATGGCAATTATTATAACAGACGAATGTATAAATTGTGGTGCTTGCGAACCTGAGTGCCCAAATACAGCAATATATGAAGGCGCAGACGACTGGCGTTACAAAGATGGAACTAGTTTAACTGGTAAAGTAGTATTAACAAACGGTACTGAAGTAGATGCTGAAGAAGCTCAAGAACCAGTTAGTGATGAACTTTACTATATAGTACCTGATAAATGTACAGAATGTAAAGGGTTTCATGACGAGCCACAATGTGCTGCAGTTTGCCCTGTAGATTGTTGTGTACCTGATGACGAGCATGTAGAAACTGAAGAAGCGCTTTTAGCGAAACAACGTTTTATGCACCCTGAAGGGTAGATTATTAAAAAACGAATAATTGATAATGAGTAGTTGTCAATTTTAATACTATAAAATCCTGAGCTTTGGCTTGGGGTTTTTTTTTGTTATTGTAATGAATAAAAGAAATCTAGAATAAAGTATAGAGGGTTGTGGTAATAACTCCTTTACCATTGGATAAAACAGTAGACACTAATTGTTTTTCTTCTTTTATTTTGAAATGGAATGGTGATGCTAATAAATTTAAACCACTTTGTTTTTTTAGCCTAATGCCTTGGCCTGAAATAATATCTTTATTAGGCGTGAAATCGCCTTGGGGTAGATGTTCAGTTAAAATAACATACTTATATTGGGCTAGCTTACTTATTATGCTTTGTATTTCAGTGTTCGATAGATGTTGCAGTACTTGTCTCAATAATGCACAGTCTCCAGAGGGTAAAGGGTCTAGAGCAATATCCAAACACTTAAACTCTAAATTATCAGCTTTAAAATGTGTTTTATTATGGGTTATAAGATTTGTAACGATATCGACCCCAATATATTCTTTGGTGTGCTTAACTAATTCTTTCCCTATATTAAAATCGCCACAGCCTAAATCGCAAACCACAAGCGGGTTTTTAAATGATGTTAAAAAAGGTATTAATGCATCTAAATAAGGGGATGTAATTTCAGGATGATGCGATCCTGATCCTGAATAGAAATCAGATTTATTATCACCCCAAAGTTTCATGGCATACACTTGCTCCATGGCATCTTTAGTAGGCCAGGGTGTTTTTGGTTTTTTAGTTTCGTTAGGTTTGTGCTTCATAAACAAGTTATGAGTCTGTATTCAATTTAGATATTAAAACAAACGTACAAATTTTAATTTGAAGAGTTGCTAATCTGTTTTTTTAGAAGTGTTTTCAGTTTCTTAAGTGGAGGCATGTATTGTACTATGAACGTATGAAAAAAAGAAAACCGAACTATATAGTTCGGTTTTCTTAATTAAAAAAAGATGTTCTATAATTAAAACTTGTAATTAAGTTTTGCGTAGTAGTAAGCACCACCAAAGCCCATTTGTACAGAATCCCAATAACCTCCAGCTTCTGTCCAGTCGTCTTGTTGGTCTGGGTAGATGTTGAATAGGTTATTGCTTCCTATATTAAGTTTTAAACTTTCAGATAGTTTCAAGCCCAGATTTAAATCTGTTACTATTTTAGATGCATAAGCATCTGTTGCGGCTGTTACTTGTTGAGCAAGTGAACCGTAATCGGCAACATCTTCATACATTTGGTAATCTAATAATTCAACTTCACTAAATTTGGTAAAGGTTAAAGCAGCATCAAATATATCTTTACTGTAGTTTAAATTTAAACTCATTTTACTTTTTGGAGCAGAGGTTAACAAGAAAGCTTTATCGCGTTCCCCAAAAAAGGTTTGCTCATCTAAGGCGCCATTTTTTACTTTGTCAATTTTCATGTCGTTAAAGTTTCCTAAAAAGGTAGCACCAATAGAACTATCGTCTGCCAGTCTTGTTTTATACGCTAAAATAACATCTAAACCGGTGGTTTTTGTATCGGCACCATTAGCGAAAAATTGTGCAGCCTCTACATTTTCAATTTGTGGTGCATCAAAATTACCTGTTAATACGATACGGTCTTTTACATTAATATAGTAACCATCTACTGTCGCTGTGAAATCTCCAAAAGAAGATGTGAACCCTAATGCAGCATTAAATGCTTTTTCTTCTTTTAACGGGCCAATACCAAAAGAGGCCGTTACAGGACTGTTGTTAGGAGATAAAAGAGATTCTAACGCTTGGCCCCCCACAAAGTTTGTGAATTTCAAGTTGTAATATATTTGAGCTAATGATGGCGCTCTAAAACCTGTACTTACAGATCCACGAATATTAATATTATCTGTAGCTTTAAGACGTGCTGCTAATTTTCCATTAACAGTGCTTCCAAAATCGCTAAAGTCTTCAAAACGGGCTGCTGCACTTATTAAGAATGTCTCGGTTAAATCGAATTCCGCATCAGCATAAAGCGATAAATTGCTTCGGCTTCTGTTTACTTCGTTAGCAGGACTGTAGCCTGGGAAACCTTGAGAGCCTCCTGGGCGCGGGTTACCATCATCATCTTCAGCTTGTGCATCTTGATTTTCTGGGTCGGTAATTAGAATACGGCCTTCTGTATAAGTTCCATAAGAGCGTTCTTCTCCAGCAAAAATCATAAAGTTTTCAGTTCTGTATTCAGCACCAAAAGCTAAGTTCATACCGCTTAATACATCATCATAATATTTTGAAAAATCAAAATTAATTGTGTTTTGGCTTAAGCTATGTCCACCTGCATCAAAATCTGTAGGTGATGTTTCTTCTAACGATGCGTTTAATGTTCCTTTAATAAAGTAGTGGAAATTATTTTTTCCGTAGGTATTACTAATATCAATTTTCCAACCACTCTCGGTCGTTGTTCTTACACCTGCAGAAAGTGAATTATCTGTAATAATAGATGTGATTCTAGGTGTAAATCCATTAGGGTAAATAGATTCTACAACACGTTCACCACCGTTTCTTGTAAATGCATAAGCATCTGTATCTCTATAATTTCTACCACCAAAAGCATAAACTTCTGTGTTGTCAGAAACAGGAATAGCAACATTTCCGAAGAAATTAAAGCCATCTATAGCAGCCTCACCAAAACCTTTTCTGAAATCGAAAGCGGGACGTAAAGTTTTGTTCTTACTTAAATACTCGGTAGTAAAGTTGGCATAGCCACCTTCACCAATTTCAAAACCATAGTTAGCAGTTACTTTCATAGAGCCACCATCAAAATTTTTGTCTTTTCCAATAGCGTTTCCGTCTCTTTCCGTGTCTAATCTATAACCATCGGTATTCCATGCGCCATATTCGCCAAAATCAGCAGTGTTTACATCGGCGTTAGTGCTGTATGCACCGTAGCTTACGCTTCCTGTTAATTCATCAATATTATCTTTTAAAACAATATTGATAACACCTGCAATCGCATCCGACCCATATTGAGCAGAAGCACCATCTCTTAAAATTTCTATTCTTTTAATAGATGAAGCAGGAATAGCATTTAAATCGGTTCCTGTATTACCACGACCTCTAGTACCAAAAACATTGATTAAAGACGATTGGTGTCTACGTTTACCATTAATTAAAACAAGTGTTTGGTCAGGACCTAAACCTCTTAAAGATGCAGGGTCTACGTGATCGGCACCATCAGAACCTGTTTGTTTATTGGCATTAAATGAAGGTGCTGCATATTGTAGCATTTCATTTATTTCCACTTTACCAACTTGGGTAGAAATTTGCGCTACATCAATAACATCAATAGCTACAGCTGTATCTACGGCTGTTCTTTTTGGGCTGCGAGATCCTACTAAAACAACTTCGTCAAGGCTTACACCTTCTTCTAAAGTAATATTAATGTTGGTTCTGTTATTAATGTCTATAGTGGCAGAGTTGTACCCAATGTAACTAAAAACAAGTGTGGCGGTAGGGGTCGCATTAATGGTGTATTTACCATCAAAGTCGGATGTTGTACCGTTAGTCGTTCCTTTCACAACAATATTTACACCCGGCAATGGGATGCCAGAAGGGTCTTTAACCGTTCCTGTAATGTTTTGTGCGAGGGAGTAGTTAATGCTAAATAGTACAAGCACTAAAAAGTAAATGTGTTTCATAAAAATTAGTTGTTTGAGTTATAGTTGCTAAGATATGGGAAATTATGGAAGAAAATAAATTGTTTTTATGGAGTTGTTTTAAATGACATCCTAAAAACACTTTATAAAATAATAAAAAGTATGCAGCCGAATTTTGAATTAAATTATAAAATACACTTTATATAGTATATCTTTGCAGCCTTAAATTAAAATTTTCGCATTTGCGGAAATGAAAAAAATAAATTTCAATGAAAGCAGGTATTGTAGGATTGCCAAACGTAGGGAAATCGACTTTATTTAATTGTTTGTCTAATGCCAAAGCGCAAAGTGCAAACTTTCCATTTTGTACTATCGAACCTAATATTGGTGTGGTGAATGTGCCAGACAAGCGTTTAGAAAAACTTACAGATTTGGTAAACCCTGTGCGTGTGCAACCGGCAACTGTAGAGATTGTAGATATTGCTGGTTTGGTAAAAGGAGCTAGTAAAGGTGAAGGTTTAGGAAATCAGTTTCTTGCAAACATTCGTGAAACCGATGCTATATTACATGTATTGCGTTGTTTTGATAATGATAATATTGTGCATGTTGATGGCAATGTAAACCCGATTCGCGATAAGGAAACTATCGATATGGAGTTACAGCTTAAAGATCTTGAAACTGTAGATAAGAAACTTGATAAAGTAAAGCGTGCTGCTAAAACAGGTAATAAAGAAGCCCAAAAAGAAGAAGCTGTTTTATTAAGAATAAAAGAAAGTTTAGAAGCCGGTATTTCTGTACGTGCTTTAGAATTTAGTGAAGATGATTATGAAGATTTTGTAAAACCGTCACAGTTTATTACTGAAAAACCAGTGATGTATGTGTGTAATGTTGATGAAGCATCTGCCGTATCTGGTAATAAATATGTTGATTTGGTGAAAGAAGCCGTTAAAGATGAAAATGCAGAAGTGTTATTTTTAGCTGTAGGTACGGAAGCTGATATTACCGAGTTGGATGATTATGAAGAGCGTCAAATGTTTTTACAAGACATCGGGTTAGACGAAGCAGGTTCTGCTAAATTAATTCGTTCTGCCTATAAATTATTAAAACAACAAACATATTTCACAGCAGGTGTTAAAGAAGTGCGTGCGTGGACTATCGATATAGGTGCTTCTGCACCACAAGCAGCCGGTGTTATCCATACCGATTTTGAAAAAGGCTTTATTAGAGCTGAAGTAATTGGTTATGATGATTATGTCGCTTTTGGAAGTGAAGCCAAAGTAAAAGAAGCTGGTAAAATGCGTGTTGAAGGAAAGAACTACATTGTTAAAGATGGCGATGTAATGCATTTCTTATTTAACGTATAGTTTAAAATAGATCGTTAGAATCTTAGATTTTTAGATGGCTTCGTTTTTATAAAAGAGCTTATTTGTATACGTCATTGCGAACGTAGTGAAGCAATCTTTATTTTAAAAACGAAGCCATGCCTAAAATAGAAATCAATATGCTTGTAAATGCAGGAGTTAAAACCTGTTTTGATTTAGCACGGAATATTGATTTTCATAAAGAATCACTCAAACATTCAAATGAGAAAGCGGTTGCAGGTAAAACTTCAGGACTAATAGAATTAGGTGAATGGGTTACTTGGGAAGCAACGCATTTTGGTGTTAAGCAGCAATTAACTTCTAAGATAACAGTGTTTGAGTCTCCAAACTACTTTGTAGATGAAATGGTTTCTGGAGCATTCAAAAGCTTTCGACATGAGCATTATTTTCAAAAAATCGGAAATACTACAAAAATAACTGATGTTTTCTCTTTTGAATCACCTTATGGTCTTTTAGGGAAATTAGCAAATTGGTTGTTTTTGAAAAAGTATATGACCAACCTTTTAATAACTAGAAACACGTTTTTAAAAGAGCAAGCTGAATCTGTTTAGCTTTTTTAATTAAAAATATTATAGACCGTCTTACTCAAAACCGACACCTAGTTTACATTCGTTTCATGCAATCAAAAAAGAAATTCATCACAGGTATTTTAATTGGAATTTTAGGGATTGTACTATTCTCTTCAAAAGCCGTTATGGTGAAATTAGCATATCTATATGAAGTAGATGCGCTAAGTCTTTTGTTGTTACGCATGCTGTTTTCTTTTCCGTTTTATGTGGTTATAGCGGTAATTTATTACAAAAAAGAAAACCCAAGTATGGTTGTTAAAAACGATTATTATTGGGTCGTGTTTTTTGGGGTAGTTGGTTATTATTTAGCAAGTTATTTCGATTTCGTGGGGCTTCAATATATAAAAGCAAGTTTAGAGCGTATTATCTTATTTTTGTACCCTACAATCATTATTATTTTTAATAAATTCTTTCTTAAAAAGGCTATAAACTCAACCCAAGCATGGGCTATATTTCTAACCTATGTTGGTATTGTTATTACTTTTTGGGGTGAAGTAGCTATTTCTGGAACCGATACGTATTTAGGTGGTTTCTTTATCTTGCTGTGTGCCATCACGTATGCGGCATATTTAGTGGGGAGTGGTTGGCTTATTCCAAAGTTTGGTGTGGTTAAGTTCACATCATATGCCATGATTGTTTCATGCTTTTGTGTGTTTATTCATTTCGGACTATTTTCTAACGTGAATATTTTTGGTTTTCAATGGGAAGTATATCTATTAGGGTTTTTAATAGCCATTTTCGCGACGGTTATTCCTTCGTTTTTAGTATCAGAATCTATTAACCGTATCAATTCTTCAAATTTTGCAGTTATTGCTGGTTTCGGTCCTATTTCAACCATTATATTAGCGGGTGTATTTTTAAACGAAGTACTTACTTTATTGCAGTTGTTTGGTGCATTAATAGTTATTTTTGGTATATTGCTTGTGTCTTTAAAAAAGAATAAATAAATAGCAATTCTTATTAAAATGATGACAGCTAGTGCAGCTGAAAACTGAGACTACGACTTATTAATGCATATTGTTAATTACTTTGTGTCTTGTCGGTTTCTTTTTTTCTTAGGTTGTATTATATTAGCGTCCAATCACGAAATTTTACTTAAATCTATGGCTGAATTAACCAGTTACACCGAAGATAATATACGTTCACTAGACTGGAAGGAGCATATCCGTATGCGTCCGGGAATGTATATTGGTAAGTTGGGTGATGGGTCTTCACCAGATGATGGTATTTACATTCTTCTAAAAGAGGTTTTAGACAACTCTATTGATGAGTACGTGATGGGTGCAGGAAAAACCATCGATATCTCTATACAAGGCACTAAAGTTATTGTTAGAGATTATGGTCGTGGTATTCCTTTAGGGAAAGTGGTAGACGTGGTTTCTAAAATGAATACCGGTGGAAAGTACGATTCGAAAGCCTTCAAAAAATCGGTAGGTTTAAACGGTGTTGGTACTAAAGCGGTAAATGCTTTATCTTCATTTTTTAGAGTGGAATCAAATCGTGATAATAAATCCGCTTCCGCAGAATTTGAGCAAGGTAATTTAATCAATCAAGATTTATTAGACGATACCACACGCAGAAAAGGAACTAAAGTATCCTTTGTTCCTGATGATACCATTTTCAAAAATTATAAGTATAGAAACGAGTACGTCGTTAAAATGCTTAAAAACTATGTATATCTAAATCCAGGTTTAACCATTGTTTTTAATGGTGAAAAGTTTTTTAGTGAGCATGGACTAAAAGATTTATTGTCTGAAAATATCAACGAATCTGATAGAGCATACCCTATTATTCACTTACGCGGTGATGATATTGAAGTTGCTTTAACACACAGTAAAACACAATATAGTGAAGAGTATCACTCGTTTGTGAATGGGCAAAATACCACACAAGGGGGTACGCACTTAAATGCTTTTAGAGAAGCGTTGGTGAAAACCATTCGTGAGTTTTATGGTAAAAACTACGATGCGTCCGATGTTAGAAAATCGGTTGTAAGTGCCATTGCCATTAAAGTGATGGAACCTGTTTTTGAAAGTCAGACTAAAACAAAGTTAGGTTCTACCGATATGGGTGGCGAATTGCCAACCGTAAGAACTTATATTAACGACTTTCTAAAAACCTATTTAGATAACTATTTACACAAAAACCCAGAAACGGCCGAAAAAATCCAGCGCAAAATTTTGCAAGCAGAACGTGAACGTAAGGAACTTTCTGGAATTCGAAAATTAGCCAAAGACCGTGCAAAATCTGCCAGTCTTCACAATAAAAAATTACGCGATTGCCGTGTGCATTTTGGTGATATTAAAAACGAACGTAATTTAGAATCGACTTTATTTATAACAGAGGGAGATTCGGCTTCGGGAAGTATCACGAAATCACGCGATGTTAATACACAGGCAGTTTTCAGTTTAAAAGGGAAACCTTTAAATTGCTACGGGTTAAGCAAGAAAATTGTTTATGAAAATGAAGAATTTAACTTGTTGCAAGCGGCTTTAAACATTGAAGAGTCGTTAGAAGATTTACGTTATAACAATGTGGTAATTGCTACCGATGCCGATGTGGATGGAATGCACATTCGGTTACTGTTAATAACCTTCTTTTTACAATTTTTCCCTGAGGTGATAAAAGAAGGGCATTTGTATATTCTACAAACGCCGTTGTTTCGTGTTAGAAATAAAAAGGAGACTATTTATTGCTATTCTGAAGAGGAACGCAGAAGTGCCATTGAAAAACTAAAACCAAAACCCGAGATTACTCGATTTAAAGGGCTGGGTGAAATATCGCCAGATGAATTTGTCCATTTTATTGGCGAAAATATAAGGTTGGACCCTGTTATGTTAGATGATAATATGTCTATTGAAGATTTATTATCCTTTTATATGGGGAAAAACACACCAACCAGGCAGGAGTTTATTATAGATAATTTAAAAGTAGAATTAGATATTTTAGAGGATAATTAAATTAAAAGTCATGTTATACAGTAAAGAAAAACCAGAATCAAGAAAAACCGTTTACGATTTCGTAACCTCATTCAATAGAAATTTAAGTCATAAAAGAGCCAATGGTTTCCAAAGAACTACGCTAAGCGGAAAGCCAAGAAAATAAGATCAATTAATGATTGAAGAAGATAACGATTTAATTAGCGGACAAGACGAACCAAAAGAAACCATTACCCGTGTTACGGGCATGTATAAAGATTGGTTTTTAGATTATGCATCGTACGTTATATTAGAACGTGCTGTCCCTGCTATTGAGGACGGTTTTAAACCCGTGCAACGCCGTATCATGCATTCTATGAAAGATTTGGATGATGGGCGTTACAACAAAGTAGCAAACATTGTGGGGCACACCATGCAGTACCATCCGCATGGAGATGCGAGTATTGCCGATGCTATGGTTCAAATTGGCCAGAAAGATTTGTTAATAGATACCCAAGGAAACTGGGGAAACATTCTTACTGGCGATAGTGCTGCAGCGTCTCGTTATATTGAAGCTCGAATTTCTAAGTTTGGGTTAGATGTTGTTTTCAATCCTAAAATAACCGAATGGCAATCTAGTTATGATGGGCGTCGTAAAGAGCCTGTAAACTTGCCAGTTATGTTTCCGTTGCTGTTGGCACAAGGAGGTGAAGGTATTGCTGTGGGGCTTTCAACAAAAATATTGCCGCACAATTTTATCGAACTTATTGATGCTTCCATAAAGCATTTACAAGGAAAACGCTTTCTTATTTTACCCGATTTTCCAACTGCAGGAATTGCCGATTTCTCAAACTACAATGATGGGTTAAGAGGTGGGCGAGTGCGTGTGCGTGCTAAAATATCTCAATCAGATAAAAACACCTTAGTTATTACCGAAATTCCTTTTGGAACTACAACTTCTTCGCTGATAGATTCCATTTTAAAAGCGAATGATAAAGGTAAAATAAAAATTAAAAAAATTGAAGATAATACAGCTGCAGAGGTTGAAATTTTAATTCATTTACCTTCCGGTTTATCACCAGATAAAACCATAGATGCTTTGTATGCTTTTACCAGTTGCGAATCGTCTATATCACCGTTAGGCTGTGTTATTGAAGACAATAAACCATTGTTTGTAGGTGTTACAGAAATGTTGCGTCGTTCTACAGATAATACGGTTCAGTTATTAAAACAAGAATTAGAAATTCGTCTTAATGAATTTGAAGAGCAATGGCATTTTGCATCTTTGGAACGTATTTTTATTGAAAATAGAATTTACCGTGATATAGAGGAAGAAGAAACCTGGGAAGGTGTAATTTCAGCTATTGATAGAGGATTAAAACCACATATTCAGCATTTAAAACGGGCTATTACCGTTGAAGATATTGAGCGTTTAACAGAAATTAAAATTAAAAGAATTTCTAAGTTTGATATTGACAAAGCGCAACAGAAAATTGATGCTTTAGAAGATCAAATTGCAGAAGTAAAGCACCATTTAGAGCACCTTATCGATTATGCGATTGCCTATTTTACCAGACTTAAAAAAGATTATGGTACAGGACGCGAACGCAAAACAGAAATTCGCACGTTTGATGATGTTGATGCGACCAAAGTTGTTATTCGAAACACCAAACTTTATGTAAATAGGGAAGAAGGTTTTGTTGGTACCTCATTGAGAAAAGATGAATATGTTTGCGATTGTAGTGATATAGACGATATTATTGTGTTTACCAAAGAAGGTAAAATGATGGTCACTAAAGTCGATTCAAAAACTTTTATAGGTAAAGATATTATCAATGTAGAGGTTTTTGATAAGAAGGATAGCCGTACCATTTATAATATGATTTATCGCGATGGCAAAAGTGGGCCATCGTACATAAAACGTTTTTCAGTTACAGGAATTACCCGCGATAAAGAATACGATTTAACTAACGGGAATAAAGGGTCGGTAGGCTTATATTTTTCAGCAAACCCGAATGGCGAAGCTGAGGTTGTTAGTGTTTTACTGCGACAAGCAGGAAGTATTAAGAAGTTGAAATGGGATATCGATTTTGCTGATATTTTAATTAAAGGAAGAAATTCTAAAGGGAATTTAGTGACTAAATATCCTATTAAAAAAATTGAGTTAAAAGAGAAAGGTATTTCAACTTTAAAGCCACGTAAAATTTGGTTTGATGATACGGTTCAGCGTTTAAACGTAGACGGAAGAGGCGAATTGTTGGGTGAGTTTAGAGGTGAAGATCGCATTTTAATTATCAGTCAAAAAGGAATAGTCAAAACCATTGTTCCAGAGGTTACCGCACATTTTGATAGCGACATGATTGTGATGGAAAAATGGAACCCTAAAAAACCTGTATCGGCTATTTATTTTGATGGTGAAAAGGAAAAATACTTTGTGAAGCGTTTCTTAATTGAAAACGAGAATAAAGAAGAAAGCTTTATTACAAGTCATGATAAATCGCATTTAGAAATTGTTTCAACCGATTGGATTCCGATGGCTGAAATTGAGTTTACTAAAGACCGAGGTAAAGAAAGAAAAGATAATTTAATTCTGAATTTAGAAGAGTTTATTTCCGTTAAAGGGCTTACTGCATTAGGGAATCAACTAACTAAAGAAAAAGTAAACCAAATAAATTTATTAGAACCATTACCACATGAAACTCCAGAAGAAGTGCATGCTGATGATTTAGAAGTGGTGGATGAGGAAGATGTTTCTTCAGATTCTGATGGAAATTCAGAAACTAGTAAACCCAAAAAGAAAGATTCTGATTCAGATACTGACGATGATGAAGGAGGTAAAGGGCAAACTAAACTGTTTTAAACCTTTTTTGTATATATGATTTTCAGACTCATAATTATCATGTTACTTGTATTAGTAGGGCACGATTTATACCGCATTTATAAAGGAAAAAGAACTACCAATTTTAGTTTTTAAATAAAAAAAAAGCGTTGATATTAAATTATCAACGCTTTTTTTTGCGCTCAATTCTAAAACTTAAAAACTCCACAAATAATGAAAATGCAATAGCAAAGTATAAATAGCCTTTAGGTATTGCTCCAACGGTATTTCCAAAGAATTTTGTGTGTGATAAATGCGCTGCTTCGGTAATTAACATAAAACCAATTAATATTAAAAAGGCTAAGCCTAATAATTGCATACTGGGGTGTTCATTAATAAAGCGGCGTATGGGGTTTGCAAATCCTATCATCACGATAATGGAAATAACCACTGCAATAATCATTAAAACAAGGTTGTAATTGTGATTGGAGTGCAAACCGTTAGTCATACCAACGGCGGTTAAAATAGAATCGATTGAAAAGATAAAATCGATAAGCATAATTTGCACGATGGCATGCGACAAGGTTTTTATCTTTTTTCCTTCTAAAGCAGTTTCATCATGTTTTGGTGCTTCCACTTTTTCATGAATTTCAGAAGTGCTTTTGTATATTAAAAACAAGCCGCCACCAAATAAAATAATAGCTTGCCAACTAATGGCTATGTGAAGCCAGGTCCATTCAATAGTATAAAAAGGGTCTTTCAAACTAATTAAAAACGAAACAAAAAACAAGAGGATAATACGTTGTACCATCGCTAAAAGTAAGCCAATAGTCGTAGCCTTCGATTGCTGGTGTTCAGGTAGTTTGTTAGCGGCAATGGATATGAAAACAATATTGTCTATCCCTAAAATAATTTCTAAAAAAGTAAGCGTTAGAAGCGCCATTATTGCTTCACTAGTCAATAGAAAGTCTATCACAATATAAAAATTTAGTATGTAAAATTAATTAAAAAACAGATGTGAGATGTTGATTTTGAACTAAATATTTTTAGGTTCGTTTCAATTGTTTTTTAATTTTTTCAATAGCCGCTTCAATAGATTTTTCGGGTTCAATAATATTATATTCACCCCAAAAAGCAGGGTCTTTAAACCCGGAAGTTTCATCAGCTAAAATTGTAGTGGGTTTTAGCATATGCTCTTTAGTTTTAACTAGTTTCGGGTCGTTGATTCTCCAATCTGTAATGGCCATTTCACTGTTTAAAGTATATACACTGTTAAAAAGTTTGCCTTTCCAATTCACTTTAAAGGTTAGTAAAATGTTGCTGTAAGCATAGTGCCATTTTCCGTTTTGGGTACGGTAATTTACGCGGTAGGTCGCTTCGGTAGGGTATACATCTACTTTTCTAGGTTTTTTCCTGATGTACATCTCGCTTGAGAGTTCTTTATTTTCAACATTGAGTCTAAAAACAGCATTCGTTAAGGCTAATGTTTCAGAATCTATATAAAGTTTCCCGTAGTATAACGGCTCTTGTATGTTAGGCTTTTGTTTGAAATTGATAACATAAACAGGTTTGTTGTTTACTTGAGTAGACACCCCAAAGTTAAAATCGTATAAAGGAATGTTCTCTTTTGTGAAAATGTACTCGGGGTATTTTATAATATCGGTATATAAATTACAGAATGGCCCACCTTGAAGTTTCACAGCGAGGGTATCTAATCTGGTATAATCTGTACTTTTTCTAGATTTTATAAGTTCGATGGCATCGTTTTTAAAATTGCTATATGGCTGCTTATGAATTTGAACAACAGCTTCAGATAGCGATGCATTTTTCCGTCTCTTTTTAATGGTTTCTCTGTAAAAAGCAGTCATCAACGCGTTTTCGTTGTTATACGCATGACTTCTGTTTTTTAAGGTTTCTCGTAATAGTGTTTCAGCATCTTTAAAAGTTTTTATTTCTACAGTTGATAATTCTGTGATAGCAGGAATGAGTTTTATTTTAGAGTAAGCACTTAATTCTGAAATTTTTAATTCCTTTTGTTGATAACCTAAATGAGAAAAACTAACAGATTTGTTTGCAAGCGAATCGGGTATTTTTAAAGCGAACTCACCATCAGAATTCGTGACAGTACTCATATTAGAATCTTTAATAATGATGTCGGCAAAAATTAAAGCATCATTAGAAGCATCGTCTACTATACGACCTTTTATTTCTATAAATGTTGTAGCTGGTTGTGCATGCAGCAACATCAACCCCATAAACATATAAAGACCTGTGAATAATTGAAGTAGAAAGCGTTTATTTTTCATGGTATATAGATAGCTAATAATTTAACTAGCATTAAGTTACGAAAAAAAAGCGCTTCTATATCCTTTTATGATGTTAACTTTTAGGGGTGAATTGTTGTTTTTAAAATAGTTAATATGCTTGTTTTTATTGAGTATCGCTATCGGTAAGGGTTTTCATAAAGGCGATTATGCTTGTTTGTTCTGTTTTTGTTAGGTTCAATTCATCAAACGGAAGGGTTTGGTGCGCTATGTTAAACCCGAATCCGTTACCACCGCCTTGGTTATAAAAATCAACGACTTCCTCTAAAGTTTCATATACGCCATTATGCATGTAAGGGGCCGTTTTTTCTATATTTCGAATGCTCGGTGTTTTAAACATGCCTTTATGCAGCGCTTCTTTATATTTCCAATAAAATCCTAAGTCAGTGTCTAATTGCTTGTTTTTGGCTGTTTGTGGTACGCCAATGACTTCTTTTTCGGTTTCACTAAAAAATGGAGGTACCGTTCCGTTTGTTAAAGGAATGAAATGGCAGGTAGCGCATAGGGCCTTTCCCATAAATAGGTTGTATCCGTGTTTTTCTTCATCTGTAAAGGTGTTTTCTTCACCTCTTATATTTTTGTCGAATTTAGAATTGAATCCGTTCAATGTCGAAATGTAAGACGAAATAGCCTTGATAACGTCCTTGTTGTTTTTAGAAATTTTTCCGTAGGCATCTTTAAAAAGAAGGACATAAGTAGAGTCTTTTAAAATGGCATCCGAAAATTCATGGACGTTTGTATTAAATTCTTTGTTATTTGTAAATACAAGTGAAATTTGGTCTATCAAACTGCTCGCTCTACCATCTAAAAAGAAACTTTGTTGAAAAGCAGTGTTAAGTAGTGTGGGTGTGTTACGTTGAAGCGGTTTGCCATGAGTATCTAAATTAACTTTCATACCATCTGCATAGCCTTTACTAGGTATGTGGCAGGTAATGCAGGCCATATTGCCACTTGCGGAAAGCTTAGGGTCTGAAAATAATTTTTCACCTAGAGCAATTTGTTTGCCCGACGGGTTTCTGTTGGTTGCAGGTGTGAAAAAGTTTAAATTGAATGAATTGTTTTCAAAAAAAGTGGGCGCATCAAAATTAAAAGCTTCCGTAGTTACAGCCTCCCAAAGCTGACTGGTTTTACGTATATCAACCCAGTTTCTAGTAATGGGGTTTAGATAATCTCTAGTGAAGGTAAATCTATCAAAGGTATCAAACTGGTTGTTTTTATCAATAAATAGGATGGCTTTAGAAATGTTATTCAAAAAAGCTTCATCTAAATACACGTTTTTATTCTGAATAATAGATTGAATACTATGTTGATAAACTGTTTTTAAACCTTCTAGTGAAATTTTTGTTTCATTAATACCTAGATGACTTACAGGCGTGTCAAAACCAGAAATGGCTAAACTGACAATGCGGAATAACTGTTGGTGTGTCGCAATAAAAAAACGTTGTGGGGTTAGTTTTCTTTTTTCTATACCTTTTTGTAGAACAGAAAGCATGCCGTTTGTAACGTATACTTCCTGGTCAAAATCGGTTTTGTTAGTGTCTTGATTGTAAATACTTTCTTCTATTTTTTGAAAACCAACGGGGTTTAAAATTTTTCCGCTGTCTTCTTTATAAACGGGTAACGCCGGCCCATTTACGCGATGCCCAACCTCTGGGTTCAAATAGGACGCATAAGGTTCTGCTTTTTTAAAAGCTTCCCGCGCAAGCGTGAAAAATTGTTTTGATTTGTCCCCATCAAAGCCTTCCGTTTTTAAACTATCTAGATATGCTATGGACGTACGCATATTTTCTAAATAATAATTTTGAGCCTTCGACCAATTTATAACAGCGATGGTCGTTTGTTTTTCGTTTTTACATGAAACAACGAATACTAAAAACAGTAATAAGGTTGATGCTTTTATTGATATGTTCATTTTGAAATTTTTATAAACAAAAAGAATCTCCATTAAATAAATGGAGATTTTTTGTTTTAAGAGTCGTTTAATTTTTATCTAGGAAGTCCTTTTAATACCACAATTTGACCACCTTGGTTGTGTGGTAAATTGGTTGACACGAAATCATCACTTTTCCAGTAGTGAGGTTGAAGTGCTAAAATAAAGGTGTCTGGTACGCCAACTTTATCAGAAACATCAACTAACGATCCGAATTCACCAGAAAAACTAGTGCTTCCTGTTGGAGATAGGTTGCTTTCTATTTTAAGTTCTAAAACAACTTTGGTGTTGTTACCGTTTAAATCAGATTGATAAATATATGCAGCGTGCCCTCTGCTAAAAGAGTTTGGGTCTTCCTGGAAATAAATAAAGTTTTCCGTTACACAAATATTATCTGGACTTTGAAGTGAAGACAGGTTTCCGTCTTTATTATTGCTGTCTGTATTACCACTTACTACTTGTGTTAATTTTCCAGCTAATGGGTTTGTTGCGTCTAGTTCTAATTTGTAAACGGTTCCCCAATCGTTAACATCGCCAGTATTTGGGCCAAGACCTGTTACTGCAAAATAAACGTTTCTTCCGTTGGCATCACTTCCTTTTTGGTAATCTACATCTTCAACTCTTATAAATTGAGAAGCGTTTACGGCAGTACAAGCTGTTTCCATTTCATTTTTTGTCATGGCTGCACCGTTTACTATTTCAACAAACTCTATATCGTAGGTTTTTCCAAAATCAAGAGATCCTTCGTCATAAGTGGTTGCAGGTGTCACATCCATAACGCCACCTGTGCCGTTAGAAACTTGTTTGTATCTAAGAACGTATATTTTACCATTTTCTAAATCGGCATCTCCGTTTTCAGATAAATACATGGTTACTTGACCTTTAGAACCGCTCGAATCATCATCACCACCAATAATAACGGTTTTACCAGAATATGCTCCTTTTGGAAGTGGTACGGCATTTTCCCAAGAAAATTCTCCAAGCGCATCTAAACCAAAATCGGCATTAGGGGTTGGTGTTGTTATCCAAGGGTCTATACCTTTAACATCATACGCAATGCTTTCTGATGCCGATAAAAAGATGTCTTTATCACCACCATGAATGGCTTTCTCCCACATAGTCCCAGAACATTGTCTGGCATAATCTGCAACACCCGCATTTAGCAGCCATTCGCCTTTAAGTGGGTTTAGGTCTTTATCAAAACGAATTCGCGATACACCATAATCGTCTTCCGCATTTACAACATAGATGTAATTCTCGCCATCTTTTAAAAACCCAGCGCCATCTTGAGCCCCAACTAAACGAAACCCGTTGGAAAGTACATCTGTAGAACTTATAAGAGAAAAAGCTTCTACGGCACTAAACTCAGCATGCATAGTAACTAAAGGTTCTAATGTTGATTTGTTTGAAAACATCATAGGTGATGGGGTGAAATCTTCACCATCGGTGCCATCAGCACCATCTTGTCCGTCTACACCGTCTTTTCCGTTTATACCGTTAACACCATCTTCACCTTCACAGCTTATTAGCACAGCACTAGTGGAAGTCATAGCAAAAACGAATAAAAATAGTTTTAGTAATTTGTTCATAATCTCATAATTTTTTTTGATTGTTATTTTGATGCCAAAGGTATAATGGGAGTTTATGATGCTTGTTAAGCCTATGCTGTGGTTTGATTAACTTAGGGTTATTGTAATGTAAAGAAGGTTAATGGGGTATTAATAGAAGCCAATTTTTAGTTTGCTATGTTATTTTAAAATGAAGTCGATAAAATTGTTAGGTTCCTTTTAGTGCTATGACTAATATTTTCTGTTTTTAGGAAGCTTCAGAATTCTTAACTTATTTTTTAGATTTCAAAAAATAGAA
The DNA here is from genome assembly GCF_030552475.1 of Mariniflexile sp. AS56. Lineage (GTDB taxonomy): Bacteria > Bacteroidota > Bacteroidia > Flavobacteriales > Flavobacteriaceae > Mariniflexile. The sequence goes on along the minus strand of NZ_JAUPED010000008.1, from coordinate 131,231 downwards.
TAACTGTATCTTTACACTTTAACTTTTACGTTTTATATGCCAGCAAATAGTATTTCATTTAAAAAAACAGGATATTTTTCTTCACTAATTTGTGATTATTTAGATGAAAACCCCACACTGAAACCTTTTTATAACAAGTTTCCGACTCTTGATAATTTTAAAGACCAGATTGATGAGAAGGCGGCATCTTTTAAAACAGCGTCCAGAGCTGTTTTAGTAGAACAGTTAAAAAAGCAGTACCAGCATACGGACGTTTCTGTATCAACTTTAGAAAACATAGAAAGTCTAAAATTGAATAATACTTTCACAATAACCACAGGGCACCAATTGAACTTGTTTACGGGGCCGCTTTATTTTCTGTACAAAATTGTGTCAGCTATCAATCTTTCAACCGAATTAAAACACCGTTACCCAGAATATAACTTTGTGCCCGTTTATTGGATGGCAACCGAAGATCACGATTTTGAGGAAATAAACTATTTCAACTTCAAAGGCAAAAAAGTACATTGGAACAAAGACGCGAGTGGAGCTGTTGGTGAATTGGCTACTGATGGGTTAGAAGCCGTTTTGGATTTATTTTCTTTGGAATTAGGCACCACCAAGAATGCGAATTATTTAAAAACCCTTTTCAAGGAAGCTTATATTAAACATGGAAATTTAGCCGATGCCACGCGCTTTTTAGCAAACGACTTGTTTAAAGCGTATGGTTTAGTTATTATAGATGCGAATGATGCTACTCTCAAAAAACAATTTATTCCATTTGTAGAAGATGAATTATTGAATCAAACATCTTTTAAAAAGGTGTCTGAAACAAATGAAAAAATAAACAAATTATCAAATTACGGCATTCAAGTAAACCCCCGTGAGATTAATTTATTTTATATAACCGAGAAGGTAAGAGAGCGTATTGTTTTTGAAGACGGTATATATATAGTAAACAACACCAATATATCTTGGAGCAAGAATGATATACAAAAAGAACTCTTAGAGCATCCAGAACGATTTTCGCCTAATGTGATTATGCGCCCTTTGTACCAAGAAGTGATTTTACCAAACCTGTGTTATATAGGTGGTGGCGGTGAATTGGCGTATTGGTTTCAATTAAAAGCGTATTTTAACGAAGTGAAAGTTCCGTTTCCGGCACTGTTGTTACGTAATTCTGTGTTGATTCAATCTGAAAATCAATCTGAAAAGCTTCAGAATTTAGCTGTTTCCATTGAAGATGTTTTTTTAAAGCGGGATGGCTTCATTAATAAAAAAGTAAGAGAGATTTCAAATATTGATATTGATTTTTCTGCTCAAAAAACGGCTTTAAAACAACAATTTGAAGCGATGTATAGCCTTGCGGAACAAACGGATAAATCCTTTTTAGGAGCCGTAAAAGCACAGGAAGTAAAACAACTAAAAGGTTTGGATGCTTTAGAAAAGCGCTTATTAAAAGCTCAAAAAAGAAAACTATCCGATCAAGTATTTCGAATGACTGAAATTCAAAATGAGTTATTCCCTAACGGAAGTTTACAAGAACGTAATACAAATTTTTCTGAATTTTATTTAGAATATGGCGACCAGTTAATTCCCAAATTAATTGAGAACTTAAACCCGCTTTCACAAGAATTTACACTTTTAACACTCTAGCAAAAGATGCACAAAATTGACCTTGAATTAGTAGAAATGACCTTAGATGTCATGAAATACACCATTGGCAGAATTTCATCTACAAACCATAAAATAGGAAAGCCTAAAAAGGCGGAAGAGTTAAAAGCATTAGTTGGAGAAACAATTACAAATGAAGGTATAGGTGGAGAAGTCGCTTTTAATTTATGGAAAAAGCATTTAATGAAAGCCAATGTGCCGGTAGACCATCCTAGAAATTTGGCTTTTGTACCAGCGGCTCCAACACGAGCTGCGATTATGTTCGATTTGGTAACCTCGGCTTCGAGTATTCATGGCGCATATTGGATGGAAGGTGCAGGCGGTATTTTTTGCGAAATTGAAGCCATGCGATGGATGGTGTCTTTAACAGGATTACCAGAAGGTGCTTTTGGCGTGTTTACTAGCGGTGGTACAGCGGCAAATTTGTCGGCCATCGTTGCAGCAAGAGAAAACTGGCGAAGTTTAGACGACCAGAATAAAGTAGAAAAAGGACTTATAATAACGTCTATAGGGGCGCATTCCTCTATTAAAGCCATGGCAAAAGTGGCGGATATTGATGTAGTGCTTGTAGATACAGAAGATAGGCTAGAGGGAGAAGCCTTGCAAAACAGCATTAAGAACCTAACAGCACACGAAAGGAAACGATTGTTTGCCGTTGTGGGAACTGGTGGTACAACCAACGCTGGTATTATAGACGATTTATTTGCCATTGGTACCATTTGTGAAAACGAAAACCTGTGGTTTCATGTCGATGCTGCTTACGGTGGAGGCGCTTTGGTGGCCGATTCTGTAAGACATTTATTTAACGGTATTGAAATGGCAGATAGCATCACTATCGACCCACATAAATGGATGTTTTCACCGTATGATTGCGGTGCTGTTATTTATAAGAAGCCAGAATTAGCTAAAAAAGCACATTCTCAAGAAGGATCTTATTTAGATATTTTTAAGGATGAAGGCGCACATGGTTTTAATCCAACCGATTATCAAATACAATTAACACGTCGTGTACGTGGGTTGCCTTTATGGTTTTCATTAGCCATGCACGGAACAGATCGTTATAAGCAAGCTGTAGAGCGTGGTTTAGAATTAGCACAAATTGCAGGAGCTTTAATTGAAAAGATGCCGCATGTCGAGTTGGTTAGAGACCCTAGTTTGTCTTGTGTTTTATATAGAAGAATTGGGTGGAAGCCTGAAGATTATACACATTGGACCTATGAAAACCACAAAAAAGGCTTTGCTCTAGTAGCGCCAACAAAATGGAAAACAGGCGATAGTTTTGAAACTGTTTCGCGTTTTTGTTTTATAAATCCAGATACCACAGAAAAAGATATTCAATTGATTTTAGAGAGCATGGTTTAAAATTTTAAAAAAAATCATAAATCATAAATCGTAATTATAAAATCCTTGCTATTTTTGCGCATGCAACATGACAAGGTACTTATTTTAGACTTCGGATCGCAATACACACAACTTATTGCTCGTCGAGTTCGAGAACTCAACATTTACTCCGAAATACATCCATTCAACAAAATTCCAACCAATTTAGAGGAGTTTAAAGCTGTTATACTTTCTGGTAGCCCTTTTTCAGTAAGAGGCGAACAAGCTTTACATCCCGATTTAACACATATTAGAGGCGAAAAACCTTTACTTGCAGTTTGTTACGGTGCCCAATATTTGGCGCATTTTTCAGGTGGTGAAGTAGCACCTTCTAATACTAGAGAATATGGTCGTGCTAATTTGGCATTTATAAAAGAGGAGGAAGGCTTCTTCAAAAATATTCAAATTGGAAGTCAAGTCTGGATGAGTCATAGTGATACCATTAAAACATTGCCAACAAACGGTGTTTTAATTGCGAGTACGCATGATGTAGCGAATGCTGCTTATAGAATTGAAGGTGAAGATACCTATGCGATTCAATTTCATCCTGAAGTATATCATTCTACGGATGGTAAGCAACTACTAGAAAACTTTTTAGTAAGTATTGCAGGCTTAAATCAAGACTGGACACCAGATTCTTTTGTTGAAGAAACCGTAGCGGCTATTCAAGAAAAAGTGGGAACAGATAAAGTGGTTTTAGGCTTATCAGGTGGTGTAGATTCTACCGTAGCAGCAGTATTATTAAATAAAGCCATAGGCAAAAACTTATACTGTATTTTCGTTAATAACGGATTGCTGCGTAAAAACGAATTTGAAAGTGTATTAAATCAATACGAAGGCATGGGACTTAACGTGAAAGGAGTTGATGCTTCTAAACGTTTTCTTGATGCTTTAGCAGGAATTGAAGACCCAGAATTGAAACGTAAAGCCATTGGTAATTCGTTTATTGAGGTTTTTGATGATGAAGCAAACAAACTTACAGACGTGAAATGGTTGGCACAGGGTACTATTTATCCAGATGTTATTGAAAGTGTTTCGGCAACTGGCGGACCTTCTGCAACCATAAAAAGTCACCACAACGTAGGTGGTTTACCCGATTTTATGAAACTTAAAATTGTGGAACCTTTACGTGCTATTTTTAAAGATGAAGTAAGACGTGTAGGCGCTACTTTAGGCATTGATCCAGAGCTTTTAGGACGTCACCCATTTCCTGGTCCAGGTTTAGGTATTCGTATTTTAGGTGATATCACAGCTGAAAAAGTACGTATCCTTCAAGAAGTTGATGCTATTTTTATTAACGGCTTAAAAGAATGGGGACTATACGATAAAGTATGGCAAGCAGGCGCGATGTTATTACCTGTAAATAGCGTGGGCGTTATGGGCGATGAGCGTACTTATGAAAAATGTGTGGCACTTCGTGCGGTTGAAAGTACCGATGGTATGACGGCCGATTGGGTAAATTTACCATACGAGTTCCTTCAAAAAACATCAAACGATATTATAAACAAAGTAAAAGGTGTTAACAGGGTTGTTTACGACATTAGTTCGAAACCACCAGCGACTATCGAGTGGGAATAAAGCCCCGTTTAAAATAGCAGCTCTTAACATTCTAGTAAAGTTATAGTTACACTATTTATAAGTTATATTTAGTACGTTAAACGGCTTAATTATATACATTGAACGTATATAATTAAGTCGGTACTGAATGGCTGTGTATTAAACGCTTTATTTTTGGCATGTTATATGCATTAAGAAAAACACCATTTTGTTTGTAACGCAATTAAAAAAATAGATTTACATGATTAAATTCTTTTCCGTTTTATGTTTCGCATTAGTGTTCAACTTAAATGCTGTAACAGCACAAAATTTTAGCACCCATCAGGTAAAAAAGGGAGAAACTATCCAAGGTATTGCAACGCGTTATGGTGTAGCAATTTCAGATATTTATACTTTAAATCCAGATGCGAAAAAGGAATTAAAATCCAACACTATTTTAATCATTCCTTTATCTAAGGCTAAAAAACCAGAAGCTATTGTTGTTAAAGAGTTGCAAGGTTATAAAGAACACAGAACGAGTAAAAGAGAAACGTTATACAGTATTGGTAAACGTTACGATGTTACCGAAGATGAAATAAAAAAACACAACACCTTTTTATACGCCAATACATTACGAAAGGGTGATAAACTTCAAATTCCTGTTTATAAATTAATTAAGGAAGAACCTAAAGCAGCTACCAAACCTTATATGGTAAAAGCGAAAGAAGGGAAGTGGCGTATTGCTTATAAATTCGGAATTACAGTACAAGAATTGGAAGATTTAAACCCAGGTTTGGGAGAAACCTTGCAAGAAGGGCAACAAATATATGTGCCTAATTTAGAAAGTGAAGCTGTTAAAGTGGTTGATGAAAAATACAGCTATTACAATGTATTACCAAAAGAAGGGTTTTACCGTTTAAAAATTAAATTGGGCTTAGAGCAAGCTGAATTAGAAACTTTAAACCCAGAGTTGAAAGAGACTGGTTTAAAGGAAGGTATGGTTTTAAAAATTCCGTATACCAATTCTACGAATGTAGCGGGAGAAACCATCTCTAAGAAGTCGCATTTAGAAACCAAAATAACGAATTTCGATACCAAACACATTGCGGTTATGTTGCCTTTTAGGTTAAACCGTGTGAATTTAGATTCTATTGGAAGCGCAAAAAATAGTATTAAAAAAGACCCGTATTTAGAAGCGTCTCTTGATTTTTACACAGGTGTACTAACGGCTTTAGATTCATTGAAAGCTTTAGGAGTCTCTGTTAAAGTCGATGTTTACGATACTAAATACCAAGTAAGTGACGTGATCAGAATTCTAAATGACAATGATTTCAAGAATTTAGATGCTGTTATTGGTCCGTTAACATCAGACACGTTTGATAAAGTAGCGAGCCAATTACTTCCATATCATGTACCTGTTGTTTCCCCAATAGGAACTAATTTGAATTTGTATGAGAATGTATTTCAATCGCGACCTTCAGACGATTTGTTAAAAGGTAGAATCATCAATTTTGTAAAAGCAGATTCACTTCCAAAGAACATTGTTATTATTTCAGATGCCAAAAATGCAGCGGTAGCAACCGATCTTAAACGTGAATTTAGCTATGCAAAACAAGTGTATTCTAGAAAAAATAAAGAAGGTAAGGATGAGAATTTTGTGTATGTTGAAGATATAAGAGCCACCTTGAAACCTGGTAAAAATTACGTGTTTCTAGAAACACAAAGTGAAGGTTTTGCATCAAACGTAACAAGTATTTTGGCTTCTTTAAGTCAACGTGGTGAAGGAAACCCAAATGCTATTGAAATTGTTTTGGTAACAACTAATTTTAATAGTGCTTTTGAGGGAGACCAAGTATCTAACGATCATTTATCTAAACTTAAGTTTCATTTTGCAACCGCTTCAAAATCGTATAACGACACCGAAAGCAATTCGTTTGCTAAACGTTACACGCAAACCTACCATACAACGCCAAGTAAACGTGCTGTAAAAGGCTTCGATTTAACTATGGATGTGGTATTGCGTTTAGCAACGGCAAAAGACATGTATATGTCTGTTAATAACGCACCGCTTACCGAGTATGTTGAAAACAAGTTTGGCTACAAGAAGAAACTGATGGGCGGTTATTATAACGATGCAACTTATATTGTAAAGTACAGCGATTTAACCATTGTTGAGGTAAAATAACGCCAGTGCTAGATAAACAATTTTTAATAGACTTAGCGCATACCAAAATGCCATATGGCAAGTATAAAGACCGCTACTTAATAGATTTACCAGAACATTACGTGGTTTGGTACAACCAAAAAGGCTTCCCTAAAGGTAAATTAGGCGATATGCTAAAACAAGTATACGAGCTTAAATTAAACGGTTTGGAAGAATTGATTTGGAATATTAAGAAGCAGTATCCGAAGCGGTAGTGTTTTTTAAATGGCTCGCTTATTTTTTTTGTAAGGTACAGAATTAGATTTTTGAATTTCTTCCTATATTTAGTTTCCCTAAGTACTATTTCCTTTTTAAATTTTTATGACAAATTATAAATTAAGTAAAATCTTAATTTATGTATAAAAAACTCTGATAGTCAAAAATTAAATACTTTAAAAACATATATTTGTTGTTAACTAATGTTTTTTTATGAAAATTAAGAATTTAACATACGTTGATAACATTCAAGAATGGGAATTATCCTCGATTGATTTTGATAACCTTACTTTATTAGTTGGAATATCTGGGGCAGGTAAAACACAGATTCTTAACTCTATATTAAGTTTAAAGGATATTGCATCTGGTGAATCTAAAAATGGGGTTAAATGGTCTATCGAATTTATTGATGATAAGAATACCTATAAGTGGGAAGGTGAGTTTGAATCGATTGAAGGTACTATTGATGAAATGTTTTCATTTAGTGAAGAAGATGAAGTTAAATCTAAATTAAAATCGGAAACGATATCCACTAATGGTAAAGTTGTTGCTAAAAGAAATTCAACTGAAATAACTTTCCAAAAAAAGAAAATGCCTAAGCTAGCTTTTGATGAAAGTATTATCAATTTATTCAAAGAAGAAGATAGTATTAAATCTATTTATGATGGATTTAAAAAAATAGTATTTCGTGACCATACGAGAAAAGAAGGGGCATTTAATAGATTTCCTTTTAGTGACTTGAAATCGAATATATCCAAGTATAAAACACTAGATGATATAAGAGAAAGTCAACTCGATACTCATCAAAAGCTTGCGTGTTTATATGAAAATCAAAAATCAGACTTCGAAGAAATTGTAGATCGTTATATTGATGTTTTTCCACATATCGAAAAAGTTAAAATGGAACCATTAAAAAATGAAAACATACACAGTTTTTTTAAAGAAGTTCCTATACTTCAATTTAAGGAACGAGGTTTGGATAAATGGATTTATGAAAACAGAATGTCTTCTGGTATGATACGTACTTTTGTTCATATTAGTGAAATGTTTTTATTAAGTGCAGGGACTTTAGTCCTTATTGATGAATTTGAGAATAGCCTTGGAGTTAATTGCATTGATGTATTAACGGAAGATTTGATATTTGAAAATAATAGACTTCAATTTATTGTTACAAGTCATCACCCATATATTATTAATAAAATTCCTTATGAGTATTGGAAAATTGTGAGTAGGACTCAAGGAAAAATAGAAACCTTTGATGCAAAGGATTATAAATTAGGTTCTTCAAATCATGATGCATTTATGAACCTTATAAACCTTCCTTCATTTAAGACAGGAGTAGAGCGACCTTTATAAAATGAATCTTTATATTATTGTCGAAGGCGAACAAACTGAAATGATGTTGTATCCTAGATGGATACAATATTTTATTCCAGAATTAACAAGAGTAGATAATTTTGAAAATATAACAAAGAATTCGTATTACTTGTTTAGTGGACAGGGAATTCCCTCTATTTATAATCATGTTGTTAATGCAATAAAGGATATAAATAAAATAAAAAGATATGATTATTTGATTGTTGTTTTGGATGCTGATGAAATTAGTGTAGAGGAGAGAAAACAGAAAGTAATCGATAGTATTAATAATAGTGGAATAGAGCTTAATCATGCTTGTAAACTTGAAATTATAGTGCAATCGAGGGCTGTTGAAACTTGGTTTTTAGGAAATAGAAGTGTCTATAAAAGGAATCCTCAAGGAGAAAGGTTTAAATTATATTCTAGGTTTTTTAATGTTGAGATTAATGATCCTGAACAAATGGAAAAATCTTTTGGATTTAAAAGAATAGCCCATTTTCATGAGTCTTATCTGAGAGAAATGCTTAAAGAATATAATATTAAATATAGAAAGTCTAATCCTGGAGAGGTTCTAAAAGATTATTATCTAAAAGAATTAATAAATAGAACAAATGATAAAGGCGAGCACTTAAAATCTTTATTTCACTGCTTTAATATCTTCATTGCTATTAAGAATAAGATAACTCGAGATAACTAAAAAAGAGTTTTTGATAAGATTTTGATTGTTCTATAAATTACTGGTAACTCTATAAAATAATTAATTTCATGCAATCATATCGGGCTTTAAATGAAATTATTCATTTAAAGCCAAACTTTTCATCCAAAAACAAATTAATTTTCCTACCAAATAGTTTGTTGAAAACTCATTTCAAATAACTAAAAACTTATTCAAGAATAACTATTTAAATTTTGTAAATTTGCCTGCGTTTATAAGCGCAACATGACAACTACAGCAAAATACATTTTTGTAACCGGTGGGGTTACATCTTCCTTAGGAAAAGGCATCATAGCAGCATCACTTGCTAAGCTATTGCAAGCACAGGGTTACAGGGTAACCATTCAGAAATTAGATCCATACATAAACGTCGACCCAGGTACACTAAACCCGTACGAACATGGCGAATGTTATGTTACGGAAGATGGTGCCGAAACCGATTTAGATTTGGGCCATTACGAACGTTTCTTAAATGTGCCAACCAGTCAAGCAAACAACGTAACTACGGGGCGTATCTACCAAAGTGTGATACAAAAAGAGCGTCGTGGTGAGTTTTTAGGTAAAACGGTTCAGGTGGTTCCTCATATTACTGATGAGATTAAAGAACGTATCCAGATTTTAGGAAAATCGGGCGATTATGATATCGTGATTACTGAAATTGGAGGAACTGTTGGTGACATTGAATCACTTCCATACGTAGAGGCTGTACGCCAATTGCGTTGGGATTTGGGTGAAGATAACGGTATTGTTATTCACTTAACCTTAGTGCCATTTTTAGCTGCTGCAGGCGAGTTAAAAACAAAACCGACACAACACAGTGTTAAAACGTTAATGGAAAGTGGTGTGCAAGCCGATATTTTGGTGTGTAGAACCGAGCACGATTTACCATACGATTTACGTAAAAAATTAGCCTTATTCTGTAATGTTAGAGAAGAAGCGGTGATACAGTCTATCGATGCTTCAACCATTTACGATGTTCCAAACTTAATGTTGGAAGAAGGTTTAGATAAGGTCGTACTTAAAAAACTAGGCTTAAAAAGTTCTGTTCCAGATATCACTAGATGGAACCAGTTTTTAACGCGTCATAAAAACCCTAAAAGCGAAATTACTATTGGCTTAATTGGGAAGTATGTCGAGTTGCAAGATTCATACAAATCTATTTTAGAGGCGTTTATTCATGCAGGTGCAGAAAATGAAGTGAAAGTAAATATAGAATCTGTTCATTCTGAATATTTGAATGAAGACAATATCAAACTTAAATTAGCACATTTAGATGGTGTTTTGGTAGCTCCAGGTTTTGGTGAGCGTGGTATTGAAGGTAAAATTGATGCCGTAAGGTTTGTACGTGAAAACAATGTACCATTTTTTGGTATCTGTTTAGGGATGCAAATGGCTGTTATAGAATTCGCTAGAAACGTGCTGAAACTTAAAGATGCCGATTCTATTGAAATGAGCCCAGAAACAACCAACCCTGTAATAAGTTTAATGGAAGACCAAAAAACCATTACAGATAAAGGTGGTACCATGCGTTTAGGTGCTTGGGATTGCGATTTAAAAATGGGTAGTGTTGTACGTGATATTTATAAAACAGAAAGCATTAAAGAGCGTCACAGACACCGTTATGAATTTAATAGTGTTTATAAGGAACAAATGGAAGCTGCTGGTTTAGTTGCTACAGGTTTAAACCCGAAAACAGGATTGGTAGAAATTGTAGAAATTCCAAGTCACCCATGGTTTATTGGGGTACAATACCATCCAGAATATAAGAGTACTGTTGCCAACCCACACCCTTTATTTGTGGCATTTGTAAAGGCAGCTTTAAATTATAAAAAGAAGAAATCTAGTGTCAGATTGGCACAAAGTTAATAGTGGTCAGTTTTTTGATTATAAACAATACGCAGACCTCACTGGTATAAAACTGGTGAGGTCTTATATAGATAACACATGGAAGAAAAAAAATTAGATGTTAATTCGATTGTAGGATTCTTACTTATTTTCGGAATATTAATGTACATGCTTTGGCAAAATCAACCAACGCCAGAAGAACTTGAAGCGCAAGAAAAAGCAAAACAAGAACAGGTTGAAGCAGATAATAAAGTTAAAGCACAGGAAGATACGAAAGTAACAACTGCTGAAGATTTTGCAGTTGGTACCACAGATTCTCTTAAATTAGTAGGTTTAAAAAACAAATTAGGTGCTTTTGCTTATTCTGCAGCAACGGCATCGACAGAAGAAACTCTAGTAGAAAGCGATTTATTAGCTTTAACATTCAATAATAAAGGGGGATATCTTTCAGAAGTAAAACTTAAAAAACATACTGATTTTAAAAACAATCCTATCTATATTATTAAAGATAAGAATGCTTCTTTAAATATTAATTTCGGAACTACAGATAGTAGAATTCTAAATACTAAAGATTTATATTTTCAGCCTACTGTAACTAAAAACGGTAACACGACAGTGGTTTCTATGAAACTAAAAGTGTCTGAAAGCAAGTTTTTAGAGTACCGTTACGAGTTGAAAGAAGGTGAATACATGATGGATTTTACCATCCGTTCACAAGGCTTAAGCGATGTTATTAATGGCTCTCAACCTGTAAATTTAGATTGGGATTTAAAAACATACCGTCATGCTAAAAGTATTTCATATGAAAACAGATATACAGAGGTGGTTTTTGAATATGAAGATGGAAAGGATGATTATTTAGGTCAAAGTGAACTATCTGATGATACAGCTGAAGATGTAACCTATGTAGCCTTTAAACAGCACTTTTTTACTTCTATTTTACTAACGGATAAACCATTTAAAACGGCAGCGTTTGAATCTAGAAACTTAGTTCAAAACGAAGATATCGATACGGTTTATACCAAATCGTTTTCAGCAAAACTTCCTTTAGAACTTGCTGGTGGAGAGATTAATCAATCTATGGACTGGTATTACGGACCAAGTGATTATAAAATTTTAAATAAATACGATAGAAATTTAGATGAAGTAGTGCCTTTAGGTTGGGGTATTTTTGGTTGGATTAACCGTTACCTTTTCATTCCGTTATTTGCATTTTTAGGAGACTTAATGCCTTACGGAATTGCCATTATTGTCATGACTATTTTAATTAAGTTGTTATTATCATTCGTACAATACAAGCAGTTTTTATCGCAAGCGAAAATGAAAATTCTAAAACCAGAATTGGATGCGGTTCGTGAAAAGCATAAAGACAACAAAATGAAAGCGCAACAAGAAACTTTAGCGCTTCAAAATAAGGCAGGAGCAAGCCCTATGGCAGGTTGTTTACCAGCATTGGTGCAATTACCCGTATTTTATGCTTTGTTCCAGTTTTTTCCATCGGCTTTCGATTTAAGACAAAAAAGCTTCCTTTGGGTAAAAGATTTATCATCGTATGATACGATTGCAGAATTGCCTTTTACCATTCCATTTTATGGCGATCACGTAAGTTTGTTCCCAATATTAGCGTCTGTAGCAATTTTCTTTTACATGCGTTTAACAACGGGAGACCAAATGGCGTCGCAACCAACACAAGAGGGTATGCCAGATATGGCTAAAATGATGAAGTATATGATGTATTTCTCACCACTTATGATGTTGTTTTTCTTTAATAACTATGCTTCGGGCTTAAGTTTATATTACTTTATTTCCAATCTTATTAGTATTGGTATCATTTTAGTAATTAAAAATTACATTCTTGATGAGGATAAAATTCATGCTCAAATTCAAGAGAATAAGAAGAAACCTAAAAAGGAGAGTCGTTTTCAACAGAAAATGAAGACCATGATGGAACAGGCAGAACAGCAAAAACAAGCGCAGCAAAAGCGTAAAAAATAATTTTTAAAGCTGCCGTAACTGGCAGCTTTTTTTTTAGATACAATTTGGTGTTTATTGTTTCGTTAATAGTAATTAAGTAACACTGAAGTATTTCAGCATTAAAAGACATTCAAAATAGACAGATGAAAACAGCTTTTGCAATTTTATTTCTAGTACTAGGAGGTTTTATTTCAGCACAAGAAATCAATCAGCTAGACGCTAATGGCAAGTATCATGGGGTTTGGAAAAAGAACTTTGAGGGTACTAACATTCTAAGATACGAAGGTGCCTTTTCGCATGGTAAAGAAATTGGAATGTTTAAGTTTTATAAAAACTATAACAAGAAAGCCATTTTAACAGCTACTAAAGCGTTTAATGAAACGGATGCTAAAGCATATGTGAAATTTTTCGCTTCTTCAGGGAAAGTGGTTAGTGAAGGCCAAATGGATGGTAAAAAACACATTGGTGCTTGGAAATACTACCAAAAAACGAATAGCAAGTTGTTAACCTTGGAGCATTATAACGATTCTGGGCATTTACATGGTGAGCGTACGGTGTATTACCCTAACGGGCAAATAGCCGAAAAGCAAACCTATATAAATGGTAAGCTGGATGGTGTTTCTACGGTGTACTCAGAAAAAAATATCTTGCTTAGTGAACTGATTTATGTAAATGGGGAACTGCATGGGTATTCAAAATACTATTCTCCTAAAGCAGAAATGCTTGCAGAAGGATGGTATAAAAACGGTAAAAAAGAAGGTGTTTGGAAGTATTATGAAGATGGTAAATTAACCGAAGAAAAAGATCTGAGTTACGTGCCTAAAAAAACTAAAAAGCAATAAGAAAAACCTATTACTGCTATAAATTTTAAACATGGTAGCATCTTTATGTTACCTTTTTTTATTCCTAAATTTGCAGAATATAAGGAGTTACTTAAAAAATAAGAGAACAAACAAATGAAACGAGTAATAATTGGACTTTCGGGTGGTGTAGATTCTAGCGTTGCCGCCTATTTATTAAAGGAGCAAGGCTATGAAGTGATTGGTTTGTTTATGAAAAACTGGCATGATGATTCGGTGACTATTTCTAACGAATGTCCTTGGTTAGATGATAGTAATGATGCTATGCTGGTTGCTGAGAAATTAGGAATTCCTTTTCAAACAGTCGATTTAAGCGAACAGTACAAAGAGCGTATCGTAGATTATATGTTTCATGAGTATGAAAAAGGACGCACTCCTAACCCTGATGTACTTTGTAATAGAGAAATAAAGTTCGATGTTTTTATGAATATCGCCTTAGAACTGGGGGCAGATTATGTGGCTACTGGGCATTATTGCAGAAAAGGAACTATTGAAAAGGATGGTGAAGAGGTGTATCAATTATTAGCTGGTAAAGATGATAATAAGGATCAATCGTACTTTTTGTGTCAATTATCACAACAACAATTAGCAAAATCGTTATTCCCAATAGGTGAATTAACAAAACCACAGGTACGGGAAATAGCCATGGAACTTGATTTGGTAACTGCTGAAAAGAAAGATTCGCAAGGACTTTGTTTTATTGGTAAAGTAAAGTTACCCGATTTTCTTCAACAGCAACTTAAGCCAAAAGAAGGCGTTATTGTTGAAATTCCACGCGAACAAGCTATTTTTAATGAAGTAGCACCCGAATTTAATTCCGAGGAAGAAAAACTACAATATCTATCACGTAAAATTGATTATAGAGTCGATCAAGGTAAAATTGTAGGCAAACATCAAGGTGCACATTATTTCACCAAAGGTCAGCGTAAAGGTTTGGCAGTTGGAGGTACTATAGAACCTTTATTTGTAATTGATACAGATGTTGATACCAATGTTATTTACACGGGCCAAGGAAAAGAACACCCTGGCTTGTATAAAAGAGCTTTGTTTGTTACGAATGAAGAATTGCATTGGGTACGTGAAGATTTAGCATTAGAAGTGGGTGAAACTATGGAAGTGCTAGCGCGAATTCGATACAGACAAGCTTTAGAAAATGCGACCTTGCATAAAGTTGATAGTGGCTTATACGTAGAATTTGAAGGGTTTCAATCAGCCATAACTGAAGGGCAATTTGTAGCTTGGTATTTAGACGATGAGTTAGTAGGTTCGGGAGTTATTGCTTAACTTGCAGTAACTTAAATCTATTTGCAATGAAAAAAAATCTACTTTTTTTAATATTGCTGTGCTTTCCTGTCATTCTATTTGCACAGCAAGATGCTTGGGTATACTTTAAAGACAAGCAAGATGTCGCCACTAAAATAGCAGATCCCATCTCTATTTTAACTCAAAAAGCCATTGATAGAAAAAATAAACACAATGTGGTTATTGATGCGCGTGATGTTCCGGTAAACGAAACTTACATTTCACAACTTAAAGCAGCAAGCGGTATTAGTGTATTTGCAAAATCGAAATGGTTTAATGCAATACATGTACGCGGTAGCCAAACAGATATAACTAATTTACAAAGTACTTTTACATTTGTAGATCATATTGAATTTGCAGATAGAAGCTTAAATGTTACTAAAAACATGAAGCAAAAACAACAATCGAAATTCAAAGAAGCCTTAACTACTTTTAATTACGGAAGTGCTGCCAACCAAATTCAGATGATAAAAGGGGAGCAACTTCATGTCGCTAATTATACAGGAACAGGTATGACTATGGCTGTTATAGATGCCGGGTTTCCTAATGTGAATACCATGACAAGCTTTCAACGCTTGAGAAACGCCAATAATATTCTGGGGACTTACGATTTTGTAGAGCGCGATGTCGATGTGTATACCAATACCACAAGTAACCACGGAACTTTAGTGTTAAGCACCATTGCTGGTTATATGGAAAATGAATTTGTGGGTACCGCACCAGATGCGTCGTATTATTTATTTATAACGGAAGATGCGCCTTCTGAAAACCCAGTTGAAGAAAGCTATTGGGTAGAAGCAGCCGAACGTGCCGATAGTTTGGGTGTTGATGTGATTAATACATCGTTGGGCTATACTACGTATGACAATGTTAATTACAGCTACACCAATGCTGATATGAATGGAAATACCGCCTATATAACTAAAGGTGCTAATATTGCTTTTGAAAAAGGCATGTTATTGGTGAATTCTGCTGGAAACTCAGGAAGTGCCAGTTGGGGAATTGTAGGTGCGCCTGCTGATGCTGCTGGGGTATTAAGTATTGGCGCCGTGAAATCGGATGGTACTTATGCTGCGTTTAGTTCACGAGGTAGCAATGCACAACCTTCACATAAACCAGATGTGATGGCACAAGGTCAATTTAGTGCTGTAATTACAGAAGCAGATATTATTACCACTTCAAGTGGAACCTCTTTTAGTTCGCCTATAATGGCTGGAAGCGTTATTTGTTTATGGCAAGCATTGCCAGATAAAACAAATGCCGAAATAATGCAATTAATTCGCGAATCGGCTTCACAATATACCACGCCCGATTATTTTTTAGGTTTTGGTATTCCCAATTTTCAGGTGGCTTTAAATACCGCTTTATCTGTTGAGAGTGAGTTTAACGACCAAGAGATAAACGTTTTTCCAAACCCAGTAAAAGATCTTGTTTATTTTAAGTTGCCTTCCAATGAAAATGGGGTGACTGTAAACGTTTTTAGTATGTTAGGTAAGCACTTGCTAAGTACTCTTGTTACTCCTAGCAATAATCAAATTGAAGTGTCTTCATTATCAAAAGGTATGTATGTGGTACAGTTGCAATCTGCAAATATCTCAAAAACTATAAAAATTATCAAGCAATAAATGGCAAACAGAATTACCCAATTATTTCAAATAGAACATCCCATTATTCAAGCAGGTATGATCTGGACTAGTGGTTGGCGATTGGCATCGGCAGCGAGTAATTCAGGTATTTTAGGACTTATTGGTGCGGGTTCTATGTATCCTGAAGTTTTACGAGAACATATTCAAAAATGTAAAAAAGCGACGAATAAACCTTTTGGGGTAAACGTACCGATGCTGTACCCAAATATTCAAGAAATTATGGATATTTTGGTAGAAGAAGAGGTGAAAATCGTTTTTACTTCCGCAGGAAATCCAAAAACATGGACTTCCTGGTTAAAGGATCGCGGTATAACGGTGGTGCATGTGGTAAGTAGCGTGAAGTTCGCGTTAAAAGCGCAAGAGGCCGGTGTAGATGCCGTTGTTGCTGAAGGTTTTGAGGCTGGAGGCCATAATGGTCGTGATGAAACCACCACGTTTACTTTAATTCCTATGGTTAAAGAACAAATAAACATTCCTTTAATAGCTGCAGGAGGTATTGCCACGGGACGTGGTATGTTGGCGGCTATGGTTCTGGGAGCTGATGGCGTTCAAGTAGGAAGTAGGTTTGTAGCTTGTACAGAAAGTTCTGCACACGACGCATTTAAACAAACCGTTGTAAACACTAAAGAAGGTGACACGCAATTAACTTTAAAAGAGTTGGCACCCGTACGTTTAATCAAGAATAAATTTTATAACGAGGTTCAAGAACTTTACAAGTTGGCACCAACACGTGAACAGTTAAAAGAATTATTAGGGAGAGCACGTGCTAAAAAAGGCATGTTTGAAGGTGATTTAGAGGACGGCGAACTTGAAATAGGGCAAATTGCCGGACTTATACACGACATTAAACCAGTAGCAAACATTGTAGAAACCATGCTGCAAGAATTTGAAGATGCTAAAAGGCAAATCGGGTCTTTATAACAAAAAAAAAGGAGGAAAATAATTTCCTCCTTTTTAAGTCCTGAAACTTAACTCATCTTAAATCCCTATAAAACAAAAGCTAATGTTTCCAATATTTCATGCTATTATTTAGTTTTAAGGTTTTCAAACTTACTAAATATTCGGGTAAAATAAAAGTAATACTTAACTTACTTATTAACATTTGTTAATTTGTGACTAAAAATCATTTTTTTTTAGTTAGTCTAAACTAATTCTAAAGCCTATTTTTGCACCATGCAATTAAAAGATTACACCAAAGAGTTTACATATAATTGGCAATTAGCAGCGCCTGTTATGTTAGGTATGCTAGGTCATACCTTTGTTGGTTTTGTAGATAATGTTATGGTTGGCCAATTAGGAACGGCAGAACTTGCTGCTGTATCCTTGGGTAATAGTTTTATGTTTATAGCCATGTCTATAGGTATTGGATTTTCAACAGCGATTACCCCGTTAATAGCAGAAGCCGATGCTGAAAAGGACTTTGAAAAAGGTAAATCGACCTTCAAACATGGGCTGTTTTTGTGCACCATGCTAGGTATTGCATTATTTCTAGTTGTACTTTTAGCGAAGCCGCTTATGTATTTAATGAAACAACCCGTAGAGGTTGTAGAGTTGGCTATTCCGTATTTAAATTTGGTTGCCATTTCATTAATACCCTTAATTGTTTTTCAAGGTTTTAAACAGTTTAGTGATGGCCTGTCTATGACGAGATTCCCTATGTATGCCACCATTATAGCCAACGTTTTAAATGTGATTTTAAACTATTTACTAATATTTGGAAAGTTTGGTTTTCCTGAAATGGGCATTGTAGGTGCCGCATACGGAACCCTTGTATCTAGAATTGTTATGGTCTGGTATTTATGGCTTTTACTGAAATTAAAAGGAAAATCGAAAGCCTATGTAACCAACTTGAAATTTTTTGT
Source organism: Mariniflexile sp. AS56 (assembly GCF_030552475.1). GTDB lineage: Bacteria > Bacteroidota > Bacteroidia > Flavobacteriales > Flavobacteriaceae > Mariniflexile. Next base: position 112,683 of record NZ_JAUPED010000008.1, on the reverse strand, counting down.
ATTGGATAAACTCATGATTCGTAAACTACTGGATTTAGGAACTCCGAGTGCGATGCAAATGTTTTTTGAAGTTGGTATTTTTACCGCCGCTATTTGGTTAAGTGGCTTGCTGGGTAAAAATCCGCAAGCAGCAAACCAAATTGCACTAAACTTAAGTTCTATGACTTTTATGGTGGCAACTGGTTTAAGTGTCGCCGCTATGATACGTGTGGGGAACCAAAAAGGTCTGCAAAAATATGTCGATTTACGTCGTATTGCTTTTTCCATCTTTTTATTGGGTATCATTTTAGCGTTTGGTTTTGCTACCATGTTCTTTTTATTACACAACCAGTTACCCAAATTGTATGTCGATTTTGATGACGCTAAGAACTTTGTAGATAATACCGAAGTAGTTACCATAGCTTCCAAACTGCTAATTGCAGCTGCTATTTTTCAAATAAGTGATAGTATTCAAGTTATCTTTTTAGGTGCTTTACGTGGTTTGCAAGACGTTAAAATACCAACCATTATCACCTTTATCTCATATTGGCTTATTGGGTTTCCTGTAAGTTGGTTTCTAGGTAAAGAGGAGGCTTATGGGAGTTTTGGTATTTGGTTAGGCTTACTTGCAGGTTTAACAACTGCAGCTATTTTATTATACTTTCGATTTAACTTTTTAACAAAAAAACTGATCAGACTTAAAAATGCTTAATGTGAATTAAAGTATTGAAAGTTTAAAAGAAGCGGATAGTCTAGAGCGAGTTTGCTGAATAGCGAATAAATTATAACTTTGAATAATTAAATAACTAAAGGGCCTTTTGGGTCACTTATAACATATAACTTAAAATGAGCCTTCCAAAATTTATACTAGGTGATAACACCGAATATCCAAATGCGATTTATGTGATTCATACTGAATTTCCTAGATTTATAATTAATCTTGAAGATGATGAAATTGAATGGTTTGAAGATTTTGATGATGAAGATGAAAAGGAATTACTAGCCGAAACCGAAAACATGGTGCAATTGGCAACCGAGTTTTACGATAATGAAATATTAAAATACGAAGAGTAGTTGCGTTAAGGATAGCAGTGGAAAGCCCACAGCGAGGTACGAGCGAGGACTTGTAACGGATAGCCTGACCCGATAGGGGAACGCCAAAATAATAATTAATGATAGAACAACTTTTAGAATACGATACCAAACTATTTTTATTTTTAAACAATTTAGGTTCTCCAACTTGGGATAGTTTGTGGTTAGTTATAACACACGAAGTGACTTTTGTACCCTTGTACGCTATTTTACTTTTTCTTTTGTATAAGAAATTTGGACTGAAAGCTTTACTTATTTTTGTAGTGCTTGTAGCTTTAATGATTACGTTTACAGACCAAATTACGAATGTGTTTAAACGTGGTTTTCAAAGACCTCGCCCTTGTGGTGAAGCTAATTTAATAGACCACATACGTTTTATTGCAGTACGTTGTGGCAAGTATGGATTCTTTTCTGGGCACGCATCCAATTCTATGGCAGCGGCCGTATTTGCAGGTTTAATGCTGCGACCGTATTATAAAAACTTAATATTTATTTTACTTTTATGGAGTGCTGTTGTGGCTTATAGCCGAATTTATGTTGGGGTGCATTACCCTTTAGATATTTTTTGCGGGTTAACTTTTGGCGCTATTGGAGGTTTCTTGTTTTATAAATTAGCCAACTATTTTTTAGTGCGATTTAAAGCGGTTTAATGAGTTTAAGCGATTACTTTTAAGGCTTTATCGAGTATGGAAATAGTAATGATTTTATTTTTTATCATTATAAATTCACCATCAATTTGAGTTTGAAATATTGGTTTGTCTTTTTGTGTTATTTTTAATTGTTTTGTTTGATAGCAATCAACTTCTTTTAAAATATGATGACGCTTTATTAGCATTAATATGCTAAATAAGAATATTTTAAAAGCACCTATTTTTTTAACGATAAGGATGTCTAATTTACCATCTTCCAAAGAGGCATTTGGAGTTAAACTTACGTTATAACCCATTTGATTTGAGTTTGATATAAAAATTAAAAAGGGCTTGTGTTTAATCGTTTTACCATTGATATTGGTTTCAACTTTAGATAATTTTTTCACCTTTTTTAAGGATTTTAATGTGGCCTTAATATAGCTAGTCAACGTTCTTTCATTCGATGCTTCGTAATGTTTTATTACTTGCGCATCAAAACCAATACCGGTATTACTGAAAAAGTAATGGTTGTTAAGCTGTCCCACATCAATGCGTTTTGTCGCTTGGTTTTTAATGATTTGCAAGGCCTTATTAAAATTTTTTGGAATGTTTAAATTAGACGCTAGTCCATTTCCAGAACCAATGGGAATGATGCCTAAAATAACATTGGTGTTAATTAAGCAGGAAGCAACTTCGTTAATGGTTCCATCACCCCCACAGGCCACTATAATATGAGCTTTCTCATTTATGGAGTCTTGGGTTAATTGAATGGCATGCTTTTTATAACTTGTCGGTTTTACAATTAGCGTAAAATCCGTTTGGTTAAAATACGCTTTAAGAAGCGCTTGATCTAAATTGTTATTACCTTTTCCAGCAATAGGATTTAGAATAAAGTGTATGTGTGTCACTGACTATTTTTTTAATTTGAGGCCGTCATTGCGATATAGATAATCTGCTACTTGATAAAACGAAATGGTTTCATTCAATAAATTTGTGTCAATTGCTTTGGGTATTAAATCATCATTGTTCGTTTCCCATTCATAATAATTAACAATATGTTGATCGCTCAATATCATTAGTTTTCGGTCTTTTAAAAGGCCTAAATTGCGATAGTTGCCTATAAAGGCGCGTTCGTCTTCTTTTTTCATTTTCATGATATCCATACCAAATAAATTGGAATCGTAATCCCAATTTAAAAGTGAAAATAAGGTAGGAAACATATCTATTTGTGAACTTAATTTTTCGATTTTTTGAGGCGCCACATTTTCTACATTGAAAATTAAGGCAGGAATACGGTATTTATCAATATTCAAATTCCAACGTCCTGCACTACTTGCGCAATGGTCTGCCATAATTACAAACACCGTATTATTAAACCAAGGTTTGGTTTTGGCTTCCTTTAAAAAGTTACCAATGGCATAATCGGTATATTTTATAGCACCTTCTCTGCTTGTTCCTGAAGGGATATCTATTTTGTTTTCAGGGTAGGTAAAGGGACGGTGGTTAGAGGTCGTCATTACAAAATTAAAGAAAGGAGTTTCTGTTAGGTGTGCGGCGTCTGCTTCTTTTAAAACCTTATTGTAAATATCTTCATCACAAACACCCCAAGCATTTTCGAAAGTGACTTCGTCATCATCTATATTAGTTCGCTTGGTTTTAATGTTCGAATCTAGTAAAAAGCCACGGCCTCTATCTATAATATTAAAACCATTACCACCAAAATAGGTGTTCATATTATCGAAATAACCGTCACCACCATAAAAGAAATTACGTTCGTAACCCTGTTGTTTAAAAACGTCTCCAATAGTAAATAGATCTTGGTTTTTATCACGTTTTACAATACTTCTACCAGGAGTTGGCGGTATAGAAAGGGTAATAGCTTCCATGCCACGTACGGTACGTGTACCTGTGGCGTATAGGTTTGTGAAAAATAAACTTTCGTTGGAAAGTGAGTCGAGTGTAGGGGTTATGTCGAATTCGCCTCCTAAGGAGTTTAGGTAAGAAGCACTTAAACTTTCAATGCATATAAAAATAACATTGGGTTTTTGAGCAGGCGTTAAACTATCGGCATGTGTTATAGTTCTATAAATTTGTCTTTCTGTGGGTTGAGAAAACACACCGTTAGAAGCTGCTAATTTTTGCTTAACAGTAGCGAATGCTTGGTCTTCATCGATAGTATTATAAAACTCGGTGTATGATAATTCGTTGCTTCTAAAGGCTGCGAAAAAGGAATAGATACCTGTTTTTGCTAATTCGTTATTATATCTATTGCTAAATTGTTCTGCATCTTCATTTTTTATAAATAGCGCAAATAGGGCTGCTATGAAAATAATTAAGCTTGTAGGGATTAATTTATCTTTAAGAATCGTATCGCTATGAAAGGTTTTTTGAAAAACCTTTGCTTTCTTAGTAAGGTATATGAATACAAATAATACACTTAAAATAGCTCCTAATAATAAGGGAATGGGGTATGATTCATTAATGTTTTTAACCACCTCGTAGGTGTAAATTAAATAATCTACAGCTATAAAATTAAAGCGACGTTCAAATTCTTCCCAAAAGGTAATTTCAGCAAAAAATGAGAATAGAAATATGAGTAGCCCTAAGCCGTATGCTATATAGGTAACAGTACGGTCTAAAAGTGAGCCGTAAAGTTTTTGTGGTATTATTAAGAGGTATAAAGCGTATGGTAAGGCGAAGAATGATACGGTACCTAAATCAAATAAGAAGCCTATAAAAAAGGTTTTAATGACTGTAAGTAGAGAACCATCTATTTGCGGAAAGTACCAAAATGTTAAACAAAACCTTAATATAAATGCAATAAACATAAATATTAAGACATAAACCTTGAGTAACTCAAAACGTTTTGGGAAAATTTTATTCCACATAGTTATGTTGGTTGGGTTGATTTAATAACGATTAAAATCACTAATTATTCTTTAAGCGGAACAACTACTTTAACACGGTCCCATGCCATGGTTAATGATAAACTATCGGTAGAATTATCAAAAGCTATGGTAAATTGTTCAACGGGTGCATTTAGTTTTTCAACAGGAACTTCAATATCTACAACATCATAGTTGGGATCCCACATAGGTTTCATTTCAGAATTTACACCCCAAGAATATTGCTTAGAATTAAAAATAACGGTCCAGGTACTATCTCTTGGTACCGTCCATAACGTATATTTTCCAGCCGGTAGTGTCATGCCTTTTATAGCTAGGCTTTGGTTTGTTTCGAAGGTAGTTGCTTCATTCGCACCTGTTCTCCAAACTTGATTAAACGGCACTAAGGCTCCAAAAACGTCTCTCCCTTTTTTAGAAGGTCTGTTATAAAACACTTTAAGTTTCAAGTCGTTTAATTCAAACTTAACGTTGTCTTTTGGACTCAAACGCTTTTCGAAAATATTTTCAACAAAAAAAGAATATAAAAATAAGGCTAGAGCGACAATGGATAATAGTACTAAAATGCGTTTTAAAAAGGTATTCATAAAAGGTAATTATTTGGGATAAAGATACTTTAAAAAGTAATGGATTCTAAAAAGCAAACGTAGAATTCTTTAGTTTTGTTTTATTCATAATAAAAAATATTTTTTTAGTGTGTAACTTCTTTTTAGATCACTTTTTACTGAATAAACAAAAACAAATGTAAAACATACGAGAAATGAAACGCTTTAAACAGGTTACTGTTTTGATATATAGACGTGTGTATGTCTTGCTGAACTGTTTTTTTGGATGGTAGATGCGGTAGAAATTAATGGTGACCCACTTTTATTAGAGCTTAATAGCCTTTTAAGGTGTTGTTATTTTCCAGAAAATTAATTTCCTTCTTACGTTGAAACCTAATTTTTTATACAAAGCAACAGGGCCTGTATTAGTTTCATCTACATGTAAAAAAGGGGTTTTGTTTTTAGTGAAAATATTGTTTGCTGTATGGGTTACTAATTGTTTTGCATAACCTCGACCACTATAATCGGGGTGTGTAATAACAGCGCTAATTTCTATAAAATGATTGGTTTGCATGCGTTCTCCAGTTAAAGCAACCAGTTTTCCGTCTTTATAAATACCAAAATATTGCCCTAATATATTGCTTTTAGGTCTGAAGTATTCAGGGTATACTAATTTTATAAGCCCAATCAAGTCGTTGTAGTGCGCATCTGTAAGCTCTACAATAGTGTCGGTAATTGGATGGTTTATTTTGTTGTAAACAATCATTTGTAACCCTTTATGCTGTTTGGGTTCTTCAAAATGAGCAGGAAGTAGTGGTTTGTCGCCAACAATAAAAAAACCACTTATTAACGCTCCATGTTTTTCAATAGCTAAACGAGTGTCTGCATTATTTATGAAAGCACCAAAAGGGGTGTAATCTGGTTGGTAAAACTTTACATGATTATAATCAATTGCATGATTATAATGGATGTTGGTTAAAGCATGCCAAACAGGGTTATCTAATTCTTCTTCGTTTATCAACAAAACTAGTGCGTATTTATGTTTTTTATAATGTCTTCGAAAGGAGTTTCATAATCGAACCACAAAGTGTTTTCGCCCTTTTTAAACCAAGTAAGTTGGCGTTTTGCAAAGCGTCTACTATTCTTTTTAATTTCCGAAATGGCAAAATCGAGTGTCCATTCACCTTCTATAAAATTAAAAATTTCTTTGTAACCCACCGTATTTAAGGCATTTAAATCTTTAAACGGAAGCAGGCTTTTAACCTCATCCAATAAGCCCTGGTTTACCATAATATCAACTCGTTGGTTAATACGGTTATAAATGGTGTCTCTTTCTGCTGTTAAACCTATGGTGGTGGTGGTGAAGTTTCTGTTTATATTTTTCTTATTCAAAAATGAAGAATAAGGTTTGTTGGTGCCTATGCAAATTTCTAAAGCGCGAATAACCCGATGCGGATTATCAATCGCAATGGAATCATAAGATACAGGGTCTAGTTCTTTAAGTCGGTTTTGAAGAACTGGTAAACCTTCTATTTCCAATTGATTATTTAGGCTTTCTCTAATACTACCAGCGACTTCAGGGAAATAATCCAATCCTTTTGTTACCGCATCTACATATAAACCAGAGCCACCAACCATAATAACAACATCGTGTTTTTTAAAAAGGGTTCCTAAACAAAGGAGGGCTTCTTTTTCGAAAGTGCCAACATTATAAGTGTCTTGAATGGATTTATGATGAATAAAATGATGCTTTGCTGATGCTAATTCTTCTGTTGAAGGTGCCGCAGTACCAATACTCATTTCTTTAAAAAACTGTCGTGAATCTGCTGAAACAATTTCAGTATTAAAATAATTAGCAAGTTTAATACTTAAAGCTGTTTTACCAATGGCTGTAGGGCCTACTATAGAAATTAAGTGTTTAGGCATTATCAAATTTATGACCGCAGTTATAGCAAAATTCGGCGTTGTCTTTATGTCTTCCAGCCGCACAATTAGGGCAAGATTGTGTATTTAGATCTACATGCGGTTTTTCTGGTTCTTCTTTTGGTTTGTTTTGTGCGGTGTATTCTGCTGAAACGATACCTGTTGGTACGGCAATAATGCCATAACCTAAAATCATGACTAAAGCGGCTATAAATTGCCCTAAAGGTGTTTGTGGTGCAATGTCGCCAAAGCCCACTGTAGTCAGCGTTACAATACACCAATACACGCTTTTCGGGATGTTAGTAAAGCCGTTTTCTTCACCTTCAATTAAATACATAATGGTACCTAAAATGATGGCTACTATAATAACGGCAAATAAAAATACCGATATTTTAGCGCGACTCGCTCTTAAAGCTCTTACCAAATTATTGGAAGCACCTAAATAACGTGCAAGTTTTAAAATTCTGAAAATACGTAATAAACGTAAGGCACGTAAAGCAGCCAAAGCGTGTATACCACCAAAAATTAACGAGATGTATTTGGGGATGGTAGATAGTAAATCGATAATACCATAAAAACTAAAAATATAGTGAAATGGTTTTCTTACTGTTATAATTCTAGCAACATATTCGATGGTAAATAAAATGGTTATAATCCATTCGGATATGTTTAATAGGTTATGATATTTGGCGTCAATGCTTTTTACACTTTCAAGCATGACTAATAAAATACTGGCAATAATGGTTATCATTAAAACAACATCAAACAGTTTTCCCGCAGGTGTATCTGCCTCATAAATTATTTCATGAAGTTTTTCTTTCCAGTTTGTTTTTTGTGTAGCACTCATAAGTGTCAAAAGTAATAAAAGATTTATTACTTCTTTTTTATTAATATAAGGGAATTGGTTTGTATATCCACAATTTTATTCATGAATTCTTTTAAATAAGGATAATATTCTGGTTCGTAAACAGCTTCTTTGAAATCTACTTTAAATGTAAGTACTAAGCTATTTGCTATCATATTGCTTGATAAGATAATTTGTCCTTTTTTATTTGGAAGCACTAAATTAACATCTTTTGGTTTTTCTTGCAGTGTGTAATTATTACTAAAATTTAGTTTAAATGCGAAGTAATATGAATCTTTATATCCAAAATCGATGGGGTAAGTGCGTTCTTGAAGTTTAAATGGGTTCTCATTAAAAAACTTGATTATAAACGGATTTAAATAAATGTTATCTCCCACAACATTGTCTTCATATTCAACATCATAAGTTTCTATAAAATCGGAACTTGTTTGCCCTTCACTTATTACTTCATGGTTTGAAATTTCTAGATTAGGGTTTTCATCGTGAATATTATTAATGTATGAATTCTTATTTGGGTAATATGCTTTTCTAGAGTTTAATGCGTGGTAGCCTGTGTTTTTTGCATATACATTACCAGTCATATTAGCTTCTGCGCCTATATTTAATTCGACTTTATATTGCGTGGAGGATAGTTTTTCTGGTTCGATATCTACCCAGTTACTTCCATTTTTAAAGTCTAAAATTCGCCCATAACCATTTAGGCATTGGAAGGGAATGTCTCCAAAACTCAAGTACTTATCGGTAGCATCTAATAAATAGGTTTTGTCATTTATTTTGGCTTGTACTATTAAATAGTTGAATTCTGAAATAACAGGAAAAAGCTTCGTTGCAAATCCATTGTTTCTAGTTGATAGTAAAATAGGACTTACTTCAATACCAGACTCTTCTAATAAATTATGAAGCAACATGTTTATTGAAGAAACATTTCCTGATCTATCTTTTATTAAATCCTTAATTGAAGCATCTTTAAAAAGTGAATATTTATCATTCCAAGTATAGTTTTCTTGAACGAATGTATACATGGCTTTTGCCTTTTTTAAAAGGTCTTTTTCATTTAAAATAGCAGTATCAAAAAAATCTTCTGGTTTTATTGATTTCCCTAGTTGTTTACCAATATTAGGGTCTGTTCTTAGTTCATCATCTACACTTTCCCATGTTTTTGTGTAATCATTTTTTACACCATCAAACCCTTGAAACGTTTTTAATTCATACTCAACGCGTGCTAAGTAGTTTGATTTCGCCGTCATATTATCTTCCTCTATAAAGGCAGGAATATCTTTCATGGCATAGCGGTTTATAGAACAATCTGCACTAGAGTCACGCGGCCCGTCCAAGCAATTCTTTTTTAAATCTGAAGTACTTATGTCTAGTGGTCTATATCCTACGCGCTTGATGTTGTAAAGCCAGTTTCCAGGAATACTGGTTCGATATTCACTATATAATTTAGGGATGTCATCTTGAAAGTCCCAACCTTTATAGTTAAACATAAAATGAGAAAAAAGAGTATAGCTATAGGTAATAACAGAGCCTTCTTTTATATTAGGTAAGGTGAATTTGGCAAGGGTATGGTTTTCATCATACACTTCGGTAAAAATGTTTTCTTTTTCCAGTTTGGTTTGAATAACCTCGTTTCCTTCTTTGTTATAGGTCGTCGCGATAATGTTTTTTACGCGTTCCGACGTATTTTTGTTGTTATATAAATGAATGGAAATAGTGGCTTTATTAAACCCTTCTTTTTTTAAAATCTTTATTTTATGTTTTACTTCGGTTCTTAAATCATAATCCGATGGGTCCACATAGCTATTACCTTCTTCGTAAATTACTAAAGCCGTTGCTGTAGAATCTTTTTCAAAGGAGTTTGTTTCAAGGTCACCTAAAGTTACTCGGAAGGATTCTGAGTTAAAACTTGATTGAGAAAAGAGGGATGCGTTTGATAGGATTATTAAAATGAAGTAGATTTTTTTCATACTCAATTAAAAAGTAGTTGTTTTACTTGTTTATTCTTTCTTAAATAACTCTGAATAATATGTTGGGTGTCTCTATTATTCTGCATAGGCGTGATAATAGATTCTAAAACCTCTATGTTGTTTATTTGATAGTTTAAATTGAAAAACCCTAAGCCTTTAAAAACCCCGTTTTCGATTAAAATAGCACTGCGCTCATCGATCGCTCTGCCTTTATCAATAATCACCATGTTTTTGTTTTTGTAACTGTTTTTATTGATTAATTCAGTAACACGCTTGTTGTAAGAATCTGCAGGTTCTTTTTGAATGCAGGCACCATCACAGGTTTTTAAATCGTAGTTAAAGCAACTGGTTTTGGTTTTGTATAAACCGGTTAGTTTTTGGCATAAATTATAATCTTCAACCACTTTGGTTATAAAGCTTTTGCCGCTTTGCTTATTGCTAAAGGTTGTTATGGGGTTTTTACGACCATCGGCCAGATCAATTTTTAAATTGATATACCCATGATTATCTACAAAACTATAAAGTGCATGAGTGAAGGTGGTACGACGCAAGGCTCTATTAAAAATAGGCTTAACTCGTTTAATTTCCTCACTTTCCTTTAAAAGAGCCACAAGTTCGCTGCCGGTAGTTTCGTAAGTCACTGCCGTTACTTGATCTTGTAATTTTTTTGATTTTTGATTGGTGTTTGTAAAGTGCTGGTTAATGCGCTTTTTTATATTGTTACTTTTCCCAATGTAGATAATGTCTCCATCGGCTTTGTGAATATAATATACACCAGTTACAGCAGGTAAATCTGCTATAATATCAAGATGCTTGGGTTCTAATTGAAGTTTCGGGTTTAATTTTATAGAGGCCTGAATAATACTTTTAGTCGTGTCCTTATCCAAAAGCATTTTGAATAATTTTACGGTGGCTAAAGCATCTCCAGAAGCACGGTGTCTATCTGTAACAGGAATACCAAGCGAGCGTACCAATTTACCTAAACTGTACGATGGCAGGTCTGGTATTAAGTCTTTAGCAAGTTCAACGGTACAAAGCGATGGTCTTATAAATTCGAAACCAAGTCTTCTAAATTCGGTGCCTAAAATACGGTAATCAAATTGGGCGTTGTGCGCCACTAATATGCAGCCTTCAGTAATTTCTACGATGCGTTTTGCAACCTCATAAAATTTGGGTGCATTGCGCAGCATGTTATTGTTTATGCCTGTTAGGTTAACCACAAACGGTTGAATGTCGCGCTCAGGGTTTACAAGACTTATAAATTGATCTACAACTTGGTGGCCATCAAACTTATAGATAGCTATTTCGGTTATGCCTTCTTCATTGTACTTACCTCCAGTGGTTTCTATGTCTAATATTGCGTAAATGAGTGAAAAAAAAGTTAAAAGTTAAAAGTTTAAATTGGGCTTTCTATTAGCTGTTTACAAATAATTGCGCTCACCAAATATAGTGCTTCCAACACGAATCATGGTGCTTCCGCAATCTATTGCTAAGGCGTAATCGCCGCTCATTCCCATGCTAATGGTTTCAGGTTTAAAAATACATGTTTCAATTGATTTTAAACCATCAAAAGTGGTTTTTAATAAAGAAAACTCTTTTTTAATTTGATTTTCGTCGTCGGTAAATGTGGCCATTCCCATAACACCAACCACTTGAATGTTTTTTAATTCTGAAAAGGCTTTAGATTTTATAATCTCTGAAGCTTCAAAACCAGTCATTCCAAATTTAGAATCTTCCGAAGCTATTTTAATTTGAAGCAAACATTTGATAATTCTATCATGTTTTTTTGCCTGCTTATTAATTTCTTGCAGTAATTTAAAATTATCCACCCCATGAATTAAACTCACAAACGATGCCATGTATTTTACTTTATTGCTTTGTACATGCCCAATCATGTGCCACTCAATATCTTTTGGCATGCTATCATGTTTTTCGGCCATTTCCTGAATTTTGTTTTCACCAAAAATACGCTGACCCGCATTGTAGGCTTCCATTAAATCACTAACAGGTTTGGTTTTCGAAACGGCAACTAATGTTACGTGCTCTGGGAGTGTCGATTTTATATAATCAAGGTTTTGTTTAATACTCATTAAATGGGAAATTGAGAAGGTGTTTATAGTTTGGTTAACGCAATATACAAATCAACAAATGAACAAATAAGTATTTTATTCAAAATTCATAAATAGTAAGGCCACTTCGTAACTTGGGCTCGATAAACGTACTTTTTGGAGGCATGGTCAACTGGTTATCGGCAATGGCTTTTAGTTGGTCTATCGTAATAGGGACAAGTCCAAAGCCAACGGCAAACTCGCCCGAATCGACTTTGCTTTTTATAGTAACTAAGTTGTTCTTTCCTTGTGAATAACTTATACGTGTGTTGTTACGCACATTGGTAATCCCTAAAATAAGTTCTTAAACGGTTTTGTGTAAAATTTGAGTATCTAAAGCATCCAATGCGGTGTGAAATTGGGTGTTGGTTTTCCGTAAGAATAAGGAATAGAATTCACCATCCAAATACATACTAAAATGATGTTTTTTTGTTGGCTTATAGAGCTCTTTGACTCGTTTTTCAATACGAAATAAGGTGTCGAGCTGAATTTAAAAAGCCTCTTTTGTTAAGCCGTTTAAGTCTTTTATGAGGCGGTTGTATTCATGAATTTTTAATTCAGATTCTGGAATTAAATAGCTCATGAAAAAATTATAAGTTTCAGTCCCACTGTGTTTGTTGTTTTCAGATTTTAAGTCTTCTGAAAGTAAAAGGGACGAAGCCGTACGGTGGTGACCATCTGCAATATAAATTGAATCGATACTTTTAAAGGCGCGCTTTATTTTATCAATTAATTCGGGGGCGTTCACCAGCCATAAATAATGCGTGTCTCTAAAATGCGTCGTGAATTCATATTCGGCACGTACTTTTTGCACCTCGGTAATTGTGGCTTTAATATCAAGGTTGTCGGGGTAGGTGAGAAGTACAGGTTCGGCATTAAAGCCCACGGTTTTTAAATAATTTTTAAAAATATGTTCGCGGTATTCAATGGTGTCTTCGTGTTTTTTTATAACATCGTTTTTGTAATCTTCAGTACTCGCAGCGGCGATAATACCAGAAAAAGTATGGCCATTTCGGTTTACAATTTTATAGATATAGTAGGAAGGAATTTCATCTTGAATAAAAATGCAATTCTCCTTAAATTCTAAATAACGGTTTTTAACTAAACTAAAACGTTCCTTGCCATGAATATTTTTATCGTATTTATATCCCGGATTTAAAATGTGTAAGAATGAAAACGGATTGTATTCTAACCGTGCTTTTAATTCTGCTTTTGAATAACTTTGGTACGAACGGGATGCGACAAGTCCAACCTTATCTCGCGTGGGTCTTACTGCTTTAAAAGGGAGTATGTTCGCCATGAGTTACTAGTTTTTAGATTAAGCTATAACGCTTGGGACTGAAAACTGAAATTGCGACTGTTTACTTTAAAAACTGAGACGCAATTTTTTCTGCTTTTCTGCTTTCAGAATAATCATAAAAGCCTTCACCAGATTTTACACCTAATTTACCAGCACGTACCATATTTACTAATAAAGGACATGGTGCATATTTTGGGTTTTTAAAACCATCATACATTACATTTAAAATGGATAAACAAACGTCTAGCCCAATAAAATCGGCTAATTGTAATGGTCCCATAGGGTGTGCCATTCCTAATTTCATAACGGTATCAATTTCATGAACACCTGCAACACCATTATACAAGGTTTCAATAGATTCGTTAATCATGGGCATTAAAATACGGTTGGCAACAAAACCAGGGTAATCGTTCACTTCAACAGGGGTTTTGCCTAAAGTTTTCGATACATCCATGATGGTATTGGTTACTTCGTTACTGGTGTTGTAGCCACGAATAATTTCTACCAATTGCATAATAGGCACGGGGTTCATAAAATGCATGCCAATAACCTTATCTGGTCTAGAAGTGACTGCAGCTATTTGGGTTATAGAAATGGAGGAAGTGTTTGAGGCTAGAATGCAGCCTTCAGCGCAAGCTTCATCAATTTGCTTAAAGATGTTTAGTTTTAAATCGACATTTTCGGTGGCAGCTTCAACCACTAAGTTTACATTTTTAACACCTTCAGCAATGCTAGTAAACGTACTAATGTTTTTAAGCGTTTCTTCTTTTTGAGTTTCAGTTATGGTTTCTTTAGCTACCATTCTGTCTAGGTTTTTGGTAATGGTAGCCAACCCGTTTTTAAGTGAAGTTTCGCTAATGTCAATCAGGTTTACCTTAAAATTACTTTGAGCAAAGGTGTGTGCGATACCATTTCCCATAGTACCAGCACCAATTACAGCAATGTTTTTCATCTAATACGTTGTTTTGTTATTCCCTTGAAAGAGAGAATTAATTTAAATTATTTCAGAGCTCATACATGAGTTATTTATATAAATCGAAGATTAAGTGCTAATTTTCAATAGCTATATTGTCTAAATAGGATTCGATTTCTAATGTACGTTGTCTTGTTAAATTTAATCTTGTTTCTGCATGTATTGGAATCCACATAGTGCCTTGCATATCGTGGTAAAGCTTATTAGAAAATGCTAATTCATTATCTCTAAAAGCAATCCATGATTTTTGAGCGTTTACCAGTATTTTCTTTTGTTCAGAAGACAGCTTTTTTAATAGCGTTTGATAGGTTTCATTCAATCTTTCGTCCCAGTTTTTGGTCGCATCTATTACACACTGCGTCATGGCACTTGTTGTATAATTCTTCTCCGATTCCAAACAGTTTTTTAATTCTAGATCAATTTGGTCTCCGGTTTTAGATTGTCCGAATAAGCCGTTTAATGTAAAAATAAAAATAATGGAAAGACTAATTTCCTTTAAATACATAACCTAAAAACAGATAAATATTCGAGTTATTTCCTAAAAACAATTAATAATTTGAGTCGCAACACGTAAGGCTTCGGTACCATCATGTAGCGTTACCACGGGTGATGAATTTGTATTAATAGCATGTGCAAAAGCTTCCAACTCATCTAGTATGGAGTTGTTGTTCTCTACATGTGGGTTATCAAAATAAATTTGTTTTTTCTCGCCTTCAGCATTTTGAAGGACCATGTCAAAATCTCCCGGACTTTCAGGAGCGTCTTTCATTTTTACCACTTCACATTTCTTATCTAGAAAGTCAACCGAAATGTAGGCATCCTTTTGAAAAAAACGTGCTTTACGCATTTTTTTAAGTGAAATTCTGCTGGCTGTTAAGTTCGCTACACAACCGTTTTCGAATTCAATACGTGCATTTGCAATATCGGGCGAGCTACTAATTACGGCTACACCACTAGCACTAATGCTTTTTACTTTCGATTTTACAACACTTAAAATAATATCAATATCATGAATCATTAAATCCAGCACCACAGGTACATCGGTTCCACGTGGGTTAAATTCTGCCAAACGATGTGTTTCAATAAACATAGGCGAATTAATATCGTCTTTTACCGCTAAATAGGCTGGGTTAAAACGTTCTACATGGCCTACTTGTCCTCTAAGGTTGTTTTCTGCTAAAAGTTCTCTAATATGCTCCGCTTCTTCAACCGTATTTGTAATAGGCTTTTCAATAAAAATATGTTTGCCTTTTGCAATCGCTTTTTTAGCACAATCGTAATGCGATAATGTAGGTGTAACAATATCTACCACATCTACAGCATCAATAAGAGCATCTACAGAATTGAAAAATTTATACCCAAATTCAGCTTCTACTTTTTTACCATTGGTTTCATCGGCATCATAAAAACCAACAAGATCAAATTTATCAGATTGTTTAAGAAGTCTTAAATGAATTTTTCCAAGGTGGCCAGCACCAAGTACTCCAGCTTTTAGCGTCATATTTTACGTTTTCAACAAAAATAAGATTTTTAGAACATGAATCTATATTATTCCGTACGAATTTTTATTGAAAGATTATTACCGTGTTCCCGCTTCTTGTTCAGAACTATTTACGAGAAGGCTTGCTTCATCTAGGGTCAAAAAATTGGTGAAAGTTTAAAATTTCAAGTCAATTCAATTTGTAATCAGCACATTAAAAACAAGCTGAAATTAATTCTAATTTAAACTATATAACCTAAAAATGTTTAACTAATTTTACGCTATAAACCAAACCACCATTGAAAGACACTTTTAAGCATAAAGGCTTGCGCCTGCAGTTAGTTAACATATTAAAAAACAAAGGAATAAAAAACGAAGCTGTTTTGGCAGCGATTGGAAAAGTACCTAGACATTTGTTTATGGATTCTAGTTTTTTAGACCATGCATACCAAGATAAAGCGTTTCCTATTGCTGCAGATCAAACTATTTCGCAACCTTATACTGTAGCCTTTCAATCGGAATTATTACAAGTTAGAAAAGAAGATAAAATTCTAGAAATTGGTACAGGTAGTGGGTATCAAACCGCCGTTTTATGCGAGTTGGGTGCCAAAGTATATAGTATTGAACGCCAACAAGAATTGTTCAAAAAAACGAGTAATTTTTTACCAAAACTGGGTTATCGTGCAAAGAAGTTTATTTTTGGTGATGGTTATAAAGGCTTAAAAGAGGAAGCTCCGTTTGATAGTATTATTGTAACTGCTGGTGCACCATTTGTGCCGAAGCCTTTATTAAGTCAGTTGAAAATAGGAGGTAGGTTAGTGATTCCTGTGGGCGACGATGTACAAATTATGACTCTTTTTATTAGAAAAGATACCAAAGAATTTGAACAACATGAGTTTGGCGAATTCCGTTTCGTGCCCTTATTGGAAGATAAAAATTAATTTTGTCTACGGTAGACTACAGTCTATTTAGGTAAATAATTTCTAGGTATCGGGTTTCTACGGCTTTCATTATCCCAAAAAACATTTACAATCCACCAACGGGTGCCATCGTTAAGTAGTTGTATGCTGTTAATACCACGCATAAAAGGTTCGTCGTCTTTTTTACTGTGAAACGACTCAAAGGTGCTAAATACATGCGCCATATTACCAAAAGCATCAACAGTTCGGTGAATTTCTTTTTCAATAAAACCATTTTCAACTAGCCATTTCCCAGAACTTTTAACATAATCGTCAGGTTTCATATAACGTATTTGAAACTTACTTTCATTATTCTTACCCGAGGTAATTAACTTTCCGTCGGCATGAAATAAAAATTTAAAAAGGGTCCAATCTCTTTTTTTGCCTTTTTCACCAGAAATGACGGCATATAATGAGTTGATGATACTATCGATGGTTAAAACATGTTCGGAATAATCTTTAGGAGCTTCTTTTTCTTTCCCTTTGTCATTACCCTTTTTTTGAGCGTACATGGTTATGGATACAAAAGAAATTAAAGCGAAGAGCAACAGTTTTTTTATCATTTTTAAACAGATTATTTACCTAAACGTATGTTTGTAATTTATTTAAAGTTTTTCTTAACACGGTCTAAATCGCGTTTATTATCACGGTCTTTTATTGTTTCACGTTTATCAAAAAGCTTCTTACCTTTTGCAAGAGCAATATCCAATTTAGCATACCCCTTTTCATTAATAAATAAACGTAGGGGAATAATAGTAAGTCCCGAACTTTGAACTTCTTTTTGTAATTTTTTAAGTTCCCGCTTATTTAGCAGCAATTTTCGTTCCGCTTTAGGGCGGTGATTGTAATAATTACCAAAAGCGTATTCTTCAATCGTGGCGTTAATTACAAAAAGTTCTCCTTTTTCATTAAACTCACAAAAACTCTCTGCAATAGAAGCTTTACTGCTTCGTATCGATTTTATTTCGGTACCAGATAGTACAATACCAGCGGTGTACTTGTCTAATATTTCAAATAGAAAGCGCGCTTTTTTGTTTTGTATGTTTATATTTTTTTGCATCGACCACAAAACTACATAAATTTATTTTTAGACCCACATACCTTTTTATTGAAACGTTAAATAAATTTAAATCCTTTTTGTATTGGGTAAAATACAAGTAATTTAGTCTCGCTTAAATTCTGAAAGTTGGTTTATGAAAAAACAATTACTGTTTCTTATTGTTATAATGTTGGTGATTTCCTGTGGAAGCATCAAAAAGCATAACGAACAAATTACGAAACTACATACGGTTGAAGATTTAAGAACGGATATAGACAAAGTTTATAACCAATTACAAAAACACCATCCTAAATTATATCAATACACCACAAAACAGGTTTTAGATTTTAAGTTTGATAGTTTAAAAACAAGCGTAACAACACCCATTACGTCTCGCGAGTTTTATAAAAAATTAGCTCCCGTAGTTGCACATATAAAACAAGGGCATATTTCTGTAGGATCGGTAAGTAAGCGCTACACAAAAAAAGAGCGAAAAGAGTTGAAGAAACTAAAATTCGAGTTTTATGACTTGGATTTTGAGTATTTAGATAACAAATTGTGGGTAGTTGGAACCAAAGGTAAAGATTCAACTATAATAGGAAGTGAAGTTCTTAAAATTGATGGAGAGCCAACAACCAACTTGGTAGACCTGTTTAAAACCCGTTTTGCTTCCGATGGTTATAATAAAACCTTGCATAATAGAGTAGTAGGTAGAAGTTTTGTGTCTTTCTATTATAAAGATAAAGGCTATTTAGATAGCTTAAATATTGAATTTAAGCAACAAGATTCACTGTTTGCAAAAACATTCCGTCGTATTTTAAAGGATGAAAAAAAAACAAAGAGCGATTCTATTGCTCCCGTAATTCCTGAAATATTAACCAAAGCGGAAAAGGATCAAAACCGTTTGGCGGCCAAAAAGAAGCGTAAAGAACATCGAAAACGTGGTTTTATAGCGTCAAAAAAAGAATATACACGAAATTTCGATTTTATAGGAAAGGATAGTACCGTTGCGTATATGAACATTCGAAGCTTTACAAATGGTAATTACAAGAAGTTTTATAAAGAAAGTTTCGCAACATTAGATTCGTTAAAAACGGAGCATCTCATTTTAGATTTGCGAGATAATGGTGGAGGGCGCATAGCAGAGATTGATTATCTCTATTCCTTCTTAACTGATAAAAATTATAAACTAGTGGATGCGAGTGAGGTAAACAGTCGCTTGCCTTATTTTAAATTTTTAATGAGTAACACAACGCCGTTTATAATAAAAGCGTCAACTGTGGTGCTTTCTCCTTTAATTATCGCTCAAAATCTCATTAAAACGAAAAAAAAGGATGGTAAAATTTATTATAATTTCAGGTTCTCAAAAGAAAAGGAACCTAAAGCATTACATTATAAAAGGCAGTTGTATGTTATAACTAACGGGAATTCTTTTTCGGCATCGTCTCTAATTTCAACCCATTTAAAAGCCAATAAAAGGGCGGTTTTTATAGGGGAAGAAACAGGTGGTGCCTACAATGGTTGTGTAGCAGGTATTTATAAAATTTATGAAATGCCAAGTTCCAAACTTAAAATTAGAATGGGTTTAATGCAAATTGAAACACCTTTTAAGCAAGCTCCAGATGGCTATGGTATAATGCCCGATGTTGCTATTGTTCCTACCCTTGAAGACAGGAAACAGCATATAGACCCCGAGTTAGATTGGATACTAAACACCATTAATACCAATGAAAAATTAGTGGAATAAAACACATTAACTTAAAAGATTCTTATCTATAATGGGTTTTATTTTCAATGTAATAGAAATAAAAATTACTCATATTTAAGAATTCTTTTTTATTGTCTTACCATAAAACATTTGTATTTTTGTTTTCAAATTTTTACAAACATACTTCAATAATATAATATGAATTCATACGATGTAGCCGTTATAGGCTCGGGTCCTGGAGGCTATGTAGCAGCGATTCGTTGCGCACAATTGGGCATGAAAACTGCCATTATAGAAAAGTACAACACCCTTGGTGGTACCTGCTTAAATGTAGGTTGTATTCCAAGTAAGGCACTTTTAGATTCTTCACATCACTACGAAGATGCTATTAAGCACTTTGAAGAGCATGGTATCGAAATTCCTGGAGATATTAAAGTGAACCTTGAAAAAATGATTGCCCGTAAACAATCGGTCGTAGACCAAACTACTGGTGGTATCGATTTTTTAATGAAGAAGAATAATATTGATTTGTATCAAGGTTTAGGAAGCTTTAAAGATGCGACTCATATTACTATTGCAGGTGATGAAACTATTGTAATTGAGGCAAAAAACACCATTATTGCTACAGGAAGTAAGCCTTCTAGCTTACCGTTTATAAATATTGACAAAGAACGCGTCATTACATCTACCGAAGCTTTAAAACTTAAAGAAATACCAAAACATTTAATTGTTATTGGTGGTGGCGTTATTGGTTTAGAATTAGGTCAAGTTTACAAACGTCTAGGATCGGATGTTTCTGTGGTTGAGTTTATGGATCGTATCATCCCAACTATGGATGGCGGACTTTCAAAAGAACTTAATAAAGTACTGAAGAAACAAAAATTTAATATCAACATATCTCATAAAGTAAAATCTGTTGAGCGCGTAGGTGATGAAGTGATCGTGAAAGCAGATAATAAAAAAGGAGAAGAAGTTGAATTTAAAGGCGATTATTGCTTAGTATCTGTAGGGCGTCGTCCATATACTGACGGATTGAATGCTGAAGCTGCTGGTGTAAAATTAACTGATAGAGGTCAAATTGAAGTAAACGATCATTTACAAACAAGTGCTTCTAACATTTATGCGATTGGCGATGTAGTGAAAGGTGCCATGTTAGCGCACAAAGCAGAAGAAGAAGGTGTGTTTGTTGCTGAAACCTTGGCTGGACAAAAACCACACATCGATTATAATTTAATTCCAGGTGTTGTTTACACATGGCCAGAAGTTGCTACAGTTGGTAAAACAGAGGAGCAGTTAAAAGAGGCAGGTGTAGAATATAAAACAGGATCTTTTCCAATGCGTGCTTTAGGTAGAAGTAGAGCAAGTATGGATTTAGATGGTTTTGTTAAAATTTTAGCTGATAAAAAGACAGATGAAATTTTAGGAGTACACATGGTTGGTGCACGTGCTGCGGATATGATTGCGGAAGCAGTTGTAGCTATGGAATTTAGAGCATCTGCTGAAGATGTATCTCGTATGTCTCATGCACACCCAACATTTACTGAAGCTATTAAAGAAGCTGCTTTAGCAGCTACTGGAGATAGAGCGTTGCATATATAACAAATTCCTGCGAAAGCAAGAATCTCATACATTAAAAAAAAAGCGAACCTAAATGGTTCGCTTTTTTTTTAATGTAACATCTTGTTAGTATCTGATAATCAGTGTTTTGTTTTGTAAATAAGCATTTTTTAGTTCTTTATTCGTAACTTACAAGTATAACCAACCAACCGCCGTTATGAAATTTCTATTTCGATTAACGTTCTTTTTTATTTTTACTTTTTCTCATGCTCAATCAGTTCGTATTCCCGACAAGAATTTTGAACGGGCCCTAATCGAAAAGGGTATTGATAGTGATAAAAAAGTAAATGGATTCGTTTTGAGCAGCGATGTTAAACCTGTTGTCTTTTTAAGTTTATATAATAAAAAGATAAGGAGTTTAGAGGGGATTCAAGCTTTTACATCATTACAATATCTAGATTGTAGAAAAAACAACTTATCGGCCGTAGATGTTAGTCAAAATATAGCCTTAACCTCATTCCGAAAAGATGTTAATAATGTTATAAAGACAAATAATATTTTTAATTTAATGGCTTGGTTTGAATAATAAATTAATTAATGGCGTTCAGCTATGCAGAATCTTGTAGGTGTCTTTTAAATATATGTAAAGAATAACTATTAAAATGGGAGCAATAGCAAAAAGGAGTAGTTTCATGAAATTAATTTAAGCAAGCTTTTCCATAATACTTCGCCATGCCAATTCATAATAAGTTTTATTTGAAGGAACAAAGTGATTATCTTCTCCAATATGTTCTATAAGGTTTTTAAAGGTATCGAGTGTAACAAATTTCAAGGCTTCGACCTCTTCCTCTTGTCGTTTTAACACGGAAAGTGGCTCTGTTATTTCAGCAATAAAAGTGTTATGAAATTCATTATCTATAATACCATTATCATAAGATTGAAAACATTCAAAAACACCAATAGGTTGTAAAGAACTTTCTAAAACAGTGAAGCCAATTTCTTCTTGTGCTTCTCTAATAGCCCCTTGTTTTGGAGTTTCTCCTGCATCTATATGGCCAGCAACTGAGACGTCCCACATAAGCGGACAAATAATTTTTTTTGCCGAACGTTGTGATAGTAATATCTCGCCTTGTTTATTATAAAACCAAACATGCGCCGTATGGTGGAAATAACCTTTTTGGTGAATTATGGATTTTAATTCAGACTTTCCCGTTGGGTTTCCGTGTTTATCTACTATGTCTATATATTCGTCCATAAGAAATTAAAAATCGTCATTGCGTGAAACGAAGCAATCTGTTAATAATACCGCTGATTTTTTAAGTCAGTTTCAATTAAAAAGATTGCTTCGCTTTTTTTCTATTGAAAAAGCTCGCAATGACGATTCAAATTAAATTTTATTTAAAATAACTAAAGGTTTCGCCTTCTTCTATATTAAGCAAGGTTTCATAAATAAGCTTAATTACGTTTTCAACATCATCTCTATGAACCATTTCTACAGTGGTGTGCATGTAGCGTAATGGTAATGAAATTAGAGCAGATGCTACACCGCCGTTACTGTATGCAAAGGCATCGGTATCGGTTCCTGTAGCACGCGATAAGGCGTTACGCTGAAATGGTATTTTTTTAGCTTCGGCAGTATCTGTAATTAAATCACGAAGCTTTTGTTGTACCGCTGGAGCATAAGCTATAACGGGGCCTTTACCCATTTCTAAATCGCCCTGTGATTTCTTCTCAATCATTGGCGTGGTCGTATCGTGTGTTACGTCTGTTACAATCGCTACATTTGGTTTGATGGTTTGCGCTATCATTTCAGCACCACGTAAACCAATTTCTTCCTGTACAGCGTTTACAATGTATAAGCCAAATGGTAATGTTTTTTTATTTTCTTTTAATAAACGCGCTACTTCAGCAATCATAAAACCGCCCATACGGTTATCTAATGCACGACACACAAATTTGTCCCCATTTAAAACATGAAACTCATCTGGATAGGTGATTACACAACCTACGTGTACACCTAATTTTTCAACATCGGCTTTAGTTTTGCAACCACAATCAATAAAAATATTATCTGGTTTTGGAGCTTCTTCATTCGATTTGTCTCTTGTATGTATCGCAGGCCAACCAAAAACGCCTTTTACAATGCCATTTTTAGTATGAATATTTACCACCTTACTTGGTGCTATTTGGTGGTCGCTACCTCCATTTCTAATCACGTAAATTAATCCGTTGTCTGAAATGTAATTTACGTACCATGAAATTTCATCAGCATGTCCTTCAATAACAACTTTATATTTAGCATCTGGGTTTATTACGCCAACAGCAGTACCATAGGTGTCTGTAATAAACTCATCTACATAAGGTTTTAAATAATCCATCCACAGTTTTTGCCCAGTCCATTCGTAACCGGTGGGCGCTGCATTGTTTAAATATGTTTCTAAAAAGTCCATAGACTTTTTGTTTAAAATGCTCTTCATCGTATTGTGTTAAAGTTTTGCACTAAATTAATAATATAAATACAAAAAAAATGTTTTAAACATTGTAATTTGTTAATTTTGAATGATTATTGCTCCAGAAGTTTTATGAAGAATTTTGTTATATATCTATTTTTAGTGTGTCCTATTTTTTTCTTTGCTCAAGTTAAGGATGAAGAGGAAGATCTTTCGGAATACGAATATATGTTTATTGAGGGCGACTCGGTGCCTCAAACCATTGTAAATTTAAATCCTATTTATATACTGGGCGATTTGAAATTCCCGAGTAAAGAAGCCCGTATTAGGTATTTAATTTTACGTCGAAAAACGCTGAAAGTATATCCGTATGCCAAGTTAGCTTCAGAACGCTTAGATTCTTTAAGCTCACGTTTAGAGTCTATGAAAAAAGAAAAGGATAAACGTCGATATACGAAGTTGATTCAGAGTTATATAGAAGGTGAGTTTTCAGATGAATTAAAAAAACTAACACGTACCGAAGGTCAAATTTTGGTTAAATTGATACATAGGCAAACGGGTAAAACTACCTTTGGTTTGGTGAAAGAACTCCGCAGTGGGTGGCGTGCTTTTTGGTACAATACCACGGCTAGTATGTTTGATATTTCTTTAAAGAAACCTTTCGATCCTAAAAGTGTATATGAAGATTACCTTATTGAAGATATTTTACAGCGTAGTTTTAATAACGGATTATTGGTACGACAAAAAGCGGCTGAAGAATACGATTTTTATGATTTAACCAATATTTGGATGGATAAACAGAAAAAAGAATAAGGTGCCAGATTCTAAGCAAACACCATTACAGGAACGATTAAACGCCATTTCTCATGCCATTGGCGCTATTTTTGGTGTTTTAGGTTTGGCTTCACTTATTGTTTTTAATAGCGATAAAACCGATTGGAGTCTGTTTAGTGTTATTGTTTATGGTCTTTCTATTATAATATTGTTTACAGCCTCTACTTTATACCATTCCGTAAAAGATGAAGTTAAAAAACACTACTTCCGGATTATAGATCACATTAGTATTTATGTACTTATAGCTGGTACTTATACGCCTGTTTTACTTATAACCCTGCCTAATAGCCTAGGTTGGACCTTGTTTTATGTGGTTTGGGGCATCGCTGTTTTTGGCGTTATTTTAAAACTGTTTTTTACGGGTAAGTTTGAACTGTTTTCGACCTTGTTGTATTTAGTTATGGGGTGGCTTATTGTATTCGACTTTGCAAACTTATCTAAATTAATGGATAGCAATGGCTTATTATTGTTGTTTGCTGGCGGTTTAGCATATACTGTTGGTATTATATTTTATGCCATTAAAAAGATACCATATAACCACGTTATTTGGCATTTGTTTGTACTTGCGGGTGCCGTTTTTCACTTTTTTATGATCTTCTTTTATGTGATTTAATTGATTTTATTGAATTGAATAGTTTATGATAAAGATACTACCAGCAATTACACCAGCACACTTTCAAGAAATAGAAACTCTTGCGAATACCATTTGGAGAGAACATTATATTCCTATTATTGGGAAAGCGCAGGTAGATTATATGCTCGATAAATTTCAATCTGCAAAGACGATAGCGGAACAAGTACAAAATGGTTTTGATTATTTTTTAATCACTTTTGAAGATACTCCAGCATGTTACATTGCTATTAAGACAGAAGAAGAAGCTCTTTTTCTTAGTAAAATATACGTGTTAAGTACTTATAGAGGAAAAAAAATAGCCAAAGCAGGATTACTATTTATAGAAGAAAAAGCAAAAAAACAGGGGCTAAAAGCCATTCGGCTTACAGTAAATATTAATAATACCAACGCTATTAAAGCCTATGAGAAAATTGGTTTTGTTAATGTAGGCTCGTTGGTAGCCGATATTGGTAATGGTTTTGTTATGGACGATTTTGAAATGGTTAAAGCAATTTAATTACGAATTAACAATGGTTATGCATGTGGTTCGCTCTCAATAACATCTTTATATTCTTCAAAAAAGGCTTCAAATAAACTCATGTTTTCATTGAAAAACTCCATCACATCGCGCCAGGTGTTTTTGTTATGAATGGATACTTTTTTATCTAAAGACACATGAATTCTAGAAATTTCTTTTTCGTTTTCAAGAAAATAAGCTTCTTCAAAAATGGCTTCGGGTAAATACTCATCTAAAAGAATCGATTTTAAAGCGACTAGTTTCTCCCAGTATTTAATACGGGATTCCAAGTCGTCTTCCAAATCAATGGTAACTAAGGCTGTTTTTGTATCAAAATGGAATTTAAAACTGAAACCTTTCAATTTTGTATCGTATAAAATCCATTTCCGTGGAAACGATTTCCCAAAACTAGTCCAAAATTCTTGTCGTAATATGCGCGATTCTTCTTTACTAAACACTGGTTATTTTAAATTTTGAAAGTTAAAAAGTGAAATTTGTCATTTTGAATTAAAGCTCTTTTACAATTTAGATAAATTGATTCTAACCAAAATAAATACAGACGCAAAAGTAAAAACAAATAATAGATTTTACTATTTAGTAGAAACTTATTAGAGAGCTAGTTTGTACTAAGTGGTTTTGGATTGTTTTTGTGATTAAGTTGAAGCTAGTATTCAATTTATTAATAATCCTTATCCTTAATAACCGAGTTTAATCCCCAATACCTTGAAATACATTGGTTAGACCAGTTGTTAGGGTCTTCTGAAATATCCTCGAAAAATATTGTTTTTGGTTTGTTTTTTAAAGGCGGTAATGTTAGGGTTGCTTCTTTGTGTTTTAAGTTACTATATCTATCATTTAGTTCTAAATTATAACGATCAGCGGCTCCGCTTATAAGATCTGAATAGGCAACTCTAATATTGTTGTTCTGACCCAAAAGGATAAAAATTAATGTGTAAATTAAAAATTTAACTGATTTTGTATAGATTATAAAGTCTGATTTTTTTTGTTTTAAATAGTAAAAGAATCCAAAGGATATATAAATAAGACCAATTAAAAACATAAAATAAATAACATTAATGGTTCTTTCAGGAGGTATTCTGCCAACACTCCAATAACCAGTAAAGAATCCTAGAAATGGGATAATTGCCACAAAAAGTACGGCAATAAAGGGATTAATATTGAAAAATTGGGAAGTGATTATGTTAGCTTTTCTTCTGAAATCATTGAAATAAATTAAAATAAATAAAATAATTAGAGGAAGCCATATTCCTATATAACTTTTAAGTCCTACTAAGGATTTGAACAATGAATAAATCAGTTGGTTTTTATTAGGGAAATAGGAAGCTCTCAGCGTATTTCCTGGAGATTTTACAACTAAAATTGAAAATGCTGTTATACACAGAACTAAAAGTAATAATGAATAATTTATTTTTTTGTGGTGTATGGAATTATAAATAAATACTGTAAAAATAAAATAGTCAATCAAAAGCATTGATACTTCATTTGAGCCAATGATAAGAAATGAACACAGAATAGATAATAGTAAATAAATTAAGTTTTTTACTTGTAGTAATTTAATTAAAAAACACATTAAAAATATAGACAAAATATTAGGGACCTGATACGTAATTGAACCAGCTAGCCAGTATACACCTTGCGAGATAGAGGGCATTTGAAAAAAATAAAGAATTAGAATGAGTGTAATTAAAACTAAAATATCTCTTTTTTTTAGATTAATAAATAGTAATGAAAGTAATGTGTATAGTGAAAAAAACAGGCCTAATATTAAAACTATTGGGACGAACTTATATGCATAAAATGGCTCAGAAACTAACTGTTCTATGCTTAACAGCGCAGATGAGGTGTATCTTCCAGTCCATGTTTGGTACCATGATATTTGTGCGTTCCAAAAACCTAGATCGTTACTTTTTATGTTAAAACAAAAATCGTCGGCGCTAGGGTTATTGTATATAGAAATGGTTACTAATGGTAGAAAGGTTAAGAATCCAATACTAAATATAAAATTATCACTTTTAAATAATTTTGAAACTTTGGATAGGATGAGTTGAATCGCGTGATAGTGCATTATTTAAATGTTATTTAATAAAATTACGGTACTTTTTCCATATAAGAAACAGCTGAAACGGAGCGTAAATAAAATTTGTTAATTTTAGCTTTGACCCAGAAATGTCATGCCATGATTTTAGAGGATGTTCAATAATCATGTTTTTATATTCTGGGAAAATAATGTCCCATCTTATTATCAATTCAATATCAAATAACCATTTGCTAATAAATTTATCTTTAAAAAGTTGAGTTATTAATGAGGATTCAATCAGTTTGAGCCCACATTGCGTATCATATATGTTTTTTTTAAATAGTATGCTAAATACGGTGGCAAATAACCTTCCTGTATAGTGCCTTTTTAAAGTTCGTTTAATATCCGAGCCTAAAAGATTGACTCGAGAACCCATAATGAATTTAATCTCGCTTCTTTCATTAATTATTTTAATGAAATTGCTTAATTCTTCAAGCTTCACGGATAAATCGGCGTCCATATATCCAATAAAATCATATTCTGACACCTGGTTTTTAAAAGAAAGAACAGCTGTTCTAATAGCTTCTGCTTTTCCTTTATTCTTGTCTAGAACAATTAGGCTAGAGTTTTTTAATTTATCACAAATTTGTTGAATAACAAATGTTGTATTATCGGTACTGCCATCATTAACGAATAAAAAATTTATATGCTGATGATCGCTACCAAATTTGATAAAGCTATCAATATTTAATCGGAGCTCTTCGTTGTAACACGGTATGATGATGATTAGTTTCATAGAGGTGTTATTCTTTAGAGGAGCAGATTATATAACACGATAATCCAGGTAAATTAAGTCCTGTTTTTTTTAAGAGTCTAGATACATGAAAATCTAATAACAAAGTGTTTTTAGTTATTTTTGTGAGTACGCGATTGCCTTTCCAGTTTCCTAAATTATCAAGGTTTTTATTTTTTTTAGAAGCTGTTTTCTCTATAATCAGTTGAAAACAACGAGTAATTAATAAAGTCGTGAAAAAATAACCGCCCTCAATGTAGTTAAGATTGACTTTTGTTATTACTTGTTTTAATTTTTTTAAATTATACCGTCGGTAATGTTTTAGAGCAATATCGTGTTGACTAAAAAGGCTTTGGTAAGCAGGGACAGTAATAATAAAGTAGGTGTCTTTACTAATAAAAGGCTGTTTAATTATATCGTTTAAGAAGTCGATATCCGATGGGACATGTTCAATAACATCTAACAATGTAACTATATCTATTTTGTTTGTTTTAACAGCACTAAGTGTTGTATGTAGCTTTAGGTTTTTGTTGTTAAAGTTGTTTTTTATTTTATTTATTTGGGCATCTGTATAGCCAATATCAACACAGTTGGAGTAAGTGTTTTTGAAATTAGAAGTAAAACTATTGGCTAAATATGCGTCCCCACTACCTACATCTAGAATTTCAATGTCACTTTTCTTTATTCTAGAAATAAATTTATTTATAATTATTTTTCTTGAGGTTTCCCAGGGGTGTCGAGTAGTGTTATCTTCATTAATCTCTATTAAATCCATTTATGATAAATTTGTTTTATAAAAAGTGACTTTTAAATTTCCACAGGAGCGAAATTAATTCATTTCTAATTTAAATTACTGTATTTAGTTTAATAAAAATAATACTAATTCATTCTTAATAAAATTTACTAGGAATTTTTAATTGAACTAAGCTGGGATGTATAGCTCTTGTGTTATAAAAAAAAATCCTGATAGTTTTCTATCAGGATTTTTAAAATTATGAGATTTCTGTTTTCACAGGAATTGGTTTATTCTTCAACTAAAACCCAGTCGCCTTTTGCTAATAAAGGTTCGGCTTGTTTGTATTTAAGGGTTTTGTTTTCGCCAGTAATAACTTGTTTGATAGTAACTTGATCGTTACGTCCAATTTTTGGTTTATCACGTACAATCGTTTCTATAACTTGTTGTTGACTTTGCGTATTACCTGCAGATCTGTTTTGTGCCGAACGTTCATCTAAATTAGGGATTTCGTCTTTTTGCACATTTAGTTTTTCCTGCTTACGCTCTTTAGCTTCTTGAATGGTATTTTGAGTTTCTTGAGGTAATTCACCTTTAAACAAGAATGAAATCACATCTTTATTCACTTCATCAATCATTCTTTTAAACAATTCAAACGCTTCAAACTTATAAATAAGTAATGGGTCTTTTTGCTCATGTACGGCTAATTGTACCGATTGTTTTAACTCATCCATTTTACGTAAATGGGTTTTCCATGCATCATCAATAATAGCAAGGGTAATGTTCTTTTCAAAATCGGTAATTAATTGTTTACCTGCTGTTTCGTAAGCTTTTTCAAGATCGGTTACAACATTTAAGGTTTTAATACCATCGGTAAAAGGAACTACAATACGTTTGAATTTATCACGTTGCGTTTCGTATACATTTTTAATAACAGGAAATGCTAGATCTGCATTACGTGTCATTTTTTCTTTATAATGATCGAAGGCTGCACGGTAAATTTTACCAGTAATTTCTTGAGCAGAAAGTTTACCAAATTCGGCTTCTGTAATTGGTGAACTCATAGAGAAATAACGAATCAATTCAAATTCGAAATTTTTAAAGTCGCTTGCCGTTTTATTGGTTTCAACAATACCTTCGGTAGTATCGAAAATCATATTCGCTAAATCAACACGAAGACGCTCACCAAATAAGGCGTGGTGACGACGTTTGTAAACCACCTCACGTTGGGCGTTCATAACATCATCATATTCTAATAAACGCTTACGAACACCAAAGTTGTTTTCTTCTACTTTTTTCTGCGCACGTTCAATAGATTTTGAAATCATAGAATGCTGAATTACTTCGCCTTCTTTTAATCCCATCCTGTCCATCATCTTCGCGATACGTTCACTACCAAACAAACGCATTAAATTATCTTCTAACGATACGTAGAATTGAGAACTACCAACATCTCCTTGACGACCTGCACGACCACGTAACTGGCGGTCTACACGACGCGAATCATGACGCTCTGTACCTACAATGGCTAAACCACCTGCTTTTTTAACTTCATCACTTAACTTAATATCGGTACCACGACCTGCCATATTCGTTGCAATGGTTACTTGTCCAGATTTACCTGCTTGATCTACAATTTCGGCTTCTTTTTTATGTTGTTTCGCATTTAATACATTATGTGGTATTTTACGAATACTAAGCATTTTACCAAGAAGTTCACTAATTTCTACCGAAGTAGTACCAATAAGTACCGGTCTACCAGCTTGCGAAAGTTGTGTTACATCATCAATAACCGCATTGTATTTTTCACGCTTCGTTTTATAAACTAAATCCTCTTTATCATCTCTAGCAATAGGCCTGTTTGTTGGTATTTCAACAACATCTAATTTGTAGATTTCCCAAAATTCACCAGCTTCTGTTACCGCTGTACCCGTCATACCAGACAGTTTACGGTACATTCTAAAGTAATTTTGAAGTGTTACAGTTGCAAAAGTTTGTGTAGCATCTTCAATTTTTACATTTTCTTTCGCTTCAATGGCTTGGTGTAATCCGTCAGAATAACGACGCCCATCCATAATACGGCCTGTTTGTTCATCTACAATCATTACTTTATTGTCCATGACCACATATTGAATGTCTTTTTCAAATAATGCGTAGGCCTTAAGTAATTGATTAAGTGTATGAATACGTTCCGATTTCACACCGAAATCTTTGTATAAGACTTCTTTTAACTTAGCTTCTTCAGCTAAAGGTAAGTTCTGATTTTCAATTTTAGCAATTTCAATACCTATTTCAGGCATAATGAAAAAGTTAGGATTGTCTTTACCAGAAATATATTCAACTCCTTTATCAGTAAGTTCTATTTGGTTGTTTTTTTCCTCAATAACATAGTATAACTCGGCATCAACCTTTGGCATTTCGCGGTTGTTGTCTTGCATATAAAAGTTCTCAGTTTTTTGAAGTAGTTGTTTAACACCTTCTTCACTTAAAAACTTAATAAGCGCTTTGTTTTTAGGAATACCACGGTAAGCACGTAGTAATTGAAAACCACCTTCTTTAGTATCTCCTGCAGTGATTAATTTTTTGGCTTCAGCTAAAACCCCTGTTAAATATTTACGTTGTACGGCAACAATATCATCTACTTTAGGTTTTAACTCGTTAAATTCATGACGCTCTCCTAAAGGGATGGGTCCAGATATAATTAACGGTGTACGCGCATCATCAACTAATACAGAATCGACCTCATCTACAATAGCGTAGTGGTGCGGACGTTGAACCAAATCGTTTGGTGAGTGCGACATGTTATCACGTAAATAATCGAAACCAAACTCATTATTGGTTCCGTATGTGATATCGGCGTTATAGGCTTTTTTACGGGCATCAGAATTTGGTTGATGGTAATCTACACAATCAATAGTCAAACCATGAAACTGAAAAATAGGGGCCATCCACGCGCTATCACGTTTTGCCAAGTAGTCATTTACCGTTACTAAATGCACACCTTTTCCAGAAAGTGCATTTAAGTACATAGGCAAGGTTGCTACTAAGGTTTTACCCTCACCGGTATGCATTTCTGCAATTTTACCTTGGTGCATGGCAATACCACCAATAAGTTGTACATCATAGTGTACCATATCCCAAGTAATGGCTTTTCCAGCAGCATCCCAAGAGTTAGACCAAATGGCCTGATCGTTATCTAAAGTTACATAGTCCTTATCTGCAGATAGTTCTCTATCGTAAGTACTTGCTGTAACCGCAATTTTAGTGTTATTTGTAAAACGTTTAGCAGTTTCTTTTACAACGGCGAAGGCCTCTGGTAAAATGTCGTTTAAAACATCTTCAGTCGTTTTGTAGGCGTCATCTTTAAGCTTATCAACGTCTAAGTAAATATCTTCACGTCTATCAATATCTTCAGTAGCTTCTGCTTCTTCAAGTAATTTGGCTATTTGGTCGTTTATAGGTTGTATTGCTTCAGCGATTATTGCTTTAAACTGTGCTGTTTTTGCCCTAAGTTCGTCGTTCGATAATCCTTCTAAAGCAGCTTCAAAAGCCTTGATTTTAGTTACAATAGGCGTAATAGCCTTTACATCTTGTTTGGATTTGTCGCCAACAAATACTTTAAGTACAGAATTTAAAAAACTCATGTGTATATATGTTATGTGTTAACTAGGATTTTCCTAGTGGTGAATTATTTTGTTTTTGTTACTTATTAAAAGCAATCAAAGATACATTTTGTAATATGTTTTATAAAGATTTAAGACAAAAAAAAAGCCTCAAACCGAGACTTTTTAACTTTTCTTTATGCTTTATTAATATTCATCCTCATTCCAAAGGTAATCTTCATCTGTTGGATAATCAGACCAAATTTCGTCAATAGAGTCGTAGGCATCACCTTCGTCTTCAATAGACTGTAAATTTTCAACAACTTCCAAAGGTGCTCCAGTTCTAATAGCGTAATCTATTAACTCGTCTTTGGTAGCTGGCCAAGGCGCATCACTTAAATAAGATGCTAATTCTAAAGTCCAATACATTTTTTGTGCGTTTTAATTTTGTGCAAAAATAAATTTTTAGTTTAAACACACAAGGAAAAAATGAATTATTTAATTGTTATTTCTAAGAACGTGTTGTTTTTAATTATAAATAGCTCAAATCAAGAGTCTTAATTTGGGCGTTTCCCTATCGGGTCGGGCTTTTCGTTACAATCTTTTTAAAACTTTACTCTGTGAACAAAGTCGGTGGTAATCTACTATAATTTAGATCACACAATTATTATTACATATCAATTTTAAAAAGGATTTTCACTGCAATCCCTAACGCATAACCGTTTTTACATGAAAATCACTGTTTTTCAGGAATCCATTTAATCTCGTTTGCTTGTAAGTCGTAAGTCAACTTTCGTGCCAACACAAAAAGATAGTCAGAAAGGCGGTTTAAGTACATTAAGGTATTTGGGTCCACTGTTTCAATATCGTTAAGTGCTGTAGCTAAGCGTTCTGCTCTTCGGCATACACAGCGTGAAATATGACAGAATGACACCGTTTGGTGGCCGCCAGGGAGCACAAAATGCGTCATAGGAGGCAAGGCTTCATTCATCGCATCCATTTCATGTTCTAAGCGTTCAATATTCTCGCTAGATATTTTCGGAATATTCAATCGTTCTTTTCCGTTTTTTAGCACTGCTTTTTCAGGGTCGGTTGCCAAAATAGCACCAACCGTAAATAATCGGTCTTGAATATGAATTAAAAGCTCTTTATAGTGAGAGTCAATCTCTTGGTCGCGAATTAAACCCAAATACGAGTTTAACTCGTCAACAGTACCGTAACTTTCAATGCGTATATGGTGTTTTGGCACACGTGTACCTCCAAATAATGCCGTGGTACCTTTATCTCCAGTTTTTGTATAAATTTTCATATTACGAAGTTAAAAGTTCTAAGTTAAAAAGTTGAAAGTTTTTCTAACTAATTCATGACTATTATTCCGCGAAAAAGTTTGAAGTAGAAGTCTTAAATTTAATGATGTCAAAAACCTGAAGCAACTCATTAATCTAAATGCGTATAGTGAAATGCTCTTTAACCTGTTCTTTTCTGAAAAACACAAACCCCCAAAAGAAGGTGTCGATGGTTACAGTAACTCGGGGATGTTGCTTAATGGTCTCCCAAGCTTGCGTCATGCCTTCCGACCAATAAATATCATCAAAAATAAATACAGAATCGTTGTGGACGGTATTTAGCAGTGTTTCAAAATAATGCAAAGTCGCCTCTTTTTGGTGGTTACCATCAAAGAAAACTAAATCGTATTTGTTTGATGTTTCTTTGCGTAGTATATCTTTAAAGTCACCTGTTTTTAAATTTATATTTTCTAATTGAAGCCTTTCAAAATTAGTTCTGGTATACTCAGAAATTACAGGGCATCCTTCAATAGTTGTGATTTTTGAGTTTGGAGCGCCTAAACGCATTGCATGTGTTGCGATACCTAAAGAGGTGCCTAATTCTAATATGGTTTCGAAATTGAAATAGGAGCTAAGTCGGTATAAAAGTTTGGCTCTTTTATTTGTACTGCCTGCATTTTTGGTGATTTCAGAAATGTTACGCTGATTTTCTTTAATGACTGTAGAGCCAGCACCTAGATCAGTTACTGTAATTTTAGTTTTAATTTGGAGTAGGTTTTCCTTGTAAGTTTCTATGTTTTTATAAGCCTCATAGGTAGAATGATCATAAAAACATTTGGTCACTAAATTATAAACAAAAGGAGAATGTACCCCATGTTCATTACTCGATTTTAGTAAAAATTTTAGGTATGATTTAATTTGGTGTGTCATGGTTTCTGAGTGTCAAAGAGACAAAGTTTCAATGCCACAAAGTAAGTACTCTGAGGCTTTGAAACTTTGTGGCTTTTCAGCTTTTAATTACCAAGTAACTTTTCTTGTAATTCCATCCAGCGTATTTCTTTGGTCTCTATGTCGTCAATAATCGTTTGCAAAGTTTTTGAAAGTTTGTTTATTTTATCGGGTGCTAATTCTGGGTTGTTAAATTTAGCTTCTAATTCTTTTTTATCAAAAGCTAACGATTTTAACTTGCTTTCAATGTTTTTAAGTTCTTTCTCCTCGTTGTAAGACAGTTTGTTGTCTTCTGTTTTTTTCCAAGAATTCTTTTCTTTTTTATCGTCTGAAGCATTTGAAATAGCGGGTTGGCTATCTTCATAAATTCTAAAATCGGTATAATTACCAGGGAAATCTTCAACAACGCCTTCTCCTCTAAAAACAAAAAGGTGATCTACCACTTTATCCATGAAATAACGGTCGTGCGATACCACAATCACACAACCTGGGAAGTCTAATAAGAAACTTTCAAGGACGTTTAGAGTTACAATATCCAAATCGTTGGTAGGCTCATCCAGTATTAAGAAGTTGGGGTTTTGAATTAAAACGGTACATAAATACAAGCGTTTACGTTCACCACCACTTAATTTTTCAACAAAATCGTACTGTTTTTTTCTACTGAATAAAAAGCGTTCTAGCAATTGTTGTGCAGAAATTTGTTTCCCTTTTTTAAGCGGAATGTAATCTCCAAATTCACGGATCACATCAATAACCTTCTGGTCGGGTTTTACGGTAATTCCATTTTGGGTATAATAACCAAATTTAACTGTTTCACCGATAACTACCTTACCCGAATCGGGCTGTCCTATTTGCGTTAAAATGTTTAGAAAGGTTGTTTTTCCAGTACCGTTTTTCCCAATAATACCGGTACGTTCGCCGTTTTTAAATAAGTATTCAAAATCATTAAGAATCACTTTGTCATCATACGATTTAGATACTTTATGAAATTCAACCACTTTACTACCTAAGCGTTCCATGTTTAGTTCCAGTTGAACTTCGTGGTCGTTTCTGCGTTGGCTGGCGCGGTGCTTTATATCGTGAAAATCGTCAATACGAGATTTCGATTTGGTGGTTCTTGCTTTTGGTTGGCGGCGCATCCAATCTAACTCCTTTTTAAAAAGTTGCTTGGCTTTGCCTGTTTCTACTTCTGTTTGTTCTATTCTAGCTTCGCGTTTTTCTAGATAATAGGAGTAGTTACCTTTGTAGTTATAAAGTTGGCCTTCATCTAATTCAATAATTTCATTACACACACGTTCTAAAAAGTAACGATCGTGCGTTACCATAAAAAGAGTGATGTTTTCTTTAGCAAAAAAGGCTTCAAGCCATTCAATCATTTCTAGGTCTAAATGGTTGGTAGGCTCATCTAAAACTAATAAGTCAGGCTTGTTAATAAGAGCATTCGCTAAAGATAAACGTTTTTTTTGTCCACCTGAAAGCGATCCTACTTTTTGGTGTATATCGTCTAGTTTTAACTTAGAAAGTATTTGCTTGTATTGGGTTTCAAAATCCCAAGCTTGGTGCTGTTCCATTTGCTCGAAGGCATTTTGGTAGGCATCGGCATCTTCGGGGTTTAAAAGTGCTTTATCGTAGTTCGAAATGACTTTTAAAATAGGGTTGTCGCTCGCAAAAATGGTTTCTTCAACCGTTAGGGCTGAATCAAATTTGGGATCCTGAGATAAAAATGAAACGACTATATCATTTCTGTAAGTGATGTTACCCGAATCGGCTTCATCATCACCAGAAATAATATTTAGAATGGATGTTTTTCCAGTACCATTTTTAGCTACGAAGGCTATTTTCTGGTCTTTATGGATACTAAAAGAAATGTTTTCGAAAAGGGTTAATTCTCCGTAAGATTTCGATATATTTTCAACAGTTAAATAATTCAAAAGGCTATATTTTTTACAAAGAACGCATAAAAAACCAAAAACTCAGTGATAAGTTTTATTGTTCATTATGAAAAGTTATATTTGTGATAAATCTATTACCCCTATGCTCAAACAAATATTCCTGCTTATTTGTATATCAATCAGCGTTTTATGTTCTTCTTGTATCACCAATAAAGATGTTGTGTATTTGCAAGATAAAGGTACTACTAAACAAGATTCTTTATTGGTTAAAGAATTATATAAGCCATATCGCGTTCAAGTTAACGATATTCTAAGTATAAACGTAAAAGCTTTAGATAATGAATTGACCGCTATTTTTAACCCAGTTGAAGGTGCTAGTTCTGGAAATTTATATTTTAACGGCTTTACTGTAAATTTACATGGTAATATTAAATTTCCTATTTTAGGAGAGATTAATGTTTTGGGTTTTACTATAAATGAAATAGAAAACAAAGTAAAAAGTGAATTATTAGCCCAATATTTTAAACAATCGGCACAGTTGTTTGTTACCGTTAAATTGGCTGGGTTACGATATACAACTATTGGAGAGGTTGGAACAGGGGTACAGACGCTTTTTCAAGACCGAGTAAATATTATTGAAGCTTTAGCGAATGCAGGTGATATTAAAGATACAGGAGATAGAAAAGATGTTTTAATCATTCGTCAATATCCCGATGGGCAAAAAATACATCATATAGATTTAACAGATATTGCTGCAATGCAATCGCCCTATTATTACATTCAACCTAATGATATTATCTTAGTAAAGCCTTTAAAACGTAAAGCTTTGGGAGCTGGCCAAACGGCTATACAAAATTTAACAACTGTGGCGTCTATTTTATCAGTGTTGGTTTCCACGTTTTTTTTAGTTAAAAATTTATAAGCTTTTAGTATGAATGATGAATTTGAAGTATCGGAATCGCAATTTCAATCGGTATTTGATTTTAAAGCTTTTTTATTTAAAGCTCTAAGTTATTGGAAACTCTACATACTTTTTATTGGTATAGGTGTTTTTATAGTGTACCAACAAAATATACGAAAACAACAGTCCTACAGGTTAAGTACTCAAATTTCAATTGAAGAAGAGTCGAATCCTTTATTTACTTCAACAACCAGTTTGACCTTTAATTGGGGAGGTGTGTCAGGAAAAGTGCAAACCATGATGACGTCTTTAAGTTCGCGTTCCATTCATGAAAAAGTAGTTGATAATCTTGAGTTTTATGTGTCTTATTTAAAACAAGCACGCTTTAGAAAAGACGATATTTATAAACAGGCACCTTTTAGATTTAGGTTAATCCCTAATACGAATCAGGTTTTAAACATCCCTATAAAAATTGTATTCTTAGATAAAAATAAATATGAGTTAACTTTTAACTTTACTAATAGTGTTGTAAGAACACAAAACTTCACAACCAAGGAACGGCTTAATGTGGACGTTCCTATTCAAGAACTTAAAATGCAGTTTGCTTTTGGAGAGCCGGTGATTCTTCCCTATTTTAATGGGACTATAGAATTAGCTGAAAAAAGAAGTGTTAATCCTGGAGATGAGTATTTTATACAATTTAGTGATTTTGATGCGGTTGTTGCTAATTATAAAAATAGACTATCGATAGATAATCCTCGAAACTCTGCCATCCTAAACTTGAGTATGGTAGACGTTAATACAGGTAAAATTGTAGACTATTTAAATGAGACCGTTCAAGTTTTAAGCGAAGACCAATTAAATAGAAAAAACCAGTTTGTTACCAATACCATCAATTTTATTGATGCCCAATTAGAAAGGGTGCGTTCACAACTTACTTTGAATGCAGATTCATTAAACGATTATAGAGAACAAAACAAGATTTATAATATAGACGGTGAAAGTGCCACTATCAATAATAAATTAACGAGCTTAGAGTTAGAGAAAGATAATATGAACAGGAAACTGGCTTACTATGCCAGTTTAAAAAACTACTTAGAAACCAGTAATTCATTTACCGATGTTCCAGCTCCATCTATTGCAGGGATAGATGACGGAAATATTTTAGCAAATATTGGAAAGATTAATCAGCTATCCGTCCAAAAATCAAAGTATGAATCTACCGTAAGAAAAGATGCTTTAATTTTTGATGATCTTAATAGGCAAATAGAAGGTCTAAAAACGGTGCTTATGGAAAATATAAGTTCTGCAACCAATGGGATAAAAAGAGAAATGCAGACTATAAATTCTAAAATAGCCATTGCAGAATCTGAAATTAGAAGACTTCCTAAAGCCCAACAAAAGTTATTGAGCATTAGGCGCCAATATGCCTTAAGTGAGCAAACTTATAATGTGTTTTTGGCAAAACGTGGTGAGGCTGATATTATTAAATCGGCAAGTGTTTCTGATGTTATGATAATAGACACCGCTAAAGATACGGGAGCTATTCCTATTGATTTGAAATTAAGCTCCAGGTATTTGTTCGCCGTTATTGGAGGGTTACTGTTGCCTTTAGTTCTAGCTTTCTTGTTAACGTTTTTGGACAATAAAATTCATAACCCTCAGGTTTTAGAAAACCTGTCTAGAATTCCTTTATTAGGAGTTGTTGGTAAAAGTAATATTGAAGGTAATTTAGTGGTGCATCTAAAACCGAAATCGGTTGTTGCTGAGGCGTTTCGAGGTATTAGGTCTAGTTTACAGTATATGTACAATAAAAGAGATTTAAATAGTTCAAAAACAGTTATGGTTACCTCGTCTGTGAGTGGAGAAGGGAAAACGTTTTGTTCTATTAATATTGCGACCGTTTTTGCCTTAAGTGGAAAAAAAACTGTTTTAGTAGGACTGGATTTAAGAAAGCCCAAAATTTTTGGAGATTTTGAAATAAAAAATGATATTGGTGCCGTAAATTATTTAATAGGGCAAAATAATGTTGAAGAAATTGTTCAACAAACGAATGTGCCTAACTTAGATGTTATAACTTCAGGACCAGTACCTCCTAATCCTTCGGAATTACTTATAGGTGAGAAAACGGATGCATTAATGGCGGAGCTAAAAGAAAATTATGATTTCATAGTTTTAGATACGCCTCCCATAGGTTTGGTCGCAGATGCTTTTGAACTCTTAAAATACACAGATGCCACCATATATGTGGTGCGACAGGACTACACGGAAAAAGGCATGTTAAACCTTGTAAATGATAAGTATGATAAAGGAGAGGTTAAGAATATAAGTTTCCTATACAACTATTATGACCAAAAAGGGAAATATGGCTACGGCTACGGCTACGGCTATGGCTACGGCTACGGTTATGGACATTATGCAAATGGCTATCATGAAGATGATAAATCTAAAAAGGGTTTTTTAGACAAGTTAAAAAAGAAATTTAAAATAGGTTAATTGATCGACCTATGTTATTCTATAATTAGAAGTTGGAATCCAAATGGATAACATTGGTAGTTTTGATATGTTTCGAGTAAATACAACAATGAATACATTACTAATAACAGCCATAAAAGGAGCTATTTACGCGGGGGCAGAAATAATGAAGATTTATTCTGAAGATTTTGAAGTCACTTTAAAACAAGATAATTCGCCATTAACAAAGGCAGATGAAGAAGCCAATTCTGTAATTAACTCTTATTTAGTAAAAACGGGGATTCCAATTATTAGTGAAGAGAATAAACAGGTCACATATGCTATTAGAGAAAAATGGGATACTTGTTGGATGGTCGATCCACTAGATGGGACTAAAGAGTTTGTTAAGAAAAACGGAGAGTTTACGGTCAATATAGCTCTTATAAAAAATAACACACCTGTTGTCGGTGTTATTTATGTACCAGTGTCCAAAACGTTATATTATGGCGCTGTTTTAGATAATAAAGCGTATAAGTGTCAATTAAATTCACATGAGTTTACAGAAAGTATAATTCAGAATAGTATACCATTAGTGCCTCAAAAAAAATATAATAATCAAATTAAAATAGTAGGAAGTCGTTCTCATAAAAGTAAAGAAACAAATGCATTTATTCAACAATTACAGTCTGAAGGAAACGACATTAGTTTGGTATCCAAAGGAAGTTCTTTAAAGTTTTGTTTAGTTGCTGAAGGCAGCGCTAACATATACCCTAGATTTGCACCAACAATGGAGTGGGATACTGCTGCAGGACATGCTATTTGCAGTGCTGTTGGGTTAAAAGTGATGCAGGTTGGTTTAAATGAAGGATTACAATACAATAAAGAAAATTTATTAAACCCCTATTTCATAGTACAGTAAAAATAATGAAGCACAATAAAGAGCAAAACTATACTATAAATAGGCAAGATAGGTCGCTAATAAACAAACACAAACCCTGTTTGATTTGGTTTACAGGTTTGTCGGGTTCAGGAAAATCGACCATTGCAAATTTGTTGGAAAAAGAATTACATAAGCATAACATTCATACGTACACCCTGGATGGTGATAATTTAAGGCGTGGTTTAAATAAAGATTTACTTTTCACAAAAGAAGATCGTGTTGAAAATTTAAGACGTACCGCTGAAGTTGCCAAATTATTTATAGATGCTGGTTTAGTAGTCATTGCAGCGTTTATTTCACCTTATAATAAAATAAGAGAAGACATAAAAACGATTGTAGGAAGCGATTACTATATTGAAGTATTTGTAAATCCACCATTGGAAGTGTGTGAACAACGAGACGTTAAAGGTTTATATAAAAAAGCTAGAACAGTAGAAATTAAAAACTTCACAGGTATTAGTTCGCCTTTCGAAATACATTTAAATTAAACTGTTGAAATTCATAAAATTAAGGAGGGTCCTAAAGAAGCAATTTCTAAAATTTTTCCAAGTTTAGAAAGTAAGCTATAATAAATTTTAATTTTTAAAATGCAACTTGAAACTAGAGTATATCAAAAAGAAAACAATTTAAAAATAGGCAAGCTATTAAAAGCGAGTGCTAGAGATTTTTTTGGGTCTCATTTTTTGGCAAAACAATTAGCCACTAGGGATATTACTTCACAATACAGACAATCCTATTTAGGTATTTTATGGGCCTTTATAGCACCAATTTCTTCTGCTTTTGTCTGGATTTTTTTAAGTGCAACAGGTACCGTAAACCTTT
This sequence comes from Mariniflexile sp. AS56, assembly GCF_030552475.1. Lineage (GTDB taxonomy): Bacteria > Bacteroidota > Bacteroidia > Flavobacteriales > Flavobacteriaceae > Mariniflexile. The sequence goes on along the minus strand of NZ_JAUPED010000008.1, from coordinate 70,833 downwards.
CGGATACAGGAGTTCCATATCCGGTATTCGTGTTCTCTGGTACTTTAATTTGGTCAATAATTATAGAGTCGATTAATTCTCCAACAAGTAATACCAACGCAGCCCGTGGGATAATGACGAAAATTAACTTTCCAAAAGAAGCCTTAATTTTATCTGGTATTTACAAAATACTTTTTAATAGTTCTATTAAGATCATATTATTGGTTATTTTAATTTTTGCATTTGGAGTTGGGTTTCATTTTTCTTTGTTGCTATTTCCCTTTGCAATAATAGCAGCCATTGTGTTTGGTACTACTATAGGCTTGTTTTTAACACCTATAAGCCTTATTTATACAGATATTGCTAGAATAATTGGAATGGGGTTGAGTTTATTAATGTATATAACACCTGTAGTTTATACAATTCCTAAAGAAGGACTTATGAAAACTGTTATGGAGTTGAACCCTTTTACGTCCTTAATTTTAACAGCAAGAGATCTAGCCTTAGGAAATACACCTGAATATTTGAGTTATTTCTGTGGTATTTTTATAGCTAGTGTGTCCGTGTTTTTTATAGGATTGTTGTTTTATAGAATATCCATTCCCATTATTGTTGAACGTTTAAGTGCTTAATATGAAAGAGGACGAAGTATTAGTAAAAGTAGAAGGACTATCAAAAAAATTCTGTAAAGATTTAAAAACCAGCTTGTGGTATGGTGTAAAGGATTTAGTATCCAATATAAAGGGAAACAAAAATGAAAGGCTATTACGTGATAAAGAATTTTGGGCAGTAAAAGACGTTAATTTTGAATTACGTCGTGGTGAATGTTTAGGTTTAATAGGGCATAACGGAGCAGGAAAATCTACTTTGTTAAAAATACTAAACGGCTTAATCAATCCAGATGCAGGAAAAATCACTATTAATGGCCGTGTTGGCGCGCTTATTGAATTGGGAGCAGGTTTTAATCCCATTTTAAGTGGGCGTGAAAATATTTACAACAATGGAGCGGTTTTGGGATTTACCCGAAAGGAGATTGATGCGAAAGTAGAAGAAATTATAGATTTTTCTGAGATACGAGAGTTTATTGATATGCCTGTGCAAAATTATAGTTCTGGTATGAAAGTACGTTTGGGCTTTGCTGTTGCGGCACAAATGGAGCCTGACGTTCTTATTATTGATGAAGTTTTAGCAGTTGGAGATGTAAGTTTTAGAGCAAAATGTTATGATCGTATTTCTGAATTAATGAAATCATGCTGTATTATTTTAGTAACACATTCAATGCCTCAGGTTTCAAAAATATGTACAACATCTATTTTGATGCACAAAGGGCAAATAAAAGCTCATGGTAACAACGGTAATGTTATTGAAGCATATTATGACGATAACTATATTGAGGATAAGCCGACTCTGATTCATTCTGAAGATTGTGTTTTGGAGTACTTTAGAACAAAAGAAAAGGTGTTTAATGGACAAATAAAAAATTTGGAAGTTGATATTAGTATTTTATCCGAAATAGAAACAGATGATATTGATATCAGTATTTTTTTAATGAGTAGAGAGTTAATTCCTGTATGTCAAACTAGTTCTAAATTTTTTAATAAAAAAATAGCTTTGCATAAAGGAGTAAATTCGGTTAAGTTTATAATTGATGAACTTTATTTGAATACTGGAATATATAAATTTTCAATTACAATTGAAGGGATTAATACAAATAAAATTTACTTATGGATGCAGAATCTAAATTCAATACAAGTTTTTAATCAATTTACTTTGGTTAGTCCAATAATAATTAAAGGAAAGTTTATATGTTAAGTTTTTTTACTAAAAAAAGAAAGATAAAAATTGGAAAGAACTTTTTAGTTTTAAACACTTCTAATCCTCACGAAAAGAAATATTATGAATCAATTCATAATGATGACTATTATATTTCTAAAAATTTAATAAAACAAGGAGATAAGGTTTTAGATTTAGGTGCTAACATTGGATTTACAGCTTTGTTATATTTAAGTTTTGGAGCTTCTGAAGTATATGCTTTTGAACCTGTGTCTAGTTTAGTTAAAAGACTGAAAGCTATTAAGTCTAGTAAAATTAAGGTGTTTGATTTCGCGTTATCTGATTATAATGGATTTAGTGATATTTACTTGTCAACATCACATAATCAAGGACATTCATTAAACGATAGTTGGCCGGAACGTTTTGGTAACGTTTTTAAGAAAATTAAAAGAGAAAAAGTTAAAGTTGCTGCTTTAGACTCCTTGCTTATTGACGAAGTTTTTAATTTTATTAAAATAGATGTAGAAGGAATGGAAGAAAAAACTATAAAAGGAGGTGATGTTTTTTTTAAAAGAAATAGGGATGCTATTGTACAAATTGAAATTTATTATTGGCAATTTGAAATCACACATCAATTATTGTCAAAATATTATGAAAACACCTATATACCAATAATTGAAAATGGAAAATTAAAAAGTTTTAAAAATTTAAATTCATTTAAAGATTTAAGCGAAATACAATTTGATGGAGCTCCTAATTATGTTTATTCAAATTCATTAATTTTTATTGAAAAGAAGTAAAGGGAATGAAAGAGAAAATTAAAAAGTTTTTAAGTTTTTTCGGATTAAAAATAATTCGAATAAAAAACAACCCAGTTCCACCAAAAGCACCAGATTCTAACTCTAGAGAATTTGCTTTAAATGGTAATGTTGAAGCACCTTATAATAAACTACCGTTTGCAGGCGAAACCCTTAAAAAATTTATTACAGATTTTGATTTCCTAACCGTTTTAGATATCGGTAGTGGTGAAGGAAAGCATAGCGATATGTTAAAACAAAATGGAAAAAAAGTAACCTCAATAGACTTCGGGAAATCTATATATTTTGAAAAACGTAATGATAACCATACTTGTGTTTTTGGAGATTATTATACTCATGATTTTGGAGAACAATTTGATGCTATTTGGGCATCTCATGTTTTAGAACACCAACCAAACCCAAACTTGTTTTTAAAAAAAATACATAACGATTTAAAGGAAGGTGGCATATTAGCAATTACAGTACCTCCATTAAAACATGAAATTGTTGGTGGGCATGTTACGCTTTGGAATGCAGGTTTATTGATGTATCAATTAATAATGGCAGGATTTGATTGTAGTAATATTTCCATTAAATCATATGGCTATAATATTAGTATTATACTAAAAAAGAAAAGCATAGCGTCTTATCCAGATTTGAGTTATGATAGTGGAGATATACTAAAACTTGAAAAGTATTTTCCAATGGGGACTACAGAGCCCTTTAATGGTAGCATTAAAGAATTAAATTGGGTCTAATTTGAAAAAATAGATACTTATATATGCTTACAATAGTTTAAGCGAGGAAGAGCTTTTATTTTGGGAAGACACACATGAAAATCTACAAAATAAAGGTTATACTTTATTTTTTTGTAATTATTTTCACAATACTTTTATCTAAAGTTCTATATAATCATATTGAACTTTTTTATATTAAAAAAGATAATAAAATTTTAAAAATTAAATCATATTGAATAAAATAATTTTTAATAATATAAAATTGAGTTGGTTTAATATGAGCCAAAGGGAGTTAGAACTTGGTTTCAGTTCTATTGGTTTTAATACCTATCCAATTGATGAGAATATATATTTAAAATGTTTTAAGAGTGATAAAAGTGCCAATTTAAATATTGATGAGACATTTTTAGGCATGCGATTATATGATTTAACAATTTATAATATTTGTAATGATTTAATTATTTTTAAAGATGAGTTAGATTTTAACCTACACAAGGACGTTATTGGTAAATGGTTTTTTTATGCAAAAACTATTATTACAGACTTTGATAGAATATTTAATAGCAATACTTTTTCTTTAGTTATTGTTGTTAATGGGCATTCATTGTTGGATGCTTGTTTGTTAGCTTTTGCAAAGAAACATAACTTACCTTTTTTATGTATCGAGAATACTTCTAATAGACATAGAATTGTTTGGGATGATATATCAGGTAAAGTTGTTACTTATAACTTAGCTAAAAATTATTTTCATAAGTATAAAAACATAGTCAATAGTCAAACGTGTAGATCTTATGTAACCCATTTTAAAAGCACTGTTTTTGATAATAAAAATGAAGAACATATTTCCAATGTAAATAATACCCAAATACCATTCAAAAAACCTTTTGTTTTATTCTTAGGTCAAGTTTATTGTGATGCTGCACTATTGTTTGGTATTGAAGATGATTTTAATAACCCCGTGGATATTATTAAGGATACAATAGGTGTTTGTCATAACCTAGATATGCCCTTAGTTATAAAATTACATCCAAAAGAATTGGAAGGTAAAAGTCCAGCAGTAGATAGACCTTATGGCTCGCCAACTTACAATAGAATAAAAAAATACGAGTCAGAAAATGTATACATTGACTATCTTAACAGTTATAACACATTTAAGTTAATTAAGAGTTCTCAAATTGTTGTAACAGTAAATTCACAAGCTGGATTAGAAGCGTGCTTATATAACAAACCAGTCTTGTCTTATTCAAATAGTTTTTATTCTGGTTTAGGTTTTACATATGATTATGACAATAAGCAGGCTTTGAATCGGCATATAGAATTTTTAATTAAAAACAACATTAACGTAAACAAAAATTTAGAGCAAGCACAAAATTTTTTCTATATTTTCTTTGAAAGATATTGTATAAAAAATTCAATTTTAGATTTATTTTATAAAATTTTACAGATAGGGTTTTTTAGCAAAACCGTTTGGTTGAAATTTTATATACTAAAGATAAAAAAATTCATAAAAGGAATGCTCGGTCCATATGTAAGTGTATTCTATAAGTATAAAAAAAACAAGAAAATTTTTAACTATATCAATCTAATTTTTAAATGGATTTCCTTGTGGAAAAATAAGATTTTTAATGAAAAATAAAATGGTTTCAGTAATAGTACCCGTTTATAATGCCGCTAGGTATATTGAGCAAACAATTCAATCGGTAATTAATCAAAGTTACGATAATTGGGAACTAATACTTGTAGATGATGGGTCTGTAGATAATTCTATTGAAATAATTAATGCTTATACGGATGCTGACAAAATATTCCTTTTTCAGCATCCTAGTGGTGTTAATTTAGGTGTTTCGAAATCTCGTGAATTAGGAATTACAGTTGCGAAAGGGGAATATATAGCATTTTTAGATGCCGATGATGTGTTTTATCCATCAAAACTAAGAAGTCAGCTTAATATTTTTGCGAACGAGAAAAATATAATTCTGGTACATTCAAAAGTTGAAATATTAAATGATTTTGAACTTACGTTTAATAATGAATTTGTATTGGCGATTCAAGATAAAGTGTATGTGATGCATGAGCAAGAAAATTGGTTGAGAGCTAATAAAATTTGTAATTCAACAGTAATTGTAAAAGCAGACATTATCAAAAACATTCAATTTGGTTTACCTCAATTATTTCAGTATGAAGATTGGGTGTTATGGAGTTTGGTCGCTGAGAAAGGTGAGTTTTATTATCAAAACGATCCACAAATAAAATATAGAGTACATCCAAACTCTGCGACAACAGCTGTTATGAAAAATAGGCTGGTATCACCATTTTCAAAAATTGAGTATTTACTTTCACTCTATTTTTTGAATAGTTCGAACAGGTTTAATTCAGAAATCATAGAACAATTAAGGGAAGCTATTATTCGTTTAATGGAAATTTATTCGAATGGAAACACAGGCAAAGTTAATAGTTTTAGGACAGGAATTTACAATAGAAAGGGTGATGGTGAAATCTACATTAAAAAATACAATGAATTGTCGATTAAATATGATAAATTGGTTTCTAGGCATGTAAATTTACAAAAGGAATTACAAAATATAAAAAAATCAATATGGTATAGGTTCTTAAGAAAGTTTAAAATAATTTAAAGTAGATATATTATTGCGAAATTCCTTTTTACATCTAACAATACAACCAGACCTTTTGTCTATAAATTATTATTATTATATTTCTTTAACGGGTTAAATATACCAAATAAACATATAGTTAAGAATACTTTTCTCCACCTGGAAGTGTCTTAAACCAAGATTTTAAAGTGATATAAATGATTGCTTATTTAACTCTAACAGCTCAAAAAATAAATAGTAGAATGAATATAGCTCTTTTCTCAATTAATAAACATGTTTATTCCGAGACTTTTATTGCGGCGCATAAAACCTTATTGAATGGGAATGTTTTTTATTATTATGGTAATAATATAGCTAATATGAAATTAGAAAATTCTGATTTTGATATTAGAGACTATACATTAAAACAGATGATTTTAAGTAGGTTGTCTAAGTCTTATAAAAATAGAATTAATAGAGCAAACTTGCTGAGTAATAATTTAAAAGCGAACAAGATAGATGTCGCACTTGTAGAATATGGAACCTTGGCATTTAACTTATTACCTCTTTTTAGAATTTGGAATATACCTTTTATAGTTCATTTTCATGGATATGATGCTTCAGTTAAAAATGTGATTGCTGGATGTAACAATTACAAAGAAGTTTTTGAACGAGCTTCGGCAGTAATTGCAGTGTCTAAAACAATGGAGTTGGCATTGCTTGATATGGGGTGCCCAAAAGGAAAACTATATTATAATACTTATGGGCCAAATGATTTGTTTCTAAAAGTAGAATCAGATAAGTCAGAATTACTTTTGGTGGGGATAGGAAGATTTGTAGATAAGAAAGCACCTTATTTTACAATTCTAGCTTTTTCAAAAATATTAGAAAGTTTTCCAAAAACTAAACTAATATTGGCAGGTGATGGCCCTTTGTTAAATACAAGTAAAAATTTAGTTGAATATCTAGGAATAGAAAATTCAGTTTCTTTTCCAGGTAGTGTTACTCCGGATCACTTTAGGGAGTTGTTAAGTAAATGCAGGGCTTTTGTGCAGCATAGTATTACAAGTGCAGAAGGAGATATGGAAGGTACGCCAGTGGCTATACTTGAGGCGCAAGCGGCATCTATACCTGTGATATCAACATATCACGCAGGGATACAAGATGTAGTAGAAAACGATTTAACAGGACTTTTAGTTAAAGAAAAGGATGTTGAAGGTATGGCAAATGCAATGTTTAAGTTATTATCAAGTAAAAACCTAGCCGATGACATGGGAAATAAGGCAAGGCAAAACATATTAGCTAATTTTACTATGTCTAGACACATTAGGGTTTTAAATGAAATATTACAAAACCTTACTAAAAAATAAGTTAATGGATTTAGCACCTATCGTTTTATTTGTTTATAATAGACCAAAGCATACTCTTGAGACTTTAGAGGCTTTAAAGTCCAATGAGTACTCAGATAAAAGTATACTCTACATATATGCTGATGGTGCAAAGGAAACTGCTTTAACTGATGATATAAAAAACATTCAGGAGGTTAGGAGTATTATAAAATCTAAAAAATGGTGTAAAGAAATCATTATAATTGAACAACAAGATAATTTTGGATTAGCTAAATCTATTATAAACGGTGTAACAGAAATTATAGATAAACATGGTAAAATCATTGTACTTGAAGATGATATGGTTACATCTAAATATTTTTTGAAATACATGAATAATAGTTTAAATTATTATGAAATTGAAAAAAGAATTTTTCATATAAATGGATTTAATAACCAATCTAATTTACAATTTGTTCTTGACGATTACTATATGCTTAATTTTATGTTTTGTTGGGGCTGGGGAACTTGGAAAGATAGATGGGTAAAGTTAGATAAAGATTATAAAAAGCATTATGATAACCTAATTAGTGATGAGAATTTATTACGAAAGTTTAACTACGGAACTCGAATGAATGGTCATGAGCAATTAGCAGCGAACATTAATAAAAAGATAAAAACTTGGGCTATATTATGGAACTGTACTATTTTTTTTAATAATGGTTTATGTTTGACAAGTAAAAAAAGTTATGTTCAAAATATTGGCTTAGATGGTTCAGGTGAGAATTGCGGAAAGGACAACTTTTATGATCTTAAAATAAGTGATAAAATAAAGCCATTTACGGGAAATGTAAAAATTTTAGAAAAAAAGAGATCTCGTTTACATTTAAAATTATTCTCAGAATATGGTAGGAACTTTAAGTTGTATAAGTTTTTATATAGAACTTTAAAAAAACAATTTAAATAATGAGAATTGTTCATATATCAACATTTGTTTCTGGAGGTGCTGGTTTAGCAGCCTATAGACTACATGCTACAATGTTAAAAAATAATTTAGATAGTGTTCTATATTCTCAAAGTTATAACAATCCAAATCAATCTTGTTTTCAAGTTAAAATAACTAGACCTAAAGGTATTATTTCTAGAAGTTTAAATTACTTGTTTAATAAATTAGCTAATATTATAAATGCTAAGTATAATCGATTTAGTTTTGAGTATCACTCTAATATCAGAACTCTCTATAGAATGGATAAATTCTGTAAAAAAAATGATATAATTATCCTACACTGGGTAGCAGGTTTTTTGGATTACAAGTCATTTTTTAGTAAAATAGATAAAGATTCGAAAGTTTTTATCTATGTACATGATTTTAATACTATACAAGGTAAATTACACACGTTATTTGATAGGGAAAAGATTAGGGGAACATCACTTGAAAAAATAGAAAACTATTATCAGTCAAAAAAAAAAGGATATTATAATCAATTAAATAACTTAAAAATTATAGCTAATAGTAGTTTTACCGAAAAAATTTTAATTCAGTCAAATTTTTTTTCAAAAGAATCTATATTTAAAGTTCAACTCGGATTGCCTGTAGATGAACTTAAATCTATGGAAAAGAAATTGGCGAAAAAACATTTGGGGTTTGAAAAACATGATTTTTTAATTTTAATATGTTCCCATAATTTGGAGTCTGAATTAAAAGGATTTGACAGAATAATGAAAATTTTTAATAAATTTAAAAACCATCCAAATATTAAATTTATTGGGTTAGGTAAGCTTATTACTGATTCTTTTATAAATAAAGATAATTTTTTCTGTTTTGAAACATGGGATCCTGAGTTTAAAAGTAAATTATTTTCGGCTTCCGATGTTACTTTTTCTGCATCCTATGAAGAAACTTTTGGTCAAACAATAATTGAATCTTATGCATGTTCAACCCCAGTAATAGTTTATAATAATTCTGCTTTACCAGAGTTAGTTAGCCATCACGAAACTGGTTTTATTGCAGAAAATGATAATGATGTAATTGGTTTTATTAATCTGTTATTAACTGATTCTGATTTAAAAGAAAAAATGAATATAGCATCAAGGAATTTGTTTTTGATGAAATATACATCTGAAAATCAATTAAATAAACTTCGTGAATTATTAAATAATAAGATTAGTAGTAAATGTTAATATCAATCATAACGGTTAATTATAATAATCTTTCTGGCTTAATTCGTACAGGTGAAAGTGTTTTAAATCAATCGTGGCAAGAGTTTGAGTTTATTGTAATAGATGGTGGCTCAACTGATGGAAGTAAAGAATATCTAGAAAGTCAAGATGAAAAAATAAAATACTGGGTAAGCGAACCAGATAATGGTATTTATAGTGCCATGAATAAAGGAATATGGGAAGCGTCTGGAGATTATTTGTTTTTTTTAAACAGTGGAGATCATTTCAACGATGAAGATTCGTTAAATGCAATTCAAAAGCATCTAAAGCAATTTGAAGTTATATACTTTAATATCAATATTGTTAATAATGGAGTTTCTCAAATTTTAGAGAATCCAAAAACCATGTCATTTGAGTATCTGTACAATAACTTGCCATGTCATCAATGTACTTTTATACAGAAAAAAGCGTTTGACCGCATAGGGAGTTATGATGAAGGTTTGAAAATTGTAGCAGATTGGAAATGGTTAATTTTAGCTTTATTGAAACATAATGCAAGCTATTTGCATGTCAACGACGTTTTTTCAACCTTTTATAACGACGGTGTTAGTTCTCTTGAAGAAAATCAACATCTAATCCAGTCAGAACGAGAAAAGGTTTTAAATTCCGAATTTCCCATATTTATGAATGACTTAAAAACTATTTATAAATTAAAAAGAGTGATTAGAAATTTAAGAAAATCTAAAAAAATTAATTTGCTAATTAGGCTAGGGCTTTTAGATAAATTTTAACACAATTATGAGTTTTTTTGTATCAGTTGTAATTCCAGTATATAATTGCGAACAGTTTATTGAAAAAGCCATTACTTCAGTATTGGATCAGCCGGAAGTACATGAAATAGTGGTTGTTAATGATGGAAGTGTGGATAAAACAGCTCAGATTCTTGAGAAATTACAAGCACAATACCCCATAATTAAAGTGTATTCACATAGTAACTATTCTAATAAAGGTCGCTCTGCCAGCAGAAACTTAGGGATAGAAAATGTGACAATGGATTATATTGCTTTTTTAGACGCTGATGATTTTTATTTACCTGAAAGGTTTAAGAATGATCAAAGTATATTTCTTAATAATTCAGAATGCGACGGCATATACAATGCCGTAGGCTTTCACTTTTACAGGAATTCAACAATTGCAGAGCAAGAGAAGTATAAATTGTATACCGTTACTCAAGAAATAAAACCAGAACAGCTTTTTGAATCATTACTTTATGGTAAACATGGTCATTTTCATATAAATGGGCTAACGGTTAAAAAGTCTGTATTCGAGGCTACAGGGTATTTTAATGAAGCGTTGGTAGTGGCTGAGGATACAGATATTTTTTGGAAATTGGCTTTGAAATGCCGTTTACATACTGGAGTTATTGATAGGCCTTTGGCTATTAGAGGAGTTCATGAAGATAATGTTTTTGAAAACGTAGATCTATATAGAAAATATACTATAAAAATGTATCAGTCTATGGTTATTTGGAGCTCAGAAAACCAAGTTCCCTCATATAGAGTTGATGATTTATTAAAGTGGGTTTGGATTCTAAAACATAAAGAGCAGAACAAACTTTATACTGATATTGGCTATTGGGCAAGACATTTTTTTCCTTATCCTAAACTATTATTTTCGGTACTAAGCATAAAATACTTCCCGGTAATTAGGCTTAGAAAGAAACTTTTTCCATTTTTATACAAACAATAAGTTAATTAATTATATGAATACGCCTAGCAATGTTACCGTAGTAATTCCTTGTTACAATGATGGAGCATACGTTATTAGTGCGTTACATTCCGTTTTAAATCAAACTTTAAAACCTGAAAGGGTTATTATTATTGATGATGGCTCTAAAGCCGAAACAAGAAAAATTCTAGAAACCATTCAACATGAAAATGTAGATGTTGTTTTTCAAGAAAATAATGGAGTTTGTATGGCCAGAAATTTTGGCATTGGTTTGGCAAAAACAGATTTTATTTTAAATCTTGACGCCGATGATTATTTTGAACCTAGCTTTATTGAAAAGGCTGTTGAGGTATTAAATGGTAATTTGGATATAGCCATCGTTGGGTGTTATTATAAAAAATTAAAAGGCACTAAAATTAGTAACGAAATTATAAAACCATTAGGAGGTTCTATTGCTGATTTCCTGGTAAAAAACAATGCGATGAATTGCTCTCTGTTTAGAAAAAAATGTTGGGAGCAGGTTTCTGGTTATGATGAAAATATGTCTAATGGCTATGAAGATTGGGATTTTTGGATTTCTATTTTGAAAAATGGTTGGTATATGCATATCATTAAGGAACCTCTATTTATTTACAGAGTAAAAACCATATCGCGAGACAGCAAAGCACTTGAAAATCATGACAGTGAATTAAGAAATTATATACTCAATAAGCACAAGCAAGTATATTTGGATAATTTTGAATCATTTTCAAGTCAATTGTTATATACGAACCACGAATTAAGAAAAAACAAACTAAAAGTAATAAACTCATTAAATTACAAATTAGGAAGTGCTATTTTAGCGCCACTAAGGTTTTTGAAAAAACATTTAGGTATTTTTAATAAGTAAAATAGTAAGATTAGGATTTTCCTTTTGAATGAATAAACTAGTTTCCATAATAGTTCCCTGTTACAACCAAGCTCATTTCTTGAGCGAAGCTTTAAAGTCTGTACTAAACCAAACCTATACAAATTGGGAGTGTATTATTGTGAATGACGGAAGTCCAGACAATACCCAGGAAGTAGCCAAAAGTTGGTGTACCAAAGACAAAAGATTCACTTATGTAGAAAAGGAAAACGGTGGTTTGTCTAGCGCGAGAAATGCAGGTGTAGAAGGAAGCAATGGTGAATTTATACTACCCTTAGATGCAGACGATATTATTCATGAAACCTTTTTAGAAAAGTTAGTACCTGTTTTAAATCAGAATAAAAATTTGGCGATTGTATCTTGCTACAGCAATTTTTTTACAGATACCATTGAGAATGTTATTCATAAACAGAAACCAGTAGGTACAACATACCACGCATTATTATATGAAAATATCATGATGGCCACCTCTTTATATCGGAAGTCGTGTTGGGAAACTGTTGGAGGCTACGATGAAAATATGAAAAGTGGTTTTGAAGATTGGGAGTTTTGGCTTGCCATAACAAAACATGGTTGGGAGTTTAAGTTTGTTGAAGAGTTTTTGTTTTACTACAGAAAATCTAAAAAATCAATGCTTACGGATACTTTGAAAAGTCATTTAGAAGCTAATATGAGTTATATGTATAAAAAACATAAAGAAGTTTATATAGCTCAATATGACACCACATTAGATTATCTTTTTCATATTATAAAGAAACACCGCACAAGTGAAATGACTATTAAAAATTCGTTTGAATATAAAATAGGAAGGTTACTAACTAAACCGTTTAGGTTGTTTAATAATTTATTAAAATAGATTAAAATGATTTCAGTTGTCATCAGAAATAAAAACCAAGCAGAAGCGTTGTCGTTCTCGTTGAAAAACTTAACCGAACGTTATAGTGATGATATAGATGAAATTATAGTAGTTGACAACCTGTCTTCTGATGCTAGTGAAGCTATTACTAAACAATTTGGAGCTCGTTTTGTAACCATAGAAAATTTCAGTTTTGGCGGTAGTGCAAATATTTGTGCTAAAGAAGCTAAAAACAATATTGTGGTTATCTTTAGTGCGCATTCCTATCCCGTAAGTCACGATTTTTTTAAATTGATAGTTGAAAAGTTTAAAAAGAATTCAAATCTAGCAGGCTTAAGATGTTTACATAGTACGAACGACTATAGAAATTATATTAATAAAGTCCCAGCGACGGTAGATCCCAATAAATCAGGATTAATTTTTTCAGGCTCCGCTTTCAGTAAAAAAGTATGGGGAAAATACCCCTTCAAAGAGGATGTGGCTACTTTTGAAGATAAAGAATGGACTGTAAGGGTTTTAAAAGCAGGGTTTGATATTGAGTTTGTGCCATCTATTTTTTGTTATCAAATTAGGAGAACCAAGAAGCAACTTTTTTTTAGGTTTAAGAATGATGTGGTTGGTAATTACCAGTTATGGCACCAAGATGTTAATTTATATAGTGCAACCAGAGCCATTTTTGGAGCCATTTTAAGCGCGGTTAAAACCTTTTTGTCTGATTTGAAATATGCTTTATTAAGGTATTTTTATCTTATAAAGTTTGTTTTCAACAAACCCAAAAAGTTTTAATAGCGAATTATAAGCATGCATAAAAATAATAATTTCGACTTTTTAAGATTTCTATTCGCGGTATTTGTTGTTATATCACATGCTTACCCATTATCTGGCGTAGATGAAGGTTCACAATGGGTTTACCAAGTTTCAAACGGGCAAATAGTATGGGCTCAATTAGGCTTAAGTGGCTTTTTCGTTATTAGTGGTTATTTCATATTTCAAAGTTTACAGCGTAGTAAAAGTGTTTTGAGTTATTTTAAAAAGCGCTTTTTAAGATTGTTTCCAGCTTTATTTTTTGTTTTACTACTAACTGTCTTATTAACTCCCTTTGTCTATCATGGAAATGTGTCTTATTTCTACAATACCGAAGTATATACATATTTACCTAGAAATATAGTACTGTACGGGTTTCAGTCTGGAATTAAAGGTGTTTTTGATTCAAATTTTTATCATGCTATAAATGGCTCCTTGTGGACGATCCGTTATGAATTTTCCTTATATATAGCTATTGGTTTTTTATATATTTTCAGAAAAAACATTAAAGTCGTTAGACTTCTTCTTTCACTTGTTTTTATAATATTATTTGTTACCTATAATTTTTTTATTGACAGATTTGCTGGATCGTCTATTTTAGGAATGCAGGGGTATCATATTTTAAACTTGGGTACATTTTTTATTTGCGGTAGTTTATTTGCGTCTTTCAGCTTTGAAAAAATAATTAGTAAATTTCATCTAATTATTGCAATAGCCGTTTTTATACTGGCAATTTACTTTAACTTTTTCAATGCCATAAAGCATATCCCGTTCCCTGTTATTGTTTTACTTATAGGTTTTAATGCATTACCATTTTTTAGTACTTTTGGCAAAATTGGTGATATGTCTTATGGTATTTATATCTACAGTTTTCCAGTTCAGCAAACTTTAGTGTATTTTTTCAAATTAAACACGTACCAATTAATGATTTATTCGCTACTTATTTCGATAATATGTGGTTTTTTATCATGGCATTTAATAGAAAAGAAAGCATTAGTGTATAAAAATAAAAAGCTATTTAACCTATCGTTTAAAAAATAGAAGTGCACCTTAAATGGGTAAACTAACTATGGTTACTTAACCTGTGAACTTTTAATGACTATTTAAAATGATTAGTTAATGAAAAAAATATCCGTAATTATACCTTGTTTTAACCAAGGGCCGTATTTAGATGAAACACTGCAATCGGTTTTAAATCAAACTTATCCTAATTGGGAATGTATAATTATAAACGATGGAAGTACAGACAATACAGAAGTAATCGCAAAAGAGTGGATAAATCAAGATCAACGTTTTGTATATGTTTATAAAGTTAATGGAGGTTTAAGTAGTGCTAGAAATTCGGGGTTAAATGTTGCTACAGGTCATTATATCCAATTATTAGATGCAGACGATTTAATTAAACCTACTAAGTTTGAATTGCAATTACAAGATTTGCAGAAGGCTCAAATATCAATTTCAAACTATTTTTCTTTTATAGACGGTAATAAAGAACAACCGGCGAAACACAGATATTTATCACCTTTTCTTTCTGAAATTGATTTTAAAAAGGAAGTCATTTTAGACTGGGAGTATCGAAAGTCAATTCCCTGCCATGCAGTATTATTTGAAAAGCAGTTAATAGACACACATCGTCTTAGATTTGATGAAGATTTACCAAACCATGAAGATTGGGTGTTTTGGGTTAAACTGTTTTATTATTCAAAGGGGATTAAAAACAGAAAGGAAGTATTGGCGCTTTATAGAATAAGAACAAATGCCATGAGTGTAGATTTTAAATTAATGAAATCTGGATTTTTAAAAGCAGCTAAAAACTTGGAAGCTTTTTTTAAAGTAGAAAAACAACAGGAGTTACTTAGGCTCACTAGAGAAAAACATAAAGAAGTTTATAATAAAAACAGAACCTCAATTCAAGAAAAAATAAAATCTAAAATTTATTCTAAACTTGCTTATTTTTACAAATATGTCAAAACAAATTAAACCCATTGCAATATACCTTCCTCAATTTCATCCCATACCGGAAAATGATGAATGGTGGGGAAAAGGCTTTACCGAATGGACCAATGTAACGAAAGCGAAGCCACTTTTTAAAGACCATTACCAACCTCATTTGCCAGCAGATTTAGGTTTTTATGATTTACGTTTAGAAGAAGCGAGGTTAGCACAAGAAGAACTTGCAAAATCCAAAGGAATACATGGTTTTTGTTATTATCATTATTGGTTTAATGGTAAACGTGTTCTGGAAGAACCTCTAAAACGAAAGCTAAATAACCCTAAGGAAGATTTACCATTTATGATGTGTTGGGCAAATGAAAACTGGACACGTATTTGGAATGGTGGTGAATCTGATGTATTGCTAAAACAAGAGTATTCAGCAGAAGATGATTATACTCATATTCAAGAACTTATAAAGCATTTTAAAGATTCACGATATATTAAAGTAAATGGTAAACCCATGTTTATAATATATCGTCCTAATTTGTTTCCTGATATTAGAAGCACCATTGCGCTTTGGAGGGCTGAAGTTAAAAAAGCGGGTTTCCCTGATTTGTATATTGGTTGTACAAAAACTACAGATTATGAAAATTTGTTAAATGAATCGGGTTTTGATTTTGCATTTGAATTTCAGCCAAGTTTTAGCAACAGACCTGAATCTATTAAAAATACGCTGTTAAGACGTTATTTCAATGAGTTCTTAAGAAAAATAAAAGCAACCGTAAAAAATAAATATGAATTGGTTTATGATTATGAAGCATTTTCTAATCTACAAATTAACAGGGGGTTTAAAGCCAATTGTTATCCAACAATTACCCCAATGTGGGACAATTCCTCTAGAAGAAAAGTAAATTATTTTATCCTTCATAATTCAACGCCAGATAAATATAAACATTGGTTAAAGCATATAAAAGAAAATTACCCTTGGGAGGAAATGCCCGAGCCTTTTTTGTTTATAAATGCTTGGAACGAGTGGGCCGAAGGGAATCATATAGAGCCTTGTCAAAAATGGGGGACTGCCTATTTAGATGCCACTAAAGAAATACTTTCTAAATAGCATATTTGTTTTAAATGAATCAAATTACTGTCAGCATCTTTTTGCTCACCTATAATCAAGAACACTTTATAGCACAAACTATAGAGAGTATATTGATGCAAAAAACAAACTTCAATTTCCAAATTGTAATAGGTGAAGATTGCAGTACAGATAGCACGAGAGCCATATGCGAAACTTACGCTAATAAGCATTCAAACAAGATTAAATTATTACCTGCGTTAGAAAAGAACATCGGGTTAATTGCTAATTATATGCGAACCATTAAAGCATGCGATGGTAAGTATATCGCTATTTGTGATGGTGATGATTATTGGATTGATGAGGATAAACTACAAAAACAAGTCGATTTTTTAGAGGAAAACTCAGATTATTCTATAGTTTATTCCAAACTACAAAAACTTTTTCCTGATGGTACATTTAGAGAGTCTGTTGCAAAACATTCTAGGCTATCCAATGGTTTCGATGATTTAATTTTTGAAAATGTTATTCCATCAGTAACAGCTTTATTCAGAAATAAACAAAATAGTGGAGATCTACCGTCTTGGATTTTAAATTTTCCGTATGGTGATTGGCCTACCTATTTATGGACTCTAAAAGATGGAAGTAAAATTCATTTTATTAATGACGTAACAGCGGTTTATAGAATGCAAATTGGGGTTTCAGCTAAAGTCAGGAAATCAGGCAGTAATACCTTATTGGTGAATTTAGGTGTATTAAAAAGTATTTGGAAGGATCCTGATTTTTATCACAAAAAAAGCATCGTGCTAAAAGCCATCCAAAAACATGAATTAGGGCTAATGACCAGCTATAACAGAGAAAAAAAATATCTAAAAGCACTGAGGCAATATATATTCAATCTAAAGCATGAGACGCTAAACTTTAAATTAACAAAGCTATATTTGTATTCAATCTACAAAAGTGTTGCATGATAACCATCGTATTAACTTATAGAAATAGAGATTTAAATAGTGTTGAAACTTGTTTGAATTCTTTAAAAGCACAAACTAATAGCGGGTTTGAGGTTGTTTTTGTGGATTATGGTAGTCAAAATAGATATAAAGTCCAACTTAATACATTGGTCCAATCCTATAACTTTGTTAAGTTGCTAAGGTTCGAAACCGAGCAGCAACTTTGGTGTAAATCGAAGGCTATAAATATGGTTTTAAAACAAACGGATACCCCATATTTTTTTGTGGGTGATGTTGATATGATTTATCATCCCAATTTTATTGAAACTCTCGATAGTTTAAAGCAAAGTAAAGAAGTTGTATATTTTCAAGTGGGCTTTTTAGGTGAAGAAGAATCAAGAATAAGCAAAGAATTTGATGCTTATAAGCTGAGCTTTAAATCGAATGCAGAAGCAACTGGTATGACTTTGTTTAATACTAAAATTTTAAAGTCCATAAATGGCTATGATGAATTTTATCATGGTTGGGGAGCTGAAGATACCGATGTGCATATGAGATTAAATAATGCAGGTTATAACGTTTCTTTTTACACGGATTCTATTTTAATGTTGCATCAATGGCATCCAAAACATTATAGAGAAGTGAATGATTTAACACCGTTTCACTCATCATTAGAGCAAATAAATCATCAATATTTAGAATTATCTAAGGAAACGAAGAGAGTAAAAGCTAATGAGAATTTTAATTGGGGAGTATATAGAGAACTCGATTATTTAGCTTTAAAATCGGTTGATTTAAATTTTAAACTCACAAATAAGGAGGCAGAAATAAAAGCGTTTATAAGTAATGTTTTATTAACTCTCACAGGTAAAGTACTAACAGTTGCCATAACGCATGATGTAAACTACAATTCCATTAAACAAAAAACAAAGAAATTACTAGGTAAAAAAACGGTGTCGTTTTTAACTATGCAAATTATAAACAATATACTTTTAGAATGTATTGTGAATAATTTGAGGACTAATGCCTATATATTGCAGTATAACTCCAATAATCAAACCATTCATTTTACCATTAAGTTATGAAGATATTAATGGTTTCTATGAATTCGATTCACTTTGTAAGGTGGACAGAACAATTAAAGGATTCTGGTCATGAGGTGTTTTGGTTCGATATTCTAGATGGTGGTAGGGCAGAAGGTTTGCCTTGGGTGCATCAAATTACAGGATGGAAACAAAAGTATCCCAGTTTTAAAGGCCGCTATTTTTTGAAAAAAAGGGTGCCTTTTTTATATAAAAAATTAAGTTTTTTATTCGAAAACAATACAGAGAAAGTGTTTGAAAAGGTATTACAAGACATTAAACCGGATGTGGTTCATAGTGTGGTCATGTATATTTCATGCACTCCTATTTTAAACGTTATGCAGAAACACAGTCATTTACCTTGGATATATTCTTCATGGGGAAGTGATTTGTATTATTTTAAAAACATCCCTTCATATAAAGAGGATATTTTAAGGGTTTTGCCAAGAGTAAATTATTTAATTACAGATTGTAAACGTGATATTTCGATAGCACGAGAGTTAGGTTTCAAAGGGCAAGTTTTGGGGACCTTTCCTGGCGGCGGCGGATTTGATTATAATGAAACGGATGCGTATATAAAACCAATTACGGAACGAACTACAATTCTTGTAAAAGGGTATCAAGGACGTTCTGGTCGAGCTATTGAGGTTATCAAGGCTTTGGAATTAATTAAAATTGAATTAGAACTATATCAAATTATAGTATTTGGAGCCGATAAAGAGGTTGAAAATTATATTACGGAGCATGGCATTTCGCAGAAAGTGGCTGTTAAGGTACTTCCTAGAAGTAATTTTTTAACTCATGCTGCTATTTTAAAACTTATGGGAGAGGCATTGGTTTATATTGGAAATAGTAATTCCGATGGTATGCCTAACACTCTTTTAGAGGCGATTGCACAAGGTGCATTTCCCATTCAGTCTAATCCTGGAGGCGCATCATCAGAAGTTATTAAACATGGTGAAAATGGATTTTTAATTGAAGACTGTAATGATTCAGAAGCGATCAAGGAATTAATTGTTAAAGTGGTTTCAAATTCAGGTTTAATAGAAAAGGCTTTTATAAAGAATCAAAACAATATCAAGCCTCGCTTTGAAATAACACGTATTAAAACTCAAGTTTTGAATGCTTATAATGAAGTTTTAAAAAGTTGATTTGACAAATTTTTCAAGGTTTCAAATACAAAAAGTGTATTTTAGCATATGCTTTTAAACTGTTAAACTTAACTGATTTGTAGCTGTTATAAATTAGTCCTTAATTTTTTTATAATGCGTAAATATAATTTGAAATAAGGGTCATATATAATTGTATTCAGTTTTAAAAGGTATTTATATAGATTAATTACTAAAATGTTTCAATGAAAATAGCCTTAATTACAGGTGTAAATGGACAAGATGGTTCATATTTAGCAGAATTTTTACTTGATAAGGGGTATATAGTGCATGGTATTATTAGACGAAGTTCTACGTTTAATACCGAGCGAATTGAACATTTATATATAGATAAAGTTCTTAAGGATATTCATAAAAAGCAAAATATAAAATTGCATTATGGAGATATGACAGATGGTTCGAATCTTATTCGCTTAGTTCAAGAAATACAACCAGACGAGATATATAATCTTGCTGCTCAATCGCATGTCAAAGTTTCTTTTGATATGCCAGAATATACGGCAGAAACTGATGGTGTTGGCACTTTAAAAATTTTAGAAGCTATTCGGATTTGTGGTTTAACACATAAAACAAGAATATATCAAGCATCAACATCCGAATTATTCGGTAAAGTTCAAGAGACACCTCAAACGGAAACGACACCATTTTATCCGCGTTCTCCTTACGGAGTTGCCAAATTATACGCTTTCTGGATTACTAAAAACTATAGAGAATCTTACGGGATGTATGCTGTTAATGGTATTTTGTTTAATCATGAGTCAGAGCGCAGAGGTGAAACTTTTGTTACCAGAAAAATCACATTAGCAGCAGCAAGAATAGCTCATGGTATTCAAGATAAATTATATTTAGGAAACTTGGATGCTAAAAGAGATTGGGGATATGCCAAAGATTATGTTGAGTGTATGTGGTTGATGCTGCAACAAGACATTCCTGAAGATTATGTTATAGGTACAGGAGAGCAACATTCGGTAAGGACGTTTTGTGAACTCGCTTTTAAGGAAGCTGATATTATTATAGAGTGGCAAGGCCAAGGGGCAGATGAAAAAGGCTTATGTAATAAAACGGGTAAAACATTGATTGAAATAGATTCAAATTATTACCGCTTGGCGGAAGTAGAAACGCTTTTGGGAGACCCAACAAAGGCAAAAACCAATTTAGGCTGGAATCCACGAAAAACATCGTTTAAGGAGTTGGTTAAGATTATGATGAATCACGACTTAAAACACGTATTAAATAAAGCTTAGTTTATGGACTTAAATGCCAAAATATTTGTGGCCGGTCATAATGGTTTGGTTGGAAGTGCTATTTTAAAGACTTTGAATAGAGAAGGTTATTTAAATATTGTTGTAAGAAATAGGGCGGACTTAAATTTAATGGATTACAATGCTGTTGCTGATTTTTTTGAAAAGGAACAACCAGAATTTGTGTTTTTGGCAGCTGCAAAAGTTGGAGGTATTTTAGATAACAATATTAGAAGGGGGGCTTTTATTTATGAAAATTTAATGATTCAAAATCATGTAATTCATCTAAGTCATATTCACAAAGTTAAGAAACTACTTTTTTTAGGAAGTACCTGTATTTATCCTAAAGACTGCCAACAGCCCATTAAGGAAGAGTATTTATTAACAGGGCCATTGGAGTATACTAATGAACCTTATGCAATCGCTAAAATTGCAGGTATAAAACTATGCGAAAGTTATAATATACAGTATGATACTAATTTCTTATCAGTTATGCCAACAAATCTGTATGGTCCAAATGATAATTTTGATTTAGAAAGATCACATGTGCTTCCTGCATTAATCAGGAAGATTCATTTGGCTAAGTTATATCAGGAATCTAATTTTAACGGGTTGATTGCAGATTTGAGAATTCCTGATATTGACGAAATTCATAGTGTTTTATCGAACTATGGCATTACTAAAACAAGTGTTGAAATTTGGGGGAGTGGCAAACCAATGCGAGAGTTTTTATGGTCTGAAGATATGGCAGCAGCATGTGTGTTTGTTATGAAAGAGGTGAACTTCAAAGCTTGTGTTTCAAATTCTAAAGATATTAGGAATACTCATATCAATATTGGCACAGGTGAAGATATCTCTATAGAAAATATGGCACAATTAATTAAGAGTGTTATTGGTTATAAAGGCAATTTTACTTTTAATTTATCTAAACCTGATGGCACCTTTAGAAAGTTAACGGATTGTTCTAAAATTAATACTCTAGGTTGGAAGCATACTGTAAATTTACAAGATGGTGTAAAAAGGTTGTATGATTGGTATTTACAAAATAAATAATAAATTCTGTTTTACATTTCAGTTTTATTTCTTAACCTTTCTTTTCAAAAAGTGTATTTTAGCACATGCTTTTAACCAGCTAAATGATATTAGAATAGATGAAAAAAATAGGTTTTATACCACTTAGAAAAAATTCCAAAGGAATCCCTAATAAAAATAAACGAAAAATGGTTGGTAGACCCTTGTTTACTTGGGTTTTAGCGGAAGCTATTTTTTCAAATTTAGATACCGTGTTTGTTTATACAGATGATTCTGATATTATTGATTTTATAAATAAAGAATACTATTGGACGCCTAAAGTAAAAGCTGTTTTACGTAGTGACGAAAGCGCTACCGATACGGCTTCAACGGAATTCGCCATGCTCGAATTCTGTGATAAAATAAATTATGATTTTGATGTGTTTTGTTTACTTCAAGCCACATCACCTTTTACTAAAAAAGAGGATATAAATACCTGTTTAGAGAAACTTGACACGGGGTTCGATTCGGCATTAACGGTCGTAAATACACATCGTTTCTTATGGAATGAAAACGGAACGGCTATTAATTATAATCCACATGAACGACCTAGACGTCAAGATTTTGAGGGGTTGTTGGTTGAAAATGGAGCCGTTTATACTACAACAAAGGAAGCTTTACAGAAACATAAAAACAGAATAGGAGATAAAGTGGCGGTAGTTAAAATGCCAGAAGATACTTTATTAGAAATTGACTCGGAAAACGATTGGATGGCTGTTGAAACGTTACTAATTGAACGCCAAAAACGAGCTAAAGAGTCTAAGAAAATCACTCATATTGTTCTTGATGTAGACGGTGTTTTTACCGATGGAACTATTACATATACCAAAGACGGCGAGCATACGAAAGGTTTCGATATGCGTGATGGTATGGGACTAGAAATACTCCGTCAATTTAATATTGAGGTGATGATCATGACGTCGGAGCAGTCTGAATTGGTAGCAAAACGTATGCAGAAACTAAAAATTAATCATGTGTTTTTAGGAGTTAAAGATAAATATAGTTTATTACAGCATGTTTTAAAGGACCAAAATATATCACTTAACAACGTAGCCTATTTAGGTGATGATGTTAACGATTTAACCAATATTTGTAGTGTGGGATGGTCATTAACCCCAAATAATGCGACTGATGTTGTGAAACAGCATGCGGATATTGTGCTTTCTAAAAATTCGGGAGCAGGTGCTATTCGTGAAGCTTGTCAGTTCATTTTTAATTATAATAAACGGTTTTAATAGCCTCCAATAGTCATGAACACTTATAAAAAACCCTACATCATTGCTGAAATTGGCTGCAACCATAAAGGTGATATGGAAATAGCTAAAGAACTTATTAAAGTAGCAAAAATATTTTGTAATGCTGATGCCGTCAAGTTTCAGAAGCGAAATAATAAAGAATTATTAACTGAAGAACAATACAACCAACCGCACCCGAATCCCGCTAATTCTTATGGCGACACCTATGGGGAGCATCGCGAGTATTTAGAGTTTGATGTAGATCAACATCAAGAATTGAAATCATATTGTGAAGAAATAGGAATTACCTATTCTACATCCGTTTGGGATGTTACTTCGGCTAAAGAAATAGCGTCTTTAAATCCTGAGTTTATTAAAATTCCTTCTGCATGTAATAACAATATGAAAATGCTGGAGTGGTTGTGTGAAAATTACCAAGGAGAGCTTCATATTTCAACCGGTATGACTACCAAAAATGAAATTGAAGATTTGGTGCAGTTTTTTAAAAAATTCAACAGAAATAAAGATTTAGTATTATACAATTGCACATCAGGGTATCCAGTACCGTTTGAAGATGTGTGCCTTTTAGATATTAATTTATTGATTGATAAATATCAAGATGAGGTAAAGCATATTGGTTTTTCTGGCCATCACTTGGGGATTGCTGTTGATATTGCTGCCTATACTCTAGGGGCAAACATTATAGAACGTCATTATACAATTGATAGAACTTGGAAAGGAACCGATCACGCAGCCTCTTTAGAGCCTATGGGGTTACGTAAATTGTCAAGAGATTTAAATGCGGTTTATAAAGCGCTTAGCTACAAAGCGCAAGACATTTTACCTATTGAACAAGTGCAACGGGATAAATTAAAAAATCAAAAAGGCTAGGCATGTTATTTTCAAATAGAATTAGATTGTTTTGGTGGAATGAGATAAAAATCCAAAAAAAATCTAAAGAAAATTATGGTGATCTTTTAGGGAGGTATCTGGTTGAAAAAATATCTCAAAAAAAAGTGGTTTGGGCGAAACCCGCAACGTTTTCAATTCACAATTTGTTATCCCCCATTTATGTAACCATTGGTAGTATTTTAGCCCACGTAAATAGCAAATGTATAGTTTGGGGAAGTGGGATTATATCAAAAGAATACACCGTTAATAACGCAACGTTTTTAGCAGTTCGAGGCCCGCAAACACGGCAACATTTATTAAACCAAGGGTACAACGTTCCTGAGGTGTATGGTGATCCAGCCTTGTTATTGCCAAAGTATTACAATCCAGAAATAGATAAAGAATTTAAAATAGGTGTGATTCCGCATTACAGAGATTTTAAAAAAGTGGAAGCATTTTATAAGGATGAACGATCTATTTTATTGATAGATTTAATGACGAATGATGTTGAAAAAACCACCAATGAATTTTTGAGATGTGAGAAAATCGTATCATCATCATTACATGGTGTTATTGTGGCACATGCTTATGGCGTTCCTGCTGTTTGGCAAAAATTTTCTAATGATGTTTTTGGTGACGATATAAAATACCAAGATTATTTTGAATCGGTTGAAATTCCTAATTATAAGTTAGAAATGAAAGAAGAGAAAATGAATATAGAGGAGTTACTTGGCCTTTTTACTGGCGTAGAATCCATTCCTAAAAGTGGTAAAATAGAATCATTGTGTTCTAACTTAATGTCGGTTTGTCCATTTAAAGCCTAATAAAATATGAAAAAGAAAGTATTCGTTTTTTTTCCTGATGGTGTTGGTTTAAGAAACTTTGCATTTACAGATTTTAAACAGATTGGTGAAAACATGGGGTATGACATCCATTATTGGAATAATACTGTTTTTTCACTTAAAGATAATTTGGGTTTTAATGAAGTTAAAATTGAAAATCATAAAATTCATCCATTAACGCCTTTATATTCTAGAGCTCGAAAGCGCATTGAATTAAACGTGTCTGAAAAGAAGTTTAATGATGAAGTATATCCAACTTACAAGTTTCCGTTTAATTACAACGGACTGAAAAACACATTCAAAAGTGTTTTTACCAAAGTTTTAATAGGTTTAAATAATTCTGAAAAAGGCATTGAACGTATTCGAAAAAAGATAAATGATTTAGAGCGTTCAACATCTAAATACAACTATTGTAAAGCGCAGTTATTGGAGCATAAACCAGATTTGGTGTTTTGCACGACGCAACGTTCAACACAATCTATAAGTGCTTTGTTGGCAGCAAAAGATTTGGGAATACCAACGGTAGCCTTTGTTTATTCGTGGGATAATGTCCCAAAAGCGATGCAAGTAGTAGAAACCGATTATTATTTTGTTTGGAGCGATTTAATGAAACAACAAGTGCTACAATATTACCCATTTGTGAAAGCTGAACAAGTTTTTGTTACAGGTACGCCCCAGTTTGAACCTCATTTTGATACTAGTTTAAAGGATAGTAGAGAAGCTTTCTTTAAACAGTATGGACTTGATATTAATAAAAAATATATCTGTTATTCTGGTGATGATGAAACAACCTCACCATTAGATCAATATTATTTAGAAGACTTAACAAATGCAGTTCGAGGCTTAAACTCTAAAGGATATAATTTAGGTGTCATTTATAGGAAATGTCCAGTAGATTTTACGAAAAGGTACAATGCAGTTATTGAGGCAAACAAAGACATTATTGAAGTTTTAGACCCTATTTGGAAACAAGTTGGTACCATGTGGAACGAGGTATTGCCAGCAAAGGAGGATTTTAGAATGTTGTATAATGTGTGTGAACATAGTGAGTTTGTTACTAATGTTTGCTCATCTACCGTATTTGATTTTGTAGCACATAATAAGGCCTGTATATATTATAATTATGAACAACCTCAGTTACAAAAAGGCATCCGGGATATTGGTCAGAATTATAAATATGTCCATTTTAGAAGTATGCCAAGTGATAAAGCCGCTGTTTTTTGTACAGATAAAAATGACTTAGAAAATTTAGTAAAACAAATTCTAGATGCTAAATTATCCAATGTAAAAGAAGGGTTAAAGTGGTTTGAAGTTGTGGCTGGTAAAACACCAACAAAAGCTTCAGGAAATATTTGGGAATCTTTAAATAAAATTTTAAACTAAATTATTTTTTTAAGATTAATAATATACTGAATGCTTTTTAATTCCCTTGATTTTGCGATTTTTTTACCAATAGTATTTATACTTCACTGGTTTGTTGCCAAAAAAAGTTGTAATCATCAAAACCTTGTATTGCTACTAGCAAGTTATGTGTTTTATGGTTGGTGGGATTGGCGATTTTTGTTTTTAATATCGTTTAGCACTGTTGTCGATTTTTTTATTGGAATTTACTTATCAAAAGAGTCCCATTTAAGAAAAAGGAATGCTTTATTGCTAATAAGTGTATTTGTTAATTTAGGATTATTAGGTTTCTTTAAATATTACAATTTCTTTATAGATAATTTTATAACGGTATTTTCATTTTTCGGACATCCAATTAGTTCTAGTTCGCTTCATATTATATTACCCGTTGGAATTAGTTTTTATACGTTTCAAACATTGAGTTATACTATCGATGTTTATAGAAAAAAACTGGAACCTGTAAAGAATTTTATAGCTTTTTCAGTATTTGTTTCTTTTTTTCCTCAGTTGGTAGCTGGACCAATTGAGCGAGCAACAAAATTGTTGCCTCAGTTTTATAAAAAGCGGAAATTTGAATATAATAAAGGTATTGAAGGTGTTCAACTTATTTTGTGGGGTCTGTTTAAAAAAATTGTTATAGCAGATTCTTGTGCACCTTTTGTTAATGACATTTTTGCTAACTATTCAAATAGCTCGGGAAGTGTTTTAATAATTGGAGCAGTTCTTTTTGCCTTTCAGATTTATGGAGATTTTTCTGGGTATTCAGATATGGCAATAGGTGTTTCTAAATTTTTTGGTATTGATTTAATGACTAATTTTAGAACACCCTATTTCTCCAAGAATATTCCTGAATTTTGGAGACGATGGCATATATCGTTATCAACTTGGTTTAGAGATTATCTATATTTGCCATTAGGTGGTTCAAGAAAAAAAACAATTATTGTAATTAGAAATATCTTTGTTGTTTTTATCGTTAGTGGGTTTTGGCATGGTGCTAATTGGACTTTTGTTTTTTGGGGAGCACTAAATGGAGTTTATTATTTACCTTCATTTTTTATTAAATCTTTGGAATTAAATAAAATTGTTTTATTTAAAAATTCATTTTTTAGCAGACTGCTAGATTTTTTAGGTATACTTATAACCTTTTCGCTAACTGTTTTTGCTTGGGTGTTTTTTAGGTCAGACAATATATCCATGGCTTTTATATATATTAATAATATCTTTAAAAAATCTAATTTTTTTGATTTAGGTCATCTACAATTAAGTGGTCATAGCATTAAAGTGTTGTTTTTTTATCTTATATTTTTTGTTATTATTGATTGGATTTATAGAAATAAATCGCATGTTTTTGTGGATAATAATAACTTTTTACATGATAGAATATTTAAACCATTTATTTATCTAATTGGAATTCTAGCTATAATTTTATCAACTAATAATAATGCTAATTCGTTTATTTATTTTCAATTTTGAGAGATTTTCTTGTTAAAATAGTGGTTGGCTTTTTATTGTTTTACTCCGTATTATTTATAATTCAATTGGTTTTGGACAGGGTTTTAGATAATGAAAGTGTATGTGATAATACTTGGAATAAAGTATTTAATGGAAAGATAAAATCAGACATTGTTATTTTAGGGAATTCAAGAGCCGAAGCACACTATAGCCCGATAATTATTGAAAATAAAACGAAGCACTCAGTTTATAATTTAGGATTAAGTGGAACGCCTCTAAACATTTTAAAAATAAGATGGCAAGCTTATGTTAATAGAAATAAATTACCAAAGTTATTAGTAATTGATATAGATAAAAGTGTTTTAGGAACTTCAAAAAATCTATTTGAAAAATTTCAATATTTACCTTATTCAAATAAGCATGAATATCAAGAAGTAGCAAAAGAAGTTGATAAGGATTTTTATCATGAAAAATTAATACCCATGTATAAATACCGTGGTTATGAAATGCAGATTATTAAAAAAATTAAACTAATTGCAGGTGAATCGAATTGTAAGAACTCTTATAATGGATATAAACCACAAGATAAGCCATGGGATGAAAATAATTGGAATATATTCAGAAAACGTATCCTTGCCGATAATGCAGTTGAAAAAGCATATTCGATAGCTTATTTTAAAGGGATTGATGAATTAAATGAAATTATTCACTTTTGTAAACTAAATAAAATAGAAGTTTGTTTAGTTTGGTCTCCTCAATATTATGAAATGGATAATTATAAAAAAGAGCAAAGAAAATTTGTAGATAGTATTGTTTCAGAAATAGCAATTAAAAATAATATTTATTACGTTAACTTTTTAAGAGATAGCCTGTCTTTTGATAAAACTAATTTTTATGACAAATCTCATTTGAATTTAAAAGGATCAATGGCTTTTTCTGAAAAAATGGGAGATTATATTATGAAGTATTTTTTATTAAATGTAAATCATTAAAATGAAGCTAGGTTTTATTACTTCCGAATACCCACATCCTAAGATATCCCATGCGGCGGGTATTGGCACAAGCATTAAAAACTTGGCCATTGCTTTAGTCGAAAAGGGCGTTCAGGTTATAGTGTTTGTATACCATCAAGAAGAAGATGTGATTGTTATAGATGAAGGAGTTACTATTCATTTAATTTCAAAAAAAAGATACAAACTATTTACTTGGTACCATTACAGAAAACAGCTTAATTGGTATGTAAATAGTGTCGTAAAAGAAGAAGGTATTGATTTATTAGAAGCTCCAGATTGGACAGGTATCACTGCATTCATGCGTTTTAAAGTACCATTAGTAATACGGTTTCATGGTAGTGACGCCTATTTTTGTAAACTCGATAAGCGCAAACAAAAATTTAAAAACTTTCTATTTGAGAAGTTGGCATTAAAAGGTGCTTCGGCTTATATAGCACCCACAACATACGCGGGTATCGAAACACAGAGAATTTTCGGTTTAAACAAAAAGAAAATTAAAACCATTCACTATGGTTTGCAGTTAAAAGACTTTGAAAACGAAACCCCTTCGATTTACAACAGAAACACCATACTTTATATAGGGACTATTATACGAAAAAAAGGCGTTTTAGAACTGGTTGCAATATTCAATAAAGTAATAGCATCAAATCCTGATGCACAATTAATATTAATAGGAAATGATGCCCCAGATTTAAAAACCGGATCATCATCAACCTATGCCTTGGTAGAAAATTTGTTTTCCAATGAAGCTAGAAAGCAAGTCAATTATTTAGGAAAAGTGCCTTATTCCGAAGTCAAAAATCATATTAAAAATGCACATGTGTGTGTGTTTCCTAGTTTTGCTGAAACTTTAGGAATGGTTACAATCGAATCGATGGCTATGCAAAAACCAGTGGTGAATACGAGTATTGGTTGGGCGCAAGAATTAATTGATGATGGCGTGAATGGCTTTTTAGTAAATCCATCCAATATAGAATTATATGCACAACGTATTTTAGAAGTATTAAATGATACATTGTTGACAGAGAAACTAGGTAGTGGAGCAAGAGAAAAAGTAGAAGCCTTGTTTGATATCAATAAAATTGCAGACATTAATATTGATTATTATAAATCTATAATAGAATGATTTATTTAATACACAGAGATAATACAATATTAAAAGTCCTTAACAGTGAGTTTAAGGAGGTTGCTTTTGAAATAAAGGCATCTATATCAATTACTTTATTCGAGCTCGCTATAAAGCATCCTGAAGAATTAATTCTTTGGTGCCATGAAGCCTATGTGTCGTATATAAATAAAGTTGATTTAGATGTTATTTTTCATCATAAACAGATTTTGGCATCCTTTTCAGTAAGTGGAAAATATTATATTTCGGATGATATTGGATATATCGACCAGTCCGTTTTTGTTAATGTGAATAAGGAGGTATGTTATCCAACTTGGTTGATGAGTAGTGATGTTGGTGGCGTTTCTGCTCAATTTTTAAATTCAATTACTAAAGAGGTAATCAAATTTGAAAATTTTGATTATTTTCTAACTTCCATGGCGAAATTAACAATGTCCGAAGGCGTGTTTTGTTATTCGGAACCTAAATTGTTGATAGAAAAACCTTCTGTTTTAGTGGAGGTTCAAGAGATTTCAAAACATGAATTATTCAAATTTGTAAAGCAACATTATAAATGGGTTTGGGTATGGATGCTTTTTTTATGTTATGCTATTTTTGAAAGAAAAGTGATTTTGTTGCCGTTGCTAAAATCAATTTTTTATAAAAGAATCATTTTAAAATTAAAGGAAGCTACTATTCAATCAACAAATAAAGTTGTTTCTAAAAAAGAGATGGATATTATTATCCCTACCATTGGAAGAAAGAAATATTTATATGATGTTTTAAAAGATTTATCAAATCAAACCGTACTTCCAAAAAACGTAATTATTGTTGAACAAAACCCGTTACCTGAAAGTGTTACAGAATTAGATTTTTTAACTACGGAAAGCTGGCCTTTTAATATCAAGCATACTTTTACGCATAAAACGGGCGTTTGTAATGCTAGGAACATCGCGCAAAAACAAGTGGAAAGTGAATGGGTTTTTCTTAATGATGATGATAATAGGTTTGTCGAAAATTTAATAGAATCTGTATTTGATAAAGCCAATCAGTTTGGTATTGTTGCTGTTACAACCGCATGTCTTCAGGTGGGGGAAGAACCTACTTTGAGTCAGGTTCATCAAACAGGAATTTTTGGTTCTGGAAGTAGTTTTGTGAAAACCGAATTTTTAAATCAAGTAAGCTTTAATTTAGCCTTAGAATTTGGCTATGGCGAAGATTTCGATTTTGGTATGGCATTACGTAATAAAGGGGTTGATGTTGTTTACTGTCCAGATATTAGAATTACACACCTTAAAGCGCCATTTGGTGGGTTTAGAACCAAATTAAAGCAGTTGTGGGATGATGAGGTAATTCAGCCTAAACCGTCACCAACAGTAATGTATGCTTTCTTGAAACATTATACCAAAAAGCAGCTTTTAAATTATAAGTTAGTTTTGTTTTTAAGGTTAATTAAAAAGGAATCTATCTTTAATTATTGGAGTTTTGTAAAAGCATTCAAAATTAAGTGGAGTGCAAGCCTTTATTGGGCTAAAAAGTTATAGTTTATGGAAGAACGCAGGCCACTAATAAGTATCTTAATTACCCATTACAACAGGCCAATAGATTTGTTGCAGTGTATTCAGGCCATTCGTGACGCCCATTTTGAAAATGTAGAAATTGTAGTAAGTGATGATGGCAGTGAAATGGATACGGTGAAGTTAATTCAATCTTATGGAATTGATACCTTGGTTTTATCAGATGTAAATAAGGGTTTGGCATCAAATATTAATAAAGGTCTTAAAGCTTGTAAGGGAGAATATGTTATTTATTGTCAGGAAGATTTTAAGCTGAATCTCCAAATTAATACGGTTTTACCTGAATGTATCGAGTTGCTTAATGCTAAACTGGTTGATATAGTAAGGTTTACGTCAAATTTCAAATTTAATAAGCTTATTAAGTTAACGGAAGCTGTTTCCTTAATTCCAAGGTTCTCGTTTAAGAATTTTAAGCAAAATTATTATAGATATAGCGACCATCCGTTTATAACAAAAAGGCAGTTTTATAACGAGTTTGGTTATTATCTTGAAGGTACATCGGGACGTTATGGTGAAACCGAGTATAGTATCAGAATTTGTAATTCCAAGGCTAAAATAGCGATTACCAATACTTCTTTTGCTTCAACTATAGAAGGTAGTCAGTCTATTTTGGTTAATGAATTTCAAACATCGAATTCAAAAGTGAAAGTTAATAAATCTATAATCAAATTAGCTAGAGCTTTTAGGTTGTATTTTGAATGGGCTTTTTATAGTAACAGCAAAAGAGGGTTGATTTCATATGAAAACGGTAGAAAAATTAAGACACACTAAATGCTGAAAATTTACACCGATACTAATTTTTTAACTGAAGAATTCCGCAAAAGCGTATTTCCGTTATTATTCGATTTACACTTTTTAAAAAACGCGGAGTTATTAAAATATTATAAGTTAGTTGATGAGGTTGTAGAATGTGAGATTGTTGTATTACCTATTGATTATTCTCAGTTTATAAAGCACGCAAAACCTTTTAAAAACTTACTTGAATTAGCAAAAAAGCATGATAAACCTATTTGGATTTACACTGCTGGCGATTACGGTTTTACAACCTATATAAAAAACAGTTATACGTTTAGGTTAGGGGGTTTTAATAGTACGTTAACCAATTCGACCTTAACAATGCCTTCTTTTGTAAACGACCCTTATTTGAGTTATTTGCCTAATGGGTTTTCTGCTTTAAAAAAGGAACCAAGTATAGGTTTTGTAGGGCATGCAAAATCTGGGTTTTTAAATTACATGAAAGAGTTTTTTAACCATTTGAAATATAAAGTTAAAAGAAGTGTGGGTTTCATTTTGGCAGACGTGCAACCATTCTATCCGTCTAGTATAAAACGAGGACGGTATATAAATAAATTAAAGCGATCTGAAGTTTTAAAAACCAATTTTATTTTGCGGAATAATTATAGAGCTGGTGCACACACTGAAGCAGATAAGCAAAAATCTACTCAAGAGTTTTACAACAATATATTTAATAATGCCTATACATTTTGTAGTCGAGGCGTTGGCAATTTTTCAGTGCGATTTTATGAAACCTTGGCAGTGGGGCGTATTCCTGTTTTGTTGAACACCGACTGTAGGTTACCTTTAGAAGATAGTATCGATTGGTCAAAACATATTGTAGTTTTAGACGATAGAAAAAAGGAATCTTTAGAACAACAAATACTAACGTTTCATAATTTATATAACCATGAAGGGTTTCAAGAACTTCAAATAAGCAATAGAAAACTTTGGGAGTCTTATTTTAGGCGTCCGTCTTATTTTATTGAAATACACGATACGTTTCTAAAAAAGATGAATTAACATGGATAAAATATTTTCACTTATCATCTGTACTTATATGCGGCCTAAGTCCCTCATTAAGTTACTGGAATCAGTTCTAAACCAATCTGTTTATCCTAATGAAATTTTAATTATTGATGGGTCTACCAATAACGAAACAAACATTATTTTAAAAGAAAATTCATTTAAAAATTTAAAATATTTTAAAGTTGATGATGAAAATAGAGGATTAACAAAGCAGCGTAATTACGGTGTTAATTTGATTCAAAATGAAACGGAGATTGTTTGTTTTTTGGATGATGACACGGTTTTAGAAACAGACTATTTTGAAGCGGTAATAGCTGCTTTTAATAGTAATCCTGATGTTGTGGGAGTAGGAGGTGTCGCTATTAATGAAAATAGATGGAAGTTAATGGATAAAAAAGTTACTTATCCAAAAAGCAAGTATTACAAATTTGAGAATTATGTTATTAAGGAAAGTTTACGGAATATAGTAAGGAATTATTTTAATTTACAGTCATATGCTAACCCTAGTGTTATGCCTTCTTTTTCACATGGTAGAACCTATAGTTACCCATTAACTGGAAAAAATCATGAAGTTGATTTGTTGGTAGGCATGTCATTTAGTTTTAAAAGAATTGTTTTTAAGAATATAAAATTTTCAACTTATTTTGAGGGATATGGTTTATATGAAGACGCAGATTTTAGTATTCGTGCTTTAAAATTCGGAAAAAATGTGATAGCAACAAACGCTAAATTATTTCATTATCACGAACCATTAGGTAGACCAAATCAATATAAGTATGGTAAAATGGTGGTTAGAAATGGTTGGTATGTATGGCGTGTTAAATATCCAAATCCAGAAATGAAAGCCATTCTAAAATGGAATGCTACAGTTATATTATTAACACTTATTCGTTTTACAAATATTCTAAATACAACAAAAAGGAAAGAAGCCTTAACTGAAAGTTTGGGGAGAGTTGTAGGATGGTTATCTTTAATTTTTAATAAACCTAGGATTGAAAATTAGATGGGAAAGTTTTATTCTGATATAAAAAAGTATAAAAAATATAGTGGCAACAAACTAGCTATTGTTTTAGTACTATCTCATCAAGGGCTTTGGGCTTTATGTGTTTATCGTATATCTAATAGTATTTATAATAGTAGAACACCCCGTTTTATAAAGCAGCTACTTTTAGTATTTGCCGTTATTTGGCAAAAAATAATAGAAATTCTTACTGGTATTTCTATTTCTTATACAGCTCAAATTGGTTCTGGTTTTTATATAGGGCATTTTGGTGGTATTATTATCAACGCATCGGCCATTATAGGCGATAATTGTAATATTTCACAAGGTGTCACTATCGGTGTAAGTGGAAGAGGCGAAAAACGTGGCGTTCCAGTAATTGGTGATAACGTTTATATAGGGGCTAATGCTGTAATTGTAGGGAAGATCGTTTTAGGAGATAACTGCGTTGTTGCAGCGAATTCATTGGTTGTTAGCTCTGTTGAACCAAACGCAACCGTTATGGGCGTACCCGCCATTGTAATTAATAATAATACATCTAAAGACTATATTTAATGAGGTTTTTAGTAATAACGAATGCTCCAACTTTACAACAGAATCATCTGTATGCTGCCTACGCACCCTATGTGAAAGAAATGGATATTTGGTTCAAGTATGTTGATGATGTAGTGATAGTATCGCCTACAACATACCATCACAGGTTATTATTGCAGACGTTTAAAAAGCAACCAACGGTTATTTCTATTCCATCAATAGCTTTTACTTCATTAAAAAGTGTTTTTTCATCTATAATAAAAATTCCAATAATTGTTTGGGCTATTTTCAAAGCATGTAAAAAGGCCGATCATATTCATTTACGTTGTCCAGGAAATATTGGGTTGTTAGGGTGTTTTGTTCAAATTTTATTTCCTAAAAAGCCAAAAACAGCGAAGTATGCTGGTAATTGGGATCCCAATGCCAAACAGCCTTTCAGTTATAAACTTCAAAAATGGATTTTAAGTAATACCTTTTTAACGAAAAACATGCAGGTTCTTGTTTATGGAGACTGGCAAAATCAATCTAAAAATATAAAACCTTTTTTTACAGCTTCTTATGCTAATTCTGAAATTGAAGTGTCATCACTTAAAGATTATTCTAATGAGTTGAAGTTTGTTTTTGTAGGCACATTGGTAGAAGGAAAAAGACCTTTATTAGCCATTCACATAGTTGAAACCTTGCAAAAAGAGGGTAAACAAGTGCGGTTAGACTTGTATGGAGAAGGTGTTCTAAAAGAAGTACTTCAGGAATATATTAGCAATAATCATTTAGATGATTTTATATCATTACATGGTAATCAGGAAAAATCAATAATAAAAGAAGCTTTAAAAGGTAGTCATTTTTTAATATTACTTTCAAAATCTGAAGGTTGGCCAAAAGCCGTTGCTGAAGCTATGTTTTTTGGAACGATACCTATAACAACCTCTGTTTCATGCATTCCTTTTATGTTAAATGAAGTAGACAGAGGGATTCTAGTTAAACCTGAATTAACCGCGGCTTTAATTGATATCAATAAAGCTATTAATAATGTAGCATCTTTAAAAAGGATGAGTAATTTAGCATCAAATTGGTCTCAACAATACACATTAGAAGTTTTTGATGCCGAAATTTCTAAGTTGTTACATAAAATATGAAGGTTTTACAATTAATAGATTCTTTGGAAGTTGGTGGGGCAGAGCGTGTGGCAGTAAATATGGCCAATGCATTGTCGACAAAAATTGAAGGTTCTTATTTATGTGTAACTCGGGCTGAAGGATTATTAAAAGACAGTATAAATGAAAGTGTGAATTTTTTGTTTTTAGGTAAAAAATCTACAATCGATTTAAAATCTATTTTGACGTTTAGTAATTATGTAAAAGCGGAAAAAATAGACATTATCCACGCACATTCATCATCGTTTTTTTTAGCGACTATTATTAAAATGTTTCATAGTAGTGTACAGGTTGTTTGGCACGATCACTATGGAAACAGTGAGTTTTTAGAAAATAGAAAGTTTAAAATTTTAAGAGTATGTTCTTCATGTTTTGCACATGTGTTCAGTGTTAACAGGCGATTAGAGAAGTGGGCAATATCAAATCTTAAATCTAAAGATGTTAGTTACTTACCAAATGTTGCTGTCATTAACAATGAATTTTCTGAAACAACATTATATGGTGAAAAAGGAAAACGTATAATTTGTTTGGCTAATTTACGCGCACAAAAAGATCATCTTACTTTATTGAAAGCATTTAAAGTAATTTTAGAAAAGCACAGTGATTGGAGTTTGCATGTAGTTGGTAAACATTTTGGTGATGATTATTCGGAAGCCATAAAGTCATTTGCGTTAAATAATACACTAGAAAATAATGTTTTTATATACGGAAGCAAATCTGATACGTTTCATATATTATCTCAATGCGACATAGGGGTGTTAGCATCAAAATCTGAAGGTTTACCTTTAAGCTTGTTAGAGTATGGGCTAGCTAGACTTGCAGTTGTTACAACTTCTGTTGGAGAATGTTCAGAAGTTATTACGAATGATTTTAATGGATTATTAGTTGAACCAGGAGATTTCGAAGCACTTTCAAAAGCATTAATTCTGTATATTGAAAATAAGGAATTAAGAGATGCTTTTGCTAAAAAATATAACCAACACATACAAAACAATTATTCCGAAGCATCACAAATAAAGACCATTTTAAACGTTTACAATACCATTTGCAATTAATTTGAAGAACAGTAATTACATAAAAGCTATAGGGTTACATATTTTAATAGGAATTATTATTTATGCCTCTACTTCTTTATCAAAAATTTACTTTCTAGGTATTTTGGTTTATTTCACAAACCAGATATTTAAAACTAAGCCATCAAATCGAGCATTAAAGGTTTTAATGGCTTGTGCTTATGTCGTAGGGGCAGAGGTTTTAGTGCGAATGACAGGCGGTAGTTTTTTATATGAAGCATCTAAGTACGCTGTAATCGTGTTTTGTTTTATAGGGTTGTTTACTATAAGGCAGCGTAGTCAACCAATTGTATATATAATCTATCTTTTACTGCTTATTCCAGGCATATTTGTTGCAGCGTTTAATGTGACTGAAAGTACGACGTTACGAACGGCAATTACTTTTAATCTAAGTGGTCCTGTTTGTTTGGGTATTGTTGCAATTTTTTGTTATAAGTTGAAAGTGAGTTATAATAACATTCAAAAAGTGTTTTTCACAATGGCTCTACCATTAATTGCAACCACAACTTATTTGTTTTTATTTAATCCGAGTATTCGTGATACCATTACAGGTACAGGCTCTAATTTTGCAGCTTCTGGTGGTTTTGGACCAAACCAAGTGGCTACTGTTTTAGGCTTGGGAATGTTTGTTTTTACCGTGCGTTTTTTTTCGCAATCACCTTCCATGTTTTTTAAAGCTATAAATGTAGGTTTTTTCTTTATTATGAGTTATAGGGCGATTATAACCTTTAGTCGTGGAGGTGTTATAACGGCCTTGTTTATGATTGCAGCGTTTGTTTTTTTTTACTTTAGAAAGGTTAATGTTTTTAATAAATTAAGAATTAGTAGAATGTTACTAATTTTCGTTGGGGTTATTTTTTCCATTTGGTTATATTCGTCGCTACAAACCAGTGGTTTTATCGACAAGCGTTATGCGAACCAGGATGCATTGGGACGAGAGAAAGAAGATATTACTACGGGACGTACCGATTTGGTTTCTTTTGAATTAAACGAATTTTTAAACAATCCATTTGTAGGTATCGGGGTAGGTAAAATAAAAGAGTTACGAGAAAAAAAGGAAGGTGTTTTGGCGGCTTCTCATAATGAAATGAGTCGTATTTTATCAGAACATGGTTTACTTGGTGTCTTTGCTTTGTCAATAATGCTTTTAACACCCCTAATATTACGTTTACGAAATAGGAGTAACATGTTTTTTTATTCATGTTATTTGTTTTGGTTGCTCACCATTAATCACTCTTCAATGCGTATTGCAGCGCCTGCTTTTTTGTACGGACTTTGCTTATTAAGTATAACTTATGAAACGGGTAAACCTAAAAATATTAAGGATAAAAATGGAAATTCAAAAGAAGTGAGGTCTAACAATTAAAAGGTTTAAATAAAAGCTGATGAAAAACCTCCTATACATAGGGAATAAATTGTCGAATAGTGGTAAAACAGAAACCACTATTGAAACTTTGAGCAAAAACTTAAACTTAGAAGGGTATACGGTTTTTGCTTATTCAAACCAAAATAATAAGCTGTTACGCCTTATTGATATGCTTTTGGCTATTCTAAAATATGCTACAAAAGTAGATTACGTTTTAATAGATACTTATAGCACATCAAATTTTTATTACGGGTATTTGTGCAGTCAATTATGTCGAATTTTAAACCTAAAATATATACCGATTTTACATGGTGGGAACTTACCAAATCGATTAAAAACAAATACAAAATTATGTAAATCTATATTTCGGTATGCACATATAAATGTGGCACCTTCTCTATATATTAAATCTGAATTTGAAACCCACGGATATTCCAATTTAGTGCATATTCCTAATTCAATTAATATTGAAAAATACTCTGTTAAGAAGCGTAAATATGAATCTGTTAAATTGCTTTGGGTGCGTTCATTCTCAGATATTTATAATCCGATTTTAGCAGTAGAAATTTTAAAATCACTTTTAGATGAAGGCATTCAAGCATCGCTTTGTATGGTTGGGCCAGATAATGATGGTTCACTTTTAAAAACTGAAAAATATGCTAAAAAATTAAATGTACCTGTTAATTTTACAGGGAAATTGTCTAAGTTGGAATGGATAGAACTTTCTAAAGATTGTAACGTTTTTATTAACACCACTAATTTTGATAATATGCCAGTCAGTGTCATAGAAGCGATGGCCTTAGGCTTGCCCGTTATTTCTACAAATGTAGGTGGTATGCCATTTTTAATTGACCATAATCAAGACGGTATTTTAGTAAACCCCAATAGCCAAAAGGAATTTGTATCAGCCATTAAAAACTTTCAATTAGACCCCATTAAAACAGATCAATTAGCCGTGAAAGCTAGAAAAAAAGTAGAAAGTTACGATTGGGAGATTGTTAAAAACTTATGGATTAGTGTCTTGGAATAAATAGTAGTTTAGTTAATTTACTTACTATCTTTATCATCTCTCAAATCAAAATTATTCATGTCAAAAAAAGGGATTCATTTCGAAATTTCAGAACGTAAAATTTTATTACGAATTTTCGATGTCGTTTCTATTTTTGTTGTTTTATACTTTGTAAGTAATACGTTTGAATTTGATTATTTCACCATTACCAAGGAAAATTGGCGTTGGGCCTTTGTGCTTTTTGTGTACATTTCAGTATTTGGAACTATTTTCGAACTATACGATTTACAAAAATCCAGTAAAATTGAAAAAATAGCGACAAGCATTGTTTTTACAGTGTCTATCACTGTTTTGTTTTATTTTTTAACACCCTTTTTTACACCTGTTTTGCCCGACAATAGGTTGCAAATTCTTTATTTCTACTTCGCAATCTTGTTCGCTTTATTTGTATGGCGAATTGCTTATTTAACGTTTATTGTGTCGCCTCGTTTTTACAAAAAGGTGCTTCTTGTAGGAGAAACAGCGAATATCCAAAGTATTACAGAGGCATTTAAACATGCCGATCCTAATTATAAAATTGTAGGGTTTATTAATTGTGAAAAGAAGAAATCAGATAAAATTAAGTTTAAAGGTATTATTGAATACAGTCCGAAGCAAATTTATCAAGTAATTAAAGATGAGAATATATCTGAAATTGTAATTGCAAGTTACAATTCACAATCCATCACAGCAGAAATCTATAGGGATCTTATCACTCTTTTAGAAGGCGGTTTTCCTATTAAGGAATATACTCAGGTTTATGAAGATATGATGCAACGTGTACCTGTTCAATTTGTAGGTAAAGATTTTTATAAATATTTTCCCTTCAGTAGAAGTAACCATAATAAACTTTATTTATTTTTCCAGCGTTTGTTCGATATCCTTGTTTCAATTTTAGGGATTTTTATAGGGTTTCTGTTCTTACCCTTCGTTTTATTAGGAAACCTTATAGGGAATCGGGGATCCCTTTTTTATGTACAAGAACGCATAGGATGCAATGGGAATATTTTTAGTATAGTTAAGTTTAGAACCATGGTTAAAAATGCTGAAGTATCGGGAGCTGTTTGGGCGAAAAAGAATGACTCCAGAATAACGCCATTCGGTAAGTTTCTTAGAAATTCTAGATTGGATGAGTTTCCTCAATTCCTTAATATTTTAAAAGGTGATATGAGTTTGATTGGCCCTAGACCAGAAAGACCACATTTTGTAAGACAGCTATCCCAAATCCTTCCTTTTTATGAAACCAGGCACATTATAAAACCAGGGCTAACCGGTTGGGCACAAGTAAAAACACGCTATGGATCATCGGTTGATGATAGTTTATTAAAACTACAATATGATCTATATTATATTAAACA
This sequence comes from Mariniflexile sp. AS56, assembly GCF_030552475.1. Lineage (GTDB taxonomy): Bacteria > Bacteroidota > Bacteroidia > Flavobacteriales > Flavobacteriaceae > Mariniflexile. Next base: position 29,798 of record NZ_JAUPED010000008.1, on the reverse strand, counting down.
TCGAAGTTTTTTGTTGGATGCCAATATTCTTATTAAAACCTTGAGTACAATGATATTCTATAGAGGGCAATAATTTAGTGCTAAACACCTTAGAACAGTCGTCGTGTATTCGGTTTTAAAGATGATAATTAATTGATAAATTGGAGTTTACAGTCTTTGAGAGTGAATTTTAATCAAATAAATATACCGAACAAAAAGTGCTATTAATAAAGGAATTAAACCTATTGCAAATACTTGTACACCCATAAACCAATGAAGGGTTAGTAAGCATAAAAGAATTACTAGAAGCTTTAAGTATTTAACAAACCATCTACTTGGTTTTTGTTTAAATAATTGCCCTATTACTAAAATATTCAGTGCAAATGCCCAAAGTAAGTTATAATTTTGGTGTGTCCCTTTATGGTCTGTAGCAAACCAAAGTAACAGAATAAGAACCCCTATAAGCCCGGTAATACTAAATAAAGTAACATCCAACCAAATAGTCTGTTTTTGCTTTTTAAAGTCGTTGTAGGTTATATAAAGAATGAATAGACCAAAAATACCAAACACAAATATTGGGCTCCCTAAAAATTGAGTGGGAGTGGGGATTTCCATTTTTTTATAAAGTACGTTGCTTTTTTTAACCAACGATTCGTTATTACCTTTTATAGTTGCGACTTCAAAGAATTTATAAATGTTTTCTGGTAAAAACATATGGTCTTCCGTTTTTGCTTTTCTATCTATTACAGACCCTAATGCGATATCAATTCCAAAACTTCCCCAAGAGTTATTATTTAAATTATTTTGAATCAACGTTCTAAATGTTTGCTCTTTAAAATCTTTGGGTTCTTTGAAAACAATTGCGTTGTTTAAAGGAATATTAGTAACATCTTTTATTTTAGTTGCACAGTTATCATAAAAGAAATCATATAAATAACCTCGGTTTTCTGGTTTTATATTGTTTAATAAATAGTCGAATAATTTTTGTTTTTCAACTGAAGAAAGGTTTAAAACCTGTTCTTGAATGGTTCTGTTTTGTGAAATATAAGCTTCAAAAAAGTCTTCATAATAATTGAAACCAATTAAATAATTTAGTTTCCCTTGTGCAAATTTCAAATAGAAATTAGGGGTTTCAAAGTCGTACACGCCATAGTTAAAAACCAAATCAGCACCTTTAACGGGGTCTTTTACTCGAAAAGCGCTATGTCCAAAGGCATCATTCAACGAAGTACCAGCGCCAATGGTTAGAACGCTAATTTCGGCTTGTTCAGAAAGTATGTTTTGTTGGCCTTGTATTATTTCAACAAATAAAAAGAGACATAAAAAGAGTAGTTTTTTTTGCATAAAATTCAGATTATCTAAAATAGCTGAAATCAAGTTTTAATGAAAACACATTTGAATATAAAGCCACACTTTGGTCGCCAATATCAGTGAAAGCATAGTCAATTTGAATACCATTGTACTTAAAACCTACACCAAAACTAGGTTGAAAACTAAGTTGTTGTGAATTATCAATTTGTGTTTCATTTTGAAAATTACCAAGGCCAGCTCGTAAATATACCATATCAATATACCCAAATTCAAAGCCTAGAGCAGGATTGATACTTGCGACTGATGATGAAAACACATCATTATTCTCTTCAAACCTTACATTTAAATTGGCGGCGGCTAAAAGGCTGTAATCATAATGAAAATCGAATAATTTAGAAACGCCAATTTGTAGTTTCGGGATGGTAATTTCAGTAGTTTCGGGTAGTTCTTGATTTTGTCCTTCAACAGCATCTTGTACTTTTTTAAACGCTTCTTTATTAATTGCCCAAGCATTAAACGTGGTTGTGATATCACGTGCCATGATACCAATTTTCCAGTCGTTATCAGTTTCAAATTGAACACCAGCATCAAATCCAAATCCCCAAGAGGAGGCAAAATCACCTATAACTCGGCGTATTATTTTGGCATTTACACCATAATTTAATCCTTCAATAGGCAATGCGCGTGCATAGGAAATGGTTAATCCATAATCGGCAGTAGAGAATAAACTAATTCTATCGTAATTTATATTGCCTTGTTCATCAATAAGTTGGGTGGTGTTTAGTATGTCGTCTACCGCAAATCGAATTAATGAAACACCAATACTACTTCTATCATCTAAAGGTTTTGCGAATGCTATATAATCGTAATTTGCAATACTAGCGAAATAGCTGGAATGCATTAAAGCTAATTGATTGTCTTCTAGTTTTAATAAACCAGCGGGGTTCCAATACCCAGAATTGACATCGGATGTGTTTGCCGTAACAGCACTACTCATACCCAAAGCTGCAGCGTCAACACCAATATTCATGAACTCGTTGGAATATTTTCGAACGGTTTGGCTAAATACAGATGCGGTTATAACGCAAAGCAAAGCAGTAAAATAAGATCTCAATCGCAATTTTTTTACAAAGATGCACATAATTTATAAACCTATAAACTTGAATTTATAATAGATATTGCTTTAGACGAAAATTGTTTGCTATTTTTACAACATTAAAAAAATACTATGAAACACTATATACCTAACGCCTTAACCTTATTAAACCTTTTCTGTGGTTGCATTGCTGTGATTTTTGCAGTTAATAACAATTTTATTGCTGCAGCCTTATTTGTGTTTTTGGGTATATTTTTTGACTTTTTTGATGGGTTTGCTGCCAGAAAACTGAATGTACAAAGTGAATTGGGGGTTCAATTAGATTCTTTGGCAGATATGGTAACGAGTGGCCTCGTACCAGGACTTATTATGTATAAACTGCTTAGTTTGACCGTTGATGCTCCAGAGACATCAGATAGTTGGGGAACATCAAGCTTTGGATTCGATTTGCCGCTACTACCCTTAGTTGGTTTATGTGTTACACTGGCATCAGCATATAGATTAGCGAAATTCAATATAGACGAAGATCAACAAACCTATTTTAAAGGCTTGCCAACGCCGGCGAATACACTTTTAATTGTTTCATTACCGTTAATTTTAGAGTTTCAAAATAGTGATGTAATAAATTCCATTATTATTAATAAATGGTTTTTAATAGGTTTAACAGCATTAAGTTGCTACTTGCTAAACGCGGGTATTAAGTTATTCGCTCTCAAGTTTAAAGATTGGGGTTTTAAAGCCAATGCTACTAGATATATTTTTATCATGCTTTGTGTGGTACTTTTAATTGTACTTCAATTTGCAGCAATACCCGTTATTATACTACTTTACATAGGCATGTCTGTTTTAGACAATGTTTCTTCCAAATTAAAATAATTTACAGATAGAATGGCTTCAGGATTTTTTGCATTATTAGATGATATTGCTGCACTTATGGACGATGTAGTGGTAATGAGTAAAATAACCACTAAGAAAACAGCAGGTATTTTAGGTGATGATTTAGCGGTGAATGCTGAAAAAGCCACTGGTTTTGTGTCATCCAGAGAATTACCTGTTCTATGGGCTATAACAAAAGGGTCATTTTTAAATAAGGTGATAATTTTACCCGTTGCTTTTTTACTGAGTTCCTTTTTACCTTGGGCTGTTACCTTAATTTTGATTTTAGGTGGGGTTTATTTAGCCTATGAAGGTGTTGAGAAAATAGTAGAGTTTTTTGTGCCTCATAAACACGATGTTGCAACGATTAAAGAAGCTAGTCTTTCAGAAGAAGAGGTGTTGTTGCTAGAAAAAAAGAAGATTAAATCGGCTGTTTTTACTGATTTTATCTTGTCTATTGAAATAGTTATAATTGCTTTAGGAACCGTTTTAGGTCGCCCTATTTTGTTTCAAGTGTTGGTGGTTTCTATTGTGGCTATCATTGCAACTATTGGCGTTTATGGTATTGTTGCGTTGATTGTTAGGATGGATGATTTAGGTTACCGACTTATAAAAAAGAGCAATTCTGAAAAAGGGCTATTTTTTGGCATTGGAACGGTTTTAGTAAAAGCGCTTCCTTTAGTTATTAAAAGTTTGTCTGTAATAGGAACCGTTGCTCTTATTTTGGTTGCAGGAGGTATTTTTACTCATAATATTGAGTTTTTTCATCACTTGATGGAATCTATGCCTGCTTTTATAAAAGATGCGATTGTAGGACTTCTGGTGGGGCTTTTGGCGCTTATAGTTGTTAAAGTTTTCAGTAAGATTTTTGAAAGTTTTAAAAAATAAGACGATTCAATCAGAATGAAAGTATCTGAATGCAGTTCAATTATGAATAAAATTTAGTCAATTTACTGAGGCCGAGAATTACTCTCTAATTTTCTTTTTACGCAATTCAAAATTCTGACCTAAATATACTTTACGTACCATTTCGTCGTTGGCTAATTCTTCCGGTTCACCCGCTTTAAGAATGCTACCTTCAAACATTAAGTAGGTTCTATCAGTAATGGCCAATGTTTCCTGTACGTTGTGGTCTGTAATTAAAATACCTATATTCTTTTTGGTAAGTTGTGCTACAATACGTTGAATATCTTCAACAGCAACAGGGTCAACTCCTGCAAAAGGCTCATCTAATAAAATGAAACTTGGATCGGTTGCTAGGGCACGAGCTATTTCAGTACGTCTACGTTCACCACCCGATAATAAATCACCTCTACTTTTACGAATATGCCCTAAACCAAATTCTTCGATAAGCGATTCCATTTTATGTACTTGTTCTTTTTTGCTAAGTTTGGTAAGTTGCAATACACTTAAAATATTATCTTCAATACTTAATTTTCTAAAAACGGATGCTTCTTGAGCCAAATAACCAATACCGTTTTGTGCACGTTTGTACATAGGGTATTGTGTAATTTCAGTATTATCTAAAAAAATATGACCGCTATTAGGTTTAATTAACCCAACCGTCATGTAGAAAGAAGTAGTTTTACCAGCACCATTAGGACCTAAAAGTCCAACAATTTCGCCTTGCTCCACTTGTAAAGAAACATCTTTAACCACTTTTCGTCCACCATAGGACTTCATTAAATTTTGAGCTCTTAAAATCATATCTTATATACTGAACGTCAAAAATAGTGAAATCATATACACTATCGCAACAGATGTTTTAATTTATATTTTGTTTAACGCAGGTCTTTTTTTAAGTATTCCAAAACGTAATACCTATTTATTTCGAACCTGTTTTTTTAGTTTTCTATTTTGGTTCCGTATTACAATTTTAGAAATAAAAATACTTACTTCATATAAAATTAAAATAGGAATAGCTACAATAACTTGGCTTGCAATATCTGGAGGCGTTATAATAGCCGATAAAACCAATACAAGTATTAAGGCATATTTTCTGTATTTTCTTAAAAATTCAGGGGTTACTAAGCCTATTTTAGTTAAGAAATAAATGATAATAGGTAACTCGAAAATAATACCCGATGCCAATACCGATGAACGCACTAAGCCTATAAACGAACTGATATCTATTTGATTGTCTACGCGTGTTGAGATGCTGTAGTTTGCTAAAAAGTTAATAGATAGTGGCGTGATAATGTAGTAACCAAATAAGGCACCTGTAAAGAATAGTAACGACGAAATAATTATGAAACCACGAGAATGTTTACGTTCATTTTCATGTAAACCAGGACTAATAAATTTCCATAATTGGTAAATAATATACGGAAATGAAATAATGAATCCGGCTAAAATAGCAGTCCAAATATCAGCGGAAAATTGTCCAGCCATGGTTCTGTTTTGCAAAATAAGCGGAATTTTATCATTACAGAAACTAGTGTCTAGACTCATGTATGTTGCCATTTTGCACAACCATTCATAGGTTGGGAAATTCATGTCTAAGGGCGCGAAAATGATGTCATCAAAAATGAATCGGCTAAAAATAAATGCCAAAGTACCCACAATCGTGATTGCTAATACTATTTTAATTAAATGCCAACGTAAGTCTTCAAGATGGTCTAAAAAAGACATCTCGTTTATATTCTTTTTCGCCATTATATAATGCCTTCTTTAATTAAATCGTGAATGTGTACAACCCCTGCGTAAGCACCGTTTTCTTCTACTAAAAGTTGAGAAATGCCATGAGTTTCCATAATTTCTAAAGCATCAATAGCCATAGCTTCTGCTTCAATGCGTTTTGGGTTGGCGCTCATAATATCTTTGGCGGTAAGCTTTGAAAAGTTGTCAACCTTGGTTAACATTCTACGTAAATCGCCATCGGTGATGATGCCTATAATTTTATCATTTTCAACAACCGCTGCAACACCCAGCATTTTCTCTGTTATTTCAATAATAACATCTCTAATACTAGTTGAACCATCAACTCTTGGTTTTTGGTTTACTGATGAAATATCGTTAACTCGTAAATATAATTTTTTACCTAAAGCACCGCCTGGGTGGTATTTTGCAAAGTCGGTACTAGAAAAACCACGTAATTCTAATAAACATACCGCAAGTGCGTCTCCAATTACTAATTGGGCAGTGGTGCTTGTGGTTGGCGCTAAATTGTTCGGGCAAACCTCTTTTTCAACGTATGCGTTTAAAATATAATCGGCATGTTCTCCTAAAAAGGATTCTGTATTACCAGTAATGGCAATCATTTTGTTTTTAGCTCTTTTGATAAGAGGAATAAGCACTTTTATTTCAGGAGTATTACCACTTTTTGAAATGCAAATCACAACATCATCGTCAAGAATTAGGCCTAAATCGCCATGAATAGCATCTGCAGCGTGCATAAAAACAGAAGGAGTTCCCGTCGAATTTAGGGTCGCAACTATTTTACTTGCTATAATGGCGCTTTTCCCAATACCCGTAATTATTACCCGTCCTTTAGAATTGTAGATGAGAGTAACGGCGTCGGCAAAATCCTCATTCACTAAACTAGATAGGTTTAAAATGGCTTTACTTTCAGATTCAATCGTTTGCTTTGCGATATTGATAATTGAACTTTTACTATTCAAAATTTATTAATTTTTTAGTTGATGCTTTTAAAGAAATTGTTATCTTTAAATATAAATCCAAATTGATTTTATCGTAATTTCGAATTTCGTTACAAAACTAACGAAAAAATCACGAGGGTTCTCTCTATACACTTTAAAAATAATAAATAGTGTTTTGATATTTTTATATTTTTTAATGATTAAATAAATTTTAGTATAATTCATGTTAATAGCAAAAAACGACTTGCATTCTGCACTAAAAAAACATTTTGGATTTGGTAAATTTAAAGGACTCCAAGAAGGAGTTATTCAAAGTTTATTATCTGGTAATAATACATTTGTAATTATGCCAACAGGTGGTGGTAAATCACTCTGTTATCAATTACCAGCTTTAATGCAAGAAGGAACAGCTATAGTGGTCTCACCATTAATAGCTTTAATGAAAAATCAGGTAGATGCCATTCGTGGTATTTCGAATGAAGAAGGCATTGCACATGTTTTAAATTCATCATTAAACAAAACGGAAGTAAAACGTGTTAAGGAAGATATCGTTAACGGCGTAACCAAATTACTTTACGTAGCTCCAGAATCCCTAACCAAAGAAGAGAATGTTGAGTTTTTACGCTCGGTAAAAGTGTCTTTTATGGCTATTGATGAGGCGCACTGTATAAGTGAGTGGGGGCATGATTTTAGACCAGAATACAGAAATTTAAAAAACATTATAGGTCGTATTGGTGATAATATTCCCATTATAGGGTTAACCGCTACGGCGACACCTAAAGTACAAGAAGATATTATTAAAAACTTAGGTATAAATGGTGCTAAAACATTTAAAGCCTCCTTTAATAGACCTAATTTATATTATGAAGTACGCCCTAAAACAAAAAATGTAGATGCAGATATCATTCGGTTTGTTAAGCAAAACGACGGGAAATCTGGAATTGTTTATTGTTTAAGTAGAAAGCGCGTTGAAGAATTGGCACAGGTTTTACAGGTTAATGGTGTAAAGGCCGTACCATATCATGCGGGTTTAGATGCGAAATCGAGATCGAATTACCAAGATCAGTTTCTTATGGAAGATGTTGATGTAGTGGTGGCAACCATTGCTTTTGGTATGGGTATCGATAAACCTGATGTGCGTTTTGTAATTCATCACGATATTCCTAAAAGTATAGAAAGTTATTACCAAGAGACTGGTAGAGCAGGTCGTGATGGTGGCGAAGGCCATTGTTTAGCCTATTATGCCTATAAAGATATTGAAAAATTAGAAAAATTCATGTCTGGGAAACCCGTGGCAGAACAAGAAATAGGGCATGCCTTATTACAAGAAGTTGTTGGGTTTGCAGAAACGTCTATGTCTCGTAGAAAGTTTATTCTGCACTATTTTGGTGAAGAATTTGATAATGCAACGGGAGAAGGTGGAGATATGGATGATAATGTAAGGCATCCTAAAAAGAAAATAGAAGCCCAAGACGATGTTAAATTATTGCTTGAGACTATTGATAATACAAACGAAAAATACAAATCCAAAGATTTAGTAAATGTGGTTACAGGTAAAGAAAATGCCTTAATTAACTCGCATAAAACTAACGAACAAGCATTCTTTGGAAAAGGAAAAAACAAAGATAAAAAGTATTGGATGGCCTTATTAAGGCAAGTTCTAGTATCTGGTTTTCTTAAAAAAGATATTGAAACCTATGGTGTTATTAAGTTAATAGACGGTGGTAAAGAATTTATAAAAAATCCAACGTCGTTTATGATGACGGAAGATCATATTTTTGATGGTGAGCAAGAAGATGGTAGTATTGTAACAGCTGCTAAAAGTGAAGGTGCTGTTGCAGATGTGTTGCTAATGAACCTTCTAAAAGACTTACGTAAAAAGAATGCCAAAAAATTAGGTGTACCTCCTTTCGTTATTTTTCAAGATCCTTCGCTTGAAGATATGGCATTGAAATACCCCATAACCATGGTCGAGCTAGCGAATGTGCATGGTGTTGGCGATGGAAAAGCAAAAAAATACGGTAAAGATTTTATTCAACTTATTGAATCTTATGTTGAAGAGCATGATATTATTCGTCCAGACGATTTAGTTGTTAAATCTACGGGTACTAATTCTGCTAATAAGCTTTATATCATTCAAAATATAGATAGAAAATTACCTTTAGATGATATTGCTTCATCAAAAGGGATGACAATGGAAGAGTTTATTAAAGAAATGGAAGCCATTGTGTATTCAGGAACTAAACTGAATATAACTTATTGGATTGATGAGATTTTAGATGAAGACCAGCAAGAAGAAATTCATGACTACTTTATGGAATCTAAAACCGATAGTATTGATACCGCTATTGACGAATTTGATGGCGATTATGATGATGAAGAGCTTCGTTTATATAGAATAAAGTTTATTAGCGAAGTCGCTAATTAGGGGTGTAAAACGCGAAATAATAGATTGAATTAAAGTTCCAAAGTTTAAAATGTTTTTACATTAAACTTTGGAACTTTGTTTATTATAAACTTTGTCATTCTTAGAATAAACAATTGTTAATCATTTCATATATTTGCATCCTCATTAAAAAAGAATAGAATGCAAGACGGATTATACGCAAAATTCAACACAACAAAAGGAGAAATTCTTGTTGCTTTAGAATTCAAAAAAACACCAGGTACAGTTGGTAACTTCGTAGCTTTAGCCGAAGGAAACTTAGAAAATAAAGTAAAACCTCAAGGAACTCCTTATTACGATGGTTTAAAATTCCATAGAGTAATTCCAGATTTCATGATACAAGGTGGTTGCCCACAAGGAACAGGTACTGGAGATGCAGGTTATAAATTTGACGATGAATTTCATCCAGAATTAAAACATGATGGTCCAGGTGTATTATCTATGGCTAATGCAGGTCCTGGTACTAACGGAAGTCAGTTTTTTATAACACACATTGAAACATCATGGTTAGATAATAAACATACTGTTTTTGGTAAAGTTGTTAAAGGTCAAGATATCGTTGACGCTATTTCTCAAGGAGATAAAATTGATACTTTAGAGATTGTAAGAGTTGGTGCAGATGCTGAAGCTTATAATGCAATTGAAGCTTTTAGAACTTTTGAAGGTTCAAGAGAAAAAAGATTGGCAGATGTAAAAAAGGAAGGCGAAGCAGAATTAGATAAATTAGCGACCGGTTTTAGTAAAACTGAAAGTGGTTTACGTTACCAAATTATTCAAAAAGGAACTGGAGTTAAAGCCGAAAAAGGTAAAAACGTATCGGTACACTATAAAGGACAATTGGCTGATGGTACTGTTTTCGATTCATCATATAAACGTAACCAACCTATCGATTTTCCAGTAGGTGTTGGTCAAGTAATCTCAGGTTGGGATGAAGGGATTCAATTATTAAACGTAGGTGATAAAGCACGTTTTGTAATTCCTAGCCATTTAGGATACGGAAGTAGCGGTGCAGGTGGTGTTATTCCTCCAGATGCTATTTTAATTTTTGATGTAGAATTAATGAATGTTAAGTAATTAAAATTCTGTTTTTAGTTAAACAAAGAATAATTACTTTTTACATATACAGCTTGAAAAGAGGCTATTTTGATTTATCAGAATAGTCTCTTTTTTTTGTTATCTAATTAAAAGGTAGGTGTCTATGAAATATAAGGAAACTGTCCTTTCGCCGAAGCATTTTTATCAACTCGTCGAAATCTTATAATGTGAAATTAATTAATATTTAGTTTTACAACATGGTAAGCATTAAAGAAACAATTTTTTACGACGATGTTATAAAGGAACTTAATTATCCTTTTGGAGATGTATTTATTTTTGAAGGTATAGTTGTCTCCGAAATAGGGGAAGGTGTCATTTTTAGTTGGAGTAAATATGGTAAATTAATATCTGAGGATATAGCCATGTATTTAGGAACTACAGGAAAAGAGTTAATTTATATCTCGAACAGAATTAATTCCTATTCGGTTTTGGCTACAGATTGGTTGAAATATTATAAAAATAATTACTGTTTAAAAAGCTATTATGTGGTATCAAGTCATAGATCAGGCGATTTAAATTACATTATTGAAAACTTGTTTTTTAAGGATAAAATAAAAAGGTTTACCGATTTGTATGTTGCCATGAATTGGGTTAAAAACGGTTTACTAGAAACCGGTTAAAAATTCTATATTTGCTTTTATGACAGAGCAAGAATTACAAAAATTTAAATACCCAATTGGGCCATTTGATTGCCCAAATAATATTTCTACTCAACAAATAGAAGGTTGGATTTCTATATTAGAACATTTTCCTTTACGTTTAGAAAACCTTGTTAAAAATTTGTCTGATGCACAATTAGATACACCTTATAGACCAGAAGGTTGGACGGTAAGGCAAGTTGTTCATCATCTATCCGATAGTCACCACCATAGTTATACACGATTTAAATGGGCTTTAACCGAAGATAAACCGGTTATTAAAGCGTATCATGAAGATAGGTGGGCCGAATTATTTGATAGTAAATTTACGGCTATCGATATGTCTTTACTTCATTTAAAAGCCATTCACGCTAAACTTGTTTATTTATTAAAAGGTTTATCCGAAGATGATCTGGAGAGATGTTTTGTGCATCCAGAAACGCAAAGTGAGGTTGTTTTAAAAAAGAATGTGGGTACATATGCATGGCATAGCAACCACCATTATGCACATATAGAAAATTTAATGAAACGTAATAACTGGATTTAGATGGATTCGATTAGACCTGTAACCCTTGCAGATGCGCAACAACTTGTAGATATCTATAATTATTATGTAATGCATTCTATTGTTACATTAGATTTGGTTCCTTTTTCAAAAGAAGATTTTGAAGAAAAAATAAACACTATTTCAGCCTGTTTTCCTTTTATAGTTTTTGAAGAAGAAAATGAAATTTTGGGTTATGCCTACGCGAATACATTTCGAACGAAACCTGCTTATAAAAATACCGTTGAACTAACTATTTATTTAAAGCACACCGCATTAGGGAAGCAAGTGGGGAAAAAAATGTACACCGAGTTATTACAGCAACTTAAACAAAGAAATTTCCATGTGGTTATTGGTGGTTTAACATTACCCAATGACGCGAGTATAAAACTTCATGAAAATTTTGGATTTGAAAAAGTGGCACACTTCAAAGAAGTCGGTTTTAAATTTGATAAGTGGCATGATGTAGGCTTCTGGCAACTTACCCTTTAATTATAAAAAGTGATTGCTTTAAAGCCGAGTTTAGGAAGGGGTTTTCCATTTAATATTGCAGCCAATACTTGGTTTTTGGATGGCAGTGTTTGCTGTGTTTTCTAAAAGGCAGTCTAAAGCATTCTTCAAGTCGTTGCCTGTAGCAGGTTTATTATTTCCTGGCCTAGAATCGTCTAATTGGCCTCTATATGTTAATTTTAATTCAGCATTAAATACATAAAAATCGGGCGTGCATGCCGCATCATAGGCTTTTGCTATATCTTGATTTTCATCATATAAATAAGGGAAAGGATAGTTTTCATTTATACCATGTAGTTTCATTTCATCAGGACCATCTTGCGGGTATTTTACAGCATCATTACTTGAAATGGCAACAAAACCAATTCCTTTTTTTGAATACGTGTTCGCTAAGTCAGTAAGCGTTTTGTTTACATGAATTACAAAAGGGCAGTGGTTGCAAATAAACATAATAACCGTAGCTGTATTACCTTTTATAGTTTCTAAGTTTACCAGCGTATCGCTAATAGTATCAGGTAATTCAAAATAAGGAGCTGTGGTACCTAAAGGTAGCATGTTGGAAGGCGTATTGGCCATATTGAAAAGTTTTATTCAAAGTTCGGGATTATTTATATTTTTGAAGAATGAATGATACAATAACTTTTGAAGATTTTTCTAAAGTAGACTTACGGGTTGGAACTATTATTGAAGTAAACGATTTTCCTGAAGCACGTAACCCCGCTTACCAATTAACCATTGACTTTGGTGATTTCGGTATTAGAAAGACATCGGCACAAATTACCACGCTTTATAAAAAGGAAGATTTGTTAGAAAGGCAAATCGTGGCGGTTTTAAACTTTCCCAGAAAACAGATAGCGAAATTTATGAGTGAGTGCTTGGTTTTAGGAGCTGTGAATGGTAAGGATGTTATGTTGCTAAACCCAGAACAGCCAGTGAAAAATGGCAGTGCTGTAAACTAAAAAAAACCGCTACTAAAAGTAACGGTTTTTATATATGTTTTTTTTGAATGTTCTACTAAATATCGTCAAAATCGATATCGGTAAAACTTTCGGTTGATGTTGTAGTTTCATCATCACCTTCACTAATAGTTTCAGTATCGTATTCTTTTTTGAAATCTTTTTGGTGGCGCTCACTAATTACTTCATCGCCTTTTTCATTAATAATATAATCTGTCATTTCAGCTAAAATATCTTTAAACTCATTAAAGTCTTCTTTGTAGATATAAATTTTATGCTTTTTGTAATGAAACGAACCATCGTCGTTGGTGAATTTTTTGCTTTCAGTAATTGTTAGATAATAATCGTCTGCTTTTGTAGATCTTACATCGAAAAAATATGTGCGTCTTCCTGCTCTTAATACTTTAGAAAAAATCTCCTCTTTCTCCATCATGTCATTGTTGTTCATATTTGTATAGAAATTTATTATATTATCAATTTATATCAAAAATCTAAAAAAAACCGATACTAACCAACATTTTATGATATTTCTTTTTAAAGTATCCGTATTCGTTGCATTTAATGCAAGCTACCCGTTTGCAAACAAAGCGTTTAGTCTTTATTAGAAGCCGTTTCGCTTAATTGTTTTAAGTAAAGGTGTTGGTAATATCCATCAACATTTATAAGTGTTTCGTGTGTGCCTTCTTGAACGATTGCACCATTTTCTAAAACAATAATTTTATCAGCGTTTTTTGCCGATGATACTCTGTGGCTCACTATAATAGAGGTTTTTCCTTTGGTTATTTTCGTTAAATTATTCAATATTTTCTCTTCAGTTTCGGTATCTACAGCCGATAAACAATCATCAAATAATAAAATTTCTGGTGCTTTTATAATGGCACGTGCAATGGAGACACGTTGTTTTTGTCCACCCGAAAGTGTGATACCCCGTTCACCTAAAACAGTATCATAACCATTATTGAATTTGATGATGTTTTTATGAACTTGTGCGTTCTTAGCAGCTTCAAAAACCGCTTCATCACTAGCTTCTTGATTCCCGAATTTTATATTGTTTTTAATAGTATCTGAAAACAAAAAGGCATCTTGAGGTACGTAACCAATGCTGTTTCTTAAACTGGTTAAATTATGATCTTTAATAGTAATGCCGTTTATTAAAATTGCCCCTCCATCAATATCATACAAACGCCCAATTAAATCTAAAATAGTCGATTTTCCAGACCCCGTTTTTCCTAAAATAGCCAAAGTTTCACCTTGTTTAATATGGAAGTTAACACCTTTTAATGCTTGTATATTGGTGTCATCATAAGTAAATCTCACATTGTTAAAAACAATATCTCCCGTAATTTTGGTAGGCCCTTCGGTGGTGTTGTTAATCTCTGGTTCTAACTTTAAAAACTCATTGATACGTTTTTGAGAAGCTTCAGCCTGCTGTACAATAGAGGTAACCCAACCCACAGTGGCAACGGGCCATGTAAGCATATTTACGTAAATAATAAACTCGGCAATGGTTCCTAAACTTTCAATTTCACCATTAATGTATTGCATACCACCTACGTAAATAACAAGTAAGTTACTGGTACCAATAAGTAAAATCATCATAGGGAAAAACCATGCTTGTACTTTCGCTAGGTTTATCTGTTTTTCTTTACTTTCTTTAGCCAACGATTCAAAATTAGCTGAAGTTTGTGGCTCTATACCATAGGCTTTAATAACCGAGATACCACTAAACGATTCTTGTGTATATGTAGATAATTTCGATAAAAATTGTTGCACGATGGTGCTTCTATGGTGTATTTCTTTGCTTAATTTATAAATAACTAAGGATAATATTGGTAAGGGCAACACGGTGTATAACGCGAGTTTTGGTGCTTCATTAAACATGTAAATAAGCGCAATAACAAAAAGGGTAATGGTGTTTATGCTGTACATAATGGCAGGACCCGCATACATACGTACATTACCAACATCTTCACTTATACGGTTCATTAAATCGCCGGTTCTGTTTTGCTTATAAAAGTTTAAAGAAAGTTTTTGGTATTGGTTGTAGATTTCATTTTTTAAATCGAATTCTACATAGCGCGATACGTTAATAATGTACTGGCGCATAAAGAAAGTGAAGAGGGCAGCAATTAATGCCGCACCAATAATATAGATAATTACTTCGGTTAATTCTGCCTTTACAACCTGTTCTGAAACACCTCCTTTTAAATATTTTTCAATAATTACGAAAATTTCTCGAACGTAACGCGGTGTAAATAATAAAAACATTCGGGCTATGATCGTAATTACAGTACCTATTAAAAGTTGTTTTTTATATTTTAAAAAGTATTTGTTTAAGTGCTGTAATTCTTTCATTTAAAGGTGTAATCTATATGGGGAAATAGTACTAAATTAGTTAGCAAATATAAAGTTTTAAAAACAGAAATAGCTTTATTCACTGTTTAGTAATTGTTAAAAATAGTATAAAGTATTTAGTGAATAATAAAAGCAGAAAATATGAAGTAACTTTTTAAAATAGTGTTATTTTTGCACCACGAAATAATAAAATTTTCGTTTTTATAAATTTTAAGTTCATTGTAATTATGCTAAACAGAAGACATATCCGTGTAAAAGTAATGCAAACCATGTATGCCTTTAAAGGGGGAGAAAGTGATGATTTTAGTAAAGATCAAAAATTTTTACTGTTTAGTATAGACAATATGTACAACTTGTACTTATTAATACTATCGTTACTTATTGAAGTTCAAAAAAGAGCTGAGAACGATCTACAAAAAAAGCAAAACAAACATTTAGCTACTAAAGAAGATAAAGACCCAAACAAAAAGTTTGTGAACAACCAACTTCTTGCACTTATCTCAGATAATTTCCAATTAAAGAACCAATTAGAGGTTTATAATATTTCGAATTGGGAATTAGATAGCGAATATGTAGATGTTATTTTTAAAGCCATTACGTCTAGTGATTTGTATAAAGAATATATGACCACTAAGGTGTCTGATTTTAAGGAAGATAAAGATTTTATCGTAGATGTGTTTAAAGATATTATTGCACCAAACGAGAAACTTTACGATTATTTAGAAGACAAAAACTTAACTTGGTTAGATGATTTGCCAACGGTAAACACAACCATTTTAAAACTTTTAAGAAAAGCTAAAAATACATCGGCTGAAGGTTATTTTACTCCGAAACTTTATAAAGATGCAGATGATAAGCAGTATGCCATCGATTTATTCAGAAAAACGCTTTTAAATAGAAGTGTTTTAAACGCGGAAATAGGAAAGAAAACACAAAACTGGGATTCAGATCGTATTGCAAGTGTTGATTATGTTTTGCTTCAATTAGCTATTAGCGAGTTAAAGCATTTCCCATCCATACCTGTGAAAGTAACCATTAATGAGTATTTAGAGATTGCCAAAGAGTATTCTACGCCAAAAAGTAGTGTTTTTATAAACGGTATTTTAGATAAATTGGTAAAAGAGTATGAAGGGGAAGGCACTCTAAAAAAAGTGGGTCGCGGATTGATGTAAAATTGTGTTAACAAGCTGCTAAAAATTTTTAATAGATTAAATAATTCCTATTTTTACGCTTGAACAAAAAATAGTTTAATGATGAAAAAATTAATATTAGGATTAAGTGTACTAAGTGTAATTGCTTTTACATCTTGTAAAGAAGATGCTTCTAAAAAAGTTGAAGAAGCTAATGTAACGGCAGCAGCTCTTAGAGATGCGAAGTCAACTAAATTTCCTGTACTTGAATTTGTAGAATCTGAGCACGATTTTGGTGTGATACAAAAAGGTAAATCTGTTGAAACGGTATTTAACTATAAAAACACTGGAGATGCTCCGCTTGTGATTACTGATATTAAAAGTACATGTGGTTGTACGGTACCAGAAGATTGGAGTAGAGAACCTTTAGCTCCTGGAAAAACAGGAAAATTTACCGTGAAGTATAACGGTAGTGGTGCTAATAAAATATCAAAAACGATTACAGTAACAGCAAATACCGAAAAGGGATCTGAGGCAGTTAAAATTTCTGCATTTGTGCAAGAACTTAATCCAATAGCAAATTAATTCCGCTGCAAGAGCAGCACACTAAATAACTAATTAATAACGAGAACAATGGAAGGAATCGGTCAATTTTTACCGTTTATACTAATGTTTGTGGTTGTGTATTTCTTTATGATTGCACCACAAATGAAACGTGCCAAAAAAGAGAAAAAATTTAATTCAGAATTATCAAAAGGTGATAAAGTTATTACCAAAAGTGGTTTACACGGTAAAGTTTTAGAACTTAATGATAAAGACCAAACTTGTGTTATTGAAACCATGTCTGGAAAAGTTAAGTACGAACGTTCTGCCATTTCGATGGAATTGAGCTCTAAAGCTAACGCACAAGCATAAATTATACTTTTAAGTATGTTAAAAAAGCTTCCAATTTTGGAAGTTTTTTTTATGCTTAAAACTCAAATAGCCTGTAATATTTTAGGATATTTTATTTAAAACTAAAAAATAAATTAATTTAGGAAGGTAGGGTAAGTAACTAATTGGTTGTCTAATAATTGAATTGCTTATTAATTTAATTTTTTCAATTATGGATTTACTTTTAGTTTGTTTAGTGGTTTCAATCACCAACAGTATAATGTTTTTAGCTTACCAACAGAAGGCTTTTTTTATTAATTTGTGTTTTAGTTTATATACAGAAATGTGGGTTAAAAACGGGTCCTCTCATAATCAATTGGTTATAGAAAAAACGAAAAATGGTGCTTCCAGTTCAGTTAAAAATGTATTTACGATCATGAATAAAAATAGTAAAATGCTGGAAGTAAAGCGTTTGCATGATTTGCGTATCGAGAAATCACAATTAAAAAGTAAACTTAAAACTTTAGAATTCATTACAAATTTTGAAATGTATTTAAATGAAAACCATATTGATGTTGAAAAATTTAATCAATTTAAAGAGTTCAGCGATTTAAAATTACTAACACAACAAGGTGTTTTAGAGTCTACAAAACGAGTATCTGGTTTAAGCGCCGCTTAACGGAAATAAATAAATTTTGAATTTATATTTAGCCGGGTAATTATCTCTGGATCTGGAAGATATAAATTCACTTAATGCGTTTTTAATAGTTTATTAACGTAGGTTATTTGCTATTGGCAGTCAGTTTTTGTAAATTTGCACCATGAGTAAAGGACTTCATGAAAGGCAGAACTGTAGAATATTTAACTTTAACTTTTTAATTTTTAGGAATCAATCCGATAAATTTATTCCTCCTAGCACTTCCTATTAAGAGCTTATACCCAGCTATAACTCTTTGCTAATTATCAGTTTTACCAAGGCACTAATGTACGATAGTGTTTATTTCCTCTAATTGCATATTTTGAATTTTTAAATGACATTGCTTTTAATTTTGATGTCCTTTAAAACAATACTTTTTAATGACTATAAAAACCTTTGACGCATTTTCAAAGCCATCATTTATTGACATCAATCGAATAACGAATTTTTTATTTGAAAATTCTTCCGAGGCACGAGATACTAAAAGTGCCATAAGAAAATCTATTTTATACGCAGCAAAAGAGATACCTGGTTTAGGTGGGTATGTGTTTGTTATGGAGCATAATAATAGCATTTTAGGAGCTGTTGTAATAAATAAAACAGGAATGAACGAGTACATACCAGAGAATATATTGGTTTATATAGCGGTTAAAAAGGAGTTTAGAGAAAAAGGAATTGGTAAAGCATTAGTTAAGCATACTATTACGTATTGCAATGGCGATATTTCAACCCATGTAAATAAAGATAACCCAGTGGTTAAATTATTTGAAAAGCAAGGGTTTAAATCTAGAAACATTGAATTGAGATTGGTTAGAGAATAACCAATATTTTTAACAAATTAAAGACAAAACACAATGAAAATTTTATATATAAAAAGAGAAACAACATACGAAAAAAGGCACAGTATAAAAATGGGCGAGTTAACCACAAAGGTTACTTATATTAGAAAGTATCTGTTTGGCTTACCTGTTAAAACACTTCATAAATATAGAGAGACTTATTATGGAGAAGTAAAAGACTGTAGTGATTGTATGTTATTCGTTTAGTAGTAAAAAAAGGAATTAAACAATAAATATACCAATAAACAAAAACAAATGAAAGTACTAGTAATTGGAGCAGGTAACATGGGGCTTACTTATGCAGAAGGGATGTCGAAATCAAAATTGTTGAAGAAGAAAAACATCATGGTTTTAGACAAGTCTGAAGAAAAACTTGCAGAATTAAACGATATATCTCATTTTGATGCTTTTAGCGAGTTGAAAGATTGCGTTCCACAAGCAGATATTATATTTATAGCCGTAAAACCATACCATGCAGAAAGTGTTTTTAAGGCGATTAAAACTTTGGTGCAACCTCAACAAATTATAGTTTCTATTATGGCAGGTGTTTCTATAGCCTCAATAAAAGAAATAACAGGATTGAACAAGATTGTTAGAGCGATGCCTAATTTACCAGCACAAATAGGAAAAGGCTTAACATCATACGTTATATCTCCAGAGGTTTCTAGAATAGAAATGTTAACTGTAGAAAGCTTATTAGATACCACCGGGAAATCGATGCGTGTAAGTAGTGAGAATTTTATCGATGCCTCTACAGGTATTTCAGGAAGTGGGCCAGCTTATGTTTTCTACTTTATGCAAAGTATGATGGAAGCTGCTTTACAAATGGGCTTTTCAAAAAATGATTCTACCGTTTTGGTAAGTCAAACGTTTACAGGAGCTGTCGAGCTTTTTAACCAGTCTAATTTATCACCAAATTCTTGGATGGAAAAAGTGGCTTCTAAAGGAGGAACTACGCGCGCAGCGTTAGATTCTATGCAAGATAACAATGTAAACGTATTAATAAAAGATGCAGCATTTGCGGCGTTTAATCGCGCTGTAGAATTAGGAAAAGAATATTAAAATAATGTATAAAGAAAGAATAGTTATTAAGGTTGGTACAAATGTAATGACCAACAAAGACAATAGAATTGTTAGACCCGTTTTACGTAATTTAGTAAAACAAATAGCCGAATTATATGAACGCGATATTATTTGTGTTCTAGTTTCGTCTGGATCTGTAATTGCAGGAAAAGAAGTTTTAGGTAAGTCTAAAATAAAAAATAAAACACAACGTAGACAAGTATATTCAGCTATTGGGCAACCAAGAATGATGCGTTTGTATTACAATATATTTAATGATTTTGGGATGAAATGTGCCCAAGTGTTACCAACTAAACGTGATTTTAGCCCTGGTGTACACAGACAAAACATGATTAATTGTTGTGAAGGTTTATTGCAAGAAGGCGTAATTCCTATTGCAAATGAAGATGATGCCGTATCGGTTACCATGTCTATGTTTTCTGATAATGATGAGCTAGCAAGTTTAATAGCACAATTAATTGGTGCCGATAAGCTTATTATTTTAACCGATATTGATGGTGTTTTTACAGGACATCCAGATTCAGCAAGCAGTGATTTGATTACTAATATTAATCCTGAAGAAAATTTAGATAAATATATAAAGGATAGTAATAAGCAAGAAGAAGAAGGAAGAGGCGGTATGGGCTCTAAATTAGACTATGCTCAAGAAGCAGCGGCCAACAACATTCCAACTTTTATTGTTAACGGTAAAACGGATAACGTTATCATCGATATTATTGATGGTAAGGCTGTTGGTACAAAAGTATCGTTATAATTATCTGTTATTTTAAAAATAATTAGATGTTGTGGTAGGGTCATTTAGTTTTTAGTTGTCTTAATAATGAAAGGAGCTTTAAAAAGCGCTTATTAAGTATAACTTAAAAAATGACACATCATGAAATTATTTAAAATAGTAGTATCAATTGTAGCCGTTAGTTTGGTTTCTGTAGGATATGCACAAGAAACCAAAATAGCAAGTGAAACCAAAGTAGATAAGCAGTCGTATTACCAAAACCGGGCTTATGAAGACGCTAAGTATGAACAACAATTTGTTGCAGAGACTAAAGCAGAAGAGGAGGCCTTTTGGAAAGAACAACAAGCTTATGAGAAGGATTTAAAGCGCCAAGACAAAAAAGCGCATAAAGCCTATGTAAAAGGTAAAAAGGACGCGTACAAATCGCATTATAGCCATTGTGATTCACATTGTCACCATAGTGCAAGTTATTACGGTCATGCATCCTTTTACTATTATGGTTATCATGAACATTACAATCAAAGATATCCAAGACGCTCTAGCAGTGTTAGCGCGGGTGTAAGAGTAGCAACTCCTAATGTACGCGTCGGATTGTTTTAAACATAAAAAAAGTTCCGAGACATCGGAACTTTTTTTTATTTAGCAGTTTTTATATTTATCGTGTAAGCCAACTCCTTGTAAAATCATGGGTGTTATTTTTTCTAAGCGGGTTTGTTTTGTAGCATCTCGTTTGGCATCGGTAATAAAGGCGCAATATTCACGCTGTTTACTAGGTGATAGTGACTTAAAGGCATCCCGTAATGCTACATGGTCTTTGAAGCAGTTTCCAAGTTCGGGCGGCACTATAATATCCTTTGGAGTTGTTTTGCTTGGTTTTATCTCCTTTCCTAATTTTTGATTTTCAATGGCTTCTTTTATGTAAGCCAACACTGTGTTTTTATCAATATTATCTATAGATTCAAAGCGCATTTGTCGTAAGGCTTTTGTTTTTTCTTGAGCCTTTTCTAGGAGTTTTTTTTCATCTTTTAGAAACACACCATTAAAAAACCAAATTCCAAAATGCTGTTTGAATGCGCCTAAACCCATCACGTTTTTTCCGTTAAGTGCATAAACGGGTGCATTCCATTTAATAGATTCCTCTAACTCGGTACTGGTAAAAAGACCTCGCAAAAGAGTTAATGCTTCGCTAAAATGGTTGTTTTCCTCAATGTATTCTTCAACTGAACTTACTTTTTTCATCTGTATTTGGTGCTTCAACCTGTTGTATACGAATTTAATTATTTTTTCAGCCAATATCAACAGAAAAGTATCATGTTGTTTTTTGAACATTAAATGACTCTGAATAATGAGAATTGTTTCAACTCATCAACTTGAATGCTAGTAGTTTGATTTTTCCGAAAAGATACCCATCCAAAAATTGGGAATAACAAGGCTCATTGTAGAAAAAATAGTTAGTATTTTGGAGGCATGAAGTTAAATAAAAAGTCGCGACTCTTTTTTTGTTTTATAGTTATTCATTGCATGTTTAACGTTCCTGTAGTATCTCAAAATATAAAAGATAGTACGCTCATTTATTATAATTCTATAAATGAAATAAAAAACATGGAGGTTACTAGTAAAGCCTTCGGTTTTTTTGAGAACAAGTCAAAAGAAGCCTTGAAACGGAATGATACTATTGGTGCAGCCTATTATCTTGAACTTATAGCTTTAGGCCAGTTTAAAATGGGGTTTCCTTATGAAAGTGAGGCAACAACCATTAAGGCGTTCAAACTTTTAGATCCTATAAAAAACAACCCCAAAGCCATAGAGCCTAGACAGCGTTTATTAAACCAATTAGGGATGCTTTACAGAAAAATTGAAGACTTTAATAATG
Source organism: Mariniflexile sp. AS56 (assembly GCF_030552475.1). Classification (GTDB taxonomy): domain Bacteria; phylum Bacteroidota; class Bacteroidia; order Flavobacteriales; family Flavobacteriaceae; genus Mariniflexile. Next base: position 7,165 of record NZ_JAUPED010000008.1, on the reverse strand, counting down.
CCTTGCGTTATTATAAGCAGGCACTCGTGTTAAATGCGCATTTGGTTGATAAAGTAGCTATTGTAAATAATATGGCCAACATCTATGCAGACCAAGAACAGTATGATAGTGCTATCACCGAATTGGATTCATATTATAAGGAAGTATTAAATTTAAAAGACCCATATATTCAGGCAACTTATTTAGATAATTTAGGCTATTTTCAATCGAAGGTTGGTAATGCAATGGCTATTAAGAATATGATGTTGGCTCTAGATATTAGAAAGAAAACAGAAGATCTACCTGGTCTTTTTTCTAGTTACAGGCATATGGCTTTATACTATTTTGATCGTGATATGTTACCTGAATCTCGGGAGTATTCACTAAAAGTTCAAACTATTGCAAATACCTTAAATAGTCCTATATACCAATTAGAGGCTATGAAGTTGCTATTAAAACAAGATAAAAATCCTGTTATTGAGAATTACTTAAAACTAAGTTTAGAATCAGAAAAAACGAAGCAGTTACAAGAAAACAAGTTTGCAGCAATTAAATACAATATAGGCGAAAAGGAAAAATTAGTAGTAGAGAGCGAACTTCAACAAGAAAAGCAAAGAAAGCTAAAATTGGTATATCTGTTTTTAATGTTTGTTGTTTTGTTAAGTGCGCTGTTTTTATGGATTATACTTAAATCTAAACACAGAAAGGATAAACTTCAAGTCGTTTACACGACTGAATCTAGAATTTCTAAGAAAGTGCACGACGAGGTGGCTAACGATGTGTATCATGCCATGACCAAGCTTCAAAATAATTCAAATAACAAAGACGATTTACTGGACGATCTGGAAAAAATATATACACGTACCAGAGATATTTCCAAAGGGATTAGTGCTATTAATGTGAAGGGGAATTTTAACGACTTACTCTACGATTTATTAATTAGCTACAAATCTGAAGAAGTGGGAGTTATAGCGAAAAATCTATCGGCTATAAACTGGCAAGGTGTTCCCGATTTAAAAAGAGCTACAATTTACAGGGTTTTGCAAGAATTAATGACGAACATGCGAAAGCATAGTAAAGCATCTATTGTACTTATAAGTTTTAGTCTAACTAAGAATAAAATAGTAATCGATTATAAAGATAATGGTATTGGATGCAAGGTTTTAAAGCACAATGGTTTACTGAATACGGAAAACCGTATGGCATCTATAAATGGAACAATTATCTTTGATTCTGAACCCAATAGTGGATTTAAAGCAACAATTACAATTTAAGAGCATGTTTACAAAAGTTTTGGTTTCTGAAGATATGGACGATATACATAAAGGCGTTTATACATTACTAACAGATTTGGGTATATCAGAAATACAGCAAGCGCAGTACTGCGATGATGCTTATTTGAAAATTAAGAAAGGAGAGTTAGATGCAGCACCTTACGAACTTCTTATTACCGATTTATCTTTTAAACAAGACCATCGCACGCAGAAATTCGAGTCGGGTGAAGATCTGGCAAAAGCCATAAAAAAGGAATACCCTCATATAAAAGTAATTGTGTATTCTGTAGAAGACCGCCTGCAAAGGGTACGCACTTTAATAAACGACTACCATGTGGATGCTTATGTATGCAAAAGTAGAAGAGGTTTAACCGAATTAACAAATGCCGTCCATGCGGTTTTTAATAACGAAACCTATTTGTCGCCCGAAGTTATCGCAGCCTTGAGTCCTAAAAACGAGTTGGAAATAGATAATTTCGATATAGAGTTAGTAAGGCAATTATCAAAAGGTTTATCTCAAGATGAGATTAGTAAATATTTAAAAACACAGCACATATCACCAAATAGTTTAAGTTCTATTGAAAAACGTCTAAACAAATTACGTGTCCAGTTTAAGGCCAATAACGCCATTCACCTAGTGGCGATTGTAAAAGATTTGGGACTTATTTAAAATAATTTAAACCATTACGGATTTCCGTAAAAAGTAGCAACCAATAGTGTCTACCTTTGGTATGCTATTAATACCTTTTTTGCATGTTAGCAAGAATTTGGGGGGGTAAACTCAAGAGCACGCTTTTTAAGCGTGCTCTTTTTTTTTGTCGTTATGGTTAACCGTAAAGATTAAAACGATAGTGGGGTTACATTTGTTCTTTAGTCAGAACAAACCGAAAAGGGACTTTAAACGGAAGTAGGTGCTTATAAAAAACAAAAACCATGACACCAATTGCTATAGCCATGCCACAAGTAGTTTTAATGTTATTAGTACCTATTGTTATGTTTTTAATAGGTTATTTCTTCGGTAAGCATGTGGGGTACTCAAAAAGGGCTAAAGAGATTGATGGTAAGTATTAAGTTACTCGCTGCATATTTTTAGTTTTATTCCTCAAAAAATAACTCTTATCTTTAAATTTACATAAGTCAAAAGGATTCATTGTAAGTTCAATCTAAAATTACGGACTATAATTTAGAGAGTACATTAGTGTCACAATTCATTTAATTACACTTCTAATTTATTTGGAACACGATGTTGTTCTTATTCTATGAATTGGAGCATATCAAAGGTGCTTTTTATTATTAATTAATGGACTAATGCCTAACTTTGACTCTTAATTTTAATAGAATTATAATTTTAAAACAATACAAAATGAGCAATTATAAAAAAGTATATATAGCAGGTGGCTGTTTTTGGGGAATGGAAGATTTATTTAGAATACGACCAGGTATTAAAGATACAGAAGTAGGTTATCTTGGTGGTGAAAACGACAACCCAACGTATCGCAACCACCCGGGGCATGCTGAAGGTCTAGAATTAACCTATGATGAGAATGAAACTAATTTTAGAGATATTCTAGACTATTTCTATAGAATTCACAATCCAACAACGCTAGATAGGCAAGGAAATGATTTAGGGTCTAGTTACCGTTCTGCTATATTTTTTCAAAATGAAGAAGAAAAAGCGATTGCAGAAGAAATTATAAAAATTGTTGATGATTCCAATAAATGGGAAGGAAAGATTGTAACAACGTTAGAGCCTTTTACAACTTTTTGGGCAGCAGAACCAGAACATCAAGATTACTTACTTCGAAAACCAGATGGATACACCTGTCATTTTGAACGTTTCGATACTTTTTTAAATGAAACAGCTTCTTGAACATAAAAAGTCTAAATGAAAGAAAAAAGTAAGATAGGGTTTGGAACAGCAGCCATTGGGAGGCCACTTTACATAAACCTGAAGCAAAATAAGGAAGAAGAGCCATTCTCGCTACCAGCATTTAAAGCTAATGGTTTAGAAGTACTTGAAGACGCCTATAACAAAGGAATCCGTTTTTTTGATACTTCTCCAGGCTACGGTATTGCAGAAGAGTTACTAGTCGATTGGGTACATCAAAAAAATGATCCTTCCATAGTTGTGTCAACAAAATGGGGTTACACTTATGTTGCAAATTTTAATCCTGATGCCACACAACATGAAGTTAAAGAGCATTCCTTAAATAAGTTGAATGAGCAGTGGATATTCTCAAAAAAATTAGCACCTAATTTAAAAATATACCAAATACACTCGGCTACTTTGGATACCGGAGTTTTAGAGAATGAGGCCGTTTTACGACGTTTACATGAGTTGAAAATTGAAAACGGACTTATTATTGGCTTAACAACTACGGGGTCGAATCAAGTAGAAGTGCTTAAAAAGGCATTAAAAATTGAGATTGATGGTGAAAAATTATTTCAATCTTATCAATGTACTTTTAATGTATTAGATCAAAGTGTAGCAATTTTAAAAGAAGCATTACAGGAATTAGAAGGTCCGTTTATAATAAAAGAAGCCTTGGCTAATGGACGCTTAATACCAAATGATAACTATTCAAATTACACCAATTTATATAGTTTTATGAAGGTTTTAGCAGAAAAACACCAAGTTGGTATCGATGCAGTAGCCTTACGTTACTGTATGGATTATTTTTTAGGAGCAACGGTTTTAAGTGGTGCAAACAACTCCGAGCACATGGCATCAAATCTTAAAGCGGATACATTTATGCTATCAACTTCAGAAGTGGAGCAATTAAGTGCCTTTGGTATATCTGCGGAAGCGTACTGGCAAGAGCGTAAAGAACTAGCCTGGAATTGAAACCTATACAAAAAATAGGGTTTGGAGGTGGCTGCCATTGGTGTACCGAAGCTGTTTTTCAAATGTTAAAAGGTGTTTCTGTTGTAGAGCAAGGGTGGATTGCTTCAGAAGGTGAAGCTCAAGAGTTTTCAGAAGCAGTGATTGTTACATATAATGCGGAAGAAATTTCATTAGAAATTCTAATAGAAATTCATTTATATACACATAAGAGTACATCTCAACATAGTATGCGTGAAAAATACCGTTCTGCCGTTTATTATTTTAATGCAGAAGATTCAGAACCTATTAAAGAAACCATTAGAAGTTTACAATCGAAATTTAACAATGAGATAATCACACAGACTTTGGCATTCAAAAATTTTAAAGCGTCTCATGAGGCTATTAAAAATTATTATTTAAAAAATCCACAGAAACCGTTTTGTGAAACATACATCAATCCAAAATTGAAACTGTTAATTCAGCAATTTACTTCTGTAACTATAATAGAAGCATTGACACATATAAAATAAAGCTAATTATGAATACAAAACTGAAAATAGAAAATAGAAATGGTTACGAACTTCATGCGCTTTTAGAATTACCCGCTAATCAAAAACCTTCACAATACGCCATATTTGCACATTGTTTTACGTGTAATAGTACCTTAAATGCAGTGAAGAATATTAGTAGGGCTTTAACTAAACATGGTTTTGGTGTGATTCGGTTTGATTTTACAGGATTAGGCAGGAGTGAAGGCGCGTTTTCTGAAAGTCATTTTTCGTCAAATATTAATGATTTGTTAGATGTGAGCAAGTATCTAGAGACACATTATAAAGCACCAAGCCTTTTGGTGGGGCATTCCTTAGGTGGTGCCGCTGTAATTGTCGCAGCTTCAAAATTGAATACTATTAAAGCAGTAGCTACTATTGGGGCTCCAGCAACTTCAAATCATGTCACGCATTTATTTTCACACAGTGTTGCTGAAGTTCAAGAAAAAGGAGAAGTTGAAGTTCATATTGGTGGACGGCCGTTTAAAATAAACCAAGAATTTGTAGACGATTTTGGTAAAACCGATTTAGCGGAAATCACTAAAAATTTACGCAAACCTCTTTTAATAATGCATGCGCCTTTTGACGAGGTTGTGGGCATTGAAAACGCACATAAATTATACCACGAAGCCCACCACCCAAAAAGCTTCGTGAGTTTAGACCAAGCCGACCACCTATTAAGTAATGAACGCGATAGTGTTTATGCAGGTAATATGATTGGTACCTGGGTACAGCGATATTTTGAACCTGCTGATAATGATATGTTACAAACAGGAGGAGAGCAGTTGGTTGCGCATCTCGATATAACCGAGAATAACTTCACAACCCAATTACAAACCAAGAAACATAGTTTTATTGCCGATGAACCCGTGAGTGTTGGTGGTGACGATTTTGGTCCATCGCCCTACGAGTATCTTAATGCCGCCATTGCAAGCTGTACCGTTATGACCTTGAAATTATATGCTGAACGTAAAAAATGGGATTTACAGGAAGTATTTGTTTACATATCTCATGCAAAAAAACATAGTGATGAATTGCAATTGGATGTTGAAGAGCCTGGGTATTTGGACCATATTTCTAAAAAATTAAAATTTGTTGGAAATCTAGATGACGCACAAAAAAAACGTTTAAAGGAAATTGCTTCCAAATGTCCAGTGCATAAAACAGTTGCAGGCGAAGTAATTTTTGATACCGAACTTTTGGAATAAAACGAGCTATTCTTTAAATGAATATAAGAAACGGTGAGCTTTATTTAGTAGGTTTATGTTTATAAGATGATATAAAAGTGTTAGAAGAAAACCGGAAATTACAGTATTCGCTCCTAATGTATTAGAATTAGAGGTGTCTACAAAGTATGGAGTTGAGCAAAGGCCAAAGTTATTTGATCTAGGTCTCTATTATTATTATCAATACCAGTCTATTTAATTATAAAATTGAGACCTCTAGCTTAAGTTGATTATAAAAAAATATTATCTTATCTAAAATTAATTAAAATGAAAAAACACATAACAACTTTCCTGTGTCTACTAGCGTTGACACTTTCTGTGTATAGCCAAGAAATTCCTATTGAGAATTTAGAAACACAATTACATACAAACACACAGCAATATTCCAAATCAATTTTAGACAACGAAATTAAAGGAATTCATGTTGCCCATGTAGCTATTACAAGTGAACATGCATTACTAGATTATTCTAAAGAAGGCTATAAAACAATATACTTGTTTGTAAAAGGTAAAGGAAATGTAATGGCGGCAAATAACACTTATGAAATAGTCCCAGAAACTATTTTATTACCAAATTCAGCTAAAGAAATTACTATTAAAACAGCAAAAAACGATACCCTACATTACTTAAAAATATCGAGTAAGTTAACAACTCAAGACCTATTAGACTTAAAAGAGTTCCCTGCAGAACACACACAAAATGTATATTATGCAAAATTCACAGATTGTAAGTCATATACAGAGCCTATTAAAAGCCCCAATACAGTAAGTCGGACTATACTGCCTAATAAGTACATACCTAGAATAGCCATGGGAACAGTTCAAACAAAGGGACCAGATAAAGTAGGTTTCCATGAACACCCTATGCTTGAACAATTATTTTTAGGGCTTTCAGAAAATGATTGTGTTGTTTATGCAGATGATGCTAAAGTGGGTTTCCCAGAATATTCTGTATTGCACATACCACTAGGTTCAAGTCATTCGGTTTCTGTAGAAAAAGATAAAATCATGTATTATGTTTGGATGGACTTCTTTTTAGATAAAAAGGGGGAGGAATGGTTGAATACTCATAATGTAGAAGACGATAATTAGTTACTAAGCGTAGATTAATATAAAATAGCCACTATTTACTCCTGTTAAGGCGGAATTAGTGGTTATTTTTATTATTTAAAAACATGAACTATCCTTCAAGTAAACAGAAAAAAAACCTAAAAACAATCTGTTTTAGGGGTTATCTTGTAGGCTTCCCCTGGTTAGAACTGTTTAAATTTCCAAAACTTCTATAAAGTTATCTTTTTTTAATTTAATATTATT
>NZ_JAUPED010000007.1 GCF_030552475.1 Mariniflexile sp. AS56 | reverse complement strand
TATATTTGAAAACAGGATTAAACTATAAATAATCTAACCCTGAAATTTTGAACTTACACAGATTTTAGGATAGTGTCGCTAAAATAAATCATACTGCCTTGACTCTATTAACAGTAATCATTGTTTTATAATTAACTTTCCTTAAATTTAAAACGATTAAATCTCAAAACAAATTTGGTGAAAAACACGTGAAAATATATTAATTTTCGCTAACGTGTTGAAAGATGTTTGTTATTAATTCTAGGCTACAATGTCATCAGTTTTGAAGTTTCTAATGTTTTTTTTTGGCTTTGTGAGTTTTTTTCGGAATTTAGTTTTCGCTTATTGATAGCAGATTATCAATTCTGTAGTCATTCTGCTTTGATGCGCTATAATTGAGAGCTATTATGTAAACTTGAGGGAATATAAATATCAAAGGTTGCACCTTTATTTAATTCACTTGTTGCTGTAATAAAACCGTTGTGGTTTTCTACAATTTTTTTTACAATGGCAAGCCCGACTCCTGTGCCTATAATTTTTTCTTGGTCGTGAAGGCGTTTAAATAATTCAAAAATGTGATCCTTATACTGCTCTTCAAACCCAATACCATTGTCTGAAATAGTAATATGACAGTATTCCTGTTCTAATAATAGTTTTGGATTAATTAGTTTATTACCTTTTATAATCTTGCTCGCTATAATAATGTGCGAAGGTAAATCAGGTTTAGAAAATTTAAGGGCGTTACTAATGAGGTTTTGCATGAGCTGACTGAACTGAAAAGGGATAATACTAACCTCACACATTTCATTTATCTGAATGGTTGCATTTTTTTCAGCAATGCTTTCTGATAAATCTCTTTTTACTGATTCAATTACAGTGATGAAATTAATAGTTTCAAATATTCTATCTGAACTAGTTGTGCGAGAGTAACTAAGCAAATCATTAATTAGTGTTTGCATTCTGTCGGCTGCATCTTGCATTCTTATTACATAGCTTTTGCCCTTGTCTGTTAGGTTTTCTAACTCCTCACCCATGAGTCGCGAAGCGAACGTTTGTATTTTTCGCAATGGCTCTTGCAAATCATGACTAGATATATAAGTAAATGATTCTAATTCTTTAATAACAACGCTTAACTCTTCAGCACGCTTTTCTTTTTCTTCATTTTGATAGACAAGTTCTTTGTTTGCTATAATTAACTCTGCTGCTCGCTTATCTTTTTCTTCATTTTGATAAACAAGCTCTTTATTTGCTATAATCAACTCTGCTGCTCGTTTTTCCTTTTCTTCATTTTGATAAACAAGCTCTTTATTTGCTATAATTAACTCCGCTGCTCGTTTTCCCTTTTCTTTCATTTGAAAAGCAAGTTCTTTCGCAACAGAAATTAATTTGTTTTTTGGCATTTATTCTATAGTTATAAAAAAAAATTCTTTTGACCGGTTTGGTACTTCCCACATTTCTGTAGTTAGCATTTTTTCAATTGCTTTTATTAAAAGTGCAAACGATGGTGGTTTGCGTATAAAAAAATTTGCGCCAAGATCGTATGTTTTGTTTACTGCCTCATCACTATTTGTAGTTGAAAATATAACTATAGGAATTTCTTTGTACTTTGGTGTATTTCTTATTTCCTGCAAACATTGAAAGCCGTCCATTTTAGGCATATTGAGGTCTAGGAAAATAAGATGAGGCGGTGGGTGTTGGGTTAAAATTTTGAGGTTGCCCATCAGCTCAACACCATCATTTGAAAGTGTTAATACCGTAGGGATAGATACTCTTTTCAGTGCATCCTCAAAAAATTCGCGATCATCAGGGTCGTCTTCAGCGAGAAAGATGGTTTTCATTTATGTCTAAATTTAATATACAACGTTACGCTTTTTTTCTCGTGTTATTTATTTAATTATTAAAAATAAATCTATTCGTAGGAAAGGAAAACACTTATATAAAAAGTAGAATGTTTTTACATATTAATCAAGAGTTAGATCATGAAAAATATCCAGAAAAACAGGTAGATAACACTCATTTTAAGACGTTTAAATATAAAACACGAGATAACAATAAGCTTATTACTACACTTCAATCCATTATATAAAAAAGGAGATGTTTAACGCGTAAAATCAAAATGTTATTCACGCAGGCTAATAGAGTAAAACATTGTGAGATAGAGAACTTAAACCTGTAACTATCTTGGGCTAGATACGCCTATCTACGTGGATATTTATAAATAAACTTATTTTAAGGTAGTTGTGAAACTCAGCAAGTTTGAATTAGAAAAAACATTAAACTTGGATATTCATTTTTAAATTGTGCATGTATTTCCAAAATAAACTTTTTGGCCAACGTTGCTCAAGACTATAAAAATAAGTGCGTGCCTCTTCGTATTGTTTATATTCACTCTGTAAGTGATTTTCATAATGAATTAGAGTTGTTTTATCTCCCTTATAATAATCTTCTAACACCCTAGCTGCAAGCATACCATGTGAAACAGATTTAATAATTCCCTGTGAAGTGATGGGATCATAACATGTCGCCGAATCTCCTATAGCGAACCAGTTTTCACCAACTATATGATCTTGTATAAAAGAAGGTGCATGAAACCCCATAATTTTATCATCTATAGATTTCATATTTGACACCCATTTATAAGTATTAACTGCTTTTTTTAAATAATCTTTCCATTTTTCTATATTGTGTAACTCATATTCTTTGGTGATTTCTGGTATCGTGTAAAATGTAACCAATAATTGGTTGTTAGGTATTCTAGCTGCATACCACCACCCATGTTCTACAGCTTCCAAATGAGTAAGTTTAGATACGGAATCTTCACTACCGTTCTGAAACCTGAGTCCTAAACAAACTAAAGAAGTATTTTGAATTTTTCGGCTTCCTTGATCACTGGTAAATACACTTTTTGAACCAGTGGCATCAATCACAAATTCGGCTTCAATTTGTTCACTATAACCTGAATTTCCGTTGAGCGTTAATTGATACTTGGATTTATTTTTTGTAGCACTTTTATAGTTGCAATTTTGAATAACTTTTGCTCCGCGTTTTATTGCTTGCTGAAGCATAAATTGATTAAATTTTCTTCTATCTAAATGCCATCCGTGTCCAAATGGACTTAGCACACTATCGTTATAACCTCTTCGTTCACTGCCCCAATAAGAACAGCTTCCGTAACATTGCTCATGGTTTTGAGCTATAAAAGAATCATATATCCCTAAACGCCTCATTAATGAATTCATTTCAGGAGGTATACTTTCTCCTATATGAAATTTACCCGTTTTAGAATTGGTAATAAGTGTCACATTAATAGCTCCCGCATTTAATAAAGCAATGGCGCAAGAACACCCAGCGGGTCCTGCGCCTATAATAACAATTTTCTTATTAAAAAATATTTTCAAATTTATGCCTTAGGTGGATATACTTCATCATCGACTACGTTTGGCCAAAAAACAACTTCATTGCTATCGTCTTCTTTAAAATTACTTGCCACTTCTAAATAATACTTTTTATCGAAGCCTTCTGGATAATCATCAATTGCAGGTCCCTGTATAATGGTTCCAACATTTACCCATTCCGTTAAAAAATCTCTACGGTTTTGATAACGCCCAACGTTCATTGCTTTCATATCAAAATCACCCGAAACTGGGCAACCAGGAGGTGTCAAATTTTCAACAGCAGCTGTCCCCTTTCCTCGAAGGGAAAATCGTTGCTCTGGCAACGCACCATTATTTGATGTGTTTGCCATAAGGTCTTCAAAGGTATAAACAGCAACTGGCCTCTGCGCTGGCCAAGACCAGAAAAGTGTTGTATTAACATCCCCTGAATATAGATTTTCCTTATTTACTGTACCTCCAGGGTTTGGGGCAGGTGTATGAGTTGCGCACGAATTATAATCAGTATGCCAAGGTATAGACATAAACTTACATAGATCTCCAGGCTCTACTTGATCAGGTCGCAATGGAATATACCCTATTCCTAAAAAGGGTGTATTAACATTTACTTGACTATAATCTAATCCTTTAGCATTAATACGAAATGTCCCAATAGACGGGTTCTTCCAATCCTGATTATATAAATTAGGATCACGAGCAATAAAAGTCATATCTATTCCCGGACTAAATCTTCCACCTAAACAATTAACCAAGATTGTTTTATCTAACTGTTCACCTTCACCTAATTGAATTGGGGTAGCCCCAGGACTTAATCCATTATTCCATTGTTGCATGAAAAAATATTGCTGACGAGACAACGACAGAAACCCCTTATCAGAATCTCCTAATGAAAGTGGCATTAGTGGTGCTCCTTTATCATCTTGAGAACCATCAGGATTTCTAATAAATTGCATAATATCTATTGAAGGTTTATTCTCGGTAAGTTGCATCATTCTATAATGTGCGTCAATAGCTCTACTCGGCAAATTTGTATTCCACATTTGCATATGTGCTGCATTTAAAGTAGGATATACATCGTCCAAGAAAAAAGGTTTATAATCAACATTATACTTTCCATTAGAAAACACTTCTGGTCTCAAATTGAATTTCTCTAACCAAGTATTATACACATCATCCCAAAGTGAAACCACATTTAGTGTTTGAGGCGCATAAGCGGGATCTGTTACAACAACCCAAGCACTACCTTCAAGAGCATGTTTTGTGCCATCCTCAAAAACCAAAACTGCGTTTACGACGCCATCGGAAGTATCATCTAACCAATTATCATTATCAACATCCTTACATAAATTTTGATTTGGGTCGTAATTTCCATCATTGTCAAATGCGCATGCCAAACCGAAACCACCAAGCACCAATAAGCGACCATTCGTTTCTGTCAAAATTTCCCCTAAATAATCAATTGGTGCGCTACCGTTTAAAGAACTCCCTTGTGAAGCAGGAAACTGAATGGGGTAGTTTGGCTGTTCAACAATTCCTCCCGAATTTATATCATAATAATTAGCTTTCGTATTGGAATTAAATTTCACAGGAATTGTTCCTTTACTCGCTTGGATAGCTCGAGGTCCTGCATCAATAACCAGCTTTTTGAGACGTGTTGGATCAGAAGGATTTGAAGACGCTGATTTAAAATTTAAATTCCTTAATGGCGGAAAATGTCCATTTTCATAGAGTTTAACACCTTTATTGGCAACTTCATCAATTTCCCAACAATTGGCCTTTTTATTAGCAAGATGTACTGTCCAAATTATATCGACTACTTTCTTATTATCTACAATCGACCCTATAATTACTTCATCACCTCCTTTTGCAGGGTAGCCTACGGACGCTTCTGAATTAGGATATTGAAATATTTTAAAACGAGCCGCCTGCTTTTTTAATTGACCTTGAGCATCTCTCAAATCACTACTATTTATGGTTGTCGATTCTGTACCTTTTTTAATAGGAAGCCCTCCTGTTATTTCTGTTCCTTCTTGAGGAGAAGCAGCCATGGTTTCTGGCCCAAGATAATAATCTGGACTATTTCCTACTCTGGCCATCCCTATAGCAGGATGTATTCTTAAACTTGTATTACCCATGTTTTTCTTTATTTAGTTGGATTAATTAGAAATTGGTATTTCTCTGCCATCATTATAGTTTCTTAAAAGAATATGACTTGTATTTATATTCTTTCCTGCAAGCATTGGTCTCCCTTGAGGTACATCTGTTAACCCCATTGAATTATGACAACTAAAACATTGGTTTTCCGATCTTATATTTTGGGTAAACGTTTCAATTGTTGAATTAGATAATTTTATCGATCCTGTTACCATAGTATTATCAATATTTGGATCCCATTTCGGCTTTAAAACGCCTTTATCTGTATTAAACCATACCGCTCCTACTTCAAAGTAATTCCTCCATTTCGAATTAGCGGATAATTGCTCTTTCACATTCGTATTTAAATGTTTGATATTACCAATGTTCGTTTCACTACCACCACCTTGAGCAAATTGTCTAGCAACTTGGGTAACTGGTTTTAATGTTTGGTCATTCTCATTGATAAATGATAAGGTCCTAGCGTTATTTGCATTACTTTGTCTCGCTGTGGTATTGGCCTTATAAAGTAACCAATCTTTATCTGAAACGGACTTATTTGGGTCTTGTTGGTCTCCAAAATCAGGAGCATTACCATCAAATTCAAAGGATGCCCATATAAATTCAGGATGCCCCTTTACTACAACAGCAATATGCAGCCCAACTAGAGCTACATTTACATTTTTTTGAATCTTTGGATTATTTTTATCAATTCTTGGAACTCCTTTAACATTAGAGAGAAGCTCTATATCATAAGAACTTGTATGTAATTTACTAACATCTTCACCAGGTTGCACTATTTTCCAACTCGTTTTAAGAGACACAGAGCCTACTGGGAAATTACGAGTGGGATCAAAATTAGCATACACTTCTGGGTCATACAACTTATTATCAAGTACCCAATCACGATAAATATCGTTAATCAATATATTACTGTATAATGCCCTATTATTTTGATCTACCAACAAACCTTTTGAAAGTGCTTGTTCTACAATATCTAAAACATGATATTGATCGTTTTTGGATTCTGGATGAATCGCTTTGTTAGTAAAATAAGACTCAAATCGAAGTTTTCCATTAACCTCTTCTGTAAGCCACAAAAAATATTGCCACGATACTAAATGAAAATCACAATTGGATAATTTCAAACTATCTGGCGGGAAATCTTTTGGTTTTGGCTCTGGAACACTTCCATTAAACCAATCTAGTGGAGCCACGCAATTACCGTCAATACCACTTGGATTTGATGTTTTTTCAACAATTAATTCGTTTTCTACTTCAGCTGGTTTATCTGCTGTTTTATTTGATTTTTTGCAAGACACAAATCCTAATATCAAAATAAGCAAATACAACGCTTGTATTTTGTTTTTCATATGGAAAAAATAATAGCTTTTTCAGGTTTAAGAAACTTGAAAATTTGTTAGAATATTAAATAACACTTGGGCATACAACATTTATTGTATTCCAATTAATTGATCAGCTGAATCAATATTCTGTAGGAAGAATTATAAATATACAATAAATTATCTAATTTATCGTACATAACTTAAATTACGCAATTTTAAAAGAAAGCATATCTATAAGCCATAGTGAAGCCATACAATTCTAATTTATTGTGTCCTTAGATTATTTGAAGTTTTAAAGACTTGGTAATCCCTGTAAACGTGTTTGTAACTCGGAGGTCGAGGAATCGTGACGCATCTCGCTACTTGTAAGCATTAGAAAAGTAAGGAATTTTATTAGTGACTTTCTTTGTTTTGCTAAAACAAAATCGCATCTATAAAAAAAATATAAAACATTCATTGATACCTATTGCACCCCCATTTTAATATCATTACTGCATCCCTAAAGTATGCCTAGAATTATATAATGAAAAAGCGACTAATTATCAGTTTAAAAATAATTAGTCGCTTTTTGTTTAGGTAAAGTTTTAAACCCTCTTATCTATATAGGCTCAAGTTTAATTGCATCGGAAATTAATTAATAAACTCTAATTAAGCAAACTCAACCATTCTCACTTCATTAAAACGAACAACGTGATTATAAATACTATCTAATCGAAACATTATCCTTTCGCATGCTATTCTTGATTTCCCTTCCACATTGATTTCTAAAAGATCCTTATTGTTTTCACTCTTAATACATCTAATACTAAACCATCCATTTGGGAAATAGACTTTTAAATTTTCAGACTCATTTTTAAGGTACAAATCAAATTCACCAATAACCCAATTAATCATCTTATTATATACTCCATTATTTTTAATGGCTTCTACTTTTTTAAGATGGAAAGGGATTACTTGATTATTAAAAATTTCTATATTATTTACCAACTTATTTTTCAATGAATCCATTTTGTATTGGGTTTAAAATGTTAGTAATGCCACCTTACAAAAGCTTCCATGGCTGCATAATGAGAAAGCCCTAATTGATGGTATAAATCGGCTGTTTCTCTGTTTCTGTCTTCAGCACGTTGCCAAAATTCTCGACTATCACTTCCTTGAAACACCACGCCATCTTTTTGAGATTGATGTTTGAAAATACCTTTTCGTTTTTCCAAAACTTGATCGGGTCCCATAGGAATGGCCATTTCAATTTCGTCAATGCCCCACTCTTGCCATGCACCTCTGTACAACCAAACCCAGCAATCTTTCATAAACTTCTTAGGTTTTAATTGTTTTACGGCCTCAAAAATAGCATCTAAACACACTTTGTGAGTACCATGCGGGTCTGCCAAATCACCAGCAGCATATATTTGATGTGGTTTTATTTTTTCAATAAGATCCATCGTTATTTGGATATCTTCTTCACCTAAAGGTTTTTTCTCTATAGCTCCAGTTTCATAAAAGGGAAGTTCCATAAAATGAATTTGAGCATCTGGAATACCAATAAAATAGGATGTAGACTGAGCTTCTCCCTTTCTAATTAAGCCCTTAATGTATCGAACCTCTGGGATATCAATTTCACTGTTTTTTTTATTCTGAAGAAAGGTTTCAGCCTTTTTATAGATGTTTTCAGCTTCTACGCTTTTAATACCAAATTTATCATTGTAATCGCAGACAAAACTAGCAAAACGCAGAGCTTCATCATCAGCTACCGCAATATTCCCCGAAGTTTGGTACCCAATATGCACCTCGTGACCTTGTTCATGCAAACGTTTAAAAGTGCCACCCATACTAATGATATCATCATCTGGATGCGGACTAAATATAAGCACACGCTTTTTAGTAGGTTCAGCACGCTCTGGTCGTTTACTATCATCAGAGTTTGGTTTACCTCCTGGCCAACCCGTAATGGTATTTTGTAACTTGTTGAAAATTTTAATATTAATATCATAAGCTGGCCCAGAATCTGCTAACAAATCACTCATACCGTTTTCGATATAATCTGCATCAGTAAGCATTAAAATAGGTTTTTTCAAATGAAGGGCTAAACCCAGTACAGCTTTCCTGATAAGCTTATCTGTCCAATTAATCTTTTCAACTAACCATGGTGTATTTGTACGCGTTAGTTTAGAACCGGCTTCCTTATCTAGCACAAAAATAGCGTTATTGTGTTCTTGTAAAAATGAAGCGGGTACTTGATTTGTTACAGAACCTTCAACCGATGCTTTTATGATATTAGATTTCCCTTCACCCCAAGCCATAAGTATGACTCTTTTTGCTTCCATAATTTTTTTAACACCTAAAGTAATGGCTGTTCTTGGTGTATTATTCAACCCCGAAAAATCGCCACTGGCTGCAACTCTTGTAATATGGTCTAGTGCTACTAATCTGGTTTTCGAATTTTGTAATGAACCTGATTCGTTAAAACCGATATGCCCATTACCACCAATACCTAATATCTGTAAATCGATACCACCTAACGCTTCTATTTTTGCTTCATAACTACTGCAATAATCGGCAATAGCTTCTTTTGATAAAGTACCATCTGGAATGTGGTAGTTTTCAGGTAATATATCTACGTGGTTAAATAGTAACCCTTTCATGAATCGTACATAACTATTTATAGAATCTGGCTCCATAGGATAGTATTCATCTAAATTGAAAGATATAACATTTTTAAAACTCAACCCTTCTTCTTTATGTAAACGCACCAATTCCGCATACAAACCTTTGGGTGATGAACCTGTAGCTAAACCTAATATACAGGGCTGTTTTTGCGCTTGTTTAACTCGTATTAAATCTGCAATTTCTTTAGCCACTGCTTTAGAAGCATTCGTGGAGTTTTCGA
Organism: Mariniflexile sp. AS56; assembly: GCF_030552475.1. Taxonomy (GTDB): domain Bacteria; phylum Bacteroidota; class Bacteroidia; order Flavobacteriales; family Flavobacteriaceae; genus Mariniflexile. The sequence goes on along the minus strand of NZ_JAUPED010000007.1, from coordinate 274,145 downwards.
AAACGATAGTATCTACGCTTTCAAACCTTTTTTCAAAATCTGTCGATTTATCTATATTACTTTGTAACATGGTATTTTGTATATTTCTAAATTGTATATATTCTTTTTTAATAACTTATTTTTTTGACCAACTTTTGTATTTATGCCCCCATAGTGCAAAAAACAAAATCAAGACATAGCATGGTATAAGTATCCAATAACTATCAGTAGCTGCATTTGATAAAGCATCTACTTCATTTATGCCATTACTAATAAGTTCCTGTTTATTAGCATCGACCATTCTTCCATATAATGGTGGAATAATTGCTCCCCCAGAAATAGCCATTATCAATAAAGCCGAAGCTGTTTTGGTGTATTTCCCCAAACCTTCTAGGGTTAAAGGCCACACTGCAGGCCAAACCAAAGCATTAGCGATACCTAAAGCGGCAACAAATAATACAGATGTAAACCCCGTTGTAAACAAAATGCAACAACTAAAGACGATACCTAAAACGGCACTAATTTTAAGTGCTGTTCCTTGGTTTAAATATTTAGGTATTAAAATGACCCCTACGGCATAGGTACAAACCATTGCCAATAATGTTAAGGTTGTAAAAAACTTAGCATCGGTTGCAGGAAAACCTAATGACATTCCATAGGCTATAATAGTATCTCCAGCTATTACCTCTGCTCCAACATAAACAAATAGCGTTAGTACGCCCAACCATAAATGTGGAAATTGGAAAATGCTTGTTTTTGTTCCAGAACCTTCTGTTGTTTCATCTATTTCAGGAGCTTCTACATTTGGCAGTGCTGCTTTTCTAATTAAAATTCCTAAAATAAATAACACAATTGCCATTACAAGATATGGTATAAAAACACTATCTGCCATGGTATCCAAAAGCACTCCCTTTTCTTCTGCAGTAGCACTGCCTAATTGATCTTTGACATCATCTATACCAGAGAGTAATAATGCTCCAAATATTAAAGAGCCCAAAGCTCCCGCCGTTTTGTTAGCGATTCCCATAATAGCAATACGCTTAGCTCCACTTTCTATGGGACCTAATATAGTTATATATGGATTTGCTGCTGTTTGCAACAAAGTCATTCCTGTACCTTGAATAAAAATACCTGTTAAAAACACCCAATACGTTCTTGCTTCGGCCGCAGGTATAAAAACCAAGGCTCCAATGGCCATAATGATAAGGCCTAATGACATCCCTTTTCTATATCCTATCTTATTTAAAATATAAGAAGCAGGTAATGCCATCACTACAAATGAAATATAGGAAGCAGATGCTACCAAATAAGACTGAGCATCGGTTAACTCATTAATTGTTTTCATGAACGGAATCAATGCGCCGTTTATCCAAGTAACAAAACCAAATATGAAGAATAAACCCGCAATGATTATTATGGGAACTAAATTATTCTTTGGTGATGTTACGTTTTGTGATTGTTTCATAGTAGGTCTATATGATGATTTTTGAATGATTATTTTGGCTTTTGATTAAATCTCGATTAACTATACTTTGTTATAAAAATAATAGTTAAAAAAAATTGCCCAAAACCAGGTGTTTTGTTCTCAATTAAGATACATATACATCCTGTTTTTGAGCAATTTATAACACTAAACTCAATAATTTAATATTTACTAAAATTAATATTATTTATTACCAACCTGGGTTTTGTGGTTCTAAGTTAGGGTTAAGTACCAATTCTTCTGCTGGTATTGCTAGTAAATAATCGCGATCTGGATTAAAACCATAACCATCTGCTAATTCTATAGCATAAGGATCAAGGTAACCATCTGCATCAGAATCTAAATTAGGTGCAACATCAACTATCAAAGTTTCGTAATAAGCACCTTTTGGTCTTTTGGCAACAAATAATTTATGTGCTCCCCAACGCATTAAATCGTCTAGTCTAAAGCCTTCATTCATTAATTCGACAGCTCTTTCTCTTCTTATTTCTTGAAGAACAGATGATATATTATGTCCATAATCTGGCCAATTAGGATCTGTAACAGGAGCTAATGTAAGTTTTGCTGTTGGATTTGCAACAAAATCAAAACCTGCTCTTTCACGTAATTTGTTAATTGAAATATCTAAATCGGCTTGAGTAATAGTTCCCAATTCCGCCTTAGCTTCAGCATAAATAAGTAATGCTTCACCATATCTCATAATAATTTTTGCTGTATTTCTACTATAATTATTAGTAGAAGGGTCTAATGTTGTGATTCTATATTTTTGAGACTCATACGCTCCTACACTTTGTCCTACTGTAGGCTCTTCCCAAAACAACATTGAACCATCAACATTAATTACAGTTACATCTCCAGGAACCATAAGCGTTTCTGCAAGTCGAGGATCTCGATTTGTTTCAATATTAGCTAACTCCTTATCATCTGTCGTAAGAGTACTTACTGCTGTAGGTAAACCGTCTAGCGCTAAATAACTACGTATACTTTCTAATGAATAAGAAAAGTTGTTTGGCCATGTAACCTGAGCGTCGTTACCAAAAGAATTTCCTAAACTAGCAAAATCATATTCTTTCCAAAGAATAATTTCGCTATTCGTACTTAGATTGGTTTGATTAAACATACCTCCATACGAAGGGTTTAATGCCCTTGTACCTCCATCAATAAGCGCTTTAGCCGCATCGGCAGCTTGTTGTAAATAAACCGTTCCATCTGAGCCAGCTACACCAAAGGCTGTTCCATTGTGATATTTCTCCCAAGTCCCTTCATAAAGTGCAATAGTTGCCTTAAATAATTGAGCCGCTTCTTTATTTATACGAGGCATGGCAAGGTCACCTTTTGGTTTAAGCAATGCAATAGCCTTATCTAGATCTGCGAGTATAAAATCTGCGACCTCGTTACGAGGCGATCTCGCCTTGTACAATTCATCGGTATTCAAATTATCAAAATATGCGTCATAAATAGGTAAATCGCCATATTTTTTAAATAAATCGTAATAAAAATACGCTCTAAAAAAATAACCTTCACCTTTATATTGATTAACCTCTACTTCTAAACCTACCGCTTTATCCATATTTGATACGAAGTAATTAGCTTGTCTTACTTCATCCCAACTCCAAAGTGAGTTACTATTAGAATTAGGGATACCTTGAGACCCATCTAATCGAGAAGATACTCCGGTACCTAATCCTAAATCGGTACCTACATCTGGCATTTGCGCACTACCAAAACCTACACCAGACCATCCTGGTAATTTATTATAAAAAGAGTTGGCATACAATTCTAAATCACTTGTTGTTTTCCAGAATTCTGGTTCAGATATTTCATCCAAAGGTGTTCTATCTAAAATATCATTGCTACATGACACTAATATAAGTGTTGAGCACATTGTTAGAAAATAAAATATTTTTTTCATAATTATTATAAATTAAGTTTTAAAATGAAAGATTAACCCCTACTGAAAAAGTTTTTGATAAAGGATAAGATGAACCTCCACTAAACTCACCAGCAACCGATTCTGGATCATAAAATAACAGATTGGAAACTGTTAACAAGTTTTCACCTGTAACAAATATTCTAAATCTATCAATTTTATATTTATCGGTTACTACTTTAGGAATTGTATATCCAAGTTGTATTGTTTTTAATCTAGCATATGCGCCATTTTGAATATAACGATCTACTTGATATCTGTAGTTTCTATTATTTTTACCTCCGTTTTGCGCATAAGGTCTTGCAAAATAAGATTCTGTATTTGCCCCTAATGTGCTTTCGGTATCAGCAGGTCTGTAATAATCTAAATGCTCTGCATATACGTTGGAGTGAAATGGGCCTTGATTTGGACCTAAAAATTGTTTCTGTAAAGAGCCCGTTAGTGGTGCTACATCTCTTTTACCCACTCCTTGTACAAACATATTAAAATCGAAATTTTTATAACTAGCACCAAGTGTAAGCCCATATTGATATCTAGGAGTTGTATTAGCTATTACAGTTAAATCTCCATGATCATCCACTGTATTAGTTCCATTGTTAATAACACCATCACCATTTACATCAACATACTTAGTATCTCCTTCGCCAAATTGACTATTATGCACCCATCTTTGATTTACAACAGACTCACGGTCTAAAGCTTCTTGATTACTAGCAAACCAACCTTCCCAGGTTAACCCCCATACGTCTCCAAGGTCTCTTCCTGTGTATAAGTCAGATAATAAATTTGTTTTATTAGGAAACTCTACGATTGTTTGTTTGTAATCGGATAGTGTTGCTCTAATATTATACTTAAAATCACCTAATGCTTGTTGCCAGTTCACTTCAGCTTCCCACCCTTGAGTTCGTGAAACACCTCCGTTTATTAAAGGAGAATTTGTTCCAAGCGTTGCAGGTAAAGATGCTCCTGTTGTTGCCATATTTTCGATATCAGAACGATACCAATCAAAAGAAAAACCTAATTTATTATTCAATGCTAAAATATCGATACCAATATCTTTTGTTTTAACAGTTTCCCAACTCAGGTTTATACTATTTAAATCTGGTACGTTAGCAGTATATTCTCTTTCTCCATTAAATAGATAAAATCCATTAGCGACTGGAATTGTTGCAAAGTATGAATAGTTAGGTGCATTTAGATTTCCAAGAGAACCACTACTAGCACGAAGCTTAAACATACTAATCTCTTCAATTGGCCAAAAATCTTCTTTTGCTATATTATAGCCCAACTCGAAAGAAGGAAAACCTTCCCATCTATTTCCAGGTTCAAACTTAGAAGACCCATCTCTACGGTAAGTAACTCTAGCTAAATATTTCCCTTTATAATTATATCCAAAACGGCCAAACATACTCTCTGTTGACCAATGCGTTATATTATCGGAAACCGTTTGATCTCCTACAGCTGCTGATATTGCAGTAATATTATCTGATAGTAAGCCATATGCATTTGCACTTAAATTGTACACATTATAACGTTCACTTTGATACCCAACGGTAGCATCAAAATTATGTCCACCAATTGTTTTATTGTAACTAGTATATAAATTTGGAGACCAATAATCATTGGTTGCCAATTGAGGTGAAACACGAGTTTGATCTCTTGAAATTATAACTTGTGTATCTCCATTAGGACGTATAGTTTCGTATTCTGAAGTAGAGAAAACCGTTTTATTATTGTTTGTCCTGTAATTATATTCTAAATTAATTCTCCAATCTTTAATTGGCTCTATAACAATTCTTGGTAATACCACCAGCTGATTTTTTCCATTAACTTCACTTGAGTGTTGCCAAGAAGGATAATAAGCGCCTGCTAGCGGTTCTCCATAGGTGGGATCTACAGTAGGCATAGTTGGTTTTAGTTTTGATAATTGATCAAATACTCGACCTCTACCAAAGTTAGGATCCCAAGGGAATTCCGCATCACTTCTTTGTAATTTAGTTAACAATTGAAAGGATAACCATTTCGTTGGTTTCGCAGCTATTTTTGCATCGATGTTATATCTATTAAAATTATTTTCTGCAACTTTAAATAAACCTTCTTCTGAATAAGCACCTGCAGATATGTAGTAATTCAATTTTTCATCACCACCTCTAAAACTTAGATTGTGTTTCGTTTTTACAGCAAAATCACTAAAAAGGAAATCTTTCCAATCTGTATTTCCACTACCATAAAGACCTCCACTACTTACATCCCAATCTAAACCATTATTTTTAGTAACTAGTGTTGGTGCACTACCTGGGTTCGCTATATTTTGCTTAATTCGATCTATAGCGTCTTCACTAAAAAAGACATTATTACGTCCTGTGTTATTTAAACCAGCCTCATTCATTACAGTTGTATAAGTTAACGCATCTGTTTGATCAGGCCATTGAGTAAAAGTAGAAAAAGAAAAGTTATTAGAATAGCTAACTTTCATTCCTCCATTCATGTTTTTACCACTTTTGGTGGTTATTAAAATAGCACCAGCAGCAGCTCTAGAACCATAAATAGAAGCTGCAGCGGCATCTTTTAAAACAGAAACCGTTTCAATATCTTCTGGATTAATGTCATTCATATCCATCACTGCTCCGTCTACAAGTACTAAAGGCCCAGCATTCGCAATACCAGTAGTTCCATTGTTATTAACAGTACCAGTCATTAAACCTCTAATATTTATGTTTTGGGTTGCTCCTGGCTCACCTCCACTTGACGAGTTTGTTATTTGAAGCCCCGGTACAGCTCCTTGTAAACCATTAGAAACACTTGCAATTGCTCTGTTTTCAAAAGTTTCAGAATCAATTTGCGAAACAGCCGATGTTACAGTAGTTTTAGTTCGGGTACCATAACCAACTACAACGACTTCATCAAGTGCAGATACGTCTTCACCCAATACAATAGTCATATTTGTTTGATTATTCACAGCAACTTCCTTTGTAATAAAACCAAGGTAGGAAACTACTAGTATAGATTTTTGATTCGATACTTTAATTGAAAAGTTACCATCAAAATCTGCTTGAACTCCATTAGACGTCCCTTTTTCAAGGATATTTGCACCAGACAGTGGCTGTCCGTTACCATCTGTTACAACACCAGATATTTGAAGTTGCTGTGTGCTTTCAATTATTTTTTCAGGTGCCGTAGTTGTTACGGGAGCACCGAAAACACTTGTAAAGCACAACAAAATAAAAGAATTTAAAATAGTTAGTAGTAGTTTTTTTCTAAAGAAGAAAAAAGTACGTTGTAATTTAATTTTCATAAAAATGCGGGTTAATTAGTTAGTATTACTAAAGTTTTTAATTTTTTTCACCAATATTTCATCAGTATTTGAGAGTTGTTTTATGCCATATATTTTTTTTTACACTATTAATATTATAATATGATTTGTAACCAAATTAGTAAAAAACGATTCTGATCTATTTGAATTTAAAATCTGCTTTTATCTTACTCTAAATAAATTATGAAATAAACTTAATTATTTTCTCATCTAATAAATCAATTATTTCGACGAACAACTTCTGCTCTTCGACAAAAAATGGAATACAAATTTAAAAACATGTTAAAGTTTTTGTAATGATAATAAATTGTTTTATTACCCCCTCTAACCTATTCGAAACATAAACGCTTAAAAATAAAACTGAAGTTTTGTTTTATTGAAAGTTTAAATTTCACACAACTCATTCAAAACATATAAGTTACCATAACCTAAATAGGTAATCTGTTTGAATTTAAGGATGTTTTTTTAAGTTTTATAGTAAAACATAAAGCCCTTATAATTATAAATTATAAGGGCTTTATTGAATAAATTAATCTAAGGGTCTACCAGTCTGGGTTATTTGGGCTTAGATTCGGATTTGCATCCAAATAATTTTGCCATATAGGAAGTAAGTAATTTCTTTCATTCCATTCTCTTTCAAAAAGTGTACTACGCGCTGCGTTATATTTTGGTCCAACTAGATCTCCAGGAAGAGGAATACTTTCAGGTATACCATAAACAGGTTTAATAACTTGATCTCCTAATTTATACCTCCATATATCAAACCATCTTTGTGGTCCTTCACCTGCAAACTCATAACGTCTTTCTAAAAGTATCGCGTCAATCAATTGGTTACCAGTAGTACCTCTAGTTACTGTTGGAAGACCAATGGTTCCGTATTCCGGCATACCAACACGTTCACGAACTGCATCTAGATACGGTAGAGCTTCAGAGTCCCTTCCCTGTCCAGCTAATGCTTCAGCATACATTAATAGAACCTCAGAATATCTAATTAACTTAAGATCAACATCTCCCTCATTCAATATGCTTAAAGTATAGTCTAGGTATTTTTTAAAACCATATCCTGTTGGATTATTTACACCTCCAATATCGTCGGTTGTTGGAGCAATGTTTGGATGAGGCTGAAACGTGAAAACACTACCTGAAGAAGTTCCTGGTAATTGATCACCCGGTAAAACTACGGAAACTCTAAGTCTAGGATCTCTATTGCTCCAAGGGTCGGCTGGGTTATAAGTCGGATCGTCTTTAGGAAATAAGCCATTTATGGTTTGTACCTCTTCTATAAAATCTGATGTATATCCTGGTCTTCTTTGGTTTGTTAGCGTACCAGCAGAACCACGCCAAGTTCCTTGAAGTCCAATTTGTCGAGCATACCTATGTGTTTTTATTAATGGTGTATAGATATTAGCTAGAATTGTTTCTGGAGAAACTAAATCACTTGCACTTGTAAATTGTGCTTCAAACCCAGCAATTCCATTTACTAAACTATACACACCGCTATTAATAATTTCTTCACAAGCAGCTTCAGCACCCCCATACATAGCGTTTTTATCACTGCTCCAACCAATAGCATTTAAATAAGCTCTTGCTTTTAAAGCTAGTACAGCTCCCTTGGTAATACGCCCCATGTTTTCACTATCATAAGACTCTGGTAATTCTTTATCAATAGCATCTAATTCACTTATAACAAAATTAAAAACCTCTTGTCTTGGTGTTCTAGAAGGTGCGTCTGTTGGCGTAATTGTATTAGTTAATAAAGGAACATCACCATAAGCAAATAGCATAGATTCATATATCCAAGCTCTAAAAAATCTGGCTTCTGCTGCAAATCTGGTTCTATTTGATTCTGTTTCAAACTCTGCTCCAGGAAGCGCCTCTAGAAAGAAATTTATAGATGCAATGTCTGGATAACGATAAAAAGACCTTAAAGCTCTTGTACTTGCTGCCCAAATAAATTCTGAAGCATTTGTACCTGCACCGTTAATGTTTCTGTGTACTGCATCGTCTGTCCAAAAATATGGCACAAGATAAGCTTGATCCGGCTCCTCATTATTCAAGTTATCTTCTAGATCTAGGATTGGTAACGTAAAATATAAATTATTTAACGCTAATTTTAAGTCCTCTTCTGTTTGGTAAACTGTAGACAGGTCTAATTGATCAAGATCTTCAACCTCCAAAAAGTCATTACAAGAAACAAAAGTTACTAGTAATGCCAACAGGAGAGTTCGTTTATATGTTTTTATGTATTTCATATTTAATGTTTTAATAAAATAAAAAGATTTCCGTTGTTTTTTAATAGTGCTCATAATCTTAAAATTTAACATTTAAACCAATAGCAGTAGTAAACGGTAGTGGATAATCAACATTACTTACCCCAAGCTCTGGATCCCAACCTTCATCAAAAACTGGACTGTTTGTCCATACAACCCCTAAATTTTCCATAGACAAATAAATATTCATGCTTTTGATAAATGAAAGCTTACTTAGAATTTTCTGATCAAAATCATAATTTAGTGTAACGTTTTGAAGTTTGATATATTCAGCATCAATAATCATACGATCTATACTCGTTGAATACGTTTGGTTACTTAAATCTAAAGGAACGGGAAAAATAGCGTTTGTGTTTGTAGGCGACCAATAATCTAGTTGATATGAATAAGGAACAGAATTACCTAAGAATGGTTGAGTAACAGAATTATCATTCCAATATTGGTTATTATCGAATGTGCCATAAAAACGAGCAGATAATGAAAGGTTTTTGTAGGAAACACCTATATTAAAACCAAAATTTAAGTTTGTATCACTGTTTTTATCAATAATAATGCGGTCGTCACCGTTGATTATGCCATCGGCAGCATCCATGATGCCATCTCCGTCTGTATCAATAGTTAATTGGTCTACATATTTATAACCTCCAATGTAAGAACCTCCAACACCACTTTGGTTAATGGCTGTAACACCATCAGTGGCAACATAAGAATCTAGTTCATCTTGACTGTCAAAGAAACCATCTGTTACAAGTCCATATCGGTCATTAACACTTTGTCCAACTTGAAAGTTTGGGTTTAAAGCATCTTCTGTGATACGGGTTATTTTGTTATCGTAATTAGATATATTACCTGAAACCTTATAAGATAAGTTTCCTATTTTGTTTTTGTGTGTTGCATTTAGTTCCCAGCCCCAGCTTTCAACATCGTAAGGGTTTCCTTGTGCGTCACCAAAGCCATACTCATATGCAGTGCCCTGAATTAAAGCTAGAATATCTGAACGTTTATTATTAAAGTAGTCTGCTTCAAACTGTAGTTTACCTTTAAATAAAGAAGCGTCTACACCAATATTAAAGATTGTTGATGTTTCCCAAACTAAATTAGGATTAACAAAATTTGAAACAAAAATTCTTGGAGCAGTTTCACCTCCTATAGGATAACCTGTGGCATCGAAACTAACAAGTTGTTGTGTTACAGAACCAAGACCTCCATCAGAACCTGCTGTACCATAAGACGCTCTAAATTTTAATTGTTGGATAAAATCTACGTTGCTTAAAAACTTTTCTTTTGAAGCAACCCAACCAACAGCTACAGATGGAAAAAATGCAAATTGATTATTTTTTGTAAAATAAGAAGATCCATCTCTTCTAAAAGAGGCTTCAATTAAATATTTATTATCAAAACTATAATTAAACCTTCCAAAATAAGATAGTGTGGAAGCATTACCTGCTCTAGTCTCAGAATTCCCAAGACCACCAATAGACGTATTTATAATTTGCCCTTGACCTAAAGCTATAATATTATCGAAAAGAAAACTTTCTCTTCCTGTTTGCAAGGTTTGATTTTCACCTGTTTCGGTTTGCATAGCTAAAAAAGCTTTTGCATTATGCTTACCTTTTCCAAGTTCGTATGTTAAAGAAGTTAGTGAACGTATGGTTTTAGATGTAAACGATGTTAAAGTTAACGATCTAGCTTCTGTACTTCCATCAAAATAAGTTCTATTAACAGAATCAGGATTAGTATACGAGTCAGGATCTAAAGGGTCTAATGCAACTCTATCGTACGTATTGTACCAGTTTCTGGCGTTTGAGTTTGTTTTAATTATAGAAACCCTTTCTTCTAGGCTTAATCCTTTAACAGGATTAAGTTTAGCATATAATTGTAAATTAATTCTATCGGTATCAGATTTGTTAAAACTTCCAGAAGCCGCATTTGCTACATGGTTGGTTTCTGAGTTACTTGTGCCATTATCTACCCATAATCCATCTACTGTTTTAACAGGAAAAAACGGTAAACCTCTAACTGCAACACTTCCAATTGAATTAACATTCGTATCTGCTGTATTACTAATTAATGCATTAACTCCTGTAGATAACCATTTAGTAATATCTGTATCTATTTTTAAACGTAAATTCAATCTTTCATATTTATCATCTCCAATAGCTAAACCATCTTGAGTTAAATAACTTGCAGACATTAAATAGCCTGTGTTTTCAGAACCTCCAGTAAATGTTAAATTATGTGATTGTTGCAAAGCAAAATTTTCGTAAAGTTCGTCTGCCCAATTTGTATCTGGATAAAACCCACTATTTGCTAAGTCTAAAGCCGATTGATCCCAAGTTCCAGGAACTATTTTGTTTTGAAATTCCATATATTCTAAGGAATTTAAAGTGGTAGGTAACTCGGGTTTAGTTTGTATTGATGAATTAAAATTATAACTTATAGAAGACTTTTTGTCTTTACCAGTTCTCTTTGTGGTTACTAACAACACCCCATTTGCACCTCGAGCACCATAAATAGCTACTGCAGAGGCGTCTTTTAAAACGGATACGCTTTCTATAGTTTGTGGATCAATATCTGCTAACGAGCCTTCGAAGTTGTCTATAATAACCAACATACCATTATCGTTAAGAGAACTAGTTCCTCTAACAGAGATGCTAGGTAATGCTCCCGGAGAACCATTATTATTGCTTAATACAAGACCTGGAACAGCACCTATTAAAGCAGAATAACCATTTGTTACTGGTCTTTTTTCTACATTTAACTGTTCACCAGTAACCTGAGACACAGCACTTACTACTGTACTTGCTTTTTGGGTACCAAATCCAACTACAACCACTTCATCAAGAGTGGATATACTTTCTTCTAAAGTGATAGTTAGACTTTTTTGATTATTTATAGAAATTTCTTTGCTAGTAAAACCCATATAAGAAACTACTAGTATTGATTTTTGACTAGACACTTTAATTGAAAAGTTACCATCAAAATCTGCTTGAACTCCATTGGAAGTTCCTTTTTCAAGGATATTAGCTCCCGGAAGTGGCTGGCCGTTACTATCTGTTACAACACCTGTTAATTGGAGTTGCTGTGTGATTTCATTTATTTTATTTTCAGAATCTTTAGTGTTTGTAGGTAAACCAGAAACACTTGTGAAGCACAGTAAAATAAAAGAATTTAAAATGGTTAATAGTAGTTTTTTTCTGGAGCAGAAAAAAGTACTGTGTGATTTAATTTTCATAAAAATTGAGAGTTAATTAGTTCGTATTAATAATTAATAAAAGTTATAAAACTTTTATTGTATTTACCGATTTTTAATCAGTACTTGATAGTTTTTTATGTCATATGCTATTATTACTTTATTAAAATTTAACCTAACTAATTATTACAGATTTATTTTACATATTATTTAGCAGGAATTGACTCCTATTTTTCTAAAAAATAGATAATTATAATACTAATAAAAAATTATGAAATAAACGTAAATATTTTTCATTCTAAAAAAATTATAATTTCGACGAACAACTTCTGCTCTTCGACAAAAAAACAGAATATTAATAATATTAAAGTCGTATGGCCAAAGTATTTAAAAATAATTTTTTACCAAATTAATCCGTTTAAATTTCACAGGGTTCATCTGTAAATTACAGCTTTCAAAACATTCTCGATTTAACAGAAATATTTCTTTTATCTATAACCAGAGGTTGTTGGTCGAAATTTTAATATGTAGGAAAAAGATAAATATATTTTTATAACAGATATAAGTTCACTTAACTATACTTAAATTTCACTAAAAAATGATAATTCACTTCAGATGTATAAAAAAGAAACATGTATCCCTTTTACTTTGTTTATCATTAATTCTAGCTTCATGCGCTCAAAGAAACTTAAAAGTAGGTCAAGTTAACATTATTCCTTTACCATTAGAGTTAACAACGGCCCCAAGTCATTTTCTAATTAATTCCCGCACTACAGTTTCGGTATCGAATGAAGAACAACTCAAAATAGCAACTCGATTTTTTGAAAAATTTAATAACACATCGGGTTGGATTCCTAAAATAGGTATAAAAAAAGCGAATGCAACTATTATATTCCTTACTGATGATTCCTTAGAAGACGAAGCCTACGAGCTAACAGTAACGAAAGAAAGCATACATATAAAATCAGCTTCTGGTGCTGGCTTTTTCTATGCCATGCAAAGTCTAGGGCAATTATTACCTCCAACTTTTTATTCACAGAAAAAACAACCAAAAACCAATTGGGGTATTCCTATTGTAACTATTAAAGATAAACCCGCTTTTGGATGGCGCGGTTATATGTTGGATGTTTCCAGGCACTTTTTTAATAAAGAAGAAGTGAAAGAGGTTATAGATTTTATGGCAGAAATGAAGCTAAACCGTTTTCACTGGCATCTATCAGACGATAATGGTTGGCGTATAGAAATAAAAAAATATCCAAAACTAACTGAAGTTGGTGCATGGCGTATTAACCAAAATGCTAAAGACGAAAACACCTCGAATTGGTGGGGAAGGCCAAGGCAAAACGAAGGCGACAAACCTACTTATGGCGGGTTTTACACGCAAGAAGACATTAAAGAAATAGTTGCTTATGCTAAAGAACGCTATATAGAAATTATACCCGAAATTGATATGCCAGGGCATTCATTGGCAGCCATAGCAGCATATCCTGAAATATCATGTTCTAAAGGCCCCTTTTATGTAGGTACAGGTGGTGTAAAAAGGAACAACACTTATTGTCCAGGGAAAGAAGTGACTTTCGAATTTGTAGAAGGCGTATTAGGAGAGGTCATGGACTTATTTCCTTATGAATACATGCATATTGGTGGTGATGAGTGTAATAAAGAAGCTTGGGAAGTAGACCCTCATTGCCAACAACGCATGAAGGAAGAAAACCTTGCAGACACGCATGAATTACAAAGCTATTTTGTTAAGAGAGTTGAGAAAATTGTAAATGCTCGCCATAAAAACATGATTGGTTGGGATGAAATTCTTGAAGGCGGTTTAGCACCAAATGCGACAGTAATGTCATGGAGAGGTGAAAAAGGAGGCATTGCTGCTGCCAGACAAGGTCATGATGTTATTATGACACCTTCTATGTACTGTTATTTAGATTTAAAACAAGGTGATGATGATATAGAACCAAATCTAGGATACGCCTATACCTTTCTTAAAGACACCTATAACTATAAAATAATATCTGATAGTTTAACAACCGAACAAGGCAAACATGTTCTAGGGTTACAAGGTAATTTATGGACAGAATCTATAACAAATTGGGGCCAATTAACTTATATGACCTTTCCAAGATTATATGCCGTTGCAGAAAACGGATGGACAAATCAAAAATCGAAAGATTGGAATAGCTTTACAACACGCCTGCTAAGTCAGTTTAAACGCCTAGATGCCAAAGGAGAACGTTATGCTACAAGCGCCTATAATGTTAGAATCGATCATAAAGGACAGCCAGAGGGCACTATAGAAATATCTCTTAAAACAGAAGTAGATGGTTTAGATATTTATTACACTTTAGATAGCACCTCCCCGAATATCCAGTCTATAAAATACACGAAACCCTTTAAAATAGATAAGACTTCAACCTTAAAAGCGACTTCTTTTATAAAAAAAGAACAAATAGGCAACATATCAGAAAGGTATTTCCCTGTACACAAAGGTATTGGAGCAGAAATTGTCTATCATTCTCCAAACATTGAAAACAACACCTCATTATCTGGTTTGGTCGATTTAAATTATGGTAAATTAAATAGAGGTGATAAAAACTGGAATACATTTAATGACGATCTAGATGTGGATATCCTGTTTCCTGAGCCTAAAGAAATACAAACTATCGATATTACAAGCCTTAGGTTTACCATAGGAGGCATTTATGTTCCTGAAAATTATGAGATTTTTGGATCTCAAGACGGCGTATCTTTTACGAAATTAACCGAAGTTGAATTAAAAGAAGCAAGCCATACCCAAGGAAGAAACAAAGTAAAAACAACTATCAACTTTGATAAAACAACAGTAAAGGCGCTAAAAATAAAAGCAAAACATCTTAATCCAATCCCGGACAACCATCACGAAGCAGGAAAACCTTCCCGAATTTTGATAGATGAAATAGTCATATTTTAATATAAAAAAAACTAAAACAGAATGAAACAGATATTATTAACTCTTTCAATTTTCATACTACTTAGCTCATGTTCAAGTAAGTATGCAACAGTAATTAATTCGGAGAAAGATTACCAAATTATCCCTAAACCTACAAGTTTACAGATGAAAACTGGTAAGTTTTTACTAGATGGTAACACAAAGGTGATTGCTGTTTCAGAATTAGAAAACGAAGCCGAATACCTATCAAATTTACTTAGTAATATCACCAAAAAAAACATAGTTTTTCAAAATGATGGTTCTAAAAAAGGGAACATTTCACTACAAATAGACCCGAGTATTACTAATCAAGAAGGTTATAACTTAGTTGTTAATTACAATGAAATAATCATTTCAGGCAAAACAGCCACAGGAATATTTTATGGCATACAAACACTAAGCCAGCTAATTCCAATTGGAAAAACGTCATCAGAATTAACCATCCCTGCAACTCAAATAAAAGACAGTCCAAGATATGTATACCGTGGAATGCATTTAGATGTTGCTCGCCATTTTTTTTCAACTGAATTTGTTAAAAAATATATAGACATATTGGCTATGCATAAAATGAACACATTTCATTGGCATTTAACGGAAGATCAAGGTTGGAGAATCGAAATTAAAAAATATCCAAAACTTACATCTATTGGTGCTTTTAGAAAAGAAACCATTGTAGGCCACGGAAACACTTGGAATAAAAACGAAGCCCAATACGACGGGAAACCATATGGCGGTTTTTATACCCAAGAAGAAATTAAAGAAATTGTAGCCTATGCCACAGAAAGACATATAACAGTAATTCCTGAAATTGAATTACCAGGCCATTCACTAGCTGCTATTACCGCATACCCTGAATTAGGTAATACAGGCGAACAATATGAAGTTGGTACCAGATGGGGTGTTTTTCCAGAAATATACGCACCAAGTGAACAAACTTTTAAATTTTTAGAAGATGTTTTAACTGAAGTTGTAGCGTTATTCCCTAGTAAATTAATTCACATAGGAGGTGATGAAGCTCCAAAAGTGCAATGGGAAAATAGCAAGTTCGCACAAGAAGTTATTAAAAGAGAAGGCTTAAAAGATGAACATGAATTACAGAGTTATTTTATAAAACGTATTGAGACATTTTTAAACTCTAAAGGAAGACAAATTATAGGCTGGGATGAAATTTTAGAAGGTGGCTTAGCCCCTAACGCTACAGTGATGTCTTGGCGAGGAGAAAAAGGTGGTATTGAAGCAGCAAAATTAAACCATAATGTTGTGATGACCCCTACTCAATTTTGTTATTTCGATTTTTATCAAACAAAAAACAGAGAAAATGAGCCGCTTGCCATTGGAGGAAAAACAACTGTAGAAGATGTATATAGTTATGAACCCACTCCTAAAGAATTAACCGTAGATGAAGCTAAATATATTTTAGGTGCTCAAGCAAATGTTTGGACCGAATACATAACAACACCTGAACATGTTGAATATATGATTTTACCAAGGCTAACAGCCTTATCTGAGGTAGTCTGGTCTAAAAAAGAAGATAGAGACTGGAATGACTTTAAAACAAGATTACAACATATAACGGCCTTATATGATGCCCATAATTTAAATTATGCAAAGCATAGTCTAGATATCACAATAGAAGAATAAATATATAAACCCTAGTAAAAGTAGGCCTCCCCTACTTTTCGCTATAAAAAGTTAGAAGATTTTAATCAGTTCAACCCTGATTGATTAATAGCAGGTTTTAGGAAAGTGTCTTATATAGAGGAATTTAGTATTTTTTGCTTCACCTCTTCAATATAAGACCTTCCTATAACATATCTAAGACCCTCAATTTCAATACTATTCCCTTCAACTGCATCAATCTTATCAATTGCAATAGTGTACGATCGGTGTATTCTTATAAAATCTCTAGCTGGTAGTAAATTTGTAAAGTCTGATAGCGTACTATGTATTATAAATTTACCCGTAGTAGTATTTATTTTTAAGTAATCTTTTAGGGATTCAATAATTAGAATTTCATCCAAAAAAATCTTTTTCATTTTCTTTTTGTCAATTTTCACAAAAAGATATGGGCGGTCGTTGGTACTTTCGTAAGGAACTTTATTGTTCTCAAGCCTTCTATTTACCTTGTTTAAGGCTTTCATGAATCGAGGAAACTCAATAGGTTTTACTAAATAATCTAGCACATCGAGCTCATAAGTTTCTATTGCAAATTCTTCATAAGCACTTGTAATAATAACCAATGGTGGGTTTTCTAAACTTTTTATAAAACTAATACCATCTAAAACAGGCATGTTAATATCTAAGAAAATAACATCAACCGTATTTGTTTTTAAAAAATTCAAGCTATCTATAGCGTTACTAAAGGTGCTAATTACTTCGAAATCTTCAATTTGGTCCAAGTAATTTTTAATAACATTGATTGCTAAAGGCTCATCATCTATAATCAAACATTTTATTTTCATTGCTTTTCAACTTTTTTATGGACTCGAAGTTATTTACTATGTAGATAGGAACTAAAGGTTTATGCTACCTTTATTTTAAGTTTTACAACAAACATATTATCATCATTTTTAATGATAAGTTTATAGTTGTTTTTGCTATATCCTAGAGCAAGCCTCTTTTTTACATTTTCTAAACCAATACCACTTGATTGGTTAAAACGCTCTTCGTGTTCCGTTTTTAGAGGCATAGGGTTTGAGATTGTAAAGTAAAGGAAATCTTTTCTAATTGCTAAGTTAATGTCAATTTTTACTTCCCCAATATTTTTATGCGCCCCGTGTTTAAACGCATTTTCTATAAAGGACAATAACAATATAGGTGCTATTTCTTTATCTTGAATATCGCCCGATATATACATATTTACTTCTAACTCATCGTTATGCCGAATACGCTCTAAGTCTATATAGTTTTGTATACAGAGTATTTCATTTTCTAAAGTTTGTCTTTTGTTTGCTGTATCATACAAAAGATACCTCATTAATTCTGATAACTTTAGAATAATTTTAGGTGTTTTTTTCGAATTCTCAACAGCTAATGAATAAATATTATTAAGCGTGTTAAAGAAAAAATGCGGTGATATTTGAGTCTTTAAAAACAGAAGTTCTGTTTCCAATTGTGCTTTTTCCAAATCGGCAACTCGTTTATGTTCTTTTAAGAAATCTAAAGTTATTTTTATGGCGGTTACGAAGGTGATAACGTAAAGTTCACCAATCATCATATCTATGGTGTAATTTAGAGTAAGATTCGTGGTAGGTACTGGCCCTTCTGGCCATACGTTATTACTAACCAAATAATAAGTAAGATTAAATTTTACTAATACCATGAAAAATATGGCTGATAAAATTAAAACGACATAGGATAAGTATCGTTTTTTAAACACAAAATTTGGCATTAGAAAGTAAATATTAAAATAACATAATGCCATATGAATGGGAAACCCAAATAAATTGGTTTTAAATGAATATAAATAATCGTCAAAATAACTCCCCCATTTAAACACATTAAAGAGAAAATAAATAGACCAAAACACAATGTGATGAATAAATGATATGCTATAGCCCTGTTTTGAGTTGAATTTCATTTTATGAAAATTGGTTGTTGTTATTTTTTTTTGGTGTTTAGCTACGTTAAGGTGTTATCCGTCTAAATTACTTTTAATAATAACTAAATTTATGAATTTTTATACTTTCAAAATGCTAAACCATCTTATGAAAAATATAGCACTATTCCTTTTACTTGTAACTTTTGCAGCTGGCTGCAGCAAAAATATCAGTAAAAAAGACACCAAAGAAGTTTTTTTAACAAATTATGCAAATCCTTTTATTGGCACAGGAGGGCATGGACACACCTATCCTGGAGCCACCGTACCATTTGGAATGCTTCAAGTAAGCCCCGTTAATGGCATAAGTAGCTGGGATTGGTGCTCTGGTTATCATTACTCCGATTCTATTGTGGTTGGGTTTAGTCATTTAAGTTTAAGCGGTACAGGAATTGGCGATTTAGCCGATATCCTATTTATGCCAGTAAATAAGAGTGTAGATTTACCTACAACCTCAAGCGCTCGTGATTCGTTAACTTATAAATCATCCTACAGTCATTCCAACGAAAAAGCAAGTCCTGGCTACTATCAAGTATATCTTAACGACCATAATATAAATGTGGAGTTAACAACCTCACTACGAACAGCATTTCATAAATATTCTTATTCGGAAGGTGATAAGCAATCGGTTATTATCAACTTAGGTTTTGGTATCAATTGGGATAAAGCTACCAATACAGCTATAAATATTGAAGATGATTATACCATTACTGGCCATAGGTTTAGTACGGGGTGGGCAAAAAATCAAAAAGTATTTTTTGTCGCGAAATTTTCTAAACCAATAATTGAAAATAGTGTTGTTCAAGATGAAAATGCGGTTAATTCATCGGCACAATTCTTTTTTAATGAAAAAGAAGGAAATAATTTATTGGTGAAAGTAGCATTATCATCTGTAAGTATCGAAAATGCAAAAGACAATTTAGATGAAGGTGGTTTTGATTTTGAAGCTGTAAAAATGCAATCTGAAAACACTTGGAACGAAGCGTTATCTAAAATTCAAGTAGAAACACCCGTTGATTCCCTTAAAACTATTTTTTATACCGCTATGTACCATGCGCAATTAGCTCCGGTTACTTTTAGCGATAAAAATGGACAATACAGAAAAGAAAATGACAGTATTGTAACCGCTAAAAATTATACCGCATATTCAACATTGTCCCTTTGGGACACTTTTAGAGCAGAACACCCTTTGTTAACGTTATTGGCTCCAGATAAAGTGGCAGATATTACCAACACCATGCTTGAATATTACAAAACCAAAAACATATTACCTGTTTGGACGCTGTATGGTAATGAAACCAATACCATGACGGGCTATCATTCCATTCCTGTAATTGTAGAAGCTTACTTAAAAGGAATTAAAGGTTTTAATGCCGAAGAAGCGTATGAGGCTATGAAAACCACCATGATGCAAGACGAACGCGGGCTAAAATATTATAAACAATACGGTTACATTCCTTATAATTTGTTAGATGAATCGGTTACCATTACACTTGAATACGCATATAATGATTGGTGTGTCGCACAAATGGCAAAAGCTTTAGGGAAGGATGCTGATTATAATTTATTCCTAAACCGCTCCAAAGCCTACCAACATTTATTTGATAATAAAACAGGGTTTATGCGTGGAAAATCTGCCGATGGTACTTCATGGCATGAACCATTCGATGCAAAATATTCTAACCATAGAGAGCATACCGATTATACAGAAGGTAACGCATGGCAACACAGCTGGTTTGTACCTCATAATGTTGAGAATTTCATACAATTACATGGTAATAACGACCTTTTTACAGACAGACTAGAGCAACTTTTCACAGAAAGCTCTGAAATTACAGGTAGTAATGTTTCAGCAGATATTTCTGGATTAATTGGGCAGTACGCACATGGTAACGAACCTAGTCACCACATCGCTTATTTGTTTAACCACGCCGAAAAACCATGGCGTACACAATATTGGGTTCGAAAAATATTGGATACGCAATACAACACAACACCAAACGGTTTAAGTGGAAATGAAGATTGCGGACAAATGAGTGCGTGGTATGTTTTAAGTTCTATAGGATTGTATGCCATGAATCCTGCTTCAACTGAATATGAAATTGGAAGTCCTATTTTTGAAAAATCAACTATAACGCTAGCTAACGGAAAAACATTTTCTATAAAAGCAGAAGCTGTTTCATCTGAAAACATATACATACAATCTGCTACCCTGAACGGCACTTTATTCAATAAAACAACAATTTCTCATAAAACCATATTAAATGGTGGTACACTTCATTTTGTTATGGGAAAAATTCCTAATAAAAATTGGGGTGTTGCTAAAAAACCTCAAAATTAATGGATTTTATAGACGTTTTAATAATATCATTATACATCATATTAACGCTTGGTGTGGGCATTTGGGTGTCTAAAAAAGCATCAAAAGGGCTGGATTATTACTTCCTAGGAGGCAAAAGCATTAAATGGTATTACTTAGGCCTAAGCAATGGCTCTGGCATGTTCGACGTGTCTGGTACTGCTTGGATGGTGGGTATCCTATTTTTATATGGCGCCAAAAGCTTTATGTTTATGTGGATGTGGCCTATCTGGAATCAAATTTTTATCATGATTTTTTTGGCTGCTTGGATTCGTCGATCCAATATCATGACAGGCTCAGAATGGATCTTAACCCGCTTCGGCGATGATAGAGCAGGGAGAGCATCACATTTAATTGTTGCTATTTTTGCTGTTGTAGCATCTATAGGTTTTATTGCTTATTTCTTTGAAGGCGTTGGTAAATTTATGACGGTTATTCTTCCTTGGGATTTAGCATTCGTTATTAATGACAGCATTCTTTTAACCTCCGATCAAACGTATGCCCTATTAATAATTCTATTAACAACTATTTACACCGTTAAGGGAGGCATGTTTTCTGTGGTTGCCACCGAAGTATTACAATACGGTATCATGGTTATCGCTGGTATTCTAATAGCCGTATATGCGTTTATTACAGTTACAGATGTTGAAATAGCCTCTGTTATTTCGGCAGAATGGAGTAGTATTTTATTTGATATGGAACTTGAAGGGTCTTGGACAGGGAAGTATGAAGCTTTTAATGAATTAATTGACACGCAAGGCTACAAAATGTTTGGTGCCTTCATAGGTATGTCACTTTTTAAAGGTTTTTTCGCAAGTATCGCAGGGCCTACCCCAAGTTATGATATGCAACGTATTTTATCTACACGTACCGTTAAAGAGGCGGCTTATATGAGTGGGTTTACTAACCTAATTTTATTCATTCCTCGCTATTTACTAATTGGTGGTGTTGTAGTATTAGCATTGGTACATTTAGCGCCAACAATGCTACAACCAGGTGGTGTAAATTTAAATGAGTTAGAAGTTATTTTACCTAAAGTAATTAATAATCATATTCCTGTAGGGATAAAAGGATTGCTATTAGCAGGTCTTTTAGCCGCGTTTATGTCTACTTTTTCAGCTTTTGTTAATTCGAGTCCAGCTTACATCGTTAATGATATTTATAAAAAATATTTTAAGCCTTCAGAAACAAACGAACATTACATAAAGGTAAGCCATGTAGCTTCCTTCGCTGTGGTTATATTGGGTGTTATTATGGGCTTTTTTGCAGATTCCATCAACTCCATTACACTTTGGATTACCAGTGCCCTTTACGGAGGTTATGTCGCAGCCAATTTCTTAAAATGGATCTGGTGGCGTTTTAATGGTTGGGGCTATTTCTGGGGAATGACTTCTGGGTTAATTATTGCAACCTTGCAATTTTTGCTAGACCAAAATAAAGCAAATTTTCAAGTGGATTCCTTTTTATATGATTTAGCACAAATACCTGCTATTTATATTTTTCCAGTTATTTTTATAGTATCGTTGTTAGGTTCCTTTTTGGGCACCCTTTTAACACCAGCTACTAATATGGACACATTAAAAGCCTTTTATTTTAATGTTCGCCCATGGGGGTTTTGGAAACCGGTGTACAAAGCACTTAAACTTGAGGACAATACCGTTACTAAAAACACGAATTTCAGCATGGATATGCTAAATTGTATTATCGGTGTGGTATGGCAATCGAGTATGATTTTATTGCCTATTTATTTCATGATAAGAGATTATCCAAAAACAATAATAGCCTTGATCGTATTTTTAATAACAACTATTATTTTAAAATACACTTGGTTAGATAAAGTAAAAAAATATAAAGATTAAGAATGAAAACAAACAATATCCCATGGCAAGACAAGCCAGAAAATTGTAAAGACGTTATGTGGCGTTATTCTGAGAACCCTATTATAGATAGGTATGCGATACCAACCTCAAATAGTGTTTTTAATAGTGCTGTTGTTCCTTTTGAAGATGGTTTTGCAGGTGTTTTTAGATGCGATAACAAAGCCGTGCAAATGAATATTTTTGCTGGCTTTAGTAAAAATGGTATCGATTGGGATATTGAGCACGAACCCATCCACATGAAAGCAGGTAACACGGATATGATTGAATCTGATTATAAATACGATCCTCGTGTTGTTTTTATAGAAGACCGTTATTGGATTACTTGGTGCAACGGCTACAATGGGCCAACAATAGGTATAGGCTATACGTTCGATTTTAAAGAGTTTTTCCAATGTGAAAATGCTTTTTTACCATTCAACAGAAATGGTGTACTATTTCCTCAAAAAATAAACGGTAAATATGCGATGTTGAGCAGACCGAGTGATAACGGGCATACCCCATTTGGTGATATCTACATAAGCTACAGTCCAGACATGAAATATTGGGGTGAACACCGTTGCGTTATGAAAGCTACAGATTTCCCAGATAGTGCATGGCAATGCACAAAAATAGGCGCAGGCCCCATTCCTATTCTAACAGATGAAGGATGGCTTATGTTATATCATGGTGTTATTAATACCTGTAATGGGTTTAGATATGCTATGGGTGCCGCTATTTTAGATGAAAAGCAACCAGATAAAGTAAAATACAGAACACAACCTTATTTATTAGGACCAGCCGAAATTTACGAACAAGTAGGTGATGTCCCTAATGTGGTGTTTCCATGCGCTGCATTACACGATATAAAAGAAGATAAACTAGCCGTTTATTATGGTGCTGCCGACACAGTTGTGGCTTTAGCCTTTGGGAAACTGAGCGAAGTGGTTAACTTTACAAAAAATAATAGTTTATAACAGATGAAATTTTTGAGTTTATATATATGGTTGGTAGTAATAGGTGCTACTTCTGTTGCTTGTGCACAAGTTAAGAATGATCTCGTGCCAAAAACGTATACAGCTTATAAAGCTTCTCAAAAAATTAATATTGATGGTAATGATTTTGATGAAGCGTGGAACGAAGTTTCATGGTCCGAACCTTTTAAAGATATCGTTGGTGAAAAGCTTCCAAAATACAAAACGCAAGTTAAAATGCTATGGGATGACACCTACTTTTACATTCTTGCAAAAATGGAAGAACCACATGTGTGGGCGAACTTAACAAAAAGAGATACCATTATTTTTTACAACAATGATTTTGAAGTGTTTATAGAACCAGATGGAGACACTCATAATTATTACGAATTAGAAATTAATGCACTAAATACCGTTTGGGATCTATTCATTTCACAACCTTATAGAACTGAAAACGTGGTCTTGAATGATTGGAATATTACGGGGTTAAAATCGGCAGTGAAAGTTAATGGAACCATTAATGATCCTAGCGATACAGATGAAGGCTGGATGTTAGAAATAGCCATTCCTTGGGCGGTATATAAAACCGGTTATTTTCAAAAAAACATACCAACCGATTCTTTCTGGAGGGTTAATTTCTCTCGAGTTAATTGGGATTTTCAATTAACCAATGGTGTTTATGAACGAAAAAAAGATGCTAAAGGTAAACTGTTGCATGAATATAATTGGGTTTGGTCACCTATGGGGGTTGTCAATATGCACGAACCAGAAAAATGGGGCTATGTTTATTTTTCATCTGAAGCGCCAAAAAAAGATCATAGCTTTAAAATTTCGGAAGATGAAAAAATAAAATGGGCGTTGTATAAAATGTATCGCATTCAAAATACTCATTTTAAAAAACACAACAACTATTTAACTTCAATTGAAAGCTTAGCAAAAACAACTATTACTATTGAAGGGAAAACAGTAAAACCAATATTAGAAAACCATAGTACAGGGTTCAACCTATCAATTAAAAGTCCGTTTACAAACAAAACACTCTTTGTTAAAGAAGACGGAAAATTTATATCAAAAAAATAATTCTATGAAATTAAAAATAGCATTTTTCAGTCTTTTACTAAGTGTCGTAGCATGTAACAACGCTTCAAAACCGAATGCCGTTACAGAGTCTAACGACTCAGAGATTGAAAATACTGAAAAATTCAAGTACTGGAACTGGATTACAGCGGGTCATAAAAAATCCGATTCAGCATACGCTGCACATTTCAATAAATTAAAAAACTATGGTATCGATGCTGTTTTAATTAATACGGGTGCAGATGCTAAACTATTAAAAAGACTAACACCTATAGCAAACAAAGCAGGATTGGAAGTACATGCTTGGATGTTTACAACCAACAGACCAGGAGACTCCATTGCTTTACAACACCCAGAATGGTATATGGTAAGCCGTAACGGAAAATCTTGTTTTAATAAAGAGGAAAGACCGTATGTTGGGTACTACCAGTGGTTATCCCCTAGTCACCCAGAAGCCAGAAAACATATTTTAAGTTTGGTTGAAGGTTTAGCAGAGGTTGAAGGCGTTGCTAGTGTACATCTAGATTACATACGTTACCCCGATGTATATTTGCCTGTAGGTTTATTGCCAAAATACGATTTAAAACAAGAAGAGGAATTACCAGATTATGATTTTGATTACTCAGATGCTAGTGTCGAGAAGTTCATGGCGATTCATCATAAAGACCCTCGTAAAATGAGCAACCCTGCTATAGACATTGAATGGAAAAACTTTCGTTTAAATGAAATTCAATCCTTAGTAGGTGAAGCGTATGAGATTGTTCATAACCATAATAAAAAATTAAGTGCCGCCGTGTTCCCTTACCCTGAAATGGCAGACCATATGGTACGCCAACGTTGGGATAAATGGAAAATAGACATGGTGTTACCTATGATTTATTACAATTTTTACAATGAAGAATTAGATTGGATTGGCTATGCCACAAAGCAAGGTATAGATGACCTTGAAGGCAGACCAACCGAATTACACACTGGTTTATATACACCTAAATTGAGTAACCCAGATTTAAAAGAAGCCATTCAATTAGCAAAAGATAACGGCGCACAAGGTGTTGCTTTTTTTGATGATTACTCAATGACCGAGGAACAATTTGAAATTATAAAAGCTTCAAAAAAATAAAATATGTCTAGTAGAAGAGGTTTTATAAAAAAAGCAGCCATTGGCACCGTAGGAATCACTACCGCCTTTAGTTGTGGTGTGTCTGCAACAAATAAAGACGGTGTTCCTATAAGTGTAAAACCTCAAAAAAAACCATTAGTTATTTCTACATGGCGACATGGTTTGGCTGCGAATGAAGAAACTTGGAAACAATTAAAAAATGGTACACCAGCCTTAGACGCTATTGTAGCAGGTGTTGGTGTTCCAGAAGCAGACCCAGAAGTAAGAAGCGTAGGTTACGGAGGTTTACCCGATAGAGAAGGTAAAGTAACTCTTGATGCCTGCATTATGGATAAAAATAGCGATTGTGGTGCTGTGTCTTTTTTACAAGGTATAAAGCACCCTATTGCTGTTGCAAAAAAGGTATTGGATAGTACGCCCCATGTCATGCTTACAGGTGAAGGCGCTTTGCAATTTGCATTATCAGAGGGTTTTAAAGAAGAAAATTTACTCACAGAAAAATCAAAGTTAGCTTGGAAAAAATGGCTTAAAGACTCCAAATATAAACCCGTTATTAATATTGAAAATCATGATACCATAAGCATGTTGGTGTTAGATGAAGACGGTAATTTATCTGGAGGTTGCACCACCAGTGGCGCTGCTTGGAAAATGCATGGTCGCGTGGGTGATTCTCCTATTATTGGTGCCGGACTTTTTTTAGATAATGATGTAGGTGCCGCAGCAGCAACAGGCCTAGGTGAAGCCGTTATCAGAACCGCTGGTAGTGCTATGGTTGTTGAACTGATGCGACAAGGGAAATCACCTTTCGAAGCGTGTAAAGAAATTGTTGAGCGTATTTATAACAAGCATAAAAACCATAAAGACATGGCATACTTACAAGTCGGTTTTATAGCAATTAACAAAAATGGCGAACACGCAGGTTATAGCATACGCCCTGGTTTTAATTACGCTGTATGCGATAATGAAAAGGGAAATAGAATGGAACCTGCCGCCTCTAAAATGACTAAAAATAACTAAATGTATAGAACGTTTTTTTTGTGTTTAATTTTGGTAAGTTCAAGTGTTTCATACGTAGCATCGCAAGAGTACGCTACGTATGTAAACCCTTTTATTGGAACTTCAAATTTTGGTGCTACATTCCCAGGACCTATTGCGCCTAGAGGGATGGCGAGTATTTCTCCATTTAATGTAGCAGGAAAACAAAATAAATTAGAAAAAGATAGTCGTTGGTTATCTAACCCTTATGTAAACGAAAACACCTTCTTGACAGGCTTTAGCCAAGTAAATTTAAGTGGTGTGGGTTGCCCAGACTTAGGGGTTATTTTGCTTATGCCAACAACAGGCCACATTGAAACTAATCATTTAAAATATGGCACAACCTATTCAAATGAAATTGCAAAAGCAGGATACTACAGCAACACCCTAAATAAGTACCAAATTAAAACTGAATTTACAGCCTCCAAACGTGTTGGAGTTAGCAAATTCACATTTCCAAAAGGCCAATCTAATATTCTTATAAATTTAGGATTAGGGCTCACTAATGAAGAAGGCGCCATGGTCCAAATTATATCTTCAACCGAAATTGAAGGGATGCGAAGCGTTGGTTCTTTTTGTTACAATAGTCCTGAAGATGCCTATCCTGTTTATTTTGTGGCTAAATTTTCTAAACCTGCAAATGAATTTGGTGCATGGAAAAAACCAAGAAGCTATTCAGGTGAAGAGGCTAAATGGATGACCTACAACGGCAAAACCCGACTGATGGAACAAACGACCAAAATGGTTGTTGGTGATAGTATAGGTTCATACTTTTCATACCATTTTGATAAAGAAGAAACGGTTGAAGTTAAAATAGGAGTTTCTTATGTCAGTATTGAAAACGCTAGAGAAAATTTGGAAATTGAAACTTCAAACAAATCGTTTGATGCTATTTATAAGGAAACTTTTAACGCATGGAACACGCTACTTTCACGCGTAAAAGTAACAGGAGGAACAGACGAAGATAAAATCAATTTTTATACGGCGTTATACCACACTTTAATTCATCCAAACACCTTAAATGATAGCAATGGTGATTATCCTGAAATTAAAACAGGAAAGGTAGGCAACACATCAGGAACACGATATACCGTATTTTCACTGTGGGATACCTATAGAAACCTGCATCAACTCATGTCTTTAGTATATCCTGAGCAACAATCGGACATGGTAAAAAGCATGTTAGCGATGTACGACGAAAATGGTTGGTTGCCGAAGTGGGAATTAAATTCAACCGAAACCTTCACCATGGTTGGCGACCCTGCGAGCATCGTTATTTCTGACACTTATTTGAAAGGAATACAAGATTTTGATGTGCAGAAAGCATACACCGCCATGCTAAAAAGCGCCAATCAAACACAAAATAATCCATTGCGTCCGGGGTTAAAAAATTACTTAGAAAAAGGCTATTTAACAACCGATACTAAAGGTTCTGTTTCAACCACACAAGAATATAATGCTTCAGACTTTGCTATCGCCATGTTAGCAAAAGAATTGGGACATAAAAACGATTACAAAACCTATAAAAAACGTTCTATTTCATATAGAAAATTATTTGATAGCGACTATAAACTATTAAGACCACGAAATGCTGATGGCTCTTTTTATAAACCTTTTGATCCCTTAGCAGGAGCTAATTTCACAGAGAATATTGGCTTTATTGAAGGCAATGCATGGCAATACGCTTTCATGGCACCTCAAGATATTAAAGGTCTAATAAATTTAATGGGCGGCGACAAAAGCTTTGTTAAACAGTTACAAAAAGTTTTTGACACCAATCAATTTGATATGGCAAACGAGCCAGACATTGCCTACCCTTTTCTTTTTAACTATGTAAAAGGTGAAGCATGGAGAAGTCAGAAGTTGGTTAGAGAGTTAACCAACCGCTATTTTCAAAACAAACCTGCTGGATTACCAGGAAATGATGATACCGGTACCATGTCTGCTTGGTTAGTATATGCGATGATGGGTATTTATCCCGCATCCATTGGAGATAATGTGTATCAAATTACAAGTCCTGTTTTTGATACTATTGAAATTCAATTAGATTCTAAATACTATTCAGGGAAAACCCTGAAAATTCAAACAAAAAACAATTCCAAAGAAAACATATACATCCAATCTATCAAACTTAATGGAAAACCATTAAATCGCTATTGGGTGACTCATTCAGAATTGGTCGATGGCGCTGTTTTAGAATTAGAAATGGGAAATCACCCAAAAAAATAAAAGCAAAATAAAATTTTTAAGATGAAAATAGCCTTTAATAGATTTAGCTTACTTGTGTTCTCAACCTTTATAGTTTTAGGATGTAAAGAATCGAAAACAGCAGTAAGTGAAGCTAATAACCAAAAACCTAACATCATTTTCATAATGAGTGATGACCATGCCTACCAAGCCATTAGTGCTTATGGACATGGATTAAATAACACCCCAAACATTGATAGAATAGCCAAAGAAGGCGCCATTTTTAATAGAGGCTATGTAACCAATTCTATTTGTGCACCTAGTAGGGCGGTAATGCTTACAGGAAAGCACAGTTTTGTAAACGGCAAAGTTGATAATATTAGCCCTTTTAATTGGGATCAAGATAATTTTGCAAAATCACTGCAAAAAGCAGGCTACCAAACGGCTTTAGTTGGAAAAATCCATATGGATGGGTTACCACAAGGCTTCGATTATTCCAACGTGCTTCCAGGGCAAGGTGAATATTATTCACCCGATTTTATTGAGAATGGTGTTAAAAAGCAAATTCCAGGTTACGTAACAAATGTCACTACCGATATTGCACTTAATTGGTTAAAAAACAAACGAGAAAAAAACAAACCTTTTTTATTATTATACCATCAAAAAGCACCACATAGAACTTGGATGCCAGAAGAAAAATATTTAACATTATTTGACAATAAAACCTTCGATCCGCCAGCAAATTTCTTTGATGATTATGAGGGGCGTCCTGCAGCTGCTCAACATGAAATGGGCATTTTTAAAGACATGGATTTGGTGTACGATTTAAAAATGTTAGATAAAGACGGTACTATTAAAACCAAGTACAGACCCTATTTCCAAAAGAGGTATGATAGAATGACTGATGTGCAAAAAACAGCTTGGGATGCCTATTACGACCCTATCATTGCAGATTTTAAAGCTAAAAACCCACAAGGAAAAGAATTAGCCCTTTGGAAATTTAACAGATACATGCAAGATTATTTACGCACCATTCAATCTGTTGATGATGGCGTTGGTGAAGTTTTAGATTATTTAAAAGAAAACGGTTTAGAAGAAAACACCATTGTAGTTTACACCTCAGATCAAGGGTTTTATCTAGGTGAACATGGTTGGTTTGATAAACGTTTTATGTATGAGGAATCTTTTAGAACCCCCATTTTAGTAAAATACCCAAAAGAAATTAAACCAGAAACAGTTATTGATGCCTTAGTTCAAAATTTAGACTTCGCCCCTACTTTTTTAGATTACGCAGGTGTTGAAATTCCTAAAGACATTCAAGGAGAATCTTTTAGAAAATTAGTGAGTGGTGAAGCCAGCGAATGGCGCGATGCTATTTATTACACCTATTATGAATTTCCAGGCGAGCATCATGTTAAGCGTCATTACGGAGTAAGAACGGATCGCTATAAATTAATTCATTTCTATTATGATATTGAACAATGGGAATTGTATGATCTAGAAAAAGACCCTTCAGAAATGAAAAATATTTATAACGACCCCTCATATACTTCTGTAAAAGAAAATATGCATCAGCAATTAGAAAACATGCGTACTAAATATGGTGATAGTGACGAACTCAATGCCACCAATTTAGAAAACTACCTAAAAGCAAAAGGGAACAACCATTAAAATGAAATTATATATGAAAAAGGAATTTTTAGCAATTTTAATAGTATTATTTATAACAGCACCTTCAATTGCTCAGGATAAAATAAATTATTTAGAAGAATCTGAGGCCGATTTCAGCAAAAGAATGCAATGGTTTAATGATGCTAAATATGGGATGTTTATCCACTTTGGTTTGTACAGCCAGTTAGGTGGAATTTATAAAGGAAACGATAAAGGCCGTTATGCCGAGTGGATTCAAGGGAATCAAGATATTCCTTCAGAAGAATATGCAAAACTACTTAACACTTGGAACCCTAAAGATTTTAATGCCACTAAAATTGTGAAATTGGCCAAAAAAGCAGGCATGAAGTATTTGGTAATTACCACCAAACATCATGAAGGTTTTTGCTTGTACGATTCTAAATATACCGATTTTGATATTGCAAGTACGCCCATGAAAGGACGTGATTTTGTTCAAGAATTGGCAGATGCTTGTAAAAAAGAAGGAATTATTTTTGGAACTTATTATAGCATAACCGATTGGCACCAAGGTTCTCAATACGTAGAAGAAGGTAAAGGTTGGGGAATGATGAAAATGCATGAAGGAAGAAAAGAAGAATATGTTCAATACCTAAAAAACCAAATTAAAGAGTTAATAGAAAATTACGATACCAATATTATTTGGTTTGATGGTGACTGGGTTGATTGGTGGACTTTGGAAGATGGTAACGATTTGTACCAGTATATTAGAGAATTAAAACCTAGTATCATTATCAATAACCGTGTTTCAAAAAGAGATAAATTTAAAAAGGACTTTGGTACACCAGAGCAATTCCATCCAGAATCGAAACTACAACACTATTGGGAAGCCTGCTACACCATGAACGATTCTTGGGGTTATAAAATAAAAGATACCGATTGGAAAGATGCTGAAGAAGTTTATGAAAAACTAAAAGATATTAATGGTAAAGGTGGGAACTTTTTATTAAATGTGGGTCCAGATGGTCAAGGTATTGTCCCGAAAGAATCTGCCAAGATTTTAAAGAAAGTAGGTAAAATGCTAGCTAAAGAATAATAAAGATGACTATTAAAAACATACTTTACAGTTGTGCAATTATTGCCTTATTTACTGCTGGATGCAAGGAAACTAAACCTGCAGCAAAGGCTGCTAAAAAGCCAAACATCCTTTTTTTATTTACTGATGACCAACGTGCAGGAACCATCGAAGCCATGCATAAATATGATGTAAAAACACCAAGTATGGACCAATTGGTTCAAAACGGAACATCATTCACAAACTCCTACATTTTAGGTGCAACCACTGCAGCGGTTTGTTCACCAAGTAGAGCAATGCTGATGACGGGGCGTCACTATTTCAATATAGAGCCTAATGTATATGCGCAATTTGCTTTTCCTCTGGAAGAAAGAGGTAAAAGCGATTTGTTAACTTTTCCCGAATATTTTAAATCCCATGGCTATACCACCTTTGCCACAGGAAAACAACATAACGGCACCGATTGGTTAGAACGTGGTTTCAACCATATTAAATCGGCTTTTTTAGGTGGTATGACCACCCATTTTGGAACAAAAGTAAAAGATTACACACCAGAAACAGGCTGGTCTGCGCCTTACCAAGACAAAGAAAAATTTAGCAGTGAAGTTTTTGCAGATGCCGCTGTTGGTTTTTTAGATAATTACAAAGAAAACGACCCATTTTTAATGTACGTTGCTTTTACCGCACCCCATGACCCACGTACTGCACCACAGGAATTTCATGATATGTACCCGCCCGAAACTATAAAGTTACCAGAAAATTTTATGCCCGAGCATCCTTTTGAAATTGCTGATGATAGAATTAGAGATGAAGTTTTAGCGCCTTTCCCAAGAACAGAAGCTATTATTCAAAAAGAAATATCAGATTACTACGCCATGATAACCGCTACCGATGCACAAATTGGACGTATTTTAAAAGCGTTAGAAGCTTCTGGACAAGCCGAAAACACCATTATTGTATTTGCAGGAGATAACGGTTTAGCTTTAGGCCAACATGGTTTATTAGGGAAACAAAATGTGTATGAACATAGTGTTGGTGTACCGCTAATTTTTTGCGGACCAAACATTCCTAAAAATCAAAAAAACGACGCCCTAGCCTATTTGCATGATGTGTTTCCTACGTTATGTGGCTTAACAGGTTTAGACATTCCTGAGTCTATTGAAACAAAAGATTTAACACCCGTTATAAAAGGTGACAAGAAAGAAGTGAGAAACAGTATGCTTTATGCTTATAATTCTTGGCCTGGTGATTTACTAAGTAAAAACAGAAAACATAATCCTGCTGGCGGACACCGTGCTGTTCGTAAAGGCGATTATAAACTAATTATAAGTGCAAAACATGAGGTGTTTACTTATCAACTATTCAATGTAAAAGAAGATTCTTGGGAGCTTAATAATTTAATACACGATGAAAGATTCTCAACTATTAAAGATGATTTAATGGCTGAATTACAAATTCTGATTGATGAAACTGGTGATCCCGCTCAATTAGATAAAAATGAATTTGGACTCTTTGATAACATTGAAGCTTTTGATTTTAAGAACAAGAAATAAATGACATTAAACCATTCAAATAAATTAGTATTCCCTTTTAAAAAGTGTGTTTTTTTAAATGCGCTTTTTGTGGTTTCACTTTCTCTGTGTTCGCCTAAATACGCACAGGCACAAGAAAAGGAACTCTCTTGGGATGAACTTGCTAATCAATATGAATGTCCAGAATGGTTTCGTGATGCTAAATTCGGGATTTGGTTTCATTGGGGTCCTCAAAGTGTGCCAGAACAAGGTGGTGGTTGGTATGCACGCCATATGTATATGAAAGATGTTGGTCGTCAAAAATTCGGTAAAATGGCCAATCCGTATCATATACAAACCTATGGTCATCCTTCAGAATTTGGATTTAAAGATGTTATCAATACTTGGAAAGCTGAAAACTTCGATGCCGAAGCCCTTATAAATTTCTCAAAAGAAAATGGTGCAAAATACATCGTGGCATTAGCAAACCATCATGATCATTTCGATTTATTCGATTCTTCTTATCATCCATGGAATTCCGTAAATGTAGGCCCAAAAAAAGACATTATAGGTACTTTTGAATCAGCTACACGTAAAGCCGGTTTAAAATTTGGAGTAACCAGCCATGACGATCGTTTTTTAAACTGGTGGTTGCCTGCATTTGGCGCAGATAAAATGGGTGAATATGCAGGAGTTCCTTATGACGGCCGTTTAACAAAAGCTGATGGCAAAGGAAAATGGTGGGAAGGTTTAGATCCAGCAGATTTATATGGCCCCATACCAGAAAACCGTACGCCTGAAGTTCTTGAAAACATTAAGAAAAACTGGCAAAAACGCCACATTGAACTAGTTACAAAATACAAGCCAGACTTACTGTATAACGATGGTTTTAACTTCTCCTATGGTGAATATGGCAAAGAAGTTACGCGTAAGTTATATAACAATAGTCTTAAAGAAAACGGTTCTATAGAAGCTGTCATGCTTTTAAAAAGGCAAGAAAAAGGCACTGTAAACGAAGTAGAGTCTGGAGGAAGTAACACCCTTCGTGAATATCCTTGGCAATCTGAAATTACTTTTACCGATTGGTTTTACAAAACAGATCGTCATTTAACTCACAATGCAACTACTATTTTAGAAATGTTGATTGATGCCGTAAGTAAAAATGGCAACTTATTATTAAGTATGGAATTAAAACCAGATGGCACTATTCCTGGCGAAATAAAAAAGACTGTAATTACTGTAGGAGATTGGCTAAAAATTAACGGAGAAGCTATTTACGGAACTAGACCATGGAAAGTGTATGGTGATGGTAAAAGTGTTCGAGGCGAAAGTGGTACAACTCATAATAGCGAGATAAGAAATGCTGGAAATGATATTGATGAGAAAACAAAGAAAAATGAACACTTCAATCAAAGAACGACGGCTTCACCTGCCTTAGCTTCCGATGAAGTTAGATTCACAACTAAAGGTGATGATTTCTATATTATTGTTATGAATCCTTCAGAAGGTGAATTTACAATTCCATCTTTTGGAACAGAGCGTAGTGCAAACCCTGGCAAATTAAAAAGCCTAGTTCAACTGTACAACAATCAAAAAATAGCTTTTAAACAATCTAACGAGATCTTATCCATAACTATGCCAGCAGTAAATGGGAAAAGTGATCCTGTAGTTCTAAAAGCAACATTTAAAAATATTCAGTTTTAATAAATATGAACAAGATGAAAATCCAAAATTTTATTACCATACTTATTTCAATAATTTCACTAAGCATTGTTAGCTGTAAAGGGAAAGCAGATGCCAAAACCAAAGCAGAAGTAAAAGAACAAACAAGGCCCAACATATTATTCATCATGGCAGATGATCATACTTCTCAAGCAATGAGCATATATGACGGGATTTTAAAAGATTATGTTCACACTCCAAATATTGAACGTTTAGCTGCAGAAGGACTTGTGTTAGATAACTGTTTGGTATCTAACTCTATCTGTTCCCCAAGTAGAGCAACCATTCTTACGGGGCAATACAGTCACGTAAATGGTGTTAAAATTCTAGCGGGAGGTTTACCTCCAACACATCCTACCATTGCAGGTGTTTTAAAACGTGGTGGTTACCAAACATCCATTATAGGTAAATGGCATTTAAAACAAGAACCTACTGATGAGTTTGATTATTACAGTGTTTTACCAGGACAAGGTAGATATTGGAATCCTATATTAAAAACCAAAGAAAATTGGAAAGATTATATGGAAGGTGGTAAAGCTTATGAAGGTTTTAGTACAGATGTTATTGCAGATAAAACCATTGACTGGATCGACAATAGAGATAAAGACAAACCTTTCATGATGATGTGTCATTTTAAAGCCACACACGAACCATTTGATTATCCAGAACGTTTTAGTCATTTGTATAGAGATCAAGATATTCCTGTTCCGAGTTCACTTTATGATCAAGGCGCAGAAACTACGGGTCGATCTTTTAAAGGCCAGTCTGTAGATAATTTAAAAGAACGGTATTTATTAGCATCCAAAGACCCTGAAAATGTACCGGGCTACATGAAGTATCCTGAATTACCACTAAATGTAGATGGTTTAACAAATGATGAAGCAAGGTATAAAACTTATCAAAAATATGTAAAAGACTTCATGCGTTGCGGCGCCGCTATTGATGATAACATTGGTAAATTATTAGATTATTTAGACAAATCTGGATTAGCAGAAAATACCATCGTTATTTATACTGCAGACCAAGGTTACTTTTTAGGAGAACACGGTTGGTTCGATAAACGATTGATCTATGAAGAATCTATTCATATGCCTTTTGTAATTCGTTATCCAAAAGAAATTCCTGCAGGAACACGTAATTCTGATCTTGTTGAAAATGTAGATTTCTCGGCATTATTTGCAGATTATGCAGGTGTTGATTATCCTGAAACGATGCAAGGCCACTCGTTCCGTGAAAACTTAAAAGGGAATACTTCTAAAGATTGGAGAAAATACGGTTATTATAGATATTGGGATCATTCTATAGACCGTCCTGGACATTTTGGAATTAGAGGAGAACGTTACAAACTAGCCTTCTATTACGGAAATGCATTAAAGGAAAATGGGTATACCAAAGAAAATCAGCCTAAGAAATTCTGGGACTTTTACGATTTAGAAAAAGACCCTAACGAATCTCATAATGCTTATAATGATCCGGAATACCAAAAGATTATTAAAGAAATGAAAACAGAAATCTTAAAACAAAGAGACCTTTTAAAAGATACGGATCCAGATAATCCGGAAATCCATGAGATTATAGAGAGTCATTGGAACGCTTAATTTATAAAGTAAACACTGTAGATAGACTAAATAAAACAATTATGAAATTGAACAAAAAAACAATTATTTCCTGTGTGTCTATTCTATTAGGTATGGCAACAATTTCAGCACAGGAGACTCATAAATTAACTTATGAGTCTCCTGCTGTTGAGTGGACAGAAGCTTTACCTATCGGAAATGGCAGTTTGGGCGCTATGATTTTTGGTGGTGTTTCCGAAGAACATATTCAGTTTAACGAAGAAACACTTTGGGCAGGAAAACCACATGATTATGCACATAAAGGCGCTTACAAGTATTTAGACACCATTCGCCAGTTATTAACAAACGGCAAACAAGTAGATGCTCAAAACTTAGCGATGCAAGAGTTTATGAGTACGCCTTTAAAGCAACAGCCTTACCAACCTTTTGGTGATATTTACATCGCTTTTAAAGGTCATGAAAACTATACAAATTACACAAGAGAACTAAACATAGAAGAGGCAATTAGTAAAGTCTCTTATTCTGTAGATGGTGTGGATTTCAAAAGAGAAGTATTCTCTAGTTACCCATCGCAAATTATTGCAATTAATTTAACATCAAGTAAATCTAAAGCTCTTAATTTCGATTTATGGTTAGATGCGCTTCACGAAGATAAAACGGTAGAAACCGTTGGAAACACACAAACCTTAAAGGTTCAAGTTAAAGAAGGTGCACTAAGAGGCGTTGCCACTTTAAACATTCAAACGAATGGTACTATTGAAACTGTAAACGGGAAACTTCAAATTTCCAATGCATCAAAAGCAACCATATATTTAACAGCAGCAACAAACTATGTTAAATACAATGATGTTTCGGGAAATCCTGAAAACATCACGCAAAACACTTTAGCGCAGGTTGTTTCAGAAAATTATAAAAAAGTAAAAAAACTACACCTCAAAGATTACCAATCACTATACAACCGTTTTGATATTGATTTTGGTGATAATGGAAAATCGGCAAACACCACCGATAAGCGAATTTTCGATTTCTGGAAACACCCAAGTGACCCGCAATTAATTGCACTTTACGTACAATATGCCCGTTATTTAATGATAGCGAGTAGCCGTCCAGGAACGAAACCACCAACATTACAAGGTATTTGGAACCATAAATTGACACCGCCATGGTTTAGTAGTTACACCACCAATATTAATTTAGAAATGAATTATTGGCCCGTTGAAATTGCTAACCTTAGTGAATGTCACGAACCGCTTTTCGATTTTATAAAAGATGTTTCTGAAACCGGAAAAAACGTAGCCAAAGAACATTACGGCGCAAAGGGTTGGAATGTACACCACAACGTTGATATTTGGAGAGGTGCCGCACCAGTAAACCATTCTAATCACGGGCTTTGGTTATCTGGTAGTGCATGGCTTTGCTCACATATTTGGGAACATTACTTATTTACAAAAGATGAAACGTTTTTAAAGAACAACTATGCTTCCATGAAAGAGGCGGCGCTTTTCTACACCGATTTTTTAGTTGAAGACCCAAAAACAGGTAACCTAATAAGTACACCATCTACATCGCCAGAAATTGGTGGTTTAGTGGCTGGGCCAACGATGGATCATCAAATCATAAGAGCCCTTTTCAAAAGTGTTGTTGAAGCATCTTCAATCTTAAAAACAGATGAAGCTTTCGCTGAAAAACTAACAACTATGATTCCTAAAATTGCCCCAAACCAAATAGGTAAACACGGGCAATTGCAAGAATGGCTAGAAGATAAAGATAACCCAGAAAACCATCACAGACATGTATCACACTTATGGTCGGTATATCCTGGAAGTGAAATTAATTACGAAAATACTCCCGAATTTATGAAGGCAGCAAAACAATCTTTAGAATTTCGTGGTGATAACGGAACAGGTTGGAGTTTAGCATGGAAAATCAATTTTTGGTCACGTTTTAAGGATGGCAACAGATCTTATAAGTTACTGCATAATTTATTAAGTCCTGCGGAACATGAAGAGCGAAAAATTGGAGGTGGCTCCTACCCCAATCTTTTTGATGCGCATCCGCCATTTCAAATTGATGGAAACTTTGGTGGTGCTTCAGGTATTTTAGAAATGTTAATACAAAGTCATTTAGATAAAATTGAATTATTACCAGCTTTACCAGATGCTTTAGCCGATGGTGAAGTAAAAGGTATTGTTGCTAGAGGTGGTTTTGAATTGGCTTTCTCTTGGAAAAATTCGAAATTACAATACGTTGAAATTACATCTAAAAAAGGGGAACCTTGTGTTTTAGGATACAACGGAAACACGATAGAATTTGACACAAAAGCTGGAAAAACTTATAAGTTCGACGGTTCATTAAATAAAAAATAATTTAGAATATGAAATTCGTAATCAGCATACTCACCGTTTTTTTAAGTTGTACAGGAGCGCTTTCAGCACAAAAAACAACTGAGAAACCTAACGTCATTATCTTTTTTACAGACGATCAAGGGTATCAAGATGTTGGCGTTTTTGGTTCGCCATTAATAAAAACACCCAATTTAGATAATATGGCTGCAAACGGTATAAAATTTACCGATTTTTATGCAGCTTCATCTATATGTTCACCATCACGAGCAGCTTTGTTAACGGGTTCTTATCCTCCACGGGTTGGCGTACCTAAAGTACTTTGGCCAAATTTACCTGGTGGTTTAAACAATCAAGAATTGACTATTGCTGATATGCTGAAAACAAAAGGCTACAATACAGCATGTATTGGTAAATGGCACCTTGGCGACGAGGCTCAATATTTACCAACCAACCAAGGTTTTGATAGGTATTACGGTATTCCTTTCAGTAATGATATGTCAGTTAACCCAAAATCAAAGGTTTCAAAACATATTCTTTTTAGAGAAGGTATGACCATTGATAGTTTGCGTGAAGAAAAATGGAGAGGAAGACGTGTGCCTTTAATGAGACAAGACGAAGTGATAGAATATCCTGTAGATCAATCAACATTAACAAAACGATATACCGAAGAAGCCGTAAGTTTTATTAAAGAAAATAAGGACGAACCTTTCTTTTTATATGTGGCTCAAAGCATGCCACACGTGCCGCTTTACGCTTCTCCTAATTTTAAAGGAAAAAGTGCAAGAGGTTTATATGGCGATGTTATTGAGGAATTAGACTGGAGTATGGGCGAAATTTTAAAAACATTAGAATCTTTAAATTTAGATGAAAACACTTTGGTGGTTTTCACTTCAGATAATGGTCCTTGGACAACTAAAGGAAAAGAAGGCGGGAGCGCTTTACCATTAAGAGGTCATAAATTTGAAACCTTAGAAGGAGGCATGCGTGTACCAATGATTGCACAATGGAAAGGTAAAATAAAAGCAGGAAGTGTTACCGATAAAGTCGCTTCAACTATAGATTTATTACCAACTATAGCATACTTAACAGATACTGAAGTATCAGAAAAACCTATGGATGGTAAAAATATTTGGCCTTTACTTTCCGGAAATGAAAAAGCAAAATCACCTTACGAAAAAGACGGTTTCTATTACTACAAAGAATCAACACTAGAAGCCGTTAGAAAAGGCGATTGGAAATTACGTATTACCAAAGATTGTGTTGCCCTTTATAACCTTAAAGAAGACATTTCTGAAAATAATAACGTAGCAGCGGCAAACCCTAAAATCGTAAAGAAGTTACAGAAAATGATGACCGAATTCGATGCCGATTTAAAAGCAAACCAACATCAATATAATTAAAAACAATAGCAGTTTGAAAAAGATTCTCCATACCCTAAAAATAGTCAGTGTTTTTGCACTAATCATAAGTGCTTTCGCTTTTTCTAATAAGAAAGACCCACCTTATAAAAACCCGAAGTTACCCGTTGAAGAACGTGTAAGCGATTTATTAGGCAGAATGACGTTAGAAGAAAAATTCTGGCAAATGTTTATGATTCCAGGCGATTTAAAGATTGGAAAAGACAAATTGAAACACGGTATTTTTGGTTTTCAAATTTCTTCAAAAGGATTAAATGATAATGCCGCCGAGCAAATTATGGACTATGGTTCTACGGGAACCGCAGCTAATATGGCTAAAGAAATTAACGAACTTCAAAAGTTTTTCTTAGAAGAAACCCGTTTAGGAATTCCTATTATTCCTTTTAACGAAGCGCTTCACGGTTTAGCTCGAGATGGAGCTACCATGTATCCGCAAGCCATTGCATTAGCAGCAACTTGGGATACAGACTTAGTTGGCGAAGTAGCCGGTGCCATAACAAAGGAGACAAAAACAAGAGGAATTCGTCAAATATTATCGCCAGTATTAAACATAGCACGCGATGTACGTTGGGGACGTACCGAAGAAACTTATGGTGAAGATCCATATTTAACAACGCAAATGGCGCTTTCTTATCTTGGAGAATTCGAGAAAGAAGGTGTAATAACCACACCAAAACACTTTGTTGCTAATGTAGGCGCAGGTGGTCGTGATAGTTACCCAATTAGTTATAACGAACGTATTTTAGAGGAAATTTACTTTCCTGCTTTTAAAGCTGTTTTTCAAAAAGTAGGTGCGCGTTCAGTAATGACGTCTTACAACTCATTAAACGGTACGCCATGTACGTCTAACGAGTGGTTATTGCGTACTAAACTGAAAGAAGAATGGGGTTTTGATGGCTTTGTAATTTCCGATGCTGGAGCTACAGGTGGTGCTAATGTATTACACTTT
The DNA here is from genome assembly GCF_030552475.1 of Mariniflexile sp. AS56. GTDB lineage: Bacteria > Bacteroidota > Bacteroidia > Flavobacteriales > Flavobacteriaceae > Mariniflexile. The sequence goes on along the minus strand of NZ_JAUPED010000007.1, from coordinate 232,574 downwards.
ACAGCTAAAGATTATGCCGAAGCTACAGAAGATGCTGTAGAAGCTGGTTTAGATGTTATGTTTCAAACCAACTACAACCACTACCCTTTATTTTGGGAAGCTTACAAAAATGGAATGGTCGATATTAAAGCGATTGACGAAGCAGTTAGCCGTATTTTAAAAGCTAAATTCGAATTAGGTTTATTTGAAAACCCATACGTAGATGCTAAAGAAGCAGCAATTTGGAACGGACATAAAACACACCGTGAGTTGGCCAGAAAAGCAGCCTCTAAAGCGATGGTTTTATTAAAAAATGAAAATGAAACTTTACCAATTGATAAAACTGTTAAAAAAATAGCACTTATTGGTCACGATGTGAAAACCGTGCGATTAGGTGGTTATAGTGGCCCAGGAAATAATCTTATTTCTATGTATCAAGGGGTATCAGATAAAATAGGACAAGACAATATTATCTATGCGCCTGGTGTAGCTTTAACTGAAGAAAATTATAACGTAATAGCCTCTTCGTACTTATCCACTACCAAAGAAGGTAAACAAGTTGCAGGTTTAAAAGGTGATTATTTTGATAATATTAAATTAAGCGGCCAACCTAAAGTAGAACGTATTGATAAGCAAATTAAGTTTGGATGGACCTTATTTTCACCACATGAAGATTTAGCTTACGATTGGTTTTCGGTACGATGGACAGGAAAACTAAAAGCGCCAAAAACAGGTGTTTTCAATATTGGTATTGAAGGTAATGATGGGTACCGCATGTATTTAGATGGCAAATTAATTATTGACAACTGGCAAAAACAATCATACAACAATATTTTAAAACCTTTTTCTTTTGATGAAGGAAAAACATACGACATTAAAATTGAATTTTTTGAAGCTGCAGGAAATGCAAAATTCAAATTAATTTGGGATGCCGAAATTCAAAACGAATGGGAACAACAAATTGCCGATGCTGTTGCAGCTGCAGAACAAAGTGATGTTGCGGTAGTGGTTGCTGGTATTCACGAAGGTGAATTTCAAGATCGTGCGTTATTAGCTTTACCAGGTCATCAAGAAGCATTAATTAAAGCCGTTGCTAAAACAGGAAAACCAACAGTTGTTGTTTTAGTTGGTGGTAGTGCCATTACTATGTCTAACTGGATTAACGATGTCGATAGTGTTTTAATGGCATGGTATTCTGGTGAAAATGGGGGAAACGGTTTTGCCGATATCCTTTTTGGTGACGAAAATCCTGCTGGACGTTTACCAATTACTTTTCCGGTAGATGAAGCGCAATGTCCATTGTATTACAACAATAAACCAACCGGTCGTGGCGATAATTACCACAACTTAACTGGGCAACCTTTATTCCCTTTTGGTTACGGATTAAGTTATACTGCCTTTGAATATTCAGATATTGAATTCAGTAAAAATAATATTTCAGCTAACGAAAGCGTAGAAGTTTCATGCACCATTAAAAATGCAGGAACAGTTGCTGGAGACGAAGTGGTTCAACTTTATATCCGTGATGAATTAGCTTCAGTATCTCGCCCTATTAAAGAATTAAAAGGTTTTAAACGCATCACTTTAAACCCTGGAGAATCTCAAAATGTAACCTTTAAATTAGATCCGGAAGCCTTATCTATGTTAGACAAAGACATGAAAAGATTAGTTGAAGCAGGCGATTTTAGAATCATGGTTGGTGCTTCATCAAAAGATATCCGTTTAAGAAAAATTTTAACAGTAAAATAGAACATTATGAACGTTTTTAAATATTCAGCTTTAACCCTTTTAGTCGCTTTTTCAGCTTGTAAAAATCAACCTCAAGTAACTTGGGTAAGCAGTACTAATGATCATGTTTGGGTTGAAAAAATCTACAATCCTTCTACGGAAAGCACAGCTACTAACCTATCCATTACTATTGATACACAAAACCAAGAACAAGAAGTTACAGGTTTTGGCGGCTGTTTCAACGAATTAGGTTGGGATGCTTTAGCTATGGTAACTCCAGAAGAAAAACAACAAATTTTAAACGATTTATTTAGTCAGGAAACGGGTTGTAAATTCAACGTTTGTAGAATGCCTATTGGCGCTAATGATTATGCTGTAGATTGGTATAGCCATAACGAAACTGCGGAAGATTTCGCAATGTCGAACTTCTCTATCGATCGTGATAAAAAACGTTTAATTCCATACATTAAGGAAGCACAAAAAATAAATCCGGACATAGAAGTTTGGGCTTCACCTTGGTGTCCGCCATCTTGGATGAAACATAGCAAACATTACGCTTGTAAATCTAATCCTGAATTTAACGATTTACCAGAGGAATGGAGTTCTACGGAAGAATTAGTGTCTCGTTTCATTATGGAACCAGAATATTTAGAATCTTACGCTTTATACTTTTCAAAATTCATAAAAGCTTATGATAATGAAGGTATTGAAATTAGCGCTGTTCATGTTCAAAACGAACCAAATTCGGCTCAAAACTTTCCATCATGCGTTTGGAAACCTCAAGATTTAGGCATTTTTATAGCCGACTATTTAGGTCCGAAACTTAAAGCTGAAAATTTAGATACAGATATCTGGTTAGGTACTGTTGAGCGTCCGCAAATAGAACGTGTAGATGCTATTTTACAATACAAAAACACTGAAGATTATGTTACAGGTGTTGGTTTTCAATGGGCAGGAAAAGGCGCTATTGAAGCTGTACATGCTAAATATCCAGACATGCAATTAATGCAAACTGAAACAGAATGTGGTGACGGTTCTAACGATTGGAAAGCGGCAGAATACACCTTCAACTTAATGAAGCATTACTTTGAAAACGGTGCCAACTCATACATGTATTGGAATATGGTTTTAGATGAAACAGGAAAAAGCCAATGGGGATGGAAACAAAATTCTATGATTTCTATTGATAGCAAAACTAAAGCTATAAAATACAATCCTGAGTTTTATTTAATGAAACATTTAAGTGCTTTTGTAGCGCCAGGTTCGGTAAAATTAGCGGCCTCTGGAGATACTAATAACGCACTTGCCTTTTATAACAAAGCGAATAATGAGGTAACTGTTTTGGCTTACAACAATACTTCGGAAGCACAAGAATTAGCATTAAACATCAATAACGAGATTGTAAAAGTAACTCTAGACGGAAAATCTTTTAACACGCTTGCTGTAAGTTTAAATTAGAATAACACATGATAAACACTTCATATAAGACGAATATTTACGGAGCAAAAACAATAGCATTACTTTTAGTATGTCTCATGTTTTCAGTAAGTATTTATGCTCAAGATGTTCAGAATACTTTTATTCCGCAACCAGAATCTGTTGTATACGCTTCACGCGGATTTAAATTAGATGAAAACACGCAAGTTTTTATTCCGAAGAAATTCAGCAAAGCTTTAGCACCTATGGTGTCATCAACACTTACAAATGACACCGGTTTATCGCTTACTGTAAACACAGGAAGAACCTCAGCGTCTAAAAACGTTATTGTTTTTGAAAAAGTAAAAAACGCATCTATTGAAGCCGAAGGTTATATTTTAGAAGTAAATGCTTCTAAAATTACTGTAAAAGCAACTGATTATGCTGGATTATTTAATGGTTTCCAAACTTTGAGACAGGCTATTCCTGCCGGTTCTAATGGAACTACAGCCATACCAAGTTTGACTATTACCGACAATCCAAGATTCCATTGGCGTGGTGTGTTGTTCGATGTTTCTCGTAATTTTCAAACCAAAGCTTTTATTTTAAAGCAGCTTGACGTATTAGCTTCATATAAAATAAATAAATTTCATTGGCATCTAACCGACGATCAAGGCTGGAGAATTGAAATTAAAAAATATCCAAACCTCACTCAAAAAGGAGCTTGGCGAGCAGACAGAACAGGCATTGCTTGGTGGTCTCGTGAGCATGCTACAGCAGATGAACCTAAAACCGTTGGTGGTTTTTATACCCAAGAAGATATTAAAGAAGTTATTGCTTATGCATCGGCTAGGAATATAGAAGTAATACCAGAAATTGATGTTCCCGGACACAGTAAAGCTTTAGTAGCATCGTATCCAGAATTGTTTTGTTTTGACGGTGAAACTGATGCTAATTTTGAATTAGCCACTGGTGGAAAAGCACCCGATAACGCAGTTTGTGCAGGAAAAGAAACTACCTATGCTTTTTTAGAGGATGTGATAAAAGAAGTAGCCGAGTTATTTCCTTCAAAATACATCCATATTGGTGGAGATGAATGCAACAAAACCAATTGGAAAAAATGTCCGCATTGCCAAAAGGTAATGACAGACCACAATCTTGCTGATGAGGAAGAATTACAAAGTCATTTTATTCAAAAAGTAAATAAAATAGTAACCGCCCAAAATAAACTAATGATTGGTTGGGATGAAATTTTAAGCGGAAAAGGAGCCAAAGGTGCTACTATTATGGCTTGGAGAAGAGGCATGCATACACCGGAATTACAAGCACCTCGTGAAGGTTACCCAACCATTATGACGTCGTATTTACACTCATACATCAGTCGTGTTCAAGGTCCAACATTTATGGAGCCAGAAGGACCAAATTCAGTATTACCGCTCTCTGTAGTTTATAATCATGAACCTATTCCTGCTGAATTAACTGCGGAAGAAGCGAGCCGTGTATTAGGAAATCAAACTTGTTTATGGGCCGAATTTACACCAACCGAAGAACATTTTGAATACATGCTTTACCCAAGAACCTTAGCAAGTGCCGAGGTGTCTTGGAGCAATCCAAAAGTAAAAAATTGGGAACGTTTTCAAAATGCATTAAAAACCGATCATTTTAAACGTTTAGAAAGAGATGACGTCAATTATGCAAATAGCATGTTTACTGTATATCCTGCCTTTGCTATCGATCAATTAAATACAGAAGCTATTGTGTTTTTGAAAACAGAAACCGTTGGCTTTTCTATTTATTACACGCTTGATGGTAGCGATCCAACAACCAACGCCATTAAGTATGAAGGCGATTTTAAAACAAAACCTAAAACCCTTTTAAAAGCTGGTTTATTTAACGATGCTGGCGAATTACTAGGTGAAATAACAGAAATACGATTAAAATAAAATCATGAAACTTCCATTACTAAATTTAAACCACAAGGAAATGATTATAAGGAAGAGCCATGTGACCAATAAAAAACAATAGAAATAACACATGAAACTATCAAAATTAGTAGCTCTTTTTATGTTCGTTGTTGCTTCAGCTTCAGCTCAAAAAAAACCAAATATTGTTTACATCATTTGTGACGATTTAGGCTATGGCGATGTACAAGTTTTAAATCCTGAAAAAGGAAAAATACTTACTCCTAAAATAGATGCCTTTTCGAAAGAATCTATGACGTTTACCGATGCGCACTCTGCTTCTTCAGTATGTACGCCATCCCGATACGCTATTTTAACAGGACGTTATTCATGGCGTTCTAGACTGCAACAAGGTGTTTTAGCTGGAGGTGAAGAATTAGAACCTTTAATAGCAGAAGACCAAATGACGGTTCCGAAAATGCTTAAAGAGGCAGGTTACAAAACCGCAGCTATTGGTAAATGGCATCTTGGGTTTAAGTTTGTTGACGACGAAGGAAATCCTGTTGAAGTTTACGATGGTAAAAAAGTAATTGGCCCAGCGATTGGTTCTACGGTACCAAACGGACCAGTTTCTCGTGGTTTTGACTCTTATATTGGCTTTCACCACTCTAGAGTTATGAAAACGGTTATAAAAGACGATAAGGTTGTTGATACAATGGAACCTGTGAAAATGTTACAATTTTTAGGTGATCATGCCGAAGATTATATCGCTAAGGAATCTAAAAACGATACGCCATTTTTTATGTATTTGGCATTAAACTCACCGCATAGTCCTGTGGTACCATCAAAAGCTTGGCAAGGAAAAAGTGGTATGGGCGCTTATGCCGATTTTGTTATGGAAACGGATGATGTTGTTGGTCGTGTGCTTGAAGCCTTAAAAGCAAATGGCATTGAGGATAATACTTTGGTGTTTTTCACAAGTGATAATGGTTGCTCCTACCCTGTTGCAAAAGTTGGTAAGTTAGAAAATGAATTCGGACATTACCCAAGTGCTGATTTTAGAGGTTACAAATCTGATATTTGGGAAGGCGGACACCGCATTCCTTTTATGGTAAGATGGCCAGAACATATTGAGGCTAACTCTATAAACGATAAGCTTATTTGCCAAACGAGTTTAATGGCGACTTGTGCTGAAATTGCAGGTTTAAATGTGGATGATAATGCTGGTGTAGATTCGTATAGTATTCTACCAATGCTGAAAAACAAAAAGGCAAAAACGGATTATAATTTAGTGGTTCATCATTCTATACATGGTAAATTTTCTATTAGGAATAAAAAATGGAAATTGGAATTAACACCTGGTTCTGGTGGTTGGTCTAATCCAAATGATAATAAAGCTAAAGCAGAAAACCTACCAGAAATTCAATTGTATAACATGAAAACCGATGCTGAAGAAACGACTAATGTTTATAAGAAGCATCCTAGAGTTGTTGCCAAATTGACAAAAAAATTAAAACGTATTGTTGAAAACGGTAGAACAACCACTGGAAAATCACAAGAAAATGATGTACCCGTAGATATTTTCAAAACAGAAAGCGCACAAAACACAGCAGCGCACTAATAGACTAAAAGCAGCCCATTTCATGAGTAGAACAAAAAGAAACATATCATTTTATTTCTGTCTAGCATTAACGGTTCTTGTGGCGGGTTCTTGTAAATCTTCAAAATCTGAAAAAGAAACCAAAACAACCCAAAAGCAGCCCGTAGATTATATAGACCCTATAATTGGTGCTATTACTTATGGTGAAAAATCTAAAGATGCTCATGGTTTTGGTAAAACATTTCCGGGTACTGCAACGCCATTTGGCTTGGTGCAATTAAGTCCGGATACGGTTTCTGATGGTGATAATGGTTCTGGGTATTCTTATGAACACCCAACCATGGAAGGTTTCAGTTTTACACACATGAGTGGCGTGGGTTGGTTTGGCGATTTAGGCAACTTTTTAGTAACACCTACAACAGGAAAACTACAAACTAATCGGGGTGTTGCCGAAAATCCAGAAAGCGGTTACCGTTCTCGATATTCTCATGATACTGAAACTACAGAGGCAGGATATTATGCTGTAACTTTAGATGATTATAATGTGAAAGCAGAATTAACTTCGGCACCAAGAGCAGGTATTATTCGTTTTACCTATCCTGAATCTGATAGTTCGCGCGTTCAAATTGATTTAGCGCGTCGTGTTGGTGGAACTTCAACAGAACAATACATAAAAGTAGTAAACGAAAACACCATACAAGGTTGGATGAAATGTCCTCCCGAAGGTGGTGGCTGGGGCGCTGGTGCAGGAAATGCCGATTACGTGGTGTATTTCTATTGTGAATTTAGCAAGCCGTTAAAAGATTATGGTATTTGGAGTGCCGATATTCCGGACGTGCCTAGAAAAATGCGTTTTATTAGAAGAGATAACTATCAAGATTCAATTAAAAATGCTGAAATCTTTGAAGGTAAAACGGAGATGCAAGGCAAGCATTTAGGTTTTTACACCAATTTTAGTACCAAAGTAGACGAAGAAGTGTTGGTTAAAAGTGGCATTTCATTTGTAAGTATTGCTGGAGCTAAAGAGAATTTAGAACACGATATTAACCATTGGAATTTCGATAAAACAAAACAGGAAGCTCGTGATAGCTGGAGTAAAGCTATTGACAACATATCGGTTGAAGGCGCTACAGATAGAGATAAAACTATTTTTTACACATCATTATATCATACTTTAATAGATCCACGTGCTTTTTCAGACGTCAATGGAAATTACATAGGAGCTGATAAAAAAGTGCATCAAACCAAAAATTTCACCTACCGAACTATTTTTAGTGGTTGGGATGTGTTTCGATCTCAATTTCCTTTACAAACCATTATCAATCCAACCTTGGTAAATGATGAGATTAACTCCCTTTTACAAATCGCTGAGTTAAGTGGCAAAGAATACTTACCGCGTTGGGAAATGCTAAACTCTTATTCCGGCGTTATGTTAGGTAACCCTGCTGTTTCAGTTATTAATGATGCCTACCAAAAAGGCATTCGAAATTACGATATAGAGAAAGCGTTTAAGTATTCTAAAAACACCGTAGATAATACTGGAAATGGTGAATTAGGTTATTCCCATAAACATATATCTAAAACTTTGGAGTATGCCTATTCCGATTGGGCATTGGCAACCTTTGCAAAATCCTTAGGAAAAAATAACATCGCTACAGCATATTTCAAAAAAAGCAAAAATTACAAGAATATTTGGAACGATGAAGTGAATTGGTTTAGAGCCAAAGACAGCACCGGAGTTTGGTTGGAATGGAAAGGAAAAACAGTGCACGGTCAAGGATGCATAGAAAGTAACCCCTACCAACAAGGTTGGTTTGTACCTCACGATATTGAGGGGCTAAAAACTTTAATGGGTGGCGAAGAAGCTTTTAAAAACGAATTGATTGCTTTCTTTGAAAACACTCCAGATCATTTCCTTTGGAACAATTATTACAATCACGCCAATGAACCGGTACACCACGTTCCTTTTATGTTAAACGAAGCAGGTGCACCACATTTAACCCAAAAAATAACACGTAAAATTTGTAGTAAAGCCTATGGTACCGATGCTTACGGATTATGCGGTAATGAAGATGTTGGGCAATTGTCCGCCTGGTATGTGTTAGCATCTATTGGTATTCACCCTATAAATCCTGGGGATAATAAATATCAAATAACGAGTCCTGTTTTCAATGAAATTGAAATAAAATTAGACCAAAATTATTACTCAGGAAAAACCTTTAAAATAATTGCTAAAAATAATTCAGAAGAAAACATTTATATACAATCCATAAAGTTAAACGGGAAATCATTAAATCGCTTTTGGATAACACATAAAGAAATAACTCAAGGAGGTATTTTAGAAATGGAAATGGGACCGCAACCCGTAATAAATTAAGAAAAACAAAAACTAATAACATGAAGAAGATCGCTATTATTTGCCTATTAGGCCTACTTGCATTTACAAGTAATGCACAAAAACAGTACCAATTCCCTATGCCAGAGTATACACCTACTCAAAATAACTTAGATGCGCGTAAAGAGTTTCAAGACATGAAATTCGGTATGTTTATCCATTGGGGGGTTTACAGCGTTTTGGCCGATGGTGAATGGGTGATGTTATTGAAAAAGATTAAAGCAGATAACTATGAACGTTTGGCAGACTTTTTTAATCCACAAGATTTTAATGCGGAAGAATGGGTTAAAATTGCAAAATCTGCAGGGATGAAATACATAACCATTACATCGCGTCACCACGACAGTTTTAGTATGTTTGATACTGATGCGAGTGACTTCAATATAGTAGATGCTACCCCTTACGGAAAAGATCCCTTAAAGGAACTGGCCGCAGCATGTAAAAAAGAAGGAATTAAATTAAATTTCTACTATTCTTTACTAGACTGGAAACGTGATGATTACAAAGATGGTAAAAAAGGAGATGAAGAAGCTTGGAATAAATATGTAGATTTTATGAAAGCCCAACTTACAGAATTGCTTACCAATTATGGAGAAATAGGTATGATTTGGTTTGACGGACATTGGGATCGAAAAGAAGCAAACTGGAAATATGACGAAATATACTCTTTAATACATGAGTTAAGTCCAAGTACTTTAATTGCAAACAATCACCACATACAACCCATACCAGGTGATGATATACAAACGTTTGAGCGTGATTTACCAGGAGAAAACCATGGTGGTTTTAGTGATGGTGTTCACGTAAGTCAATTACCTTTAGAATCTTGTGCCACTATGGCAAGTAAATGGGGCTATAGTATTTATGACAACAAGTTTAAATCTACAAAACAACTGATACATTTTTTAGTAAAAGCAGCTGGTAAAAACGGTAATTTATTATTGAATGTAGGGCCAATGCCCAATGGAGAAATACAACCAGAGTTTGTAAATACTTTAAAGGAAATGGGCGAATGGACTTCTAAATATGGTGAAAGTATTTACGGCACTAGAGGCGATGTTATACAAACTCAAGATTGGGGAACTATTACCAAAAAAGATAAAACATTGTACGTTCATATTTTAAACCCAACCCACGATCCTTATATTTTCATTCCTGAATTTAAAGAAAAAATATCTTCGGCGACATCATTCGATGGTAAAACAAAAATCAAATTCAAGCAATTAAAAGAAGGTACATTTATTTACGTAGATAGTAATTCTTTAAATGAAATAGATGAAATTATAAAACTTAAAATCAAATAGCAGCTATTTCAATATGACCAAATTCACATTAAAATTTATTCTCCTTGTTTTTTTTATAAGCAGTTCCCTTAACGCCCAAGACACGATTGCTTTAAAAAACGGATTGGTAACAGGATCAACTAGTAAGGGAAACCGGTCCATTATTTATACCGATCCCGTTTTTTATAATCTCATTACAAAAAAGGACTATGAACCTATTGAAACCGATTCTGTTGGCATTGGCAGACAAGGTGAAGTGGAGCGTTGGGAGCCATTAACAGTAAATGAAAAAGGTGTTTTTAAAACCAGAAAATTAAGGGGTGGTTATTTGTATGTCACTTATAATTCACTCATATCAGAAATTAAAATTTTAGAAATTTCTGGTCATAATGAAGTATTTGTAAATGGTATTCCCCGTGGTGGCGATGTGTATAATAAACACCTTACGTTTCACCCCGTAGAATTACTAAAAGGTAAGAATACCTTCTTAGTAAAAGGAGGTCGTGGTGAAGTGTTTATGCAATTATTATCTATTGAAAAACCAATCGCTTTATTAGAGAGAGATATGACGAATCCTGATTTTTTAACCACTGAAAATGATACAAAAACAGGATCCATCAGAATATTAAATTCAACCTCGAAAACATTAAGAAACCTCAGACTTGTATCTGAAGCAAACGGTGAAACACTAGAAACAAACGTATCGACCATCATTCCATTGTCTATGCGAAAAGTGCCCTATTTGGTAAAAGACGCTTATTCTAAAAAAGATACAGTAAGAGTGAAAATTAAATTATTTGAAGGATTAAAACTTATAGATGAAACGTCTGTTTTGTATCATGTAAGAACACCTGAAGAACGTTATACCAGAACATTCATTTCTAAAATAGATGGGAGCGTTCAATATTTTTCTGTGAAAGAAGGCCTTATAAAACCAGGAGATAAACCAGCCATGTTTCTTTCATTACATGGAGCCAATGTAGAAGCCAAAAATCAGGCGGTTCAATATAAAGCTAAAGATTGGGGACACGTGATTGCACCAACAAACAGAAGAGATTATGGTTTTAATTGGGAAGATTGGGGCCGTTGGGACGCCATGGAAGTTCAAGAACTTGCAGAAAACATGTATGGTACAGACCCCAACCGAACCTATTTAACAGGACATTCTATGGGTGGTCATGGTACTTGGCATGTAGGCGCCACGTTTCCTAGCAAATGGGCTGCTATTGTACCTATGTCTGGGTGGTATTCTTTGTTTTCTTATGCCAATAAAGAGGCCTTGGAAAACCCAACAGCTCTAGAAAATATGTTTGTTCGAGCCAACCATGCAAGTCATACATTGGAATTGTCTAGAAATTACCTTCAACAAGGTGTGTACATACAACATGGTGATGCCGATGATGTAGTACCTGTAGACCAAGCCCGTTTTATGCGTAAACATCTAGCAGAATTTCATCCTGATTTTGCTTACCTTGAGTATGAAGATAAAAAACATTGGTTTGGTATTGATTTCAGCTCGATATTCGATTACTTTAAATGGCATACCATTCCTAATAATGATGATGTAAAAACATTTGAATTTAGAACAGCAAGTCCCGGTGTTTCCTCAGAAAGTAGATATATAACCTTATATCAACAAGAAAAACTATTTGAATTTTCGGGTGTTAAAGTCACTCAAAATGTACGTAATGAAAAACAAATAAAAAACGACGTCATTTTAAGAAAGCGACACATTTCTATTGAAACTGAAAATTTAAAAAAGTTTAAGCTAGATATAAAACACACTATGGCATCTGATACCATTGAAGTGATGGTTGATAGTGTTTCTTTTAACAACATAGCATCTTATAAAAAAGATGAATTATGGTTTGAAAAAGAAAATAATACATGGGTTTTAACTGAAAAACCAACAAGTAGCTTTGAAAAAAATCCGCTACGCTATGGTAATTTTAAAGATGCTTTTAAAAATAACATGGTGTTTGTGTATGGAACTAAGGGAACTCAAGAAGAAAACCAATGGGCTATTAACAAAGTGCGCTTTGATGCTGAAACCTTTTATTACAGAGGGAATGGTTCTATAGATATTATTTCAGATAAAGAATTTTCACTTAAAAAATTTAAAGACAGGTCTGTTATTCTGTATGGTAACGCTACCACTAATGCTGCATGGAAATTACTATTATCAGAAAGCCCTGTTCAAGTTAAACGTGATGAAGTTAAAGTTGGTCATAAAATTTTAAAAGGAAATAACTACGGTACGTATTTAATTTATCCAAGGAAAGACAGCAAAACAGCATCGGTTGCGGCCATATCTGGAACCGGTATTGAAGGCTTTAAAGCCATGGTTCCCAACAAGTATTTTGGATCTGGAACCGATATCCCAGATATGATGATCTTCACCCCTACTATTTACCAAAACGGTATAGAAAGTATTAAAGCAACTGGTTATTTTGGAAATGATTGGAGTCTGGAAAATGGCGAGATTGAATGGCAGGACAACTAATTAAAGGTTCTAAAAGAATAAAAATATTGATGAGGGTTATTTATATATTAAGCTTGCTTTTTTGTTGTAGTTTATCGTTAAATGCACAACAGTATTTTCATGTTTCGCCCATAGGGAATGATATAAACCCAGGAACAAAAGAAGCTCCTTTAGCAACATTAACGGCTGCTCGCGATGCCATACGCCAGCATAAAACCTTATCAAAAAAACAACATGCTTATACGGTAATTGTAGAGGAAGGTTATTATACGATGAAAGAACCTTTGGAATTATTTCCAGAAGATGGTGGGACCAAAAATTCCCCCATCACCTATAAAGCCGCTAAAAATGCCAAACCAACTTTTAGTGGCGGAAAAATAATTACTGGATTTTCAGTCAATGAAAAAGGTGTTTGGGAAGTTAAAATTCCAGAAAGCGCTTATTACAAATGGCAATTTGATCAATTATATGTAAATGGTAAAAGAGCCGTTTTAGCTCGAACACCTAATAGTGGTTTTTTGGAAATAGATTCTGTGCAACAACACATCTGGGAAAAAGGCCCTGGTAAGGTCGCTCCAAAGGCACAACAAAAATTATTTTTTGATAAAAATATGTTCGCGGCTTTAGTAGATATCACCAAGGATGAAATTGAAGAAGTAAGGTTCAAAGCCTATCACAAATGGGATTACACCTTAAGGCACATCGATGCTATTGATACTGATAGTTTATCAATTACAACATCAGGAAAAGGTATGAAACCTTGGAACGAAATAAAGAAAGGTGGACGCATTGTTTTTGAAAATTATAAAGGAGCTTTAGATACCCCTGGTGAATGGTTTTTAAATCAAAAGGGAATTTTGTACTATGTACCACAACCCAATGAATCTCCAGATAACAGTACGGTAATAGCCCCCGTATTGCAACAATTAATAAGTATAAAAGGAAGTGCTATTCAAAATAAATATGTAGAATACATTCGTTTTGAAGGTTTAGGTTTTGAGTATTGTCATTACGAAATCCCGAAATCGGGTTCAGAACCCAACCAAGCAGCGGCAAAATTAAATGCAGCTATTTATTTAGAAGGAGCAAAAAATATAACATTTTCTCATTGTGAAATTTCAAAGACAGGACAGCATGCCTTGTGGTTTGGTAAAGGTTGTAGTAATGCTTTTGTAGAAAACACCTATTTGCACAATTTGGGAGGTGGTGGTATTTATTTGGGAGATTTTAAGGCTTTAGAAGGCAAAGAACATACTCACAATATAAATATTCATAACAATATTATACAGTCTGGTGGCAAAGAGTTTCCTGCTGCAGTAGGAATATGGGTTGGGCATAGTTCAGATAATAAAGTAACCCATAATGATATTGGTAATTTCTATTACACAGGTATCTCTGTGGGTTGGGTTTGGGGGTATGCACCAAGTCTTGCAAAACGAAATACTATAGCTTATAACCATATTCATCACATAGGATGGGATTTGTTAAGCGACATGGCTGGTATTTATACGCTTGGAGAATCTGAAGGAACCCGTATTGAAAATAATGTGATTCATGATATTCATGCGTATTCCTACGGAGGTTGGGGTATGTATGCCGATGAAGGTTCTACAGGAATTGTTTTTAAAAACAATGTAGTATACAATACCAAAACGGGGGGATTTCAACAAAATTATGGTAAGGAAAATCTAATACAGAATAACATTTTGGCCTTTGCTAAAAAGTATCAGATGCAGTGTACCATAGCAGAGGCACACACATCATTCACTTTTACAAATAATATTGTTATTTTTAAAGAAGGCATGTTGCTAAAAGGCGCTTGGGACAAGGTTATAGCTAAAATGGATACTAATTTGTATTGGAATACGAGTCTTGGCACTTACAATTTCAATGGTAAAACATTTAAAGTTTGGCAACAATTGGGACATGATAATAATAGTATCATAGGGGATCCTTATTTTAAGGATGCTTCAAATTTCGATTTCAAATTTGAGCGGAAAGCAAATTTCAAAAAAATAAACTTTAAACCATTCGATTATACAAAATCAGGGATTTACGGTGATGGTGATTGGATTAAAAAAGCAAAACTAACCGAATCTATAACAATAGCTTTTGATAAAGCTGTTGAAGAAAACATGAAAAAGAATATAAAAAGATGATTATGAAAAAACATATTACATTTCTATTAGTAACATTGCTTTTGGTGTCATGCTCGCAAACAAAACCTACTTTTAAACAAGAGCAAATCTCATTACTACCTAAACCCTTGAGTTTTCAATTAAAAGAAAGTTCATTTCAGTTTGAATCTAGTACAAAAATTATACTTAATGATGAGAGTCATCAAAAAGCAGCAAATTATTTAATAGGTTTATTTAAAAATGCAGCAGGTTACAATTTACAAGTTTCAAATACAAAGCTTGATGATGCAGTTGTTTTTGAAACCGTGGAAGGTTTAAAAGAAGGTGCTTATAAATTAGATATAAACCCAACATCAATTAACATAAAAGCTTCAGAAGAACGTGGTTTTTTTAATGCCGTTCAAACCATTCGCCAGTTATTGCCAAATGAAATTGAGAGTAAAGAAAAAACAAATACCGATTGGTTTGTACCATGTGCCATGGTGGAAGATGCGCCTCGTTTTGAGTGGCGCGGCATGCATATGGATTTTAGTCGTCATTTTTTTAATATAAATGAGGTAAAAGACTTTTTAGATTACATGGCTCTGTTCAAGTTAAATACCTATCATATGCATTTAACCGATGACCAAGGTTGGCGTATTGAAATAAAGAAATACCCTTTATTAACAGAAAAAGGAGCTTGGAGAACACCAAACAATCAAGACACCATTTGTATGGATAGAGCAAAAGAAAATAAGCTTTATACTATAGACGAATCTAACTTTAAGACCATTGATGGCGAACGTAAATATGGTGGCTTTTTCACCCAAGATCAAATTAAAGAAATTGTATCGTATGCCGATGCTAGATGCATCACTGTGATTCCTGAAATAGATATGCCAGGTCATTTTAAATCGGCAATAGATAATTATCCTTTTCTATCTTGTAATGAAGAATCAGGTTGGGATACTGTTTTTACTTACCCAACTTGTTTAGGAAAAGAAACAACCTATGATTTTATGAAAAATGTACTGAGTGAAGTTGTGGAATTATTTCCTGCTAAGTACGTTCATATTGGAGGTGATGAAGTCAACATAAAATCTTGGGAAAAATGCCCACATTGTCAAAAAGCCATCAAAGAGCATAATCTTAAAGACGAACACGAATTACAATCGCATTTCAATAGAGACATCGAACAATTTTTACAATCTAAAGGGAAACAATTTATGGGTTGGGATGAAATTGTAAGAGGTGGATTAACCAAAGAAGCCAACGTTATGTGGTGGAGAAACTGGGCACCAGATGCACCAAAAAAAGCCGCAGCCAATGGAAATGATATTGTAGTGACTACAACAGCTGCATATTATTTCGATTACTTAAACGAAGGAAACACTCTAGAAGGTGTTTACAATTATGAACCTATTCCCGAAGATTTCACAGATGCAGAAGCTGAACACGTTTTAGGAATTCAAGCCAATTTATGGTCTGAATGGATTCCTAGTTTTAAGCGTTTGCAATATCAAGCGTTTCCTAGAATGTTAGCCGTTGCAGAAAATGCATGGGTCGATCAAGAACGCGATTTTGAATCATTCAATAAAAGAGTAGAAAAACAGTATGACCGATTAGATGTTCTTGATGTGTATTATTACATCCCTGCGGTAGAAGGTCTTCAAAAAGACATCGCTTTTGTTGATAATACCGAAGTCTCTTTAAAATTAGCTTATCCACTTGAGGGTGTAGATATTTATTATTCTTTAGACGGCAGTATTCCAACAAAAGAAACTATAAAATATGAAGCTCCTTTTCTAGTAAACGACACCATTACTATTAAAGCCCGTGCCTATCGTGGCGAAAAATTTAACGACCTAAAAACAACCAAGGTTATTCAAAAAAACTATATAACCCCTATAGAAGTGAATCCAGTAGAAACAGGCTTAAAAAGGTGGATTATCAAAGGGAAATTTAAAAAGGTAGAAGATCTTAAAACGCCCTCCACATCTAACTTTACTAAAGTAGATACAATTGCATTGGGAGATTTTAAAGATGAAAAGAATTTCTCAATCATTTACCAAGGTTATTTTAAGGCTAATAAAGACGCCATTTATGAATTTGAAACACGTTCTGATGGTGGAGATTTATTATTTATTGGTGATGAAGTGATAGTTGATAATAGTGGATGGCACGGACCTAGAAAGAGTTATGGAAAAGCAGCTTTAAAACAAGGATGGCACCCTATAACCATTAAATACAGACCAAGCGATAAACCAAGAGTCATAGAAGTTAAGTATGCCATACAAGGTGAAGAGTTAACCCCAATGAGTGGTTCGGTTACACGTTTTTAAGCAATAGATAATGAAGATAAATAAATCAAATTTAAGTAATCAATTAGTGCTATCCATTTTAGTTTTTTTTAGTATTATGGGTGCAAAACTGATAAGTCAGAACCAGAATGCGCCTTTAATTTTAGATATGGTACATCACAATCCAGGTGAGACTCCGTATGATTCTAAATACAACAACCCAGCGGTTATTAAAGAAATGGGATATAATGGAAAAGTGTATTTTCTTTTTGAATCGCCCGCATTAGCTATAAACTGGGAATCCGTTGATGCAGATATTTTGCCTAAAGGTTCTGAAGATCGTAAATGGGTAGATGAAAAAGCAGCGCAAATAAAACAAATGCATGCAGCTTGTAAAGCTGAAGATATGGCTATTTATGCGATGTCTGATCTTGTTTTATTTCCTAAAAGATTGATTGAGAAATACCATATTGAAAAAACTTTTGGTAATCCTAATGATGCTTTAACCGAAAAATTAATTCGTGCTCAAATTAATGAAATGTTCGATCAGTTTCCTGATTTGGATGGATTGGTAGTTCGTATTGGTGAAACCTATTTGCACGATGCACCCTATCACCTGGGAGCTATTGAGGATAAAACAAATCCGAAGAAAACAATTATTCCTTTAATAAATATCTTAAAAGAAGAGATTTGCGAGAAAAGAGATAAACAACTTATTTTTCGTACTTGGGGAGCGTTTGATAGAGATATGGATGATTATTTGGCAGTAAGTAACGCGGTAGAACCACACGACAACTTAATTATAAGTATCAAACATTGTGAAGGTGATTTTCATAGATCAAACGAGTTTAGCAAAGTCATTGGTCAAGGGCGTCACCGCCAAATTATTGAAGTGCAATCTGCTCGTGAATACGAAGGTAAAGGCGCTTACCCTAATTATATTGCTAATGGTGTTATAGATGGTTTTGAGGAGCATGCGAGGATGCCAGAAGATCAAATTAACAGTATTCAAGAGTTTGTTGATACGAAGCCTGAATTATATGCAGGTGTTTGGACATGGTCTCGTGGTGGTGGATGGGATGGCCCATATATAAAAGACGAATTGTGGTGCGATTTAAACTCTTGGGTTGTGGCACAATGGGGACAAAATATAGATAAGAGTGAAGCGTTTATTTTTAACAGATATGCCACAGAGCGTTTACATTTAAAAGGTGATGACGTTGCAAAATTCAGGAAATTATGTTTGCTTTCTGCGGAAGCCGTAGTAAGAGGCAGAAACAGTACGTATAGAGATATGAATCCATGGTGGACCAGAGACCAAGGAATTGCTTGGCCAATGGTAGTTAAAGGTGATTTAGAGCATCAAAGAAACTTAGATCAAAAAGATGAATCTATCACAAAATGGAAAAAAATTGTGAAGTTGGCTAAATCAATTCATTGGCAAAATAAAGAAACTAAAAGTCACGCTATAGGGTCATCGGAATACGGTTTGAAGTTGTATAATATATATAGAACACTTGTCTATATGGATAATGCGGTAAGTAAAGGCGATACTAAAGAAGTTCAAAAGTGGATTAAGGCCTATGATA
Organism: Mariniflexile sp. AS56; assembly: GCF_030552475.1. Lineage (GTDB taxonomy): Bacteria > Bacteroidota > Bacteroidia > Flavobacteriales > Flavobacteriaceae > Mariniflexile. The sequence goes on along the minus strand of NZ_JAUPED010000007.1, from coordinate 213,784 downwards.
AGGCTTGGAAGGACTACAACAAGCTTGCAGAAAAATACAGTACCATTGCAACGCTATATACACAAGACTATAAAAGACATATTGCAAATTATGCAGATCTTAAAGTGAATAAATTAAGAACGAAATAAATGAAATATTACAGTTATTTATTACTAGTATGTTTGGGGATTATTTCCTGTAAAGAAAGTAAAACGGATAAAAACGTAGCCTCCACAGAGAAACTAACCAGTTATGTGAATACGTTTACCGGAACCGATGGCCCAGGAAACACCTATCCAGGTGCGGTTGTACCATTTGGTATGGTGCAATTAAGTCCGGATAATGGATTACCAGGTTGGGATAGGATTGCGGGTTATTTTTACCCAGATTCTACCATAGCTGGTTTTAGTCATACACACCTTTCTGGCACGGGTGCAGGCGATATGTACGATTTATTGGTGATGCCATTGAATAGTAAGTTTACAGAAAGCCTAACACCTGAAGGTCGTTACCGCCCCTACTCAAAATTCTCACACGATCGTGAAAAAGCAAGCCCTGGATATTACTCCGTAGATTTGTTAAGTTCAGGTATAAAAGCAGAATTAACCACGACATCTCGTGTTGGGTTTCATCAATATACATTTCCAGAAGATGAAAAAAGCCAAATCATTCTTGATTTAGGCTATAGTTTAAATTGGGATGCCCCTGTAGACACTCAAATAACCATAGAAGATGATCAAACCATTTCGGGATATCGAAAATCTAAAGGTTGGGCATCAGATCAGCGTGTCTATTTCGTGATGAAATTCTCAAAACCTTTTGATAAGGCACTACTGTTTGAAAATTCAGAAGAAAAAAACACTACCATAATAAATGGGAAATTCACGCGCATTGTAGCCCATTATAAAACACAGGAGCAAGATAAGATACAAGTAAAAGTGGCATTATCATCAGCCAGTATAGCAGGAGCACGCAAAAATTTAAAGGCTGAATTACCGCATTGGAATTTTGAGCAAACCGTTCAAGATACAGAACACACCTGGGAAACCTATCTTTCTAAAATTAAAATTAAAGGTACAAAGGCACAAAAAGAATTGTTTTACACCAATTTGTACCATGTTTTTTTAACACCCTCGTTACACAGTGATGTCGATGGAAATTACAAAGGCGCCGATGGAGTAGTTCATAAAGCAGAAGGCTATAATAAATACGATACCTTTTCACTTTGGGACACTTTTAGAGCCACTCACCCATTGTATACTATTTTAGCACCTAAAGAAACTGGAGATATGATCAAGTCGTTTTTATCACATTATGATGAAACAGGCTTATTACCCGTATGGTCGTTAGCAGGAAACGAAACCAATATGATGATTGGCTACCATGCGGTTCCTGTAATTGTAGATGCTTATTTTAAAGGCATTCCTTTGGACGCTAAAAAGGCTTTAGAAGCTTGTGTAGCATCTGCAACAGAAAAGGGTAGACAAATAGATACTTATATGAAATTAGGCTACGTACCAACATCTGAAGAAGGCGAAAGTTGGTCCGTTTCAAAAACCTTAGAATATGCGTATAACGATTGGTGTATTGCACAATTGGCAGGAGCTTTAGGTGAAAATGATATCCAACAAACATTTTCAAAAAGAGCCAATAATTGGAAAAACTTATACGATTCTAAATCGACCTTCTTTCGCCCAAAAAGTGAAGCGGGTGTGTTTGAAAGTTCATTTTCAGCAAAAGCATATACCAGAGAATTTTGCGAAAGCAATGCATGGCAATATTTCTGGTTTGTACCGCAAGACATGGATGGCTTAATAAATACTCTTGGAAAGCAACAATTTACCACAAAGTTAGATTCTATGTTTACATATTACCCTACCGCCGAAGATAAATTACCCATTTTCAGCACAGGTATGATTGGCCAATATGCACATGGTAATGAACCAAGTCACCATGTTTCGTACTTATATAATAATGTTGGGCAACCTTGGAAAACACAAGAAATGGTACGTAGAATTATAAATACGCAATACAGCACTAAACCTGATGGCTATTGTGGAAATGAAGATTGTGGGCAAATGTCGGCATGGTTGGTGTTTTCATCTGTTGGAATGTATCCCATAAATCCCGCTGATGGTGTTTATAGTTTAACATCTCCTTTTGTTGAAGAAGCGACTATTCAATTGGAAAACGGGAAACAGTTTGTAATAACTACCGAAAATCAATCAGAAGAGAATTGTTATGTACAGGCTATTACTTTAAACGGGAAGGCTTATAATAAATTCACTATAACTCATGAACAAATTTTAGAAGGAGGTACACTTCATTTTGTATTAGGTAGAACTCCAAATAAGAACTTGTAAACCTCAATAACCTTACCAATCATTACTTAAAACAGGCAAGATAGATTTTACGTAATTGATGAATAAGGAAAAGTATAAAACGAAAAAACCCTTATAAAATAAGGGTTTTCTTTGTTTCTATGTGTGTTGTTATGTGTATCTATTTTCCAATACAGAATTAAACTTCCCTTTGTTTACAAGGCTTAACAGATAATGGGGTACAAATGGGCCCGGAAACTCCACGGAAATTCGCACTATGATTTCAAAGGTAATAATTAGTGATAATTCAATAATAAGAATTACTCAAAATTTTACTAAAAAAGTATCTATCTAATAAAACTACAATTTATAAAAGAATAGAAATATTTTATAAAATAATTTGGTAAGATGTACTACGTCCATCACCTTCTACTCCAAATATTTTTAACTCCACTAATTTTTGTAAATCCCTTGTAGCTGTTGGTTTAGACGTTTGGGTAATTCGCATGTATTTTTTAGCAGTCATGCCTCCTTCAAACCCTTTTGGTCCTTCTTCGAGCATGCGCTTAATAGCTTTTAATTGCCTTTCATTTAATTTACTTTCATAGTGGTCAAAAAGCTTAGCTTTTCTCAGAGTGAAGTGAATTAAGGATTCAGATTCATCTTGCGATTTCAATATAACATCTATAAAATATTCAAGCCAAGGTGTAATTTCATTACTGCTTTGCCCCTGTTTTAATGCATTATAATACTCTTTTTTCTTTGCTTCTATTGTCGCCGAAAGACTTAAAAGAAGAGGGTAGCCTACAGACTGTGATAATGCTTTTTCGGCTATAGAACGTCCAATACGTCCATTGCCATCTTCAAATGGATGAATTGTTTCAAAATAAAGGTGAGAGATAGGCATCGTATAGCGGCATGTTTAATCGTTCTAGAACCATTGGGAGCTGTTTGATTAAACCAAGCGATGAAGTTATCCATCTCTAACGGTACCAGCTTAGATGGTGGTGCTTCAAAATGAACAACTGGTTTGTCTATTCTACCAGACACAACCTGCATAGGGTCTTCATGTAGTCTCCAGCCACCTACATTAATATTTGAGGCCAAAGGAAATATCATTTTATGCCAATCAAAAAGCTTTTCTTTAGTCAGTTTTTCAGCATAGCTGTTTTGCACATCTGTTATTAGGGTTGCCATACCCTCTGCATTTTTATCTTTAACACGTTCTGGATTAGCATTGAGCCCCAAATTATTACGGATTGAGGAAATCACATCGATTCGACTTAAATACTCCCCTTCAATTTCAGAAGTTTTAATGGCTTCTGCAACCATAATATTTATCATCGTCTGAACATGATCTTCCCTTGTCATGGCTTTCAAAATCCCACTAATACGTCCTGATTTTTCAGCAAAAGCATAGAGTTTATCCTCTAGTTTACTTATATCATAGCTGAATTTTGTCCAATCTTTTTGTTGCCAATTATAAGTCATGAGTCGATTAGATTGTTTTATTGGCTCAAAAATACATAAAATAATGAGCCGATTAACAAAATTAATCGGCTCATTATTAAAAAAGAACTTCTTAAAATGAGGAAGCCTTCAGTTTTAAGTAAGACTACAATATCACCCTTTGAATAAAAGTAAATAAACTAGATTACCAATACCTACTACACCTGTTAAACAACCTAAAATAAAATCCATTTTGGTTGCTATAAAAGTGAGTTTGTGTTCAATTTTGCTAGCAACTGTTGCATACATTGCGTACAATGAAAATGAGCCTACAGTTGAACCTATTGAAAAATATAAACTATTCAGAATAGAATATTCGAAATACTCTAATCCTATTAAAAAAGAAATAGAAGTGAAATAAAATGGAATAGCAAAAGTATTTAGTAAAGACATACCTATACCGTGTAAATACGCTTTCGATTTATCAATGTCTTCTTTCTTTTTTCGTTTTTTTGAAGTAAAATACATTCTGAAAAAATTTAGAGACAAAAGGAATAGAATTCCTGTACCCACTTTTTGAATTATGGTAATGTATTCTGAATTTTTCATTAAAACACTTGATAAATAGGCTCCAATATTTGCTTGAAGAAACAGTACTGTGGCGAAACCAGCAATAAGATAATAAGCCGATTTTCTACCACTTTTTAAACTAAATTTAACAACAGTTAAATTTAGAAAACTAGGTACAATACTACCCGAAGCCGCAATAAAAAATCCTAAAAGTAAATAGGTGAAAAAAAACATAATATATTTTGAAGCACAAATAAACAACTTAGAAAGTTAATTCATATTAGAAACATTCAAAATAATTATAAGAATTAAAACCGCACTTATTTAATAATTCACGTAGTGTTTGGTTGCACATTCTACAAATAGAACTTGCACTATTAACATTAATTCCACTTTCTTTTAATTATAGATATGACCAAAATTAATTCACTCCCGCCAATAAAATAATCAAATCAAAATATAACTTCTTGATACTTAAATATTACATCTGTAATATTTATATTGATCTCAACTTCGAAATGTTTATCTCAAATTGAAAATTCATGTATTTCATCGGATTTTCTTTATCTCGACGAAGTTGAAAAAAACTCAAAACAAATTCCAATCTAATCCTTGGATATTACAACTGTAATACAATAATTAATTAAACTTAATCCAGCATGGTTTTATTTAATTCAGCATATTCGACTTTAGTTGTTATAGATTCAATGTTACTATCAACTTTTGGACTGAATAAATCTTTACTAATAGTATATGCCTCCAATTTGGATTCTGAATAGTTACTAAAAATAATATCTTTTACATCGTTTTGGTTTATACTACCATCCAACCAGTCCCCTATTTGTAATTCATCTAATATAACTGGCTGCCTTTTTTTAAGATTATGTATTTTTTCAAATAAAGGTGATGCAGCTTTAGTTAAAATACTAAATGTGATATAAGTATCTATAACGGAATAGATACCTGCCAAGCCCAAAGGTTGACGGTCTTTTCCTTGAATATAAAAAGGGTATTTCTTTTTATTGTGTTCATGGGGTTCATAAAAGCCAGTTACAGGAATAACACACCGTCTAGTTAAAGCCGATTCTCTATATAAATAGTGATCAAATAATTTTTCAGATTTCGCATTTAATCCACCTCCATACTTGACCGCTTCTTTATAGTAATCCTTAATTTCTTGACTACTTTTATTTGTTGGCACAATTCCCCACACCCCAGGAGCTAATACTTGGTTTTTCTCCTGAGGAATCACCAGCATATTGGGATGCGCAAATCCGTTTAGGTGATAATTTGGCTTATCAAATACGGTCCTTATATTTTCATTATTCAATTCCACCTTAAAATGCGCCTCTAACTTTTTTGTTTTATGAGTTGTACTGGTATGAAAACACATGACATATACTTTTTTTATAAAGTTAAAAAATAGTCTAACCACTTCAAAACAATAAATTAATTACCACTATTTTTATTAATAGACATTAATATAGACATATTTTTAGGAGGTATAAAAAATGATAATAATTCAAAATTTCTTATTTATAAAGTTAAGTGTCTAAAAATAATTTCATATATTTATAATAAGCTACTTATTCTTAATCAAATACAATTCTTCCCTAAAGAATTTTTATCATTCTTATTTAAGAGAAATGCTTTCTTAAACTTTTTAATGATTTAATTAATATCAAACAAATTTTAAGATGAACATAAAAATAGACTTCCTCTATTTTAAATATGTAGAATCAAACTAAATTAGTACAATGACTTACCCATTAGGTACAAAACAGGACATAGACTATGTGCAAGAGGATCTTGATTATATAAAATCATTACTAGATAAAGGCGTCGATGTTTCGGGATGGATTAATCAAAATTCCAAACCAAATTACGCCATAGGTGGAGGTGTGGTCGGTAATCTTTCACCAGCAATTGATAGCCTTATTCAAACAACCCTATCTCAATACTCAAAAGATTATCAGTTTCTTAAAATTCTATTATATAAAATAAACACAATTGAAATCTCGATAACATTTATAACCAATAAAAAAACAAATTTCAAATGGCTCAAAACAAATCAATTCTCGTTTTATCTTATAATATTTGTTTCCAAGCGATGTGCCATGATGCAAGTGGATCTGCCTATGATTTAGGAAAAAATTGTGTGTGGGTTGTCGAAGACCAGTTAACAATTTGCGCACAAAATATGGCAGGTTTCTTAGATGGAGCACCAGCATCTCTTGGGCATTCAAATTTTGACTTTGTCGGAATACAAGAGGCCAATAAAATACAATACCTTCAAGCTGAAGCGAAACAAACTTTATCAAAACTTAAAATGATTAAAAGTAAAACACACGCTACAAATGGAGGACATGCAATGCAGATGGCTAGTTTTTATGATGCATCAAAATATAATTTAATTGAACATGTTTGTAGCCAATTTAATAGCTCGAAAACGGATCGTCCATTTCATGTTTTGCTCTTAGAAGACATCAATACAAGCGATAAGATCATATTTATCAATGTACATTCACCACATGGTGACAGTCATAACACAAAACATCCAGCATATAAATACTCATGTTTTGAAGCCGTTAGTTATGATTTGAGTGCAGCAGCGAAAACAATGAAACACTTTGATGCAACAACAAATTATAGGATAATAATGACTGGTGATTTTAATGAGACAGGATGGAATTGGAAAACGAAGAATTTAAGAAAAATGGAGTGGCAACCATTAGGCAATGCAGATGTTTCAACTGAAGCCAAAATTTTAAATATTATCTTTAGTTGCAACAAAAGTAATGGTTGCTGGCATGGTGAAAATGGAGATAGAGGTGGTGATTATGTTTTTTCATCTGGCAATGCAGCTAAAATAGTTGTTCCTAGCAATTATGTTTTTGCGCCTAATGGCGCTTGTAATGATAGCTCTATAATGAATAGCATTTGGCAATCGGATCATTTGCCAGTTATGGCAGAATTATTTTAATTGTGTTTTGTTAAAAGGTTGAATCTATTTGCTAAATAAAAATTAAATTTTCTTTTAAATCTATAATATACACCATTGTGTATACCCAATTAGAACAAAATTATGAGAATAATAAATAAAATTAAAACGCTAGCATTTTCAATTTTGCTTGTAGGTGTAGTTATTGGTTGTAACTCAAAAAATAAAGACTCAACTAAAGACCAACAAAAAGTAACTTCCCCAAATGTCCTTTCTGCTGTGATTGATTCTATTAATTCAGAAATAAATAATGGAGATTATGGATTAATAGATCGCTTTATGCTGATACAAAATGACGAGTTATTGGCAGATTATAAATATGAGCAGGACTATGAATTCGTTGTTCAAAAATATGACACAACCAATCATCAATACAATTTCAATAGTACGAATTGGCATCCTTACTATAAGCAAAGTGAATTACACACACTTCAATCTGTAACCAAAAGTATTACCTCAATCCTGTTTGGCATTGCGTTAGATTTGAATGAGCAATATAACGTAGACAATAAAGCAATGCCTTTATTGAAAGGTTATGGTACTGGTTTTCTGGATAAACAAAAAGAGAATATAACAATTGAGGATTTGTTAACAATGAGAAGTGGTTTAAAGTGGAATGAGGAGACCGACCATAATGACAATACTAATGACTGTTTTTTACTGGAATCAAGTGACAACTGGGTAGAATATGTTTTAAGCAAACCTATGGACACAATACCAGGAACAAAATTCGTGTATAATGGTGGCGGTACTGTTCTTTTAGGTGAAATTATTAGAACTATTACAGGCAAACGTATTGACCATTGGGCAGAAGAAAAATTATTTGAGCCACTAGACATTACAGATTACTATTGGAAAGAAACCCCTAATGGAGAAATTGATACAGAAGGAGGTTTATACCTTAAGGCGGAAGACTTAGTGAAAATTGGTTCATTATTTTTGAATAAAGGGAAATGGAATGACAAACAAATTGTATCAGAAAATTGGGTCTCTACATCCACGAGCCCTTTAATACAAGACGTAAAACCTGACTGGAGACGTGATATGGGTTATGGCTATCAATGGTGGATTCCGGAATATACTAATAAAGGTGAATCCAGTATTTATGCAGGTAATGGATATGGCGGACAGTATTTAATGATGGCACCTGAATACAATTTAATAATTGTCTTTAATGGCTGGAATATTAATGATGAGCCTGAAAAGTCGACTTGGAGAGTTTTGCAAGACAGGATAATCCCTATACTTAATAATAAATAACTGGGTATAAAAATCGCTGTAAGTAATTGCTTGTTCTCGCCTACTTCTGAAAATCCTTGCGGATTTTCAGTTTAGTGTGTACTTGCAAAGTTAAGTGCTAACCCTCGCAACTACTCATAGCCCAGACGTTACCACACATTCTAAATCAATACTAATTATGAGAAATTTAATTCAATGTCTAATCATCCTTTTTCTGATTTATGGATGTAATGAAAAGCAATCAAATTCTAAATCTTCAAATATTTTCGAGAATGATGTGCCAATAGCAGTCTCCAATAAAATTTCTCTAGCTGGGTCTTCGGAGCCAGACATCACTAGGTTTCTAAAAGTACAAGAGGCTGTTGCTCCCTCACTCTCTCCAGATGGCTCTCTGGTTGCCTACAGAACACAATTAACTGGTGAATTCCAAATTTGGGTAACACGTACCGATCAACTGAGTGCACCAAAACAAATAACTTTTGGAAACTCCGTAACTTTTCATAAATGGTCTCCGACTACTAATGAAATTCTATACGGAACTGACAAAGAAGGCAACGAAAAAGTAGCTTTCTACCTCATTTCTAGCGATGGTTTAAATGAAAAGGAACTTTTACCGCCTTCTGATGCGTATCGGTATTTTGGTAACTTTAATAAGGATGGTTCTTTAATAACCTATTCTACAACCGAAAGAAATGGTGTTGATTTTGACATCCACGTGTATGATTTAAAAAGCAACACGGACAAGCAAGTGCATTTGGGAAAATTAGGGTATTACCCAGTATCATTTTCTCCTAATGGGCAGTATATCATAATTTCAGAATCAATTGGTGAAGACGCAAACAATCTGTTTTTACTTAATCTGACTGATGAGTCACTCGTGCAACTAAATAAACAAAACGACTTCTCCTTTTTTGGGGACATACAATGGAAAGCAGATAATAGTGCATTTTATTTACGTACAAATAGAGATGAGGAGTATATTGGAGTTGCGATGTACACCATAGGTAATACCTCCTTTGACTATATACTTCAGAAGGAATTTGATATTGAGCAGATATTACTTTCAGACAAAGATGCAATGCTTCATTGGGTGTCTAATGAAGCTGGATATTCCAAGCATTATATTACTGATGTTATTAAAGAAAAAGTAGTTGCATCCCCTAAATGGCCAGAAGGTATAATAAAATTAACTACTTCTAACAGTAACAAGTTTATAGCTAATATTTCAAGCCCTAAAACACCCGGTGATTTATGGGCTTGGGCACCAAAAACTAAAGAGACTTCTCGTATTACTGTATCCAGCAATGCAGGATTAGATCTAAGCAAAATGGTATTGCCAGAGGCACACAGCTTTAAAGCTAGGGATGGCCTGACCGTACATGGTTTACTCTACGCTCCTAAAGAAATAAGTGCGAGCTCTCCTCTAGTTTTAAGAGTGCACGGCGGCCCCACTATGCAATCAAGACCTTATTTTAATGCGCTTTCTCAATACTTAGTTGCAAAAGGCTTTGTCGTTTTTGATCTTAATTTTCGCGGTTCGACGGGGTATGGTAAAACCTATGCACGAGAAAACAACCTTCGCAAAAGAGAAAATGAACTTTATGACCTTGAAGATGCCGTAAAATATCTATCAGAAAGCAACATCGGTAATGCTGAAAAAACTGCTATAATGGGAACCTCATACGGTGGATATCTCACCATGGCGGCAATGACTAGATTACCAGAAGTTTTTGAATGTGGTGTTGCCTTTGTGGGAGTTTCTAATTGGGTAACTGCTTTAGAGGCTGCTTCACCAGAATTAAAAGCTTCAGACCGCTTAGAATATGGAGACATAGATAATCCAGAGGATAGACAGTTTTTTGAAACCATTTCTCCATTTACCTACATTGATCAAGTTACATCACCAGTGATGGTACTGCACGGAGCAAATGACACTAGAGATCCCGTAACGGAGTCTGATAGATTTGTTGAAGGTATTAGAAATAATGGTGGAGAAGCTGAATATTTAAGGTTTCCGGATGAAGGACATTTTATTTACAAAATGAATAATCGAATAACTGCCTATGTAAGAGTTGCTGAATTCTTAGAAAGAAACTTAAACTAAAAGCACATGACAAAGAACTGAGGTAAAAAACAAGTCATTTCTTCAAAATTATTAGACACTATTATGTTGGGCTTAGAAATTCAAGTAGTTGATTTTCTAAGCTTTTTTTATGCTTTTTTCTCTAATTATTTAAGCAATACAGAAACATAAGTTTCATCATACAGCCTACCTGATTTAGCAATAGCCAAGCATTGTTTAAGCAACTTATTAGCCACTGTAATTAACGCAACTTTTTGCTCTTTCTTTATTCACTAGCCGCTCATAAACCTCTCTACACGCCTTGTAGTATTTAAAAACATTAAAACTATTCATGAATAATAATTTACATAGTTTTTGGTTGCACATTTTACAATCTCTACCTCAGCCAATACCATTAGTTAGCCATCATAATTACCATGTATACTTTCACTTGTAAAACAAGCATTCTTAATACTCCTTAACTCCTAACCTATTGTAGATTTTTAAAATATTTATTGTCAATTTATTATTCACCGTGAAATGGACTAAATATATTTTTCATATATTTATACTACATTACTTACTATAAGTAAAATACAATTCTTCCCTTTTAACATTAGCCAGACTGCCGTTAAAAGCAATCACAACCTAAAAGATTTTATTTTTCAAAATTCAATTTAAATTACTGAAACTTACAATGTTTAAAAAGCTTAAGGACAGGACTAATAGGATTAGAGGTAACGATATTTTTATATCATATTCTCGGGCAGATTCTTTAGACTATGCACTAACTATGGCAAACAAATTATCTACTAGGCAATATTTTTGCTACTTAGATCAATATCATAACCATCCTGGGGAAAAGATTCCAAAAGCGCTTTTAGATGCTTTGAAAAGCTGCTCTGCAATGGTTATAATCCTTTCTCCTAAAGCTTTTTTGTCACAAGCTATGTTTCAAGAAATTATTGAATTTAAAAAAACGGGAAGACTGATTATACCAATTAAAATTGATAATATTGAAAATCTTGGGCAATATGAAGACGTTCTAAAGGGACTGGCTATAACGATTGAAAGTACAAATATTTGGAAAAATTCAGAACCTTCTAAAAAGATTATTAATAGGATTATTGGATCATTCACTTATCGAAAGAGAATTAAGGTACTGAGAAATCTTGCTATAGCTACAATGATACTTATTGCAGCAGGAATTTTAGTTGGAAGCACCTATTCATATCTTCTCAAGAAAGATATTGATAATTTACAAGTTGATCAAAAATTATTAATTAACGAGAAAACAAGTTTAGAATTTCAAAACACTGGTTTATCTGACTCGATCAGCATTAAAAACAATTTATTATTTCAACGTAACTACAAAATAACTGAATTGGACAGCTCTATCGTAAATTTGAATAAAGAACTTAAAATATCCACACTAGTTTTAAAGAAATTAAACGATTCTGCTCAAGCGCTTTATGCCTCCAATTTAATTGGTTTATTAAAAAACGAAGAATTGCTTAGCAACAATATAAAGTCAAATAATTTTGACCCATTTAACATCAATTTAAGGATGTTATTAGCTATTGAATCATACAAAATAAACCAAAATAAAGATGCAGAAATAATACTCAACAATAGTCTCTCTTTTTTAGGTGTCCAAAAATTTAAAAGAATATTTGATCAAAAAGTTGTTGATATGTCAATGAGTCCCATTTCTTTTTCGGAAAATTACTTTTCAATTATACTCGAAAATGGCGATATCTATTTATCTGAGGCAAATAAAACATTTAAATTAAAGAAATTAATTAATGCACCGCAGGCGTCAAAAATATTTTTCATAAACAGTGATGAATTACTCATTGTTCAAAATTTACCAAATCAAACTAAAATCATAAGGTATAACCATAAATCAAAACTAAAAAACTCATTCGTTTTACCTATAAGATGCAAGAAATTAGATTTTGATGAAGGCATGTCTCTTCTATATATAATGGACTTTAATGGTAAATTACTATGCTATGATTGGAAACAAAAGAAAGAAGTCTTTATTGAGACAGAATTATCTGATTTTGCTATTAATAAAACCCAAACTGGTTTAACTACAGGATCTCCTATTGAGACAAACGAAATTGCTTTATGGAAAGGTGATTCCATCCTGTTTTTTGATTTGAATCCTAACATTGGAAAAGAAAAAGGAAATGTTTTCCTTCCTTATGATTTGTTTTCTAGCATGCACTATTCCTCTGGTGGAAATTTTGTCGTCAACGGATCAGACCTCGCTGGCTTGAGCCTAGGAGGCTCAATAAATAAGATGTACTTTAACAAGCCTTTTAACTTTAGGTTTTCGAAAGAAAATGAGCAAACTTTCACTTACAATTATGGCATTGGAAATGTTGGTTTTGGACTATTAGATAGTGAGATTTATTTCTCATCAGAAATTGGAGGCCCTAATGTTATACACTTTATGCAGATGTATACATACACAGCTCAAGTGAAAGAAATTTTTAGAATTTTAAGCCCTACTGAAATAATCAAATTATATTTTAACTCGTTTGACAGGGTTTTATTTGGGATAGATATTAATGGACATCTAATAGGTTGGGATGTTTCGAAAATCTGGAAAAATGAATCAAAACTAGAATACTTAAAAGGTGATTTTTTAATTGATGAAGTCTGTAAAAGACTCCTTTCTAATTTAACTAAAGAAAATTGGAATCACTATATAAAAGACAAACCCTATTGCAAAACTTGCCGTGAATTAAGTTCGTAATATTAATTTCTTGAAAATGGAAACTGAATATTTGAATCCAAAATAACAGTTCGTGTAATTAAACTGGTTTATTTTTAGTATTAAATTTAAACATAGGTTTAAAAATACAAGCATCAGTTTTTTGAGAAGTAAATGAAAGTAACCAATCTCAATCAACCAGCTCTTTGTGTGTTCCAACTCTAAAACAACGTTCTTCTCCTAGATATAATGGGTTGCCATGTTTCTCTGACCAGAACCCATCTAAAACGTCTTTAGTAATGCATTTATATACAACGACACCTTTGTAAACAAGCTCATCCTCACCTTTGTAATTAAAATTAATAACCAAAATATTATCTTTAAAAAAGCCTGTACCTGATTGGTTTTGATCATTATTTATAATCCATTTAGCGTTAATTCTATTATTAACATCTAATGCCAACTCTAAGGTTCCTTTATAAACCGCCTCCTCTGCATCTTGATTACTTCCAATAATGTTATAGCTGCCTGGTAGTTGATTAATTGTCATTTGTTTTACTGTTGATGGGTTAAGAGTACTTATTCTACTTTTATGGTTAGTGATTCGTCGTGAAAAAGTCTGCATTACGAATTTTAATAATTCAATTCCCTAATTTCAAAAACTCAGACTTCTAAATCTATTTTCCAATACAATATGTAATTACTGCTGTTTTCTAAGGGGTTAGGGTACCTGTGTAATACATATGCGGTACAAAGTAGGGTTCTAAAGAGAACTAAAGGATAATAAAAACTTTTATGTTTCTCCTAAATCTAGCCTTTAACATTATGCTTTTTCTATCCATATTGATGCGTAATTAAACAAAGCAATGGAAATATTTAAAAGTTTTACAACCAATTCTATTAGGATTGGGTGTAAAACTTTTAAATTACTGTGCTCCTATTTTACTTCATTAAAGCATGACCACTAACATCATCCATATTAACGGCTACAATCATTTCTGCTCCTAAAGCATTGAAATGTCTTTTACCACAATCAATTTTACCCTGTTCTTTCGGACGTAAATCACCAAATAAGGTTGTTCCTTTGGATTCTACAACGAAAAATAATTTCTCATCGTCACCATCTTTCCAAAGTATAGCCCAATCTGGATTATATGTTCCAAGTGGTGTATCTATTTTAAACCAATTTGGAAGTTTTGCATATACAGAAATGTTTTCACTGTTTTCAAATTCTACAGCTAACTTAGACTCTACTGAAGAATCATATACTACATAATCATATGGTGATTTTTCAGATTCTGTTAAGTTACTTTTCAGGTAACCGAATAACTCTTCGTTTTCGAATAGCTCCTGACTGTAATATTCAGAATCACCTATTTTCTTATACTGGATACCATCAATTATATGTAAACGCATTTGTTCATTTATAATGTCGATACACCCTTCGATAAACTTCTGAGGATTAATTTTAAAATAAGGTAGCTTATTAGTTCCTGTTAGAATCTTAACAATAGACTTACGTGTTAGTTGTGTTTCGTTCTGAAGATACCCAACAATGTCTGGTAAAACCTGAACTTCATCATTTATGTTTTCGGAATAGGTTTTTGGGTCTTCGTTAACCTGAAGTCCTCCTATATTCATAGCAATTTTTACTTTGCTATAATGTAGTTTTCCTCTTGTAATTTTCAATCTATCATCTAAAGCCTTAATACATTCTTTCACCAAGCTATCAGAATCAAAATCTACAGAGAACGTGGTCTTGTATTTAACACGCTCCCAAAGTGCTTTAAATTCAGGGCTATTTAATATGCGTTTGTTTACCTTGACTTTCTTTTTGTCGTCTTGATTTTTAATCTGTAGTTTTCCAGCTGCATCTTTTAAATGACTTAAAATCTGCTTTTCTATATGCTCATTTTCGGTAAACTCTTCTGGCAATTCCACTGCATCTTCTTTAATGGCTACACGTAATAAATCTTGTACTTTCCCTCTTGTATCTATGTAACCTTTTAAAATAAGGTAATCGAATAGTTGCTCAGACTTTTCTTGACCAAGATAATTAACAACTTCATCATCAATACTCATCACCACGTTATTAAAGCTATGCGATTCTAGAACTCCAAACTTAATACCTGTTTCAGTTTCAATTTCCTTTTGAAGATTACCTACAAAATCTACATAAGATTCTGTAGCCATTACGGTTAGTGTATTAGTTTCAAAACCGTAGACACGTTCTCCTTCCTGATTGACACATAAACGTAAACCACGACCAATTTCTTGTCGTCGTCTAATCTCAGAATTACCAGCATCTTTTAACGTACAAATCTGAAACACATTTGGATTATCCCAACCTTCCTTTAAAGCTGAATGCGAAAATATGAAGCGTAATTTAGAATCGAAACTCAGTAACTTTTCCTTATCTCGCATAATAAGACTATAAGTATCTTCATCTGCATTTACAGAACCTGAAGTATCTTTAAAGTATTCGTATTTTTCTTTTTTATTACTGACTTTACTTTTTTTATCAATAGAAAAATAACCATTATGAACTACTGAAGCATCAACTTCAACATCTTTCATTTCACCAAATAGACTTGCGTATTTAGTTTTTCTGATAAGCTTCTGATATTCTTTCTCAAAGATTTCGGCATATTCACCTAGTGATGGATTTCCTTCTTCATCGTAAACACGATATTTTCCAACCGAATCGATAAAAAACAAGCTCAAAACCTTAATACCTTGTGGGTTTAACACTAATTCTTTATCTAGATGGGCTTCAATGGTTTTGTTTATAAGTGCCGTTTTTACTTGTCTATCATCTACACTACCAATAGCTTCACCTAGCTTTAATTCTTCAGTTCTACTGGTAAAATCTATATATTCATTACCAGCATGTCCATAAATATCTTTAATGATATAACCTTCGTATTCTAAACGTCCTGTAAGCTCTTCCAAATCTTGATTTTGTTGAAGATTGCTTTTTACAACACGTTTTATTTTTCCTTTTACCAGCACATCTAATTCTAAATTTACTGTCGGACTCCCTTTACCAACATTAACTTTAACCAAACGTATATAGGCTTGATTATTCATCCCTTCAGTCTGAACAGAACCTATTTCTATTTGCTTAACTAATTTCTTATCATAAGCGTCTACAGCATCCAGCTTATACATCATATTGATTTTCTCATCCTTTTTATGAGTCGCAGAATAACGCAATACAGCTAAAGGATTTAATCCCTGAACCGCCTTTTTTCTAATAGGCGTGCTCATTGTAGTCTGAGGTTCGTCTATAAATACAATTGGATTCGTATTCTTAATAAGGTCTAGAGGTTTATATCCTAACTTATCGTTATACCTATGGATTATATTTTCTTTTCCCTTACTCGCTGGATTTTTAAAACTTTTACTGAAGGCATCAATATTAATGACCATAATGGATAAACCATCGTTAGTAGAAAAGTCTCTTACTTCGTTAAGTTTACTACTATCGTATATAAAGAAATTGTAGTTAATGTTATCGTACAATTCTTTAAAATGGTCTTCGGTGATTTGAAGCGATTTATAAACCCCTTCTTTTATAGGAATAGAGGGTACCACTATAATATGTTTTGAAAACCCATACTGTCTATACATTTCCATAATGGAACGTAAATACACATAGGTTTTTCCTGTACCAGTCTCCATTTCAATAGTAAAATCTAAATGATTTCTGTCTACCTCATTACGGTTACTAGGTTTTAATCCATTTGCTAATTGTATGTTTTGTACATTCTCGATTAATTTCCCCTCAGTAAGCATTAAGCGATTTCCATAGCCTATTTCGTTAAAAGCTATATTTTGTTGCTTTGCTAGAAATTCTGGAGAATACACCGTAAAATTAGCCTCGCATATTTCTTGACCTTGGAATATATTAGTAATCGCTTTTATAGCATCGTTTTGATAATCTAAACTGCTTTCAAATTTAATTTTCATAGCTTAGATACTTTTAATTTCTGTAATACCAAAACGTTTTAATATCTGGATACTATTCGTTTTTTCTACGTCTGTAAAACCAGTATCTTTAAACACTACCCTACAAACTTCTGGCTGTAATTCTTCTTTCCAAGCTCCAATACCTTCTGCTACTTTGCTGCTAATAGTATCTGCTAAGCAAATAAACAAGGCACCAAAACCGACACTAAAAACCGTTTTGCCTTCTATTTGTTGTTCTTCTATGGGTAAGGTAAGGTCTAAACCATATTTTAATAATATCTCGTACAATACATCGTGTTCTGTACGGTCTGTTTTAACATTATCTTGGGCATCAAAAAGACTTTCATCTAGATTGGCTGGATTACCATCCCAAGCTTTAATATTTGAGGTATCTAGTTTAAAGACTTTAAAACCTAAGTCTAAGTCTTTTGCTTTTTCTGGATATTCTTCAGCTATTTTTTTTGATGCTCTGCGGATGCGTTCTTTTCCTATCTCAGTAATGGTCTTATACCCTTCCTTAAAGGCTTCACTATTTTTATCAGTTTGCTCTGGTAATTGAACTTGAATAAATCGCCTCTTATTATCGTCTTGAGAATTTAATTCTAAAATAGAAACTGCACTAGATGCAGAACCTGAAAAAAAGTCGAGAACAATTTCATCATCTTTAGTTCCTGTAGTAAGAATCGTTTTTAAAAGTTTCGTTGGTTTAGGAAAATCAAACACATCTGCACTGAAAAGTGTTTTTATTTCTTTAGCTGAATCCTGAGAATAACCGTGATTATCAAGAATCGTAGCTAATGTTGAACCTTGCCGAACTTCAGAAAGGTATCTCTTCAAAAAGGGGGAACCAGAATTCTCTCTAAATCCAATTCTATTTTCAGAAATGAGCATTTCTACTTTCTCCCTATTGTATAGCCAACATTTATTTGCTGGTGGTGAAAAGAGCTTACCCGTTTCAGGGTTTTTAATATCGAAAATACAACTCTCTGTCAATCTCCCACCTTTCCCGTTGGCACTTAAGTCTGAAGCAACCCAATTACCTCTAGGGTCTTCATCAGGATTGGAATATCTACTATTGAGTTTTTCACTTCTTGGCTGTAGGTTTATTGAAAGTTTATCAATGCTTTTAGCAAAAATAACAAGATATTCATGATTTTTTCCAATTATTCTATCATTTGGTGGTGTTGCTCGCCTTTTCCAAACTAAATTTTCGACAAAGTTATTTTCTCCGAAAACATCATTAGCTAATTTTATTAAATTTTGAAACTCATTATCATCAATACTCATAAAAATAACACCATCTTCTTTTAATAAATTACGAGCCAAACGTAAACGAGGATACATCATATTTAACCAATTAGAATGAAATCTACCATCACTATCACTATTAGTGCTTAGTTTATTACCTTCTTCATCTACTTGACCTGTAATTTCTTGGTAATTACGCAAGTTATCTTTATAATTATCTTTATAAACAAAGTCTTTACCTGTATTATATGGTGGGTCTATGTAAATCATTTTTACCTTACCAGCATAACTCTTCTGCAAGAGTTTTAATACTTCTAGATTATCCCCTTCAATATATAAGTTTTGTGTAGTATCCCAATCTACACTTTCTTCTGGTGCTGGTCGTAATGTACCTGTACTTGGTTTTTGGGCTTCACGTCTGGCATTGGCTTTTCCAGCCCACGTAAAACGGTAATATTCTTCGCCCTCTTCAAGCTCGTTACCTAAAACTTCCTGTAACACTTTAAAATCTATTTTCCCTTCGGTTACAATCTCAGGAAATAGGGCTTTTAGCTTATCTATATTTGTTTCTACTATATTTTCACTTTGAGATAAGTGGTCTCCTTGTTTAATTTGTTCCATACTTAAAGTTTCATTTCGACTCCTCTCAACGCAAGAGTGCATCTTTTAGAGATTGAATCTCTTTACGTTTATTATGTATTTTAATATTCAGCTGAATTTTTTCATTCATCTGACTTAATTTCTTCATCTGGTTGGCTAATGTAGTTATTTCATTTTCCAATGTTTCTATGGATTCCATAGTAGCCATATCTTCATTAGTTCTGGTGTGCGTTCGCTTTTGAAAGCTACCTGTAATACTAGTGGTTTGAAATTGAACAATTGCCTGAATGTAATTTTTATATAATAATTCTAAATTTGTTTTGTCGAGGGTGGTAAAATCTAATGCATTAAAAAATGCATCTACAACAGCGTCTTTATACAGTTTAGAAAGTTTTTTAGTTGTAAAATACCGTTCTATCGTTAACTTATTTTTATCTACTTGATTGATGCGTTTTTCGGTAGCGTTCAATATAAAATCATTTTTATCTTCTACAATCAAAAGTACTTGATGCGAAATATATTTTTGAATGAGTTGAATACAATTATCGGCAGTACTATCTAATATGCTATCTGTAACCGTACATAGCAAAATTAATATCTGCTCAAAACTGTCTTTTTCGTTAATAACTGCTGGTATATTACTACGTTGAGGAATTATTTGAGCAATAAACTCCATCTGTTCAATTCCTAAATTTAATAGTTTTTTCTCACCAGCAGACAGATCGAAGTTTCGAAGAAAGTAAGCCTTAGTTAACTTTTGCCCACTCAGGTTTATATCTGGAATTTTAAATATGTTGTTATAGTTTAAACTCATTATTTAATAACTAAGTAACTTACCAATTCTAAACTTTCATCTTCATTTATAGCTTTACTTAATAAGTTAATAGCCCCTCTAGTTGCCAAAGAGTCCAAACCTATTTCTTCTTGAACTCCTACAACTTCTTGAATTGTGCTTTTTAAAACACTAGTGTACGCAGTCATGTTTTTATTATTTCGAGTTTCTTTTTCAAACTGAGCTATAAGTTCCGGTAAAATAACATCTTGCCCCATACATAGTTTTCTAAAATAATCTAAAGCCTTTTTGGATTGTGTAGGCTTTACCATATACGTACCATCTATACTAACATATACTAAGAAAAATGGATAAAGAATATTATTCTTCAATTTCTCCTTAGATTCTGAATTGGTATCTTTTAAACAATAAATTACACCTTCTTTAATTTCGGATAAATTAGATTTCACTACGGCATACGATGCTGGGGGAATGTCTTTTAAATCTAATAATTGCTGGTCTGAGCTTTTTTCTAGGTCAATCTTAAAATCATTAAAAGTCATATCTGTAATTGAAATACTACCTTCAATATCTTCTAAATCTAAAACCTGATTTTGTAATTGCTTAAGCTGGCGTTTACGATAATCGAGATCTTGCATTTCTTTACTCGATTTACTTATCACGTTATCCTCTCCTGTAGCAGATACATCTAGCATGACCATACGACCTTGTACTTTTCCAACTAAATCTATAAACTGGTCTAATTCCATGCTAGGAAAAAAGTTAACTAATTGTATTTCTTTATTGATAGAACCAATACGGTCTATACGTCCAAATCGTTGAATAATTCGAACAGGGTTCCAGTGTATATCGTAATTAACTAAATAGTCACAATCTTGAAGGTTTTGCCCTTCTGAAATACAATCTGTACAAAACATGATATCTATTTCACTTGTCGCATTTGGATAAATATCTTTTCTGTTTTTAGAACGTGGTGAAAAATAAGTAAGAACCGTGTTAAGGTCGTTTTTACACCCTTTCAAATTTGTTTTATTTTTACCAGAACCCGTAACTAAAGCACTATAAAGCCCTTTCTCATTTTTTAACCAGTCGCTTAATGCATCGTACAGGTAATTCGCTGTATCTGAAAATGCAGTGAAAACAATAACTTTTTTATTGCCTTGGTTATAAGGCTGATTATCTACTTTATCTGAAATACGCGTTTTTAATTCTTTTAGTTTGGCATCACGTTCCTCGTCAATAAGCTCAATGGTACTCAATAAAGTTTTTAATATATGTTTATCATGCTCTAAATCTTGTTTCCAACGAATGGTGTCAATATCTTGAATTAATACTTTTGTTTTTCCTCCAATTAGTAAGTCTTCGAATTCTACATCGTCAATATCAACATCAGTAATGTTAATATCATAATCTGTTTCTCCGTTCTTATGGTCTTTAAGTTGCTTAAGGTTAGCGTTAACTAATGCTATTAATCTTTCGGTTGTCAACTTAAATGAATGTATAGAGCTTTCAAGGCGTTTTAAGAGATTTACACGCATTAAATAAATTAAACTCTGTTCACGGTCTACTTGTTTGAAAACGCTACCTGTATGGGTTTCCATGTCATATTTTTGCTCGTAAAACTCACGTTTTTCTGAACGTACGTATCCGAGCGGTGAATAAGAAGCCAGTGTTAATGTGCTTATTTCATCATATATCTCCCCAATATCTTTAAACTTTCCTTTGGTGTCAATTTCAGGTTTTACCGTTTCTGGTGTTAAACGTGTTGGAAATTTGCCAATATTAGAAGTATCATAATATTTCTCAATATGTTTACGAGACCTTGCAATGGTTAACATATCTAATATTCTAAAATATGCCCCATCTAAACTGTCCATTAAATCGTTAACATTCAAGTCATCTGGGTCACTATCCCTATACCACTGTGTAAACCTTCGTTGTGCATCACGCATAACTTGAGAAATACTATCAATACCATGACTCATAAAAGCTTCATCGTTTCCTTCAGTAATAAATGCCACCTGATTTTTTAAGTCATTCATTTTATTATTTACGGGAGTAGCAGATAGCATTAATACACGAGTTTTTACGTTCGCTTTAATAATATCTGTCATTAACCGCTTGTAGCGTGTCATCCCTTTTCTCGTGGGGTTGTTACGGAAATTGTGAGATTCGTCTATAACAACAAGATCGTATATACCCCAATTGATAGTGTCTAAATCTATATCTCCAGATTTACCTCGTAGCCTCGAAAGGTCTGTATGATTTAGCACATCATAATTTAGTCTATCTTGAGCTAAAATGTTTCTTTTATCGGTGTTTCTGGAGTAAAGTGTCCAGTTTTCTCTTAACTTTTTTGGAGCTAAAACTAAAATATTTTTATTTTGAATTGAATAGTAATGAATGACTCCCAGAGCTTCAAAAGTCTTACCTAAACCAACAGAATCTGCTATAATACAACCGCCATAGGTTTCAATTTTTTCGATAGCACCAATAACAGCATCCTTTTGAAAGTTGTAAAGTAAGCTCCAAATTTTAGAATCTTTAAACCCTATTTTCTGTAATTTTTCATCGGCTCTTTCATTTATAGTCGAGTAATGGAATATTTCACGGATGCAATATTTATAAATTTCTTCTCCAGTATAATCTTTAGTACCTTTTTCAAGCTTCTCGATTATTGTAGAGTTAAGTGATTGGATGCTGTTTTCCCAAGCGTTTTTAAATAATCCCAAAAATTGATTTCCAGTATCCTCTACTGCACTTATAAAAATAGGTGTTTTCGATGCTTGTAAGCCCAAACAAACAGAATCTAAATTCATAGGCGTTAACATAAAGCAAGTTGAAACCCCTTCGTTTTCAACTAACATTATATTTAGATTTCCTATACCTCCTTTTCGTAATTGTAATTTATCCTCAATTAAACTTATGACTTGATTGATTTTAAACTTTCTGTTTAACTTTAAATTTAACTTACTTTCAGCTTCATTTTGAATAAATTTAAAATCATCTTCCTCTTGTGCTTGAAAATCAAGTAATACATTAATCGAGCTAGATTTTTTTAATATGTCTAATATTTCAAAAACTGCAAATGCAGTAAAATAATTACAGCTTAGGTATATTTTTGATGTTTCACTTATTAAGTGGTCTAATTCCTTTATTAAAAAAGAATCTTGGTTATTAATTATTTTCATATATCACTAAATGTCAGATACTTTAATCATTAAACACTTTTATACTAGATGAACTTTAAAGATATTAAAACTATAAATTTCCATAAAACCTTATGTTATAATATTCTTTTAATATCCCTTATTGTATCCACGCTTTTATCCATAAAAATTTATTACAAATTATAAAGCGAAATATTTCTCACTATTTTAAAGCCCTACTTGTTTTGCTCTATTTTCTATTAATGTTTTTAGGGTGTTTTTATTCTCTTCACTTAAAAAACTACTATCAATTAACGCTTTCCAATTCGCCATTCCTTTTTCTATACGTTTCCAAAGGTTTTCAATTGCTTTTTCAGGTATATTTGCTTTTAACATCGCTTCATTAAAATCTCGCCGATTTAGTTTTCGCTTTTTTCCATTAAGATTTAATGCTAGTTCTTCTGGGTCGTCTGGAATTAACAATTTTACTGCCACCATATCATAAGCAGGTGACAGTTCATAATGTTTACTATCATGGGCTATTATAGAAAAGTTCTTTAAATGCATATCATTATTTCCAATCAGGAAAGATACAATCACTTGCTGATAAAACTTTACGGTTTCCAGTAAAGGATTTTGAGCATACCTAAAAATTCCTTTTGCTATTTGCTCATAAGAACCCCGATATTTATGTTCTGTTAGGCGTTCTGTAAATTGACAAGCATCTTCCATAGGATATTTATCTCCCTTCGCATTACGATCTATACGTTTTGTTAAATAAGCTAATGATCCGTCTTTTAAAGGAATTAGTAAAAAAGGAACTGTTGCTATACCACAAGCTTGTGTTAGTAACATAGACAAGGCTTCAATTTCTGGCATTTGTGGATATAACTCAAAAGGTGGCTTTAAGATATAGCGCCCGTTTAAAGCACCTACAATAGTTAATCGGCTTTGAGTATTTTCTTCTGTAAAACCCAATGATAATTTGGGCTGTACACCTGTTACAATAATACGTTGTGCTACGTTTGCTTTTGCTAAGTCTTCGATTTGAGATAATTCATAATCTAGTTCTAGCACCGGTGCATCTTCTTGCCAAAAATCTGCAAGGCAATTTTGGTGATAATATGTATCACCTTTATTTAGTTCTTTATGGCAGGCTAAGCAATAGTTCATATTTTCTCTGTAATACTAATATTACCAATACAATCTCTGCATGTCGTCAATAATAATCCCATACGATCTCTTGGGTTTATTTTCCAATTTTTATGTGCAATATCTAATAACCACCCTTCAGGAATTAAACCATCGAAGAAGGGAAATAATTGTTCAGATTTAAAAGGTTCTTTTTGTAATGGTAGTGTTACGCTAATTTGTATAGCGTTTTCGTCTTCTAAGTATGTTTTTTTATACTCAAAATTATAATCATTGTCATATTCTGTTAAGGTACCTGCTAGTCTATTATTTACCCATATTTCGCCTTGTCTCATCGCTTATAGGTGTTGGAGTTAATGTGTGTCCGAAAAATAAAAGTACTTGATTTACTTTATCTGACATTAGATTTGGTTTTCCTTGTTCAAGTTCGCGCACAAAACGCAATCCTACTCCTGTAAAGTCTGATAACTCTACCTGTGTTAGTTTTGCTTTTTTACGTCTATCCCTCACAAATTGGGCAATCCCGTTCTCTCTATCCCAGTTATTCATAATATACCTTTATGGGTACAATATAATAAAATATATTTATATTATACCTTTAAGGGTGTATGTTGTTTTTTTTTGTAGTTTTTATACCTTTTAAGGTGTAATTTTTTCGTTTTAAAAATCAGTTGATTTTTTCTTCATATGCAAGCGTTAAAAATCAACTGATATTTTTGTATAAATATAGTAAGCCTATAAAAGTATAAGAATACATTTATATAAATGTGTTAATCGCAATAAACGGGTATAGTATACCACCCACAGCGGATTAAAGTGAACCACTAAAAATCGATATGCGAAAAATAAAATGATGTAGCTGTACTTTAGGAGTACCAAAACTACCAACAAATTGTTTTGAAAGGAAAGAAAACAAAATTAATTTTTATAAAAACACTAGTTATTAGCTATTTATATTCTTTTACTATCCTTTGCTATCCCTCATTACTTTCCAATACAGAAATTAGCAAAAATATTACCCAACAAATCATCATTGGTTATTTCTCCTGTTATTTCACCAAAATGATACAATGCTTGACGAATATCGATGGCTAATAAATCGCCAGACAACCCAGACTGTAAGCCATGTTTTACTTTTTCAATTTCATCCAATGCTTTTAATAAGGAATCGTAATGTCTTGAATTTGTGACTATGGTATCGTTATTTCTTAATGCACCAGTATTTACAAAACTTAGAAGTTTATCTTTCAGTTCGTCGACCCCAATACTTTTTTTGGCAGACAGAAAGTGAATTTGAGGAATCTCCTTTTTAATAGATTCAATCTGATTGGCATCTAATTTATCAACCTTATTTGCGACAATTAGCAAAGGTTTTAAAGGGTACTTGTTTTTAATTTTTTCAATTTCAATTTTAAAGGAGTTAATAAACACATCCTCCTTGAAATTCAAACTATCGGCAAGAAAAACAACTACCTGTGCTTGGTCTATTTTTTCAAAAGTTTTTTTAATACCTATGCTTTCAACCACATCTTTCGTTTCACGAATACCTGCTGTATCAATAAACCGGAAACCAATACCACCAATTGAAATTTCATCTTCAATAGTATCTCTTGTAGTTCCTGCTATTTCCGAAACAATGGCGCGTTCTTCATTTAAAAGCGCATTTAGAAGCGTCGATTTTCCAACATTAGGCTCTCCTACAATCGCTACCGGAATACCATTTTTAATAACGTTACCAACCGCAAAGGAGTCTATCAAACGTTTTAAAACAAAACTGATGCGTTCTACTAAATCTTTAAATTGGGTTCTATCTGCAAACTCAACATCTTCTTCCGCAAAGTCTAATTCCAATTCTATTAACGAAGCGAAATTTAGAAGTTCCTCACGTAATTTTGCTATTTCAGATGAAAAACCACCACGCATTTGTTGCATCGCTATTTGGTGCGATGCTTCGTTATCCGATGAAATTAAATCGGCAACTGCTTCAGCTTGACTTAAATCTAATTTACCATTTAAAAAGGCACGTAAAGTAAACTCTCCTGCCGTGGCCATACGGCAACCCTTCCTTAGAAATAATTGTATAATTTCCTGTTGAATGTAATTAGAACCATGGCACGACACCTCAACCACATCTTCACCCGTATAAGAGTTCGGATTTTTAAATACTGAAACCAACACCTCATCAATGGTTTTATTTCCATCAATAACATGCCCTAAATGAATAGTATGTGTTTTTTGGTTACTAAGTGTCTTTTTACTTTTTATGGACTTAAAACTACCATCTGCAATAGAAATGGCATCTTTTCCAGACAAACGTATCACAGCAATAGCACCCGCACCAGATGGAGTTGCTAAAGCGACTATGGTATCTTGATGAATCATATTTTAAACTAAGTAAATACCGTCTGGTTTAATCTCAATTTGTTTCTGCTTATATAAAGTACCTACAGCCTTCTTAAAGTTCTTTTTACTCATTTGAAGTACGTCTTTTATAACCTCTGGATCCGATTTATCGGTCAGGTTTAAAAACCCACTATTATCATGAAGTTCGTGCATAATACGTTCTGCATTCGGCTCTATATTTCTATAACCTATTTGCCCCAACGAAATATCTAATTTATTTCCTGGACGCACCTTCTTTACAATACCTTTCAACTTATCGCCAACACTTAAATCGGTAAAAATCTGGTCGTTGTAAATTAATCCCATATGGGCTTTGTTTACAATAACGTTCATTCCAATGTCCGATGGATGCGATACAATAATATCAACCTCATCAAACTGGCTCACAGTAAGCTCCTTATTATCTAAAAAACTATTGGTTTTACTAGAAGCAGCCAATCGGCCTGTTTTTTCATCCAAATAGCAATACACTAAATACCAACCTTTAGGCTTCATTTTGAAGGCTTGCTCTTTAAACGGACAAAATAATTCCTTTACTAAACCCCAGTCTAAAAACGCGCCATATTCGGTCACGGCATTACAACGCAACAAAGCAAACTCACCCACTTTAATATGTGGCATATCTGTAGTTGCCACTGGGCGTTCTTCGTTATCTAAATAAACAAAAACCTCTAATTTATCGTAAATTTTAAACGCCGTTGGCACATACCTATTTGGTAATAAAACTTCGTTATCTTCTGTGTCTACCAAATACGCACCGTGGTCGGTTTCGCGTAGTATTTCTAATGTATTAACTTCACCAATTCTTATCATGCCGCAAAGGTAACAATATTCATCATAATTTTTAAATAAATGTATTGGGCGTTCCCCTATCGGGTCGGGCGTTTCCTTACAAGTCCTCGCTCCTGCGTCGCTGTGGGCTTTCCAGTACACTCCCTAACGCGGGTCCATTTGCTATAAAAAAGCACAACACCTAGTAGTTGGTTCGTTTGTAATGGTAATTTCAAAAAAAAAAGCGTCGCAATTAAAATTGCAACGCTCTGTATATATAAAGTTTGTTTAAATTAATAAACAGATTCTTTCTTGAAATGTTTCGTTAATAAATAATAAACAACCGCTCTGTATTTATTACGATTCGATTTACCATATTGCTCTATCACTGCGTCAATACCTTTATCTAAATCAGCACTATCCTTTAATCCTAATTTTTTAATTAAGAAATTATTTTTAACAGTTGCTAATTCTCCAGCATCCGATCCTGAAACCGTTGCAGCATCTGCATTGTAAATAGATGGACCACAACCAATTGTAACTTTAGTTAATAAATCCATATCTGCTGTTACACCACACTTATCTTTTAAATCGGCAGCATATTTTGCAATTAGTTCATCACGTTTACTCATAATAAATTTTTGTTTTAATGTGTTTATAAAATATCTAAATTGATAACCGTTTTAAAGATAACTATTTTTTCGACACCATAAAAAAGAAACTTGCAAAGTATTTTATTTTAAATACTCGAAATATTGAAGTAATACTTCATCATTAACATCTTTTGGTGTAAAAATTTCCAACAGTTTTGGACGCTCATCTTCCATAAAAAACTCTTTTAGAGAGTATTCCAACGGTTTTTCTTTTGAAATACTTTTATAAGTAATACCATACATTCTACATAAATGTCTAGCATCTAAATTGTGGCTGGTTTCAAAATAAGTCTCAAAATTCTTGGTGTTTTTATGCCCAGGAAGAATTCTAAAAATACCTCCACCCTGGTTATTAATAACAATAATTCTGAAATTACTAGGAATGTAATTATTCCAAAGTCCATTACTATCGTATAAAAAGCTTAAATCGCCCGTAATTAAAGTGGTTGGTTTCTCGTTCACCACTGCACAACCAATGGCGGTAGATGTACTACCATCTATACCACTTGTACCTCTATTACAAAATATCGTGTTGTTTTTGTTGATATTGAATAACTGCGAGTAACGAATGGCCGAACTGTTCCCTATTTGCAAAATATGCTCGTTCGGTATGTTTTTAAACAAAATATCGAACACTTTTAAATCGGAAAAAGGAATGGTTTTTAAATACTCGTCATGCTTTTTTAAACGGCTATTTTTTACAGCATTCCAATTGGCATGGTAATTACTTTTTACATAATGCGTTATTTTCGGTAAAAAGGCCGAGAAAAACTGATTAGGCGTTACATCAATATGATTACTTAAACAGAAAAACGTGTCGTTCGCCATTTTTTCATCGATATGCCAATGGTATTTAGGTTGAAATTTTCTTAATACCGTTTTTATTTTTTTAGACACTATTAAACCTCCAAAGGTTAATAAAATCTCTGGTTGCAATGCCTTTTTTTCTTCTTCAGTTAAAGGAGAAATTATTTGATCTATAGAAGGGAAAAAACTTTCGTGATATAAATTAGACGTTGTTTCTGTAAACACAATCACACTATCATCTTCCGCCAATTCATTTAACCACTTTTGCTCTATCGCATTAGGCTGGTTTACCCCAACAAGTATCATTTTCTTTGATGCCGAATTCCAATCTTCCAAACACTCGTTAAGCACATAGTCTTCAATAGTCTTTGTTTTAACCGCTGGTTTCTTAGCTTTCGGGTTCACCCTTAATTTTTCAACCGTTTCATAAAGTGGTTCATCAAAAGGAATGTTAATGTGTACCGGTCCTTTTTTTACCAATGCAAAATTTAAAGCTTCATTAATTTCTTCTTCATTATGTGTTTGGATGTCCTTCTGCAAACCTAAAAAACGTTCTAACTTGCCTTCTAAGTTTTTTAGCATAGGCAATTCTTCGTTTTCAGGAATGTTATTTTCATCTTTAATATCCAGTTTCAAATTAACAGAATACAAGATATGGTTATCGAATATATTTTTTTGATTGATAGTTTGCCCATCGCCAATACCAATTAAATGTTTTGGCCTATCGGCAGATACGACCACCAATGGGATATCGCTAAAAAAAGCCTCTGTAACTGCTGGATAGTAGTTTACCAAAGCACTCCCCGATGTACACACTACCGCCGTAGGTACTTTTAGCTGTTGGGCAATACCCAAAGCAAAAAATGCAGCACAGCGCTCGTCTACAATGCTGTAACACGTAAAAAACGGATTATTAGTAAAACCGATGGTTAAAGGTGCATTTCTACTACCCGGTGAAATAATAATATGTTTAATGCCTTTTGCTTTAAAAAGCTCAATAACGGTTTGTGCGAGAGGAATTTTTGGGTAAATCATAAAATTGAAATCTATATGTAAATGTAATAAATAGGGCTTAAAATAAGCTAATTACAGTATATTTTTAATTATTAAAGATTTGGACACTGTTTCGTTCCATTCACTTTCAGACTTCGAATGGGCTGTAATACCGCCTCCTACGTATAAAATAGCTGTATTTTCCTTTAATTGCATGCAGCGTAAATTAACATACAATTGCGTACTTTTTTTGGTGATTGCGTATGCTCTATTCTCAATATTTCGTCTGCCAGAACGCGGTGCCGTAGTAGTTTCAAAATTTAATTCACCTAAAAACCCTGTATAAAACTCACGATTATAGGCTTCATTATTTAAAATGAATTGCTTCGCTGCTTCCTTTGGCACACCACAAACGGCCGGTGTTGGATGTATCGTTGAAATAACATCTTTCAAAGTAGAATCAGATTTTAATCGTGCCGAAACCATCGTTTTTAAATGCACCAAATTACCGGCTTTCACTGTCTCCGTTTCCGATACATTCAAACTTTCAACCGAAGGTTTCAAACTATCAACAATAAAATCGGTTACAAATTTTTGCTCCTGTATTTCTTTATCTTTCCAAACTACATCTAAATGACCTTTGTAAACCTGCGTCCCAGCAAGTGCCATGATGGAAAAACGATTGCCTTCAATTTTTATAAGTGTTTCTGGTGTTGCACCCAACCACAAACCTACTTGCGGGTGGTACCAACAATAATTAAAAGCAGAATTGTAAGTACTTAAAAGTTTTTTAAATATAGAAATAGGGTTATTTTCTTCAATTACAACCTCCTCATTTCTTGATAGTACTACTTTTTTAAAAGCACCTTCTTTAATGGCTTCTACGGCTTTCGATACTAGTTTTATGTGATGCTGTTTTTCATTTTCATTTGGAATACCATCTTTTCTAGAAGTTTCAATATTCTGAGGTGTTTCAGCAATTAAAGAAATAAATTCAGCACCATCAAAAGGGATTAAAACGGCCTTATCAACATCATCAAAGGGTGCGAAAACAAACCCTTTTTCAGTAAAATCATTCACAATATGTAATTGATTGGTAGACTGAAGTAAAGCGTTTAATTTACTTTCTCGAGGTTTTCTATAAACAGTAAATGGTAATTGGTTATGGTATTGGTTTTCAATACGTGTAAAAAAATCTTCCAAAGTCATTAATTAATTCTTTTTTGGCAACGAAATAGTAGTTAGTTTGCAAACTGATATTAAATTATTGGCTTCGTCGGTTACTTTGATATCTAGTAATTGTGTTGTTTTCCCTTTATGAATAAAGGTTGCTTTTGCATATACAAACCCCTCTTTAACACTTTTTAAATGGTTTGCAGTAATTTCTATACCTCTTACAAAAAACGTCTCGGTATCAATAAAAATATGTGATGCAAAACTACCAACGCTTTCTGCTAAGGCTGCCGTTGCTCCTCCATGCAGCACACCATCGGGTTGGTGTACTCTTGAATTAACAGGCATGCGTGCTACTAAAAAATCGTCACCATAATCTACAATCTCTATTTGTAAAGTTTCCATTAAGGTGTTTTTACAAGTAGCATTGGCTTGTTCCAATACCTTTTCTTTAGTTAATGCCATAAAATAGTGTATTTTTAATCGTGCTTGTAAAAGTACAAAATACGTAGTGAAACACTATAAAAAATTAGTTTCAATTAAAAGGACTCTTTAAATAAAAACACAATATCCATATGCTTACATTACCCTTAGAAAACCAACGCGTTAAGCTATCCATTTTAGATTTAGACAATTACAAACACCTGTTAGAGGTTGCAAAACAACCTGATTTGGTTTTCTACTCCCCTAGTAAAATTGACACCCCAAACGATTTAAAAACCTATGTAGAAAACGCTGTTGATAGATATAAACGTAAAACAGCCATACCTTTCATCATTTTTGATAAAAAAACCAATACATATGCTGGTTCTACCCGTTTCGGACTGGTTAATTGGAAAAACAAAGTACTTCATATTGGTTGGACATGGATAGGCAATGAATTTCAAGGAAGTGGACTTAACAAACACATAAAATTTTTAATGCTACAATATGCCTTTGAAACTTTAAATTTTGATAAAGTGGAATTTCGAGTTGATGAACGTAATATAAAATCAAGAAAAGCCATTGAAAAACTAGAGGCTAAATTGGAAGGTGTTTTACGAAAAGACACACTGATGCTAGACGGTTTTAAACGAAGCACTTGTTGTTATGGCATTTTAAAAGAAGAATGGCCCGCTATTAAGAATCGTGTCTTTGAGGGCTTCTAGTACACGATAGTTATATTTTGTATTAAACGAATAAAAATGATTTTCATCATATTAAGTTTGTAAGTAAATTACAAAAAATTACATTTATCTCGATAAAATACTACAATCTATGAGAAGCATATGTACCTGTTTAATTATTATTTTCTGTTTTCATTCAAAAATATATGCACAAGTAGTTAAGGAAAAAGAGCCTTTATGGTTAGATGTTGTAAATTTTTCCAAATCTGAAATAGATATAAATGATGTAACAGCTGGCACACATATTCTACTATTCGATACTCAAATAAACATTCCTAAACAGATTGTTTTTAACAGACTTACAACTAAAGTTACAGATAATGTTGGTATTCAAAATGCTTCAACCATTAATGTGAGTTATGACCCTAGCTATCAAAAATTAAAATTCCACAAAATAAATATTATCAGAAATAATCAAATTATAGACAAATTGGTTATTTCTGACATTCAAGTAATGAGGCGTGAATTAAATGCCGAAAACCACTTATATGATGGTTCATTATCTGCAGTCATGAATATTTCTGACGTAAGAACAGATGATGTTATTGATTACTCCTACTCCATTATTGGCTTTAACCCCATACACAAAAACATATTTTCAAGTCATTTTTATTTGAATGACATGGAATCTTATGGAAAAATAAACATCACCCTTCTATCACAAAACGAATTAAAACATAAGGGATTCAATAGTTCCGTAGAGCCAACAATTTCTAAAGTAAATAATCTTATAAAATACAATTGGGTATCTCGTAATACAACAAAGTTAGATTATGAAGAAAACACGCCTGTTTGGAAATTAATTTATGAATCGGTTTCTGTAACCGAATTTAAAACATGGAAAGAGGTGGTGAATTGGGGTTTAGATGTTTATAAAATTAATGAACCTATAGGCACTGAATTGCAGGCAAAAATTGATGAGATAAATTCAAATTCTAGCACAAATGGTGAAAAAATAAAATCTACCTTAAATTTTGTACAAAATGAAATTAGATATTTAGGACTAGAATCTGGCATAGGAAGCTACAAACCTTTTACGCCAAATCAGGTTTTTAAACAGCGATTTGGCGATTGCAAAGACAAAAGTTTATTAATGACAACGATGCTTAATAAAATGAATATTGAAGCATACCCTATGTTTGTAAATACCTCACTAAAGCAAAGTATTAAAGAATTATTACCCTCGCCTAAACTGTTTGACCATTGTGTTGTAAAAGTAGAAGATGGAACTTCACATTGGTACGACCCAACAATTACAAATCAAGGTGGTGAACATGATAGCACCTACTTTCCTGATTATAGATTTGGATTGGTCCTTAAAAAGAACAACGACTCTTTTGATGAAATTAAGCCGTACTCTGAAAATAAAATTAAGATTCTTGAAGAATACACTATAGACGAAATTGGAAAAGGAGCTTCTTTAAACGTAGTTTCAACTTATTATGAAGGTGAAGCAGATGAAATGCGATACTATTTCAAAACCAACAGTATTAATTCTATTGAAAAGGAATATGAAAAATTCTACTCTAATTATTATTACAATGTAACGTCTTTAAAATCGCCACGATTTGAAGACAACTTAAACAGTAACATTTTCAAGGTATACGAAGAATACAAATTAGATAGTATTTGGGCTCCTATGGTTGAAAAAGAAAATTATATTTCTGCAACCTTCACCCCTAGTAGTTTACTAAACTCTTTGTACATACCCACTAATGATAAAAGAGTCTCTGAATTGGCTATTGCATATCCTATTATTCGAGAACATCAAATTAAAATTAACCTCCCGACAGATTGGGGAATTGAAAACGACAACCTATTTGTTAACTCACCTGGATTTTATTATGAATGGAAAGTAAAATATGATAGAAAACAAAAAATAATAGACCTACATTACTATTTAAAAAGCCAAAAAGATCACATCACCAAAAGTGAATATAAACAGTACATTCAAGATGTTAAAAAAATAGACCAAACCACCTCATACCAAATTTACATTCCTGAAAATTATTCTAAAACTATAGGGACGACAAGTAATACCAACCTATTTGCTAGCATCATTACAATTGTAAAATTTTCATTAACACTTTGTACGCTCGTTATCTTAGCATTATTTTTATTTTGGTATTTTAATAAAAAGAAATCCAAATAATAGGATTAGTAACCGCCCCGAATATGTGGCTTAATTTGTTCTTCATACACGTTAATTAATGCTGTATGTGTTTCTTTAGATAGGGCTTCGATACCTGAAACCTCAGCATTACCTATAACTTGATTTACGGAACTTGCTCCGGGTATAATGGTACTAACCGCTTGGTGGTCTAATATCCATCGTAAAGCCAGTTGTACCATTGCTAAATTATCTGGTATTATATTGTTTTTAATACTGTCAACAAATTCTAAACCTTTTTCAAATGGTAAGCCTGCAAAAGTTTCGCCTACATTAAAAGCTTCTCCGTTTCGATTATAATTTCTATGATCGTTTTCTGAAAAACTAGTGCTACTATTAAATTTTCCTGTAAGTAACCCACTTGCTAAAGGTAACCTTACAATAATACCAACACCTTTTGCTTCCGCTTGCGGAAATAATTCCGTTACTAGTTTTTGTCTGAAAACATTAAAAATGACTTGCAATGACAGTAGCCCTTTTTGTTCTAAACAGATTAAGCCTTCCTCAACAGTTTCAACACTAGCTCCAAAATGCTCTATAAGTCCTTCTTGCTGCAACTCACGAAGCCAGTCGAAAATTTGCCCTTCTTTTAAATAATGTATTGGAATACAATGAAGCTGAAGTAAATCTATGGAGTTTACTCCTAAACGCTGCAAAGAGCCTTCAACCGATTTTCTTAAAGTATCTTTTGAGTATTTATCTGGATAAGCATCTCCTGCTCTTCCAAATTTTGTGGCAACACGAATAGGAACATCACAGGTTTTTAAAAAATCACCTATAAGGCTTTCGCTTTTACCATTTCCATATACATCGGCCGTATCAAAAAACGTAATGCCGTTTTTTACCGCTTCATTTAATATACTAAAAGCAGTTTCTTTTGACATGTCTTTACCCCAATCGGCACCTAATTGCCAACACCCCAAACCTACTTCACTAACACTAAAACCAGCACCTCCTAATTTTCTATTCTTCATTAAATGTATTCTAATTAACTTCTAAATAAGAACTAATAACACTTACGAAGTATTAATAAGTTCACTTAATCGTATAAATATTAAAAAAAACGAATATATAACAAATTCAGTATTTTAAGTCTTAAATTAATAAGTCAACAAAATTTAGATCTAATGAAATTTACAACGGCCACAGTAATTGTTTGCTTTTTAAGTTCTAATGTCAGTTTCGGACAATTAATATCTGCCGATGACAAATTACACTTAGCCGCTGGTGCCATAATTTCTGCAACTACTTATTCCATTGTTTACAGAACTACTAAAAACAAGAAAAAAGCCTTTTGGTATAGCCTAGGAACTTCTGTGTTTGCAGGTGTATCAAAAGAACTTTATGACAGCCTTAGAAAAGATAAAGAAGGCTATTATTATTGGGATACAGGTGAAGCCATTGCTAGCTCCTTAGGAGGGTTTACAATGAGCACCACATTATGTCTATTTGTTGGAAATAAAAAACAGAAAAAGACGGCTTTAGTGCATTAATATTACTCTACTAAACCCTTAATAATCTCTTTTACAGGTAAAACCGCATGGGTATGTTCTATACTGGGTCCAGCAACCCAAACCGTTTTATAAGTGGCTTTGGTAGCAGCATTTTTAGTTGCATTCATTCCTATTGAAAAACGAACCATTTTCACCCATTTTTTCAACTTTTTATGCTTATTTAATACAGATTCTATCCAAGTTGCACTTGTGCCTATTTTTTTAACGTAGGGTGTATTTATAACGGTACATGGGGTACCAGAAATACGCTCGGTCATAATAATATCATCAGCGCCATATTCTACACAGGCCTGTTTGTATTCATCTGTTACATTAGCTTCAGTGGATGCTATAAAAGGACTTCCTACTGAAACACCATCGGCGCCATAACTTAACATGGCATCAATATCTGCCTTACAGCCCACACCACCTGCAGAAATAACAGGAATATTACAATTAGAAACTAGCTCGACTATGAGATCTTTAGGCGACAAATTTCCTCTGTGACCTCCTGCTTGGTTATTTACAGCTATAATAGCATCGGCCCCTAAAGCTTCCACTTTTTGTGCAAATTTTAAATCGACCACATCACAAAACACCTTAATACCTACTTGATGGGCTTGATTAATAGTTTCTTCAGGACTTCCTAAAGACGTAATTATAAAATCGCAACCTTCTTCACAAATAACACGTAACTGCTCTTTATATTTGATATTCGATTTATTTACAATAAGATTAAAACCAAAAGACCCTCCTTCTACCTTAGCTGCTTTAAGCTCCGTAATGGCTGCTTTTAACGCTTCCAAACTTCTATAATTTAAAGCTGGAATGCAACCTGCTATCCCCTCTTTCATCCCTTCAATCACCATGGCTGTATTAGATACCAAAAACATAGGTGCTTGTATAATGGGATGTTTTATTTTTAAAAGTTGAGTTAGTTTGGTTTCCATGTTTCTATTGATTTTTACAAATATAACAAAATATTATGCATGCATAGTAAAATTACTATAACAAATACTTAATTAGCAGTATTCCAGAAGAAAAAACAAAATGAATGATTTAATTTCATCTTCCAAAATAATCATTAAACTATTAAAAATTAGCATTTTACCAATAATATTCCTACTTTTAAACTTCCTTACTAACTTTTCGCTAGCACTCTCTACATCATTTCTCTAATAACCTTTAAAAACAGGAGCAATGGCGGAAAATCATGAAGAATATTGCCTATCCAAACTTTCTGAAAACCCTTTATTTAAAAATGTAGATTTAAAACATTTAATTAAAGATTTTTCATTTAAAAATTGGCCTAAAAAAACTTGCTTTTTGGATACTGACAAAACAAGTTATAAATTCCATTTTATTATTTCGGGACGGCTTAAAGTGTACCATTTTAATCACAATAAAGATCGAAAAATAACGCTTTTCTTATTAGCAAAACATGACGTTTTCGATGTGTACACGATCTTCAACCTACCACAACGTACCGTATATTATGAAACTTTAGACACGACTGAGGTTATAAGTATTCCTATAGAAACACTAAAAAAATGGATGCAGGTAAATCCTAGTTTTTACATTAGTTTATTGCAATACATTATAGTTAAAATGACATTTTTAGAAACCTTCGTTGCCAGCTCTAACCTAGATGACACCTCTACCCGATTGGCAAGATTACTGCTAGACTACACCAACGAAAGTTCGAAAAAGATAGAATTAATAAACGACTTGCCACATAAAGAATTAGCACAATTAATTGGAACAACACGAGCTGTTTTAAATAGAACCATTCAACAATTTAAAGAAGCGGGTATTTTAAAAATTGAAAATAAGCAACTTGAAATTATTAATATGAGCTTGCTATTGGACAAACTGAAAAATTAAAATCATAAAATATGTTAAATAAAGAGGCGATGCTACCTAGGTAGCATCGCCTCTTTATTGTAATTACTACTTTTATGTTGTAATTAAGTACAAGTACATTGTTACAAAATAATTCCCTCCATAGCAATTAGTTTTAAGCTACACTTTGTTTAATTTAATTCTAATATCATGAAAAAAATTTTAATTGGTATCTTTTTTTTAGGGTTTACCACCCTTATGTACCCACAAGCAGCATTCGAACCTGATAGTTTTTCAACTAAAGTAGAAGCCCTTACATCTACAAATGCCTCCTACATTAATACGGTATTCGAAGCAGATATGTCAAAACGTATAGACTATTTAGAAAGTCAAGTAGCAGAATACAATATAAAAGAAGATCCTGCATACAAAGCAGGTACTGAATTCTACTCTGTTACTTTTAAAGAGGCCAAAGCTTATAAAGGCACAATCATGGCGACTTATGATGCTAATGGAAAAATAGTTAGAACAACTGAAAGGTTTAAAAACGTAAAATTACCATTCGAAGTAAGAAACACCATTACTAAAACACATTATGGTTTTATTATTCAATCCAACGTTTACGTAGTTAATTATTCAGATAAAGGCGTATCCAAAAAGTTTTATAAATTGAATATTGCAAGAAATGGCGAAACAAAATCTTTAAAAATTGACCCTCAAGGTAATATTATATGATAAAATTTCTATTAGTATTTCTAGTACGGTTTTTAACCTAAAAAAACGCAACCATAATTAAATGATTGCGTTTTTATTATATAAAATTAAGTTAGTATAAACCTAATTACTTCACTTCTTCGAAATCTACATCTTCAACATCGCTAGATTCTGCTTGTCCATTTTGACTTGCAGCAT
This sequence comes from Mariniflexile sp. AS56, assembly GCF_030552475.1. Taxonomy (GTDB): domain Bacteria; phylum Bacteroidota; class Bacteroidia; order Flavobacteriales; family Flavobacteriaceae; genus Mariniflexile. The sequence goes on along the minus strand of NZ_JAUPED010000007.1, from coordinate 175,141 downwards.
CAGGTCCTGGTTGTCCACCACCTTGTTGTCCTTCAGCTTGTGCTTTGTACATTTCTTCACTAGCAACTTTCCAAGCTTCGTTAATTTTCTCTAAAGCAGGGTCTATTACCGCTAAATCTTTAGTTTCAAAAGCTGTTTTTAATTCAGCAAGCGCTTCTTCAATTGGTTGTTTTTTATCATCAGATAATTTATCACCAAATTCAGCTAATTGACTTTCAGTTTGGAAAATCATAGCATCAGCAGCATTTAATTTTTCAGCAGTTTCTCTTGCTTTAGCATCAGATTCTGCATTTGCTTCAGCATCTGCTTTCATTTTTTGGATTTCTTCTTCAGTTAAACCAGAAGATGCTTCAATACGAATATCTTGAGTTTTACCTGTCGCTTTATCTCCAGCTGTTACGTGTATAATACCATTGGCATCAATATCAAACGTTACTTCAATTTGAGGTGTTCCTCTTCTTGCTGGTGGAATACCATCTAAGTGAAAACGACCAATTGTTTTGTTATCAGCAGCCATTGCTCTTTCACCTTGTAAAACGTGAATTTCTACAGATGGTTGGTTATCAGCAGCTGTTGAGAATACTTGTGATTTCTTAGTAGGAATCGTAGTATTTGCTTCAATAAGCTTCGTCATTACATTACCCATAGTTTCAATACCTAATGATAATGGAGTAACGTCTAATAACAATACATCCTTAACATCACCAGATAATACACCACCTTGGATACCTGCTCCTAAAGATACTACTTCATCAGGGTTTACACCTTTACTTGGTGTTTTTCCAAAGAATTTCTCTACTGCAGCTTGTACCGCTGGAATACGTGTAGAACCACCTACTAAAATAACTTCATCAATATCACTTTTGCTTAAACCTGCTGCTTTTAAAGCAGACTCACAAGGTGCGATAGTACGTTTTACTAAATCGTCAATTAATTGCTCGAATTTAGCTTTTGTTAATGAACGTACTAAGTGTTTTGGTCCACTAGCAGTTGCAGTAATATATGGTAAGTTAATTTCTGTTTGTGCAGAAGATGATAATTCAATCTTCGCTTTTTCAGCAGCTTCTTTTAAACGTTGTAATGACATTGGGTCTTTACGTAAGTCCATACCTTCTTCAGCATTAAACTCATCAGCTAACCAATTGATGATTTTTTCATCAACATCATCACCACCTAAATGTGTATCACCATCAGTAGATAATACTTCAAATACACCGTCTCCTAATTCTAAGATAGATACATCATGTGTTCCTCCACCAAAGTCAAAAACAACAATTTTTTGATCAATTCCTTTTTTGTCTAAACCGTAAGCTAATGCAGCTGCAGTTGGTTCGTTAATAATACGACGTACTTTTAAACCTGCAATTTCACCAGCTTCTTTAGTAGCTTGACGTTGACTATCGTTAAAGTAAGCAGGTACCGTAATAACCGCTTCAGTAACTGTAACTCCTAAATAATCTTCAGCAGTTTTCTTCATTTTTTGAAGAATCATAGCCGATAATTCTTGAGGCGTATATAAACGTCCGTCAATATCTACACGAGGTGTATCATTATCTCCTTTAACTACTTTATAAGGTACACGACCTGCTTCTTTACTAGATTCAGAGAATCTATTACCCATAAAACGTTTAATAGAATAAACTGTTTTTGTAGGGTTTGTTACTGCTTGTCTTTTAGCTGGGTCACCAACTTTAATCTCGCCGCCTTCAACAAATGCAATAACCGATGGCGTTGTTCTTTTACCTTCTGCGTTTGGGATTACAACTGGTTCGTTACCTTCCATAACAGAAACGCAAGAATTGGTTGTTCCTAAATCGATTCCAATAATTTTACTCATAATATATTTTTTAATTTGTGTTGAAAATTCATTTTTAATCTCGGTAGCTTAAAGTCAATGATTATGCCAATAAAGAAATACTGACACAGTGTCACCTCCCTCTCCTATTCAGTCACAAACATGCTTAGCAGTTGCGCTTCATCTTTACAAAATTTTAATCATTTGTCATTTTTAATGGCGCATCCCTGTCGGGTCGGGCTTTCACTACTCGCTCCCTCCTGCGTCGGGGAGCTCAAACAGGCCGTTCAATCCCTTGCGCAACCGTTCGCCGCTTAATAATTTATTAGCCTTTTTAAGACTTATACCCAACCAAGTCTTCTATATTTGTGTAAAAAGAATTAGCCACATGGAATGTATTTCTGTTTTCGATATGTTAAAAATTGGTGTTGGCCCTTCGAGCTCTCACACTCTTGGACCTTGGCGTGCAGCCGAACGCTGGATAAAAGAACTAAAAGAGGCTCAAAAATTTAATGAGGTCGAAAAAATATCCATAGACCTTTATGGCTCTTTATCCTTAACAGGTAAAGGCCATGCCACAGATTATGCTATTATGTTGGGTTTAACAGGCGCAAACCCAGAAACCATACCAACAGAAACCATTGCATCCATCATTTCCGAAATAAAAAGTAACAAAACCATTCTTTTCAATAATGAAAAAGAATTACCATTTAATCCAGAAACCGATATTGTTTTCAATAGAAAATTCTTGCCCTTTCATTCTAATGGCATCCAATTTTCAGCCACTATAAAAGGTAGAAAATCGAAATCTACCTACTACTCGATAGGAGGCGGTTTTGTGGTTCAAGAAGAACGAAAAAATTCAAAAGCAAATAAAATTATTTTCAACTGTACCTTTCCTTACCCAGTTGAAACTGGCAATGATTTACTAAAATTTTGTAACCAATTAAACAAACCTATTTCAGAAGTTGTACTAGAAAACGAAAAATCAATCCGTTCCATTGAAACCATCGATTTTGAGCTTCAACGTATTTGGGATACCATGTTGGAATGCATTTACATTGGCTGCCATACCGAAGGAAATTTACCTGGAGGCTTAAATGTGAGACGACGCGCATTTGATACCTACCAAACCTTAAAAGGTGAATTACCATACAACTCACCTCAAGAATGGCTTGAAACCATTCGGAAAACTGATGTTAAATTCAGGCAAATTTTAAAATGGGTAAGCTGTTTTGCTTTATCTGTTAACGAAGTGAATGCTTCTTTAGGTCGCGTTGTTACGGCACCAACTAATGGAAGTGCAGGCGTTATACCTTCTGTTTTAATGTATTATATGGTAATTGAAAACCATGAAGCCGATTTTAGTCACATCAAACAATTTCTATTAGTTGCAGGAGAAATTGGAAGTATTTTCAAAAAAGGCGCTACTATAAGTGCTGCTATGGGCGGTTGTCAAGCAGAAATTGGCGTATCATCAGCCATGGCCGCTGCTGCTCTTTGTGAACTTATGGGTGGTACGCACGAACAGGTATTGGTTGCTGCCGAAATAGCCATGGAACACCATCTAGGTTTAACCTGCGACCCAATTGGTGGTTTGGTTCAAATTCCTTGTATAGAACGGAATGCTATGGGTGCCATAAAAGCCATAAACGCTGCTGAAATGGCTTTGGATACAGACCCTAAAAACGTAAAAGTTCCGTTGGATAAAGTCGTTTCTACCATGTGGGAAACCGCTAAAGATATGAACACAAAGTATAAAGAAACCTCTGAGGGTGGTTTAGCAGTTGGCGTTCATATTTCAGATTGCTAAGTTTTAATCATAATCAAGCGTACAAACACCGTTTTCATAAGTACATAACACTTTAATTTATTACTTTTACAACCTATCAAATAAAATACCATGTCTACAGCAAAAAAAGAGTACAAACGCATTACCGTAAAAACCTTGGTCGATATGAAGGCCCGTGGTGAAAAAATATCTATGCTTACAGCTTATGATTATACCATGGCTAAAATAGTAGATGGAGCAGGTATCGATGTTATTTTGGTTGGTGATTCAGCAAGTAATGTTATGGCTGGACACGAAACCACATTACCTATTACTTTAGACCAAATGATTTATCATGCATCTTCAGTAATTCGTGCAATAGACCGTGCGTTGGTTGTGGTAGATTTACCTTTTGGAAGCTATCAAAGTGACCCAAAAGAAGCCTTGCGCTCTGCCATTAGAATTATGAAGGAAAGTGGCGGACATGCTGTTAAACTAGAAGGTGGTAAAGAAGTTAAAGAGTCCATTAAACGTATTTTAAATGCTGGAATTCCAGTTATGGGCCATTTAGGTTTAACGCCTCAATCTATTTACAAATTTGGAACCTATACGGTACGTGCTAAAGAAGAACAAGAAGCAGCCGATTTAATTGAAGACGCCAAATTGCTTGAGCGTATTGGTTGTTTTGCGATTGTTTTAGAAAAAATCCCTGCCAAACTCGCTAAACAAGTTGCCGAAAGTGTTAGTATCCCTATTATTGGTATAGGTGCTGGTAATGGCGTTGACGGCCAAGTACTTGTTTTACATGATATGTTAGGCATGACTCACGAATTTCACCCACGTTTTTTACGCCGTTATATGAATTTATATGAAGATATGACTAATGCCATTTCTCAATATGTTGATGATGTAAAAGCAGTAGATTTCCCAAATGATAATGAGCAGTATTAAGTAGACAGTAGACAGTAGACAAAAATAATATTTGAATATCAGTGGCAGAAAAAATACTATCTAATAAAAATAACCTTCAGGTTCTGTTTGAAGACAACCATATCATTATCGTAAACAAACGTGCTGGTGATATTGTTCAAGGCGATAAAACTGGGGATAAGCCTCTAAGCGATGTTGTTAAAGACTATATAAAGGAAAAGTATAATAAACCAAACAATGTATATTTAGGTGTTGTTCACCGTTTAGACCGCCCTACTACAGGCCTTGTTATTTTTGCCAAAACCAGTAAAGTACTCCCAAGGTTAAATGCCTTGTTTGTTTCAAAAGATATTGATAAAACATATTGGGCCATTGTAAAAAATACACCTCCAAAAATTAATGACACTTTGGTTAATTGGCTGAAGAAAAATCCGAAAAACAACAAATCGACAGCATATTCCAAAGAAGTTCCCGGCAGTAAAAAAGCCATTCTTCACTATAAAACAGTAAAGAACTTAGACAACTACATGCTACTTGAAGTCAATTTAGAGACTGGTAGACACCATCAAATTCGTTCGCAATTATCAACAATTGGTTGCCCTATAAAAGGCGATTTAAAGTACGGATTTGATAGAAGTAACAAAGATGCTAGTATTCATTTACACGCTAGACACATCACTTTTATGCATCCGGTAAAGCTAGAAACTGTACATGTTACTGCTCCACTACCTATAGATCCTATTTGGGATGCTTGCAACGGTTAATTTCATATCTTTATGAAAAAACATTTTGGATAGCATTAGCAACATTCTTTATTCTCAACAAACATTTTTTAAATCACAAAAAACAAAACCAATTGCAGACCGATTGGTTTATTTGAAAGCCTTAAAAGAAGTGGTTCTTTCAAAAGAACAAGCTGTTTATGATGCTTTGTATAAGGATTTCAAAAAGTCGGAGTTTGAAAGTTTTATTAGTGAATTTGGACTTGTCCTTTCTCAACTAAACCTTGTTATTAAAAATCTAGAAAAATGGGCAAAACCAGAACGGATTAAATCGTCTCTATTAACATTTCCATCCAAAGATTTTATTTATAAAGAGCCCTATGGAAACGTATTGGTTATTTCCCCGTGGAACTACCCATTTCTGCTCGCTTTAGAACCGTTAATTATAGCCATTGCCGCAGGAAATACGGTAATTTTAAAACCAAGTGAACTCACCAAACATACATCGCAACTATTAACAAATATCGTAAAAGCTGTTTTTCCAGAAAACTATGTCGCATCCATACAAGGTGATGTACAGGTAGCGACAGAGTTATTGTCAAAAAAATGGGATTATATTTTCTTTACAGGAAGCGTATCTGTTGGTAAAATAATAGCGGAAGCAGCAGCAAAACATCTAACACCCGTTACTTTAGAACTAGGCGGTAAATCACCCTGTATCATTGATGACACGGCGAACTTAAAACTAGCAGCAAAACGCATAGTTTGGGGTAAATTTTTTAATGGCGGACAAACATGTATCGCACCCGATTATATTATAATTAAACACGCCCTAAAACAAGAATTTATTACACTTTTAAAGGCTGAAATCACTCAATTTTATGGTAAAAATCCAGAAGAATCCAAAGATTTTCCTAGAATTATAAATACAAAAAACACCTCACGTTTAGCCAACATGTTAAAAGACTGTCATGTCGTTTTTGGAGGCACTATAGATGAAAAAACCAACTATATAGCCCCTACTTTAATTGATGAACCAGCTTTAGACAGTGAAGTAATGCAAGATGAAATTTTCGGACCCATTTTGCCCATTCTAACCTATGAAACCGAAAATGATTTAGACCGCATTATTTCAAGTTTCGAGAAACCGTTGGCTTTGTATGCCTTTTCAAATGATAAAAAATTTATTGACCACATACTAAGCACCTACAGTTTTGGTGGTGGCGTGGTTAATGATGTTTTAATACATTTTGGAAACCATAGGTTACCATTTGGTGGCGTAGGACCTAGTGGCATGGGAGCATACCATGGTAAATATGGGTTTGACACTTTTTCTCATCACAAAGCCGTTATAAAAAGAGGGAATTGGTTAGATCCTTCTTTACGCTATGCACCCTATAACCAGAAAGTAACTATTATTAAAAAAATATTTAAATATTTTGGTTAATCATAGAGAGAGACTCGAGAATAACTCTTTAAATATAAACTATCACACATACTTTGAGTACATCACATAATAGAGAGAATGTTTCGCACCGTGCACTAACGCTAAAAAGGATAGTTTAAGGATAGTTTCACACCTTCATTAGGTTTAGATGTTAATTCTAAGTCCGCTTTTATTAAGGTCGCTCTACTTTTCATATTAATTAAACCAGATCCTTTTTCTATTTCTTCCATAATAAAACCAATACCATCATCTTTTGCCGTAATTTTTAAATTATTAGGTTGATAGTTTAATGTAATATCAATGTTTTTTGCTTGGGAATATTTTACCGAATTTGATAAAAATTCTTGAATAATTCTGAAAAGTATAATTTCATGTTTAGCATCTTTAAAACTGATACGCTCCCCTATGGTTTTAAGTTCTGCTGAATGGAATTTCATTTTCTTCAAACGATTCAACTCATTCGTAATAGATTTTTCAAAACCAACATTCAAAACGACTTCATTATTTAAAGTTTTTGAAAGCGCTCGCACTTCGGATAGACTATCTTTAAGTGCATCAGTCGTGTCTTTAAATTTTTCCTTCACATCGTCGTCCACCTGCATTTTTAAAATGCTTAATTGCATGTTTGCGAATGATAATAACTGACCAATATTATCGTGTAATTCCCAACCAATATTTTTCAAGGTTTGTTCTTGCGTTTCAGTTTGTGCTTGTGTAATTTCAGCTTCAAAGGCCTGTTGTTGCTTTATTTTATCGAATAATAGTTTGTTTTTCCGCTTTAAAAAAACCACGAAAAAGATAATAACCAAGGAAGTAACAATGACTAAAACAGCAATCATATATATCAACAAGTAGCGCTCTGCCGATGTGGATGCAGGGAGCTGTTCAAAAAGTAATAAAGTATTTATAAAGTTAGTCATTTACTGGTTTTGAGATTATTAAACCCACGGTAAAGCAAGTGTACATAAATATATTAGCAAATAAAAATATGAGTCTTTTTAAATTAACAAAATTCCAATCGGCTACCGTATTATAAAAGTCAAAAAAGATAACGGGGGTTATTATCAACCACCAGAACAAGAGTCCGATACTCGCATAAAACCCGAATGTTTTAAATATACTTAAAATGGAATCACTTTGTAGAAATTCGATAAAATACAGAGTTATACAAATAAAAGTTGCTGAAAGCCCTAGAAACTGATACATTTTAGGGTGTAAAGTTGTAAAGACATCAAAATACAATGTAAAATGCCCCAGCATCATTATGCAAAACAACACCCCTATTATTTTAACTAGACGTTTATATGGCTCTAATTTTAACAAAGCATGGAAATAAAACATTATAAATAATATACTTCCAAAAAACCAAAATACGTTATACCAATTTATAATATTCACTCCTATACTTCTTAATAAATGAATAGGAAAGCTGTTAGGAGCATAAACCAACAAGGCACCTATAATCTCAATAAAGAATATATAAAATAAAAAAAATATAAAATAGCGAGTCGTAGAATTTCTATATTTATTTAAACAGGCTACCCCCGTTAAAGCTGCTAAAAACTCTAAACTATAGGTAATAAAATTAAAATTTTTGGCTAAAAATTCTATCACTAGGTATTATTTTAATTTCAGCTTCTGGTTTACAAAATATTAAAGCAAATGTAAAGGTTAAATACATGGACACATTAGCAAATAAATAGATTTGCCACCTTAAAAACATAAAATTCCAATCTCGGTTTGGATTCCCTATTTCATATACGAAATACACATCGTAAAAAGTAATTGGCGTAATAATTAGCCACCAAATAAATATTGCGGCACTAATATAAAAATTTATTGATTTATAAAAAGTCAGTATTTTATCACTTTGCAAGGTTTCTACAAAATAGAATATGGTACATAAAAACACTATAACAGCTCCCAAAATACTTATTACGGGAAAAAATCTATAAAAGAATTCTTCAAAATTAAGTATAATACAACTAACTGAAATTATTAAAAAAATAAAACTACAATACTTAATAACATCCTTAAAGAATTTAGTTTCTAAAATTTTCCTATAATAAAAGGAGAAAAACATGATGGCTCCAATCTTCCAAAACAAAGTAGCCCACCAATGGTTTTTCTGAAATATTGTTCCAATTAATATATCTAAAAATTTACCTGGATAAACATACCTAGTATAGCCTGCTATAAATTCACAAATAGTTAAGTAAACCAAAAAAAATATAAAATATTTAGTGGTTCCATTTCTATAGTTCCGAAGAAGAAACACACCTGTTAAAGCTGCAATAACTTCAACAGAATGTGTTATAATTAAATAGTTCTGTAATAAAAATTCGTTCATTCCTTATTGAGGGTATCCTCCATTACCTCCAACTCCATCATTTAATGGATCAACAGGTAAATCTTCATCATTTGGTGGTAAACTTATAAAACTTGCTTGAGATTTAGATTTTTTCCCTGTTGGCACAATAAACATGGTTGTTAAATCTTTTTTGGCTTGTCCTGCATTTTTGCCATAAACACCTAAATAGACACGAACACCCGTCATGGTGTACCCTAAACTATCTGCTTGATTTTGTGCATAACCTAAATAATTTTCAATATCGTCTAAAGACCAATATGTAGAGCGGTCGTCTTGGTTTCTTCCTTGTTTTTTCGCCGCAGAATCTACCGCTGCTTTTCTGTGTAAAGTCCAATTAGCATTTAACTCTTTTGCTTTTTCTGCTGTAATAACACCTTTAGGCTTCATGAATTTCACGAATTCTTCGTCTTCTAACTGCCTTGGGCAAAAGAAATAGGTTATTAATACACCAATAATGGCCCCGAAAATAATGTAACTTAATTTTTTCATATTAATTATGGTTAGTGAATAATATATGCCTAAAATAGTAAAAAAAGTTTCAACTGTAAGAATAAGACCAAACTATGTTGGAAAACCCAACATAGCTCCCATACCAACCGTAAATAACCAACTTCCATAAATAGCATGTTCTATAGATACTAAAAGAGTGGATTTTGTTTTATTGAAGGTTAGAGCAAACATAAATCCGCCTAAAAAAGTAATAACAAGTACTAAACCATTCTTAAAAAACAGATGTGCTAATGAAAACAAAATAGCATTCACAAAAAGAAATAACCATTCACTCTTAAACAAATAGCTATAACGCTTAAAAAAAAAGGTTCTGTAGAGTAATTCCTGAGGATACACGGAAAAGAAACTGTATATCAACAGAAATAAAATCCACATTTTGGGTTTATTAATCACCACTTCAAACAAGTCCTCCCTATCTGTAAACCACACAAAAAGACTAGTTAACAAAGCAATAAATACAAGTTTAACCAGTGTAAGTTTCCAAAAACGGGTCCAATTGAGATTGGGTGCTATCTTAAATTTTTGATTCTCAACTTTCAACAAAATATAGATTACGTATAAAAACCCGATAAGACCAAGCGATCCTTTTATAATTGGAGCATACGAAAACACAAAACTAACTGGTAACAGTATAAATATGATAAAGAGCTCGATACTTTTATATGTTTTTGACTTCATATTAAAACCCCATGGCTGTAGTGTGTTTCACTTCATTAATTACAAACATACTATGTGTGCTACCAATATGGTTGATGGAGGTTAATTTTTTAACCAAAAACTCCCTAAAGGCAGTCATATCTTTCACAATCACTTTTAATAAATAATCGTAATCGCCACTAACATGGTAACATTCAAGTACCTCTGGTAAATTAGCTACTTCTTTCTCAAATTTTACAACATAATCTTGTGTGTGCTGAATAAGCTTAATGTGACAAAAGGCTACAAACGATTTATCGACACGGTCTTTATTTACTAAAGCTACATATTTATTTATAAACCCATCTTTTTCAAGCTTTTTAATACGCTCGTAAACTGCCGTTACCGATAAATTTAACTTATTTGAAAGTTCTTTATTAGTTTGTTTACTATCACTTTGCAAAAATGCCAATAGCTTTTTATCTGTATCATCAAATATCATAATTGAAAAATTTTCGTTAAAACAGCAACTTCAGGGGAATTTACAATTATATTTTCTAAAATAAGAATGATATCCTGTTTTATAACCTAAATAAACTCATTCCTATTGTTTTTTTATCTATTAATTCTGAATTTTGTTATATAAACAACAGCACACACTATGGAATTTAAACCAGCAAGCAACATACAAGATTTACAGTACTTCGGGGAATTTGGAGGCGTAAACCCTTCCATTTCCGACTCATCAACCTACACCTTTTTATCAGCAAAAACCATGTTTGATACATTTGAAGGAAATGCTGATGGGTGTTATTTATACTCACGTCACTCATCCCCATCAAATTTATATTTAGGTGAAGCTCTTGCTGCCATGGAAGGCACTGAAACAGCTAATGTTTCGGCATCGGGCATGGGTGCCATCACTCCTGTTTTAATGCAATTATGTGGTGCTGGCGATCATATTGTGTCTAGCCGTACTATTTACGGAGGTACTTATGCTTTCTTAAAGAATTTCATACCTAGATTTAACGTAGCAACTTCATTTGTTGATATTACCAAGTTAGATGTGGTTGAAGCCGCTATTACAAAAAACACCAAAGTGTTGTATTGTGAATCGGTTAGCAACCCGCTTTTAGAAGTTGCTGATATTAAAGGTTTAGCCGCCATAGCGAAAAAGCACAACCTAAAATTAGTGGTAGATAATACGTTTTCACCTTTATCCATTTCTCCTGTAATTTTGGGTGCTGATGTGGTAATTCACAGTTTAACCAAATTTATAAACGGGTCTAGTGATACCGTTGGAGGTGTGGTTTGTGGAACTCAAGAATTTATAAACGATTTACGTAACGTAAACCAAGGGGCCTCTATGTTATTGGGATCTACCATGGATAGCTTAAGAGCTGCTTCAGTATTAAAAAACCTGCGTACTCTACATATTAGAATGCAGCAGCACAGTAAAAACGGTTTGTTTTTAGCTGAAAAATTTGAGTCTGATGGTTTAAAAACGGTATATCCCGGACTTCCATCACACCCTTCTCATGAATTATTTAAAAGCATGATGAATGCACAATATGGCTTTGGTGGTATGCTTACTTTGGATGTAGGCTCTATTGAAAAAGCCAATGAATTGATGGAACTTATGCAGAATCGTAACTTAGGCTACCTAGCTGTAAGTTTAGGCTTCTACAAAACATTGTTTAGCGCTCCAGGAACTTCTACATCCTCTGAAATACCTTTAGAAGAACAAAAAGCTATGGGTTTAACTGATGGTTTAATTCGTTTTTCTATTGGGCTAGATGACGATATAGAACGCACCTACCACATGATGCACACATGTATGAAAGAACTTGGTATTTTAGCTTAAAACTAAACAACTATAACTACTAAATCCCTTTTAGTCGTTTCCAAATATAAGCCATTGCTTTGCTAACATCCTTTCTTTTAGCTTTGAATGGCTTCATATTTAGTTGGTTATTTTCTTTAAAAAGTAACATACTAAATACTGATGTGTTAGGATTCCTTTCATCTAATAAAGGATAACGCAAATCGTTATACCTGTATTCGTTTTCTCCTATTTTATAAATACTATAATAATGGTTACTAAACCATGCGAGCCTTTTAATAGCATCACTATTTTCGGGTGTTAAATCGCGTTGTTTTGGCAACTCAATAAAATTCACAAATCGGTTTTTAGTATCAAATAACGAGTAATAGGAAACATAATAGCTGGTTTCCGATTCTGCAATCCCATACCATAAAATGGTATTAAAAATGGATGCTTGGGTACTAAATCGATTCATTTTTAATTGACTTTCAGCCATCGATTTTTTAAATATTGTGTCTATATATAACTTATTCACTACCGTTATCAACATATAAAAAGAACTCATCCCAATACCTAGTTTCAACCAAAACCGTCTTTTTAGATGTGTTCTATTGAAAAACATTAAAACAATCATACACACCAAAAATGGCAATGTATAAAAGGGATCGACCACAGCAATATTATTAAATGCAACTCTATAATTACTAAATGGAGCGAAAAGCTGTGTTCCGTAAGGGGTGAAACAATCTAAAATAGGGTGTGTAAACAGCGACCAGAAAAACAGTAACACCCAATTATTTAAGGTCGTAGTACCTAGGCGTTTTCCCGAATTATACCATTTAAAAACAATCCACCCTAAAATGAAAGCTGCCAAAACAGAAAACAAAATAGAATGCATAAACCCTCTATGAAAAAGCATGGCATCTATGCTATTATTATAAATAAGGTTACCTATATAAACGTCTAAATCTGGTATGGTTCCACCAATAGCACCAAATAACAAAGCTTTATTGCCTATTTTTTTTCCTAAAACCGCCTCACCACAAGCAGCACCTAAAACAATTTGGGTAAGTGAATCCATTAATTTTTTAAATTGATAAAACAAAAGTACACATTAAATCCATTTGCATAGATTCATCTAAAATCGTAACATTACAAAACTAATTTTCCACAATGCAAGACGATAAAAACATTTCCAAAATTAAAATAGAGAACCAAAATATTATTGAAAATAAGGAACTCAGTATCGGCGAAGCTTTAATTCCTGTAATTATTTTAATGGGTATGTTAGTGTATAACATCTTTTTTGTGGAAGATCAAGAATGGTTTGGCGCCTATACCAACCAAATTATACTTTTACTTGGTGGCTTAGTAGCTGCTGTTATAGGTTTTTTTAACAAAGTTTCTTTTCTACGTATGCTGAAAGAGATTTGGGAAAACTTAAAAAGTGTATTTGTTCCTATCATGATTTTATTTTTAGTAGGAGCCTTGGCAGGAACCTGGTTAATAAGCGGCGTAATCCCAGCGATGGTTTATTACGGATTGCAAGTATTGAATCCTTCCATATTTTTACCAGCCTCTATTATTATTTGTGCCGTTATATCGATTGCTACAGGAAGTTCTTGGACCACCTCTGCAACCGTTGGTATTGCATTAATTGGTATTGGAACTGCCTTAGGTATAGACACAGGTATGATTGCAGGTGCTGTAATATCGGGCGCTTATTTTGGTGATAAAATGTCACCACTAAGCGACACCACCAACCTCGCCCCTGCTATGGCCGGTACCGATTTGTTTACACATATTAGGTACATGACCTACACAACGGTGCCAACACTTATAGTAACACTTATCGTTTTTAGTGTTATAAGTATGAATATCGAGACTTCTGGAAATGCAGATTTAAGCGACCTACTTGCTACTATTAATACCACTTTTAACATCACCCCTTGGTTATTTACAGTGCCCGTAGTTGTAATTGCACTCATCCTTTTAAAAACAAAACCATTAGTAGCATTAACTACTGGTGTATTACTGGCAGGTGTTTTTGCTTTTATATTTCAAGCAGATGTTTTAAACAATCTTTCTGATTCTAAACTTGGAGCCGTTTTCACAGCCATAATTACCGACACACAAATTACTACCGATAATGACAAATTAAACGATCTCTTTTCTGCAGGGGGTATGCAAGGTATGATATGGACCATCTTACTTATTACCTGTGCCATGATTTTTGGTGGTATTATGGACGCTATTGGTGCACTGGCCCGAGTTACTAAAGAATTATTAAAACTTGCTCATACCGTTTTCGGATTATTTGCAAGCACCGTAATTAGCTGTTTAGGTTTAAATGCTATTGCATCAGACCAATATTTGGCCATTGTAATACCAGGAAAAATGTTTAAAAAAGCCTATGAAGACCGTGGTTTAGCTCCTGAAAACTTGAGTAGAACTTTAGAAGATTCTGGTACAGTAACCTCTGTTTTAATCCCTTGGAATACCTGTGGCGCCTACCAAAGCGGTGTTTTAGGTGTAGACACACTTCATTATGCGGGGTATGCCGTATTTAACTGGCTAAGCCCGTTTATGACACTCCTATTTGCAGGCTTACGAATAAAAATAAGAGAATTGTCAAAAAAGTAACTTCTAAAACACATCGTTTTACTTAATTTATTGTGAAGTTGACAATATAGTAGACTCTATTTTGCCAAATTAACAAAAAACACCTCAAAATTCTAAATCCATTTTTAATAGCTATTACTCCATAGGTTTTACTAATTGATAAATTATTAAAGTTGCTAGAACTAGTATTAAGTTTGCATCAAATAAAATATTAATAATTAAAATTTGAATATGGCATTAGTAGGAAAAAAATTCCCGAATTTAAGCGTTAACGCAATGAATGATATGGGCGATACTTTTAAAGTAAACGTTCTTGAAGAAGCAGTAAACAATAAGAAAAAAGTAGTTTTATTCTGGTACCCAAAAGATTTTACTTTTGTTTGCCCAACAGAATTACACGCATTTCAAGCAGCTTTAGGTGAATTTGAAAAAAGAAATACTTTGGTTATTGGTGCATCTTGTGATACTGCAGAAGTGCATTTCGCATGGTTAAGTGCAGCAAAAGATAACGGTGGTATTGAAGGTGTTACATACCCATTATTAGCAGATTCTAACAGAAACTTAGCTTCTACTTTAGGTATTCTAGATATTACAAACGAACAATACAACGACGAAACTGGAGTTGTAACTGTTGATGGTGATAACGTAACTTACAGAGCTACTTATATTATTGATGAAGAAGGAACTGTACAACACGAAAGTGTTAACAACATGCCACTTGGTAGAAATGTAAATGAGTATTTACGTTTAATTGATGCGCTAACACACGTGCAAGAAAAAGGTGAAGTATGTCCTGCAAACTGGGAAGAAGGTAAGATAGCCATGCAACCAAATGCTAAAGGAACTGCTGAATACCTAAAAGCACACTCAAACTAATTCTATTATGGTTAAGGAATTAGAACAAGATAATTTAACCGAATTAGT
The DNA here is from genome assembly GCF_030552475.1 of Mariniflexile sp. AS56. Taxonomy (GTDB): domain Bacteria; phylum Bacteroidota; class Bacteroidia; order Flavobacteriales; family Flavobacteriaceae; genus Mariniflexile. Next base: position 159,588 of record NZ_JAUPED010000007.1, on the reverse strand, counting down.
ATCAAGTAACGGTACTGTAATCGTTCAATATTCTGCTAGCTGGTGTGGTAATTGCCGCATTATGAAGCCAAAATTCAAAAAATTGGCAACAGAAAATGAAAACATTACGTTTGTTATGGCCGATGCCGAAAAGTTTCCAGAATCAAGAAAATTAGCAACTGTAGATAATTTACCTACGTTTGCTACTTTCAAAAATGGCGCTTTTATAAATCAGGTTCAAACAAATAAATTCGAAGTTTTAAAAGAACTCGTTAACGAAGTTATTTAAATTATATTAATGTTTAATCGGGCGCAGTCGAGGCTACAAACAACTCAACTGCGTTTGATGAAACAAAACAAATCATTACCATGAAGTTACCTGTTATTAAACATTTAACACAGTTTATTGAAGACAATGATGAAGATTTCGTTATCGAAACCATTGAAACTTTAGAGGCATTAACAGAAGTGTCTTCGTTAAAAGATGAAGAATTAGATGTTATTGGAGAACTTATTTCCAATATGTATGGCGCTGTTGAAGTTAATAAAATGATTAAAGACGGTACCCCTAAAAAAGAAGCTCTAAACAATTTTATGAGCAGAGTTTTAGGCTCTATAGATAAATAATACTGAGTATTTTAAAAGCATAAAAAAAGCCACTTTTCTTAATTTGAAAAGTGGCTTTTTTATTTTATATAATGATGTACTAGGCTAAATCAAAACGATCTAAATTCATCACCTTATTCCAGGCAGCAACAAAATCATTCACAAATTTTTCTTTGGAACCTTCACTCGCATACACTTCTGCTATGGCACGTAACTCCGAGTTCGAACCAAAAATTAAATCGGCTCTCGACCCTGTCCAGTTAACAGCACCAGTTTTGCGATCATGACCTTCAAAAACTTCATCAGAATCTGAAGATTTTTTCCACTCATTTCTCATATCAAGTAAATTCACAAAGAAATCATTAGTAAGCGCCCCAGAATTAGTGGTAAACACACCTTGCTTCGAGCCATTAAAATTGGTTCCCAAAACACGCATTCCTCCAACAAGCACTGTCATTTCAGGTGCTGTTAAAGTGAGTAATTGTGCTTTATCAATTAATAACGCTTCGGTTGATACATCGAATTTCGTTTTACGGTAATTTCTAAATCCATCTGCATAAGGCTCTAAATATTTAAACGAATCAACTTCAGTTTGTTCTTGCGAAGCATCCATACGTCCTGGTGTAAAAGGCACTTCTACAGCATGTCCTGCATTTTTTGCAGCCTTTTCAACGCCCGCACAACCTGCTAACACAATTAAATCTGCTATAGAAACTTTTTTATCACCTGTATTAAACTCTTTTTGTATGCCTTCAAGTATAGATAAAACCTGTGCTAATTGAGCTGGGTTATTAACTTCCCAATCTTTTTGAGGTACTAAACGAATACGTGCCCCATTGGCACCACCTCGTTTATCAGACCCACGAAAAGTGGATGCGGACGCCCAAGCTGTAGAAACTAATTGTGAAACCGATAAACCTGAACTTAATATTTTAGCTTTCAAACTCGCTACATCATTCTGATCTACCAACTTATGGTTTACAGCCGGAATAGGATCTTGCCAAATAAGTTCTTCTTTAGGCACTTCTGGTCCCAAATAGCGAACTATAGGCCCCATATCACGATGTGTTAGTTTATACCAAGCCCGTGCAAAAGCATCTGCAAATTCATCTGGATTTTCTAAAAATCGTTTTGATATTTTTCCATATGCAGGATCAAAACGTAAAGATAAATCGGTGGTTAACATGGTTGGCAAGTGTTTTTTAGAACCATCGAAAGCATCTGGAATAGAAGCTTCTGCATGTTTAGCCACCCATTGTATAGCGCCTGCAGGACTTTTTGTTTGTTCCCATTCGTAACCAAATAAATTTTCAAAAAAGAGATTGCTCCATTTTGTTGGTGTTTGTGTCCAGATAACTTCAGGACCACCTGTAATAGCATCTGCACCTTTTCCAGATTTATAGGTGTTTTTCCAACCAAAACCTTGCTCTTCTATAGAGGCTGCTTCTGGTTCTACTCCTATATACTGCCCTGGATCTGCTGCACCATGAGTTTTCCCAAAAGAGTGACCACCAGCAATTAGCGCTACGGTTTCTTCATCATTCATAGCCATACGCTTAAAGGTTTCTCTAATATCTACAGCAGCCGAAAGTGGATCACCATTTCCATTAGGTCCTTCAGGATTTACATAAATTAAACCCATAACCACAGCGGCTAGAGGATCTTCCAAATCACGTTCACCTGAATAGCGTTTATCATCTAACCAAGTCGTTTCAGAACCCCAATACACATCTTCTTCTGGTTCCCATACATCTTCACGACCTCCAGCAAATCCAAAAGTTTCAAAACCCATCGATTCTAAAGCCACATTACCAGACAAAACCATAAGGTCTGCCCAAGATATTTTATTACCATATTTTTGCTTTATAGGCCAAAGTAGGCGCCTTGCTTTATCTAAACTAGCATTATCTGGCCAACTATTAAGTGGCGCAAAACGTTGTTGCCCTGCACCCGCACCACCACGACCATCACCTATACGATATGTACCTGCACTGTGCCATGCCAAACGGATGAATAACCCACCGTAGTGACCAAAATCTGCCGGCCACCAATCTTGCGAATCGGTCATTAAATTAGTTAAATCTTTTTTTAATGCACTTAGGTCTAATTTATTAAAAGCTTCAGCATAGTTAAAATCGTCTCCCAATGGGTTCGTTAAAGACGAATGTTGTCGCAAAATATTTAATTTCAACCTATTAGGCCACCAATCTTGATTCTTTGTTCCACCGCCAGCAACCTGCTTAGGAGCAGCACCGGCAAACGGACATTTACCACCCGAGGCACTTGAATGCATGTTATTTTCCATTATTATATAGTTTTTATGTTATTCTGAATACCCTAAAGTTATGAATTACTAAATAAAAAACAGCATAACCCTATCTATATAAATTATGTTTTAATTGATAAAACTTATTTACACATGCTACTAACTCCATAACATAAGAAAAGCTGCTTCATAAAAAATGAAGCGGCTCCTTAAAATTAACTTAACAACTAAATAATTATGAACTTATTTACGATTTTGGTAATAATACAGCATCAATAACATGTATCACTCCGTTAGATTGATTTACGTCTGCAATAGTAACCATAGCAGCGTTTCCATTTTCATCTGTAATAAATACGTCTTTACCTTTTAACCACGCGGTAATAGTACCACCACTTACCGTTTTTATAGATGCTTTTCCGTTACCATCTTTAATCATTTTTAAAATATCTTTTGCATTCCATTTTCCTGCCACAACGTGGTACGTTAAAACAGTTTGTAATGTTTCTTTATTTTCTGGCTTTAGAAGTGTGTCTACAGTGCCCATTGGTAACTTATCAAATGCTGCATTTGTTGGAGCAAAAACAGTAAATGGACCTTCACTCATTAAAACATCAACCAAATCTGCAGCTTTAACAGCAGCAACTAGTGTGGTGTGATCTTTAGAATTTACGGCATTCTCAACAATATTCTTACTTGGGTACATCGCAGCACCACCAACCATTTTAGTATCTTCTTTCATCATCTTGTTTTGGGCTATTAAACCTTGACCCATAAAAAGTGTGATTGCAAAAACAGTAGTGGCTATTAAATTTGATTTTTTCATGTTAACGTTTTTTTTTATTTGTTTATACCCTACTAACGCATCTTTGTAAATGTCGGTTTTTGAAAATCATTCCTTTAACAAAGTATTAACAAATGGATTTATAAAATATAAGGTCAATTTGAGCTTAGCACTTAATAATTACTTATTTTTAACAAAATTTAAAAGACATTAAAATGGCTACAGTAACATTAAAAGGAACACCAATAGAAACCTCTGGCGAACTACCTAAAGTTGGTACAAAAGCACCTGATTTCACATTAACAGCAACCGATTTATCTTCGAAAAAATTAAGTGATTTTACAGGAAGTAGATTAGTTTTAAACATTTTCCCAAGTGTTGATACAGGAACTTGTGCTCAATCTGTGAGACAATTTAACCAAGAAGCTAGTGAATTAGAAAACACAACTGTACTTTGTATATCTCACGATTTACCATTTGCATTAAACCGTTTTTGTGGTGCTGAAGGTTTAAACAACGTAGTAAGCTTATCTGATTATAAAGATGGTAGCTTCGGAAAAAGTTATGGCGTAAACTTTATTACAGGTCCGTTAGAAGCATTACATTCTCGTAGTGTGGTTGTTTTAGATGAAAACGGTACTATTTTATATACCGAACAAGTTGCTGAAACAGTAGACGAACCTAATTATAAAGCGGCATTAGAAGCTTTATACGCTTAATTAGTTACGCAATTAAATGACCAAAAAAGAATCCTTCGTTGCCAACCGCATAAAAAGTGTTGGTTACGCTTTTAAAGGCGCCATCTTGCTTTTAAAAAATGAAGCTAGTGTAAAAGTGCAACTTACAATAGCTTTAATAGTTACGGCCGCAGGATTCTTTTTTCATATTTCTTCAACCGAATGGATTACTCAACTTTTAGCCATAGCCCTGGTTATGAGTATGGAAGGTGTAAATACCGCTATAGAAGAAATGGCAAATTTTATTCACCCAGAGCACCATCCAAAAATTGGCTTAATAAAAGATATTGCTGCAGGTGCTGTATTTTTTTCTTCTATTTTCGCTATTATTATCGGACTTATTATCTATTTACCAAAGATTTTTTAAATACTATAACCTGTAGGTTAAACGTTAGTAATTTGTATTTTTGTTGCGTCGCTTTTGCGATTCAACCCCGAACTTTTTTCGGGATCTCAATTTGAAACTGTAAAGCATTAATGGCGAAGAAAAAAACCGATACCAAAAAACCACCTAGAAAACAATTTAAAATGCCGAATTTTAAGTTATCAAACCAGCAAAAACTGGTGTTTGGTAGCTTTTTAGTCATTTTTGGTATAATCCTTTTCATGGCATTCCTTTCATACCTTTTTACGGGTGAAGCAGACCAAAGTACCCTATCTGATTTTGCATCGCGTGATGTAAAAACAGAAAACTGGGTAAGCAAATCGGGAGCGTGGTTAAGCGATTTCTTTATTCAACGCGGATTTGGAATTTCAGCATTTATCATTTCTGGGCTTATTTTTTTATCGGGAGTTTACGTGTTGATGAATTCAAGTAAAGCCAAACTAAGAACCCATTGGTTTTGGGGTATGCTTATTGTTATTTGGCTATCTGTCCTATTCGGTTTTTTCGGAAATACCACCGATATTCTTGGAGGCACTATTGGTTTCGAAGTAAACATGTATCTGCAAGATTATATTGGAAAAATAGGTACTATCCTCCTACTCCTTTTTGGGTTGATCACCTATTTAGCCATTCGTTTTAAAGTAACTTTTGAGAGTATTTCTGCTATTTTCAAATCGGCAAAAAACAATATTAAAGACGATTTAGAAAATATAAACAACGACGAGCCTGTTATAGCTTTTGATAATAACCTTTCGGAAGAAGCAGCAGCTATAAAATCGGCTTTTGAAATTCCTGTAGGAAAGAATGAACCTGTTTTAAAAAGAGAACCCAAACCCGTAGTGGAATCGGCACCATTAGTGGTTAAAACTCCTATTAAAGAGGAAGTTGAAGATGATGACGATTTAGATATTGAAATAGAAGTTGAAAAAGTAGCTGAAGAAGCCTCTGAAAGTGATAACCTTTCAAATAAACTCGTGGAAGATTTTGGGCAATTCGACCCAACGCTTGAATTATCAAAATATCAATTTCCGCCATTAGACTTACTTAAAAAATATGATTCTGAAGGGATTACCATCAACCAAGAAGAATTAGAAGAAAATAAAAACAGAATTGTAGACACCCTAAAAAATTACAATATTGGTATTGCTAGTATTAAAGCAACCATAGGGCCAACTGTAACACTTTATGAAATTGTGCCAGATGCTGGTATCCGAATTTCAAAAATTAAAAACTTAGAAGACGATATTGCCTTATCGCTTTCTGCTTTGGGTATTCGTATTATTGCCCCTATTCCGGGTAAAGGAACTATTGGTATTGAGGTACCTAATAAAAACTCAACCATTGTTTCCATGCGTTCGGTTATTGCGTCTAAAAGGTTTCAAACCTCTGATATGCAGTTACCAATTGCCTTGGGTAAAACCATTAGTAACGAAACCTTTGTAGTCGATTTAGCTAAAATGCCTCACTTACTTATGGCTGGTGCTACCGGACAAGGTAAATCGGTTGGGTTAAATGCTGTACTAACTTCGTTACTTTATAAAAAACACCCTGCCGAAGTAAAATTTGTTTTGGTAGATCCTAAAAAAGTGGAACTTACACTTTTTAATAAAATAGAACGCCATTATTTAGCAAAGTTACCAGATAGTGAAGACGCTATTATTACAGATAACACCAAGGTAATCAATACGTTAAATTCACTTTGTATTGAGATGGATAATCGATACGAGTTACTTAAAAATGCACTTTGTAGAAACATTGCCGAATACAATGTGAAATTCAAAGCCCGTAAATTAAACCCGAATGATGGTCATCAATTTTTACCATATATTGTGTTGGTGGTTGATGAGTTTGCCGATTTAATTATGACTGCCGGTAAAGAAGTTGAAACACCCATTGCTCGTTTAGCGCAATTAGCGCGTGCCATTGGTATTCACTTAATTATTGCCACGCAACGTCCGTCTGTTAACGTTATCACCGGTATTATTAAAGCGAATTTCCCGGCACGTATAGCGTTTAGGGTAACTTCTAAAATAGATTCTAGAACCATTTTAGATGGCTCGGGTGCCGACCAACTTATTGGTCGTGGAGACATGCTTTACACACAAGGAAACGATTTAATTCGAGTACAATGTGCTTTTGTAGACACTCCTGAAGTTGAAAAAATAACCGATTATATTGGTTCGCAAAAAGCATATCCAGACGCCTATTTACTGCCAGAATATGTTGGTGAGGAAAGTGGCACAAGTCTTGATATAGATATTTCAGACCGTGATAAACTATTTAGAGAAGCCGCCGAAGTTATTGTTACAGCACAACAAGGTTCCGCATCTTTATTACAACGTAAATTAAAACTAGGTTACAACCGTGCAGGTAGATTAATTGACCAATTAGAAGCCGCTGGTATTGTTGGGCCGTTTGAAGGTAGTAAAGCTAGAATGGTGTTGGTTACCGACTTAGTCGCATTAGATAAACATTTAGAAAATGAAACTTTATAATAAAAATTTTATGAAAATTAAGAATATCATATTAGCCCTAATAATAACAGCATCCTTTAACGGTTTTGCTCAAAACAAGGCTAAAACACTGTTAAATCAAGTATCACAGAAGGTTAAAAGTTACACGAATATTTCTATTGATTTTAAGTATGTTTTAGAAAATACTACTGAAAAAATAAAACAAGAAACCAAAGGTGATGTGGTGATGCAAGGTGACAAGTATAAATTAAACATCCTTGGTGTAACTCGTCTTTTTGATGGAAAGAAACTTTATAGTATTAGTACCGAAGATGAAGAAGTAACCATTTCATCTGAAACAAATAACGAAGAAGGCGCTATTACACCTAGTAAAATGTTATCATTTTATGAAGATGGATACACTTACGCTATGGATATTGAGCAAAATGTTAATGGCAGAAAAATACAATTGGTTAAGCTTACTCCCATAGACTCAAAATCTGAAATAAAATATATTCTTTTAGGTATAGACACCCAAACCAAGCATATCTATAATTTAATTCAAATTGGTAAAAACGGCACAAAAACCACACTTACGGTGAATTCTTTTAAAACAAACGAGCCTTTATCAAAAACCTTATTTACCTTTGATGCTAATAAATACAAAGGGTATTATATTAACAAGCTTAATTAACTAGATATTATTGTATTTAATTAAAATAGAAATCTGCCTGAAAAAAGCCGATTTTATAATTAGATTATTGAAATTTATAGGGTGAAAATACTAGACCGTTACATACTAACTACATATTTTAAAACTTTTTTCAGCGTGTTTATTATACTCATGCTGATTTTTGTTTTACAAACAATCTGGCTTTATATTAGAGAATTATCTGGTAAAGATTTAGATATCGGTATCATTTTTAAGTTTTTGTTTTATTTCACACCAAAACTGATACCGCTCGTTTTACCACTTACCATCCTATTAGCATCCATCATGGTATTTGGTAGTTTTGCCGAAAACTATGAGTTTGCCGCCATGAAATCAACAGGGATTTCATTACAACGTGCCATGTCTGGACTTAGTATTTTTATTGTTATTTTAGGAGTAGTCACCTTCTTCTTTTCTAACAATGTCATTCCTTGGGCAGAATTAAACTCCTACAATTTACGACGAAATATTGCCAAATTAAAACCTGCCATGTTACTCGCAGAAGGGCAATTTAATGAAATTGAAGGCACTGCGTACAATATAAAGTTTGATGATAAATATGGCGATCAAGATCAATTTCTAGACAATGTTACTATTCATATAAAAGGGAATGATGGCAGAAGCAACGCTACAACTATAAAATCTAAAAGTGGTGAACTTGCCAGTGAAAAGGATTCCAACGTTTTAAAACTTATTTTATTAGATGGGAATTACTATAGTGATGTGTCTTCGACCAACCAAAAATCTAGGAACAAAAAACCATTTGCTAAAAGCACCTTTGAAAAGTATATTATAAATATCGATTTATCTGAAATGAGTAATGTCGATTTTGACGAACAGTCTCAAACCGATAAATATAACATGCTCGATGTTGTTGGTTTGCATAAAACCATCGATTCATTAAAAGCAAAAAAAGTAACAACCCAAGAAATATTAACTAAAAACTTATTTCAACGGTCGAATATTGTTTTAAACAGGAAGGTTGAAAAAACAGAAACAGATTCTATATACTTAGCGCCTCTTCTAGATATTTTCAATACCCAAGAAAAATTCGAACTCGTAGATGCTTCATTAAAAAGTACAGCAAGTTCTAAGCAAGTAATTACAACCAATCAAGCTACCAGTAAAATATCTAAAGAATGGCTTAATAAACACATTATTTCGTTTCACGAGAAATTTGCTTTGGCATTTGCATGTATTATTTTATTCTTTGTAGGGGCTCCACTTGGCGCATTAATTCGTAAAGGAGGTATTGGATTACCCATGGTTATCGCTATTGTACTCTTTTTAACCTATCACTTTATTGGTATTTTCGCAACAAACAGTGCCAAAAACGGCAGTTTCAGTCCTATACTCGCTAGCTGGTTTTCAACACTGGTAATGCTCCCATTGGGTATCTTTTTAACACGACGAGCAACAGCTGACAAAGGCTTATTTGAATTTGACAGCCTTCTTGATCCTCTGAAAAAAATGCTAAATATAAAGGAAAAGGATAGTGTTGATTATAAATTCCTTTTTTCATATAAAAACGACGAATTAGTTGAATTAATTAACAACTATGAAACTCTTGGGCATGCAGAAGCATGTCGCTACGAAGCTTTCAAAATTTTACAGGAACGTGGCATAACAACAAACCAATTACGAGAAGACGGGCTATCGCTTCATCCTAATTTTGATGATTCCATACGTATTGCAAAAGATTATAAAGACCATGCCAAATTCGCACTCATACTTTTCTGTGTGGGCGTCATTTTACTGGTACTCCATTTCGTTTTTAAGAACAATAAATTACCATCTCTAGCATCAGCTTCCATTCAACTTAGCATCGTGTCATTGGTTTTATACATGACTTACTATGTTAAATCTGTACTGAATGTGTTCAGTTTTTACTTCAGAATAAACAAAAAAGAAAAAACACCAAATCTGATTCTTTTAATTATAGGAATCCCTTTATATTTTATTGCTTATCTATTTTTAAACAGTAAAATGAATGAAGACTTAAAGCTAAATTGTTTAGAGTCTTTAAAATAAGCAATACCTTTGCTAAATTATTAATGATACCATGACACAAAACACCAACAAAGAGTTTAAACTTGATACTATTCACGATGCCATTGAAGCCATTAGAAATGGTGAAGTTATTATCGTTGTAGATGATGAAAATCGTGAAAACGAAGGTGACTTTTTAGCTGCTGCTGAAAAAGTGACTCCAGAAATGATCAACTTTATGGCTACTGAAGGTCGTGGTTTAATTTGTGCTCCACTTACAGAAACCCGTTGCAAAGAGTTAGATCTTGAAATGATGGTACGTAACAATACCGACCATATGGAAACTGCTTTTACTGTTTCAGTAGATTTAAAAGGACAAGGAGTTACTACTGGTATTTCTGCAAGTGATCGATCTCAAACCGTAAAAGCGCTTATAGACCCCAATACCAAACCATTTGACTTAGCAAGACCAGGACATATTTTTCCTTTAGTTGCTAAAGAAGGTGGTGTATTAAGACGTACTGGGCATACCGAAGCTGCTATAGATTTTGCAAGACTTGCTGGCTTAAAACCCGCAGGTGTTATTGTTGAAATCATGAATGAAGATGGTACCATGGCGCGTTTACCACAACTGATGAAAGTTGCTGAAAAACTAAATGTTAGAATCGTTTCTATTGAAGATTTGGTTGCCTACAGAATGCAACACGACTCATTAATTGAGAAAAAAGAAGATTTTGAAATAGAAACCCGCTTTGGAAGTTTTAGATTAAGAGCTTACAAACAAACCACGAATAAACAAATACATATAGCACTTACAAAAGGTACTTGGAAAGATAATGAAGAGGTGCTTACAAGAATAAATTCTACATTAATTAATAACGATATTTTAGGGACACTTACCAATAATGTAGATGCTCAATTAGAAAATATGTTTCAGGTAATTAATAACGAAGGTAAAGGCGCCATCATCTTTATTAATCAGGAATCGCAATCTATGAATATATTGAATAGATTAGCTGTTTTAAAAGAAAATCAACAGCCAAACACCGTTTTTAGAGCTCCTAAAATTGACATGGATACCCGTGACTTTGGAATTGGCGCTCAAATATTACACGATTTAAACATTCATAAATTACGCTTAATTTCTAACACCAAACAAACCAAACGTGTTGGTTTAATTGGTTATGGTTTAGAAATTGTTGAGTATGTGACTTATTAATAATAACTCCTTTACTTACTTTATAACTGGTCTAATTCATTTTTTTAGTGAATATTCGCATAGTTTTTAGGCTTCAATTAATTTAAAACAAATTGAGATTTTCTAATTATAAGTGAACTAAACTCCTGTACCCCTTCATGTAAATGTTATGCTTAATTTATTCAAGCTGAATGAGAAATGGAATCATCAAAATTTCTTTTGAAATTCTAGATGATTAATGAATAAAATTAAAATTACCTTTCTTCAATCTAAGGATAATTCAAAAACACAATAAACACTTTAAAAACAGTCCATTAATTGTTTTCTATTATTCGAATTTATATATATTTACCTGTAAAACCAACCAATGAACAAGAATATTAAAATAACCGATATAACAAAAAAGGTATTACGAAGAGCTATCGAAGAAAACACCTTTTGGAAAACCTCTTTATCTCCATTCCCTAAGAGTAAAGCTATTTGGTTAGTATCCAATTCTAGAATAGAAGAGGATGATTATTGTGGCGTCATTGTTCATGAAAATGATAAAATTGTTACTTTTATTTACCTAATTCCTGATTATTTAAACACCAACAATACTGAAATAAAAAAAGTTTATTGGATGATATTATGGTGGGTTGATTCCGCTTATAAAAATACTGTATTAGGTAATTATATATATAGCCATGCACTTAATTTAACTAATAATCAAATTCTAATAAAAGCGTACACTCAAAATGTGGATGCCTTCTACGGAAAACAGCCATACAGAACAATCACCACTAGACTTAGGCATACTCTTTTTTTTAGTTTAAACACATCTTCTATTATTGGAAGATTTCCTTTTTTAAAGCGACTAAAATTCATTATAGATATTAATGATTACTTTACATACTTCGTTACAAGATTAATTAACAAATCAAAATTAAAGAACGATATTAAAGACCTAAACTATGAATATCTTAATCAATTAGATGAAGATACTTGGAAATTTATTGAACCCCTTTGTCAAAATGATCTTATTCTCAAAACCAAAGAATACATCAATTGGCACATAGATAATGCTCAATACACCCAAACACCAGCTTCAAGACAAACTTACGCCACATTACATGCTGGAATAAGCTCGAACATACACATATACAATTTAAAAGTTTTAAAGAACAACAACATTATTGGTTTTATATCTTACACTATAAACTACGGTGAATGCAATGTAAAGTATTTTTTAGGGGCTAATGAAGACCATTACGATTATTGCGTTAGTGCATTAATAGATAACCTTTATGCTACCAAAGCTAAGTTTATATTTACCGATGACACAAAACTGTCAGACGCAATAGTAAAAAAATACATAACAGTTTATAACTATAAAATTTCAAAGAAAGGGCTGGTCCATAATGATATCAATCTAAGTACAACTAATAAAGGTTTAGTTCTACAAAATAGTGACGGCCATTTTTACTAACTACATTTATTCTAAAACATAATGAGGTTTATTAAAAACTTACAACATTCCATTGAATCCAATTCAACTAATAATGTTCTTTGCATAAATAACACATATTACACATATAAAGAATTCGCTACCGAAATAAAAAAAATCAGATTTGCCATTGAAAATGATATAGCGGCATCTGAAAAACTAATTGGTTTAGTTACGAATGATGATATTCAAACCTACGCTAGTATTATTGCCCTCTGGCTAGAAGGAAAAGCATATGTGCCTGTAAACCCAGACACACCCATAGATAGAAATTATCATATTTTCGAGTTAACCAAAACAAAATATGTTATAGATTCTTCAAAAGAACTGGTTTACAATGATTTAAATATTATTAACTCAACAACATTAACAAAAGAATACCCTAATCTAGTTCCTAAAGAAATACCTGAAAATGATTTAGCCTATATCTTATTTACATCTGGTACTACGGGTGTTCCCAAGGGCGTTCCTATAACTTTTAGCAATGTTCAAGCTCTAGTTGATTCTATTGATGCTGAACCTGAGTTTAATTTAACTAATTCCGATAGATGTCTTCAAATGTTCGAGTTAACATTCGATTTTTCGGTAGTCACTTACTTATTCCCCATACTTTCTGGATCTTGTATGTACACAATTCCTAAGGAAGCTATAAAATACTTTTATATTTTCAAATTAATAAAAAGTAAAAAGTTAACGGTGCTAACTATGGTTCCTTCTATAATCAACTATTTGCGCCCTTATTTTAATGAAATTAATGAACCATCAGTGAGGTATTGTAGCTTTGGAGGAGGAGCTCTGCATAGTGATATTGCCAAAGAATGGAGCGATTGTTTACCTAATTGCAAGATATTTAATTATTACGGCCCAACAGAGTTTACCGTTTATAGTGGCTTTTACCCATACCATAAAGAGACACACACAAAAGCTCATAACGGAATAATTGCTATTGGAACACCACAAAAAGACACCTTATACCTTGTAGTGGACAATGAAAATTCTGAAGTCGCTATTGGTAAAACTGGAGAACTTTGCTTGGCCGGACCACAAATTACTCCTGGATATTGGGAAAATGAAGAAAGAAATAAAGTAAGTTTTTTTATTAAGGAAGTAGAGAACAAAAAAATACGCTATTACAAAACTGGTGATTTGTGTTTGAAAGATCATGACGGAGACTTTCTCTATGTTGGAAGAGCCGATTTTCAAGTAAAAATAAGAGGTTATCGTGTTGAATTATCTGAAATTGAATTTCATGCCAAAGCGAAATCTAAACTTAAAGTGAATATGGTCGCCTTAGACATTTTAAATAAACTTGGAAATGCGGAATTAGGCTTAGCTATTGAATCTGCCCCCTTTGATACTAAAGAATTATTTGACTATATGAAAACTAAAATGCCCAATTATATGATACCCATGCATGTTACATTTCTAAAAGAGTTTCCTCATAGCTTGAATGGTAAAATAGACCGAAAAGAATTAAAAAAACATTTTAATATAAATTGAAATTATGACTAGAGAAGACGTATTAACAAAAGTAACAAGTGCTTTTGCTACTATTTTAGAGCACAATAACTTTAAACTTACAGATACAACAACAACAGATGATGTTGATGGATGGGAATCGATAACACACATGATGATAATATCTGAAATTGAAAAAGTATTTAGTATTAAATTCAAACTTATGGATTTAATGAATATGAATAATGTTGGTGATTTACTTGATGTCATTCAGTCAGAAATATAAGTACTAAAAAGCCCAAGTAACAATTTACTTGGGCTTCTTCTTTATTTCAAAAGTTTTTAGCTCTACTAAACACTGGAACTCTTCAAAATATTATAATGAATTTTTAATAATTTCAACCATTTTAAACGCTCTCGCTTTTACTTCTTCTTCAGTCCATGATAGTTTTATTAAACAAGAAATATTTCTTCCTATAAAATGATCAGATTGTGAAAACTCTTTGGTTTTAAGGTATTCTAATCCTGCTTTCACTTCTCCTGGAATGGGGTATAATGATTTTAATTCTTTTAAATGATCCCATTTACGAATGTAATGCCAGTTGTTATTATAATACTGAAAGCATGCATCTACACCTTGAGCTTTAAATGCATCTGACACTTTTAGTGACGTTTCTAAATTTGGTAGAAAGAAGTTTAAAAAACTATAGTTTTCCTCACCACCTTCTGGTACAGTTCTAAAAGTCACTTCTGGTATGTGTGACAAAGCCTCACGTAAAATGGTGTAATTTATTTTTTGAATTCTTAAGATTTCAGGTAAACGTTTTATTTGTGCTAAACCAACCGCTGCATGAAGCTCGGAAATTCGAAAATTATACCCTAAAAACGGATGTGTTTCCGCTCCCCTATCATTACCATCATGATCGTGACCATGGTCACTATAATGGTCTGAATTAATATAATACTCTTTATTATTTGTTATGACGGCTCCACCCTCTCCACAGGTAATGGTTTTAACAAAATCGAATGAAAAACAACCTAGATCGCCAATACTTCCTAGTGGCTCACTTTTATAGGTGGCCCCAATGGCTTGACAGGCATCTTCTATTAATGTTAGACTATGTTTGTCGCAAACATCTTTAAGCGCGTCTACGTGCCCCATACTACCGCACATATGCACCACCATAACTGCTTTTGTTTTAGAGGTAATGGCATTTTCAACTGCTTTTGGACAAAGTGTTAAGGTATCGTCTATATCCACTAAAACAGGAATTGCTCCAAGCATCATAACGGCTTCAAAGCTCGCTACAAACGTAAAGGTTGGTAAAATAACCTCGTCGCCCGCTCCAATACCTGCAGCTGCTAGGGCAACTGATATGGCAGCAGTACCACTTGATACTAATTGTGCATGATTAACTTGAAAGGTGCTTTCTAATGCTTTTTCTAACTCTTTAGCCTTCCAATGGCCATTACGCATGCCATCGAACCCGTAACGCATAAGCACTCCGTTTTCTAAGACATCATTTACTTCTTTTTTTTCTAAATCTCCGAATAATTCAAATCCTGGCATATTTCTATATTTTTGTACTTGGTACGCTTGCGTTAGGGATTGAGGCATTGTTGGAGCTCCTCACAGAGAGCGACTGCCGAAAGCCCGACCCTTGTGGTAACGCCCAAATATTATGTATTATTTATAATTCTATTACTGCTTCGGTTATTGATTTTCTTACTTTGGTGAAGCTGGCAAACATATCGGTTTCATCTCTATAACCAACAGGCAGCAATAATACTGATTTTAAACCCATTTTATCTAATTCTAAGACCTTGTCGATGGCTTGTGGTGAAAAACCTTCCATTGGGCAAGAATCGATACCTTCTACTGCGCACACGGTCATTAAATTGCCCAATGCGATATAAGCTTGATTTTTGGACCATTGTTGACGCTCTAACGTTGTCATATTCCCCATCATGTTCACTAAGTCGTCTTTATAGGGTTTTAGAATGTTATCTGGCGTTTTTCGCGTATTTTTTATATTATCGTAAAATGCAACAACATCTACATCCAAAATGTCTTCTTGCATACAAATAACCAATAAATGAGAGGCATTAACTACTTGTTTTTGGTTATATGCATGTGCTACAAGAGGTTGCCTTAGGGTTTCGCTCTCGACAATCACTAATTTAATGGTTTGCAGACCAAATGATGTAGCAGTTAAATTGAATGCTTGTTTTAAAATATCTATTTTTTCTGAAGATAATTTTTTTTTGGTATCGAATTTTTTAGTTGCATAGCGCCACTTAAGTTGCTTAATAATACTCATTTATAAATTTTAATTTTTACAAAAATACGTTAATACTAAAAGAGTGAAAATTTATTTTCAAAAAAATGGAAATTTATTTGAAAGAATTAAAAAAGGGTTCTATATTTGCACCCGCAATCAGGGCATACCTGATGAGACACTCAAGGAGAAATGGCAGAGTGGTCGAATGCGGCAGTCTTGAAAACTGTTGAGGGTCACACCTCCGGGGGTTCGAATCCCTCTTTCTCCGCAAGGAATGTATCAAATTCCACTAAAAGCCTATAAACATGATGTTTATAGGCTTTTTTCATTTTGATTAATGTCATATAATAGCGTATTATATCAAATAAAAGGAGCGGTATTCGGTGCGTAATTTTTAATATTAATTTACGCACCGAATCCCTCTCAAACACATGAAAAACAAGCGTTTATATTTTATTTATGAATTTAAATTTTGTATATTGAGCTAAATAAAATTCTACGCACCTATGCAAAATACATTTTCTCTACTATTTTACCCTCGTGGAAATGACATTGATAAAATGGGAAATGCTCCTGTTTATTTAAGAATTACGGTTAATGGAAAACGCAGCGAATTCAGTATTAAAAGGAAAGTAACTTTAAATAAATGGAACTCTGAAGCAGGTAAGTTGAGAGGAACTACTGATGATGTTCGAAAATTGAACCGATATATGGATTCAATTAAAAATAAGGTTTTCAAAATTCACGAAAAATTGACAGAAGATGAGATATTCATTACTGCTGAAGGCATTAAAAATATATACCTGGGCAAAGTATCGAAACAAAAAATGCTTTTAGAAATTTTTCAAATACATAATGATAAAACTGAAAAGCTAGTTGGTAAAGAATTTGCTCCAGGCACCGTAGAACGCTATAAAACTGCTAAAAAGCATGTTGAAAATTATATTATCCTAGATTATGGCACTAACGACATACCTATTAAGAATGTAGATCATAAATTTATCACGGGCTTCGAATATTATCTAAAAAAAGAAAGAGGCTGTGCTCATAATACAGCAATAAAATACGTAACAAATTTTAAGAAGATAATTAGAATCGCATACGCTAATGATTGGATTAGCAAGGATCCCTTTTTAAATTGGAAGGCAAAACTTAAAATTGTAGACAGAGAGTTTCTTACTGAAATTGAGATTCAAAATATTATTAATAAAGAATTCTCAGCAACTAGATTAAATCAAGTTAAAGATATATTTATATTCTGTTGTTTTACCGGCTTAGCTTATGCGGATGTAAAAAAACTTAATAACGATGATATAGTAATCGGAATGGATGGTACAAACTGGATTAAGACCAAAAGAACAAAAACTGATACGCGCAGTAACATCCCTCTACTTTCAATACCACAAGCCATTATTAATAAATATTCCAAGCTTCATAATTCTTTAAATAAAGAATTAATTTTACCTGTTTTAAGCAATCAAAAAATGAATGCTTACCTCAAGGAAATAGCCGATTTGTGCAGTATCAATAAAAATCTAACTTTTCACCTTGCAAGACATACTTTTGCAACCACGATCACATTAACAAATGGAGTACCAATTGAATCTGTGAGCAAAATGCTTGGTCATAAATCTTTAAGGACAACTCAACATTATGCCAAAATAATTGACTTAAAAGTAAGTAATGACATGAATGATTTAAGGTTGAAAATGAAAAAATTTGTTGAAAACAAATCCGAAAATTCTATAATTTAATAAGTTCCTAAAGTATTATAAATTGGCAAGGCAGAAGCTATTACAAATTTTTAAAATAATATTAACGAACTATGTATTTAATTAAAATGATTTGTATAAAATCTAGAATCAATTTTCATTGTAATATAATGATCTATAAAATTCATGTTCGAGACATCAATACACTGGACTACATTTTTCTATCTATTAGTAGATATATTTATCGTGTTGATTACATTGTATTTGTCTAAAAGAAGGAACTGTAGTAGTTTAAAAAACTTTCTTTATCTTGGTTTTATTTTAATTACTTACAATGTAACTGGCGGATTTCTCCCCATTAAAGGCTTCCCGGGGCCTTATATTCTGCAATATGTTATAACTTACGGAGTTGCTATTTCATTATGCGTTTATATGATATATTATCTCTACAAGGAATATGATATCTTAGTTTTAGAACACCATTTTTCAATTAAAAATCTTGCAATAATTAGTAGCTTAAGTTTCCTACTTTTATTTTTAATAGTTTATTTAATTACCAACTCCCTGGACTCAGCACGCTTTCTATTTACTGTTCCTATTTCATTAATAGCGTTTGTTTTTCTTTTCATTTTCTATCGTCGCATTTCAAACCCAAGCAATCCAAATCCATTTATTTTAAGAAGAAATAAGCTGTCTTTAATTAGTGTAAGTAGTATTGCCCTGTTACCAATCTGCACTTTAATTGGAGATTATCAATGGCTTACTTTTAGTATAATGAATATTGCATTCTATGCAATAACAGCTATAGAGATTGATAGGTATCTTTACTTCTTAGAAAACAAAAACAGGATGTACCAGGTTTTTGAGTTGAAGAAAAAACATAGAACCGAATTGATAAAGAATAAAATTATCTATGAAGATTTGACCCGTAGAGAAATCGAGGTTGCGGTTTCAATTTTAAGTAATCTGAGCTATAGAAACATCGCTAAAGATTTGTTCATCGCAGAAAGTACCGTATCGAAACACGCTTCAAACATCTTCAAAAAGACAAGCGTAAAGGATAGACATGAATTCTTAAAAAGGTTTCATAAGAAAAGTGAGACTGATTGAAGTTTTGAATTACTCTATTTACAATGTTTAATAATAGTTCCGTAGAAAAATACGGTGTACTCCGTAAATATGTACGGTTCATTTTCTTGGTTCTCTTTAATTTAAAAATTATTTTAACGAGAATTGTATTAAAACAAATTCATTTATTACGTGTATTTTACTGAAATTTAAAAAAAGAGGAAAATCTACTTTTTAACCACGTCAATAAAAATCCGTTTCTATGATTTCCAAACTAAAATCTCCTACATATGGATTTCCAATTATTATCAAACAAATTATTAAAAGATCTTGATGAAATAAAAATTCAAAATGACGATATTTTAGAAAGAGCCTGCCAATCTATCGAAAAATGCAGCAACCTCTTATCCACTTTTAAGAAAGAAATACTCAATAATGGATTCAATACCATCAAAGACGAAATAACATTCTTCAAAAAAACCAAGCAAATTCTGCTTATAGAACTAATTTATTTCTCAGAAATCCATTCTTTTGAAACCCACTTTCCAAAAGCAGATAAAGATTATCAACTGAAGTTCATAAAGAAAAAAGTCAACAAACTCAATCGTTTCTTTTTGTACAATATTGATTTTGGGCGTTATGTCGATTCGGGATCTGTTCATTTTGACAAGGAATATTACACCCGAGATAATAGTGACACGTTTCGCATCATTACCTCAAAATTTTATTTTCAGGACCCAGAATTCTGCACTCCTCGAGACATGTTATTAGGCAAATACAAAGCATACGATTCGTTGATTATGTACCTAGATGAAAAAAAGCAAAAAATACTAAAAGGCATAAATTATAAATTACAAGATGCTAAATCTATTGAAAAAATACATTGGCCATTTTCGAATACTGATTACGTAGAAATGCTATATGCACTATACGCAAAAGGATTGGGCACAAAAGATGACCACAGCATAATGAAAGTTTCCAAAACTATGCAAGAAATATTTGATTTTACACCCAAGGATATTTATAAAACATATCAGTATATTAAAAATCGCAAAAACAGTAAAACTTTATTTTTAGATGAACTCGCAAATAACTTATTATCAGAAATGAAAAAAAGTGAAGAATAGCCTGTTAATCAATATTATACAACTCTAAAAAAGACCGTAGTACGGTTAACCTACGGTAATCTGTTTTAAAATGATTTTTCCATTTAATTTAGGGTTATTTGATAGCCTAATTCTTTAACCTTACTCTCAAAACACGTCAAAATCTATCAAATTTCAAGATGTTAAATTTTAACCGTAGTACGGTCGTACTGGGGTAGAAAACCCAATAATACTCCCCAAATTTGTAGAACGAAAGTCAAATCAGGTCAGGGACTATCAATTAAAAGTATAAATCCAGATAGTCCCTTTCTTTAAAACCGTTCTATTATGCCAGCAAATATTATTACCACAGACGACCTTCGAGAATTCAAAATGGAATTGCTCGATGACATTAAAAAATTACTATCCAAACAAGCCACTGGAAAACTTAAAAAGTATCTCAAATCTTCCGAAGTTATGGACTTACTGCAAGTCAGTCCAGGAACTCTTCAAACGCTGCGTATCAATGGTACACTACCTTACACTAAAATGGGTGGTATCTTATACTATGATGCCGAAGAAATTCAAAATGTGATGAATGCCAATCGTGTTCAACACGGTACAAATTCATAAGTTATGAACTATATAAAGCTACTTAATGCGGCTTTTGAAAAGTTCTATTTTGATGACCGCCTTAATCCTACCCATATCAGTTTGTATATGGCACTGTTCCACGAATGGAACAGTAGTCGATTTGCTGACGAATTCTATGTGAACCGCAGGGATTTAATGCTTGCTTCAAAAATAGGCTCAAAATCCACATACCATAGATGTGTGACCGATTTAGGTTCTTGGAACTACTTATCCTACTTTCCTTCCAACAATCCATATAAAGGCAGTAAAATTAAGATGGCCATTATCGGGACAAGTGATGAACCTGATATGGGACGGTACAGTCCCATATTAGAACAGGTTGCGGAACGGTACCATCCCATAAATGTACCGATTATGGGACAGCACCATCCCATAAATGGACAAGTTGTGGACTCGCACCGTCCCACCAGTGGACAAGCATTGGTATCTACTATAAACAATACCAAACAAGTAAACAATATAAAACAAAAGGGCTGGCAGGCCGTTATTGATTTTTTTATTGAAAAAAGTTTTAATGCTGATGAAGGAAAAAAATTCTTCGAACATTATGAAACTCGGAATTGGAAAACGAGCGATGGAAAAGCGATTAGAGATTGGCGCTCCTTAGCCCTCAACTGGATGGATAGAACCGAGCTTTTCGACGAAGAAAACAAAACAAATAAAAAACAAGCGTCCCAAATTAAGGACAACTTGCGAACCACTAAAAACAAAAACTATGGACAACCCCTCTAAAATTACCGAAGGTGTCATGGAATATTCTCTTGGGGAGTTTGATGGAAATAGCGTTCTCTATGATTTCGATAAGATTCTAATTTATTTGAATGCGAAAGGGAAATTACTTTTCGGCAGAGAGTTCAGAATCTATGACGAAGACCAGATTATCATTCGTAAACTGTGCTATTATTTCATTAAAGACAAAGAAAATTGTCAGAAGAATAATATTGATCCAAACAAAGGAATTCTTCTTTCTGGACCAGTAGGGTGTGGAAAAACTACTTTAATGAAACTTCTTCGGCATATCGTTCCACAGCATAGACCTTACGAAATGATCCCTTGCCGGAACGTTGCCTTCAGTTTTAACCACCTCGGCTTTAAAACGATTGAAGACTATGGAAACACTAAATTTTTCTGTTTCGATGATTTAGGAATTGAGCCTACTGGAAGATTTTATGGTAAGGATCTTAATGTGATGGGAGAAGTACTTTTATCTCGATACGAGCTTTATCTTGAGACCAAACATAAAATCAAAACACATGCGACTACTAACCTCGGTGCCGATGAACTAGAAGAACGATATGGCCATCGAGTTCGTAGCCGAATGCGAGAATTATTTAATTTGGTGTCTTTTGATGATGGCGCTGGGGATAAAAGAAAGTAATCAACTTCAAAAAGATTTAAATAACAAAATCAATTCTGAAATAAAATGTTCAATGATAGCCTTAAGACTTTTAGTTAGTTCTACAAATATATCTTTCATATTTTCAATAATTTTGAATAATTAGTAATATTGATAATGCTGACAATCGAATATTATTGAGGTTTGAAAAATAATTATTTTCATCTCGATTACTCAAAAAACCCAATTCCAAAAGCACAGCTGGAAAATAATCTAGAGTTTCTCGTAACACCTGAAAATTCGCAAACTTCACACCTCTGCTTTCAAATCCTAACTGCCTTTTGAATGAAGCTTGCAACTCAAAAGCCAACCAAATGGAATTCTCAGAATATTGTGATTTTTCATTAAACACATAAACTTCAATACCTCTAGCATTTGGATTATTCGAATGATTGCAATGCAAAGAAATAAACACATCTGCGTTTAGAACCTTAGCCAACTTAGATCTATCCGATAACGAAATAGGTGTGTCACTATATCTCGTTAAGTAAATATTCAACGGCGTTTTAGATTGTTTGTTTAAGCTTAAAATTTCCAATGCAATATCGAGTACAACATCTTTTTCTTGAATTTTATTTATTCCAATGGCACCAGAATCTTTTCCACCGTGTCCGACGTCAATAATTATTCTTTTTTGCTTTGCAGTTTCCTGTCCAAACATGATGCACACTTTTAGAAGCAAAATGACAAAACTGACGTTTTTGAGTACTTTTTTCATTTCTATTTTTCAGGTTATTAACAATTAGACTTTCAAAAATCATATAATTTGATGCCAAATAATAGCAAAGGAAATCAAACGATATTAAATAATATTATATTCATAAATATTTGATTATCAGATATTTGTAAACAAATATATGTAAATTTACATAAACGAAAACAACATAAAAATAAAACTGTTACGTTATGAAAAAATCAAACTATTTCGCAGCTATTATTTCATTATTCTCCACTTCACTTTTTGCGCAGATTGGAGGTATTGAAGATTCCGTTAATGATGTTTCTGATACCATCCGAACAATTTTCCCAATAATATTAGGGGTTATCTTCCTTGTTGGTTTCCTCTTTAATGCGGGACACTTCTTTGGGGAAAATGCAGACCTGAAAAAAGGTATTACTAGAGTTCTGGTATTTGTGCTTATTGCAGGTGCAGTTGTTGGCATATTTACTTATCTGATTTCAATCGTAGTTTAACCCTCTAAGATGTTATAATTTCCAAGCACTATGAAAAAATTTGAGGTCTATAAAAACATAAGAAAACGAGCAGTCATATTTGGCCTGTCCATTTCTCTATTTGCTTTAATGATGGTTTCCATTCTTGCTTCGCTTTTAATAATCATATTCTCTTTTAGCTTCGCAATGATTATCGCCATACTGATTTTCAATGCTGGATTATATATCGCATTAACAAGAATCAACCAAAATCCACAACTTTTTCAGATGGCCAAGGCCTTTCCAAGAACCATAAGTAACAAAAGACATTCAGGCTTCAATTATGAACAAGATTAACCTTTCGGCATACGGGCCCATTGCAGATATTCAGGACAATATCGTATTTGCCACTAATGGCAATGTGGTTTTATGCTTTGAAGGGATTCTTCCAGAAATATACTCTTTATCCGAAAAGGATTTTGAGGATATGCACGGTGCCTGGTTTCAATCTTTGAAATCGTTACCAGTTGGAACAGTGGTTCACAAACAGGATATCTACTTGAAGAAGTCTTATTCT
This sequence comes from Mariniflexile sp. AS56, assembly GCF_030552475.1. Classification (GTDB taxonomy): domain Bacteria; phylum Bacteroidota; class Bacteroidia; order Flavobacteriales; family Flavobacteriaceae; genus Mariniflexile. The sequence goes on along the minus strand of NZ_JAUPED010000007.1, from coordinate 135,609 downwards.
TCAGAACAACTTCCGAATAAAACCTTTTTAGAACAAGCCACACACGAGCATTTCAAAGGTCGCGGACATATTGATCACAAGTGCTATTTGTTCTTCATTTTAACTAAAAACAAGGCACTCAACAATCCAAAATATGTCAATCCCTTCCGTAAAGTTTCAAAAGGAATTGTACAGAAACTAGATGATAATATTAAAAGCTTCGCCAATTCGGTAAGCGATTCGGTTTCTTTTATAAACAATAGTAGAAAAATGGCATTCCTTCCGCTTAAAACGGAACAGATTCAGCAGTTGACCAATGGCTATTTCAACGGTTTCAATGAAGGTTTTGATACAGATATATTATTAGATAAAAAAAGCGTCAATATTGGCGAAAACCATTTTGATGCCCTTGCCATCAATAGCGAACTGTGCTTTGGCGAAAGTGTACAGAGTAGCAAGACCAATGAGAAATTCACTTCGGACGATTTTGTGTTTCATCAAGGGTTTATTGATGGCTTAGGGCTTACGCTTAATGAAAATCATATTGTTAATCAGATTCTATATCTAGACGACAAACAAAAGTGGCGCAAGTTGCTTGATAAGAAAATCGAGGAACTTAACAAGAGTTCCAATTTCGGTTCACAGAATAAAGTGGTACTTGGAAAGACTCAACACATTCTCGACCAAATCAATGCAGATGATAATGCTCGGATTGTCCGTGGTCATCTCAATATCGTCTATTGGTCAAAAGATGCCAAAGAGTTGGATAAAATAACATCAAAGATTAAAACAGAATTCAAGGAACTGGATATCATCCCATACTATCCACGAGGCGAAGAACGCAAGAACTATATATTAAATAGCTACTGCTGCTTCTCTTCAAATTTTTCAAATTATGATTTGTATGTAACAGATTTAAAACACGCATTATGTCTTTTTATCAATAACACTAATTACAAATCGGATGCTACTGGCATCATTTTTAATGACCGTGAACATAATATTCCAGTTTTAAAAGATGTTTGGGACGAACGGAAGAAACGTGTAAAAGCACGGAATTTTGCCATTTTCGCACCAACAGGTGAAGGAAAATCTTTTTTAGCTAATAATATTCTAAGACAATATTTTGAGAGTGGTGTTCGCCTAGTCATTATTGATTTAGGAGGGTCGTACACCAAATTTGCTAAACTCTACCCTGAAAAATACACGGTGCTTCGCTATGAGAGTGGTAAGAACTTAGGCATCAACCCATTTTACATTGCAGATTCCGATGATTTAACTCCAGAACGTTTGGAGGATTTATCAATCTTTTTGTTTGAATTGTTTGCGTCAGATTTAAAAGTGAGCAAAGCACAATCCGTTTCGGTAAAAAAAATACTACGCCACTATTACGATAGTACTTTTGATAATCGTTCTCTAGAAGGTTTTTATAATTTTATAGAAGGAAATCAGGAGCATCTTCTTGATCGTCTCAAAATCCATCCCGACTACTTCAATGTCACAAGCTTTTTGCACGTCATGTCCGAGTACGTCGGAGATGGTCTATATAGTTTCTTGTTCGAAGTCAGCGAAGACCAAATCTATAAAATAGAAGACAAACGATTAATTGTTTTTGAATTAGATGAAGTCAAGGACAATAAAGAAATTCTATCCGTTATGTTAAAGCTGATAAAATCAGCAATACAAAGAACCATTTGGAAAAATAGAGATGAAAAAGGAATTATCCTATTTGACGAGTTTGCTAAGCAGTTGAAGTTCGAAAACGTATTGGAAAGTGTAGAATTTTACTACCAAGCTATCCGTAAACAAAACGGTGCTATTGGCATTATTCTTCAATCCATCAATCAGCTTCCAAATAACTCCACATCGGCAAGTATTTTAGAAAACACACAGGTTATCTACAGCCTGAATAACGAGAAAGGATATGAGGAACTAGTCAAACGTCTTAACCTGTCCAGCCACGATTTGAATCAGTTAAAATCCATTAAAAACAATTTTTCTGGACCACGGAAGTACACTGAAATATTCATTAAGATCGGAAAGGAAAGTAACATTTTTAGGCTTGAAGTTCCTAAAGAAGTTTATGCCGCATATTTAACGGATGGACAGGAAAACGAGGCCATCATGGCTATTTATAGGAAAACCAATAATATGGAACTGGCTATTAAAGAATACATTTCTAAAACTTAAAATTATGAAAACAAGAGTTCTAACCGTAGTCATGATACTTCTATTCTGTTTAAGAATTCAAGCTCAGGGGTTACCTACTTATGACAATACCAATTTTGTTAGTTTGGTAAAACAACTAATAGAATCTGGGAAACAAACTGCAAACATCATTAAAACCGTTCAATTCTTGAAAACCCAAAAAGACAATATTGAAAAAGTCAATAATGTGGTTAGGCAATTAAAAGCAGTACGCGAAATAGGACGCAACAATCAGCGACTTATTCAAATGATGCAAAATGATTTAAGAGACATTTTAAATAGCCCTTATATCAAACCAAGTGAAATATCAAACGTATCAGCATCTTTCACCGCCATTGTAGATCATTCCTTGGAGTCTCTTGATTTTATAGATGAAATTCTTTCGAGTGATTATCTCAAAATGACAGATGCTGAAAGAGCTATTATTATTAAAGAAAAAGAAATGGAATCGAAAGAAATGGTTTCCAATGTTAAGACGAAGACTAAAAGGTATAAGGATATTATATCCTTTAGAAAATTGCAGGATAAAATTAATAACAGAGAAACAGCATATTAGCACATGACCGCAACAATTATTTTAGGGATCGGACTGGAATACATTGATACTGTTTTCCAAACTATAAAGAATAGCAGTTTTTCTCAATACACTATTGCAGGAATGAAAACGCTTGCGGTACTTTTCTTTTTGGTTAACATCCTTAAGAAATATAATGAAGGCATTGCTGATAAAGATGGTTATACCTGGGGACTTAGTCCTGGTGAATTAGCTAAGAATTTTGCCATAGTCATCGTAGTAATTTTTTCTACACAGGTTTTGGTTTTTTTTGATGGTATTTTAGTAGCCATTGAGTCACAATACCGTGGAACGGCTCCAGCATTGCTGCCTTTACAAATGCAGGATATCCCTATTAAAGAAGAGGTGAGCGTCATTGAAGTGGCAAAGGCTGCCATGACCCTTTTATATGAAGCCTTAGTTACACCACTGTATGGATTTAAAGTCTTGGCTTTTATTATTAGCTTATTTTTATGGATTCTTGATTTGTTCATTTACCCATTGTTCCTAGCAGAACGCTATTTCCTCTTGGGTATTATGCAGGCCTTTTTCCCTTTAGTTATTAGTTTAGCCGTATTTGAAAAATTTAGGTCACTCGCCTACTCATTTTTCAAATTGTACGCTGCGGTCTATATGCTCGTACCAGCATTCTTTTTAGTAAACATATTTGTAAATGCTATATACACAGAAATCAACACAAATTTTTGGGTAAATCTATTTGGAACTGATACCGCTCAAACCTTTTTTGCACCTGTAGTACAATTGGGTTCGGTTGGGTTTATCGTGTTCTTAAAATTCAAACTATATAGCCGCGCCACCACCTTTACACTTAGACTATTCACTAACTAACATCATTTATAATGAAAACACCGTATGCAAATATTTATAAAGTATTACAATGGAATCGGTTAATTGTTTTTGCCGTTGTGGCCTTCTCATTGCTATCAAGTAGTTTCTCCCTTTGGATGGCATTCCAGACAAATCAAAAAGCGAATAATAGTGCGTTTGCTATAAATACCGATGGAAGTATCATCCCTCTAAAATTTGTTACCCAAAAAGAAAACTTTCAAATTGAAGCACTAGCGCATTTAGATTTGTTCCACAACTACTTCTACAATATTGATGCGAGCAATTACGAACGCAATCTAGAAAAGTCACTTTGGCTTGGTAATAGTTCCGTGGATAACCTATACCGTCAGAAAAAAGCCGATGGCGTTTATAATAGGCTCTTGCAATATTCATTAGTTCAAAAAGTAATAAGCATTCATTCAGAAATTACTGAAATTGATGGTTCTTATAGTTTTAAAACACGTACCGTTTTTGAAATAAACAGAGGTACTACTGTTGATACTTACGAATTAGTTTCTACTGGAAACTTAATATTAGTAGACCGAAATTTCCCCAATAATCCACATGGATTATTAATCACCAATTACTTTGAAAACACATTGAAAAAGTTAAATAATGAAAATTAAGTCACTAACATATATTAATAAATAGAATCATGAAAATAGAAAAGAACAAAATTGTGTTTGCATCTGTATTGGTTGTGATTTTCATATTTCTGATTTTTTACTCCATAATGATATGGGGCAATGATGAAAGTGAAAGTAAAAACTTGGAACAGACTTTAATTCCAGATTTAGAAGAAAATCAAAAAGAATATGATTCTAAACTGGAGGCTATTAACGATTTGAAGGAAATTCGTGAGAACAATGCACCCAGCATCTATGACGAAAAATTAATTGACTCCTTAGGTTTCTACGACCCCGATTTTCCTGAACGCGAAAAAGAGCGTATCGTAGATAGTATTTATGACGCTGGTAGAATTCAATATTCAGAAAAACCCTATCAAAACTTGGGCTACAAAAAAGCTGCATCACAGAAGGACAAAAAAATCGATTCAACAGATTTTAAAAGAGAACAAGAAATTCACGCAAAAGAACTGGGTCTAGAACATCAATTATTCTTTGCAGCTTCTCCTAAACCGAGTGAAAATTCAAATTTCGAAAATACAGATGCGGCCATTCATGTCGTAGTTGATGGTGACCAGATTGTAAGAGCTAATACACGTTTAAGAATGCGCCTTACTAAAGCGGCTTTGGTAAATGGCAAAAGAATGAATAGAAACACCTTAGTATTTGGGTTTATCAGTTTTCAGCCCAATCGTGCCATCATTGACATTGAAAATATTAAGCACCATCCCACCAAACTTAAAGCCTACGATTTATTAGATGGTAGCGAAGGCATTTATGTAGAAAATAATTTTCGTGCAGAAGCCACCACAGAAGTGCTCGACGATATTATAGGAGATATCAATATCCCCGCCGTTCCGCAAGTTGGAGGCATTACCAAAATACTTAAAAGAACCAATAGGAACGTAAAAATAACCGTACTTAATAATTATGAACTCATCTTAAAACCAAAATTATGAGCCCATAATGGGCATTTAAAAACGCACTCTTATGAAAAAGCAAATCATTTTATCAGCTCTTATAATTATGTCAGTGGTCGCACCTCGATTATGTTGGGCACAGGCTACCATACAAACAAACTCAGTCCTTGACACCATTTACGCCAATGATACTAAAAATGTGGTTCTATTTTTTCCAGATCCCATACGGCAAGGCGTCACTGGTGCAGATAACTTTATATTTACATACAACCGAGAAAAAGAGCAGTACTTCGGTTTACTCCAGGCGAAACCAGGCGAAGAAAGCAATCTACTGGTAATCAATATAAATGGTGCGATTTTTTCGTATATTGTAAGATATAAAAAACAATTATCCAAGCTAAACTATTTCATTCCATTGTCAAGTAGTATAGGTAATGAAAAACCGGTTATAGTTGATTCCATTGTTAGAGATTCGACCGAAGCATTCATAAATAACAAAAACTATTATTATGAAAAATTCTGTTCTTATCTTCTTGAAAAAAAACATGGCCCTACATTAAAAAGGGGACGTCAATCGAAAATTAAACTCAAGGTAGAGAATGTTGTTTTCGATAAAGAAGAATTATATTTTGTTATTCAAATTGAAAATAGTTCAAATTTGGATTACGACTTGAATTTCTTAAAACTTTCTGTTGAGACGCGACAAAAAGGAAAAAGGAAGTCTTTACAACGTTTGGAACAAGAACCAATTTACATACTTGATCTACCTTCAAAAATTGCAAAAAATGAAACTGCTCGCTTTGTTTATGTGATGCCTAAGTTCTCATTATCCAATGACCGTAGAGTCATTTTGGAGTTGAATGAAAAACATGGAGAAAGAAACATGGAGATGAAACTATCACATAAGTATATCAATAACCCAAATTAACAGCGTTATGAAAAAAATCGTCATTTACTCGTTAGTACTACTATTCATTTCATGTTCAGGAAATAAGAGTATGTCCCCGTCTGAAACCACAAAAATTGTTGCAGAAAGCTTTTTCTCAAAGGATGAATCTGCCTTAAAAAGGCATACAACTTCAGAAGGATATGCCAGTTTAACTACTCTTCTAAATTTGCTGCCAGATTCTAACGAAAAAGTGAAAGTCGAAATATTAGATGAAGCTATTGATGGCGATATCGTTTGGGTAAAATATAAAACGTCCTATGATGAAAAACCCGGAGTTTTTAAATTGGTTCAAGAAGATGGTCAATGGAAGGTTACTTATAATGGACCCAGGGAAAAAGGACCTTTTTAAAAAGTTGTGCATTTTTATCTAAGGAAAACGTACTTACTGGCTTCTATAATGTTGTAAGACAATATACGATCTATTAGTAGCCAAAGGAGAAAGCAAAAACTAGTCTTGATAGCGGTTTGTAATAAACTATTAAAACAAGCTTTTTCTATTGCTAAATCAGGGTTAACCTATAATAATAATAATAATAATAATAACTACAGACGTGATTTATTAAGAAATTAGGTGATTTTTACCGGTTATTCACCACTGTGCTTTGTTAGGCTTAGTTATTTTAATAATTCTCTCTAAGGGCAACACCTAATTTCGGCATTTTTTGGTCGAAAATTAAGGTTAAATCAGCCATTCTTTCATTAGCAGATTCAAAAGATTTTGCTATCAAACATTCCGTCATTTTTCTTCTAAACTGAGCAATTTCATCTCTTAATTTGTCATCGTCAACTCTTTCCGTTCGGATTGACACTTCCCTAAAGCAAACTGCAATTTCATTGTTCAATTCCGAGCTCAAATTTGAAGAAGTCCAGTCACTTGCTGCTTTATAATTTTCTAGATCCTTTACATAAGCTCTAGCAACTAATCGCATTCCGTTGGATAGCTTGTCCTGAAGCTCGAGGAGATTGTCTCTTTGAAATTTCCTAAATCGTTCATCGCGCTCATTTCTTTCAATTCCTTCCTGAATTCGAATAGCGTTCTTATTGTTTATTTTTGTTGTAAATATACTTGCAGAAGCTCCAACGATCGTTCCAATCAATGTTCCAATAAAACCCCAAGTTATAGAATCCATAGTTTTTTTTAAAAAATTAAGCCTAACGGCTTTGTATATCTTGAAAAATAGCGGATTTTCAGGTTCTATCTTTTCAATTTATAACTGACCTTTTTTTAATTACTTATCTTTTGTTTAAGCACAAAACCGCTATTTTTCATATCCATTGTCGGAGGCCGTTTTCTCTTTTAGTATAAATATTCCTTCACTTTCAATAAATTCATCTTTAATGTTTTCCTTGAAGGATTCAGGGTATTTATCTAAACCAGTTGTTAGAATTATTTGATATTCTTTTTTACTACTTGCTCCTTGTTGGATTGCAAAATTGAGTAAATCTAAATCTTTTTTTAAATTATCTTCATCTATACCTGAATCCTCTGGTGTATCTATTATTAATAAACCTGGATGTTTTACAGATTCATTTTTTAAGGATAAAGCTAAAATTGTAAAATAATACATTAACCTTAGAGGAACATCAGCACTTTTATTTTTATAAACACCTCCATCAATAATTGGCATATAATCATCATCAATTTCTGCAATTTCTGCACCTGCCGAAGATTTTTGAAGTAAATCACAATAGATTTCGTTAAATTCATTAATTAACGATTTGTTTTGAGAAACAAAATCAAGGTGAAGTGTTCTAAATTCCTTATTTATAGATTTGTATTTTTCATTTATTGAATCAAATGTTTCTTCCAACTCTTCCTTCTTAATTGAAATTTCTAAAAGATATTCAAACTTATCTAACTCCTTTTTTGTATCTAATATTTTATCATTTAAACTATCAACTAACTCAGTATTTCCAGAAAATTCTATTGAACTAATAAGTTTTTTTAGTTTTATAGTTAAATCACTTGATTTTTTAGATAAAACGGTTAATTCATTTTTAATACTTGTTATCTGTTTGAAATATGAATCTAAGGCAATTTGAATAGTTTCTATACTTTTAGATTTATGTTTTAAAATAATATCATATTCGTTAGAATTATATACAAACTTCTCATAATTCTCATCTTTAATTTCAGAACCACATAGACAATGATTTTTTGTCGGTTCGTGATTTGACATACAAAAAGGACATAATTTAAATGAGAATAAATTTAACTTATCATTAGTGAAGATTATTTTTTCAATTTCTTTAATTTCATTTTGTTGATTTTCATATAATTTTGAGATTTTATTATACTCAATTTGGGAATTATTAACCAATAAATTTTTTTCAGAAATTATTAAATCTGTCTGTATTAATTCTTCTTGCACTCCGTTAATAAATTCAGCTTTTTCGTCAATTTTTGTGTTTGAACTTAAATATAATTTTCTTTCTAAATATACTTTTTCTAATGTTTCATTGTAAGTTTTTAAATTACTTTCAATTCCATTTTTTTCTAAATCTACACCACTATATTTTTCGTTGAAATCATTTAATGAAGATAAAGCAGAATCTTTTTTCTTAGTTATTACTTTTAATTCATCATGTTTTTTGAAATATTCATCAGATGATATACCTAATAAAACTTCAAAAACTGTTTTTCTGATGATTAGTGAATCCGAAACAAAATTTGAATCTATTGGTGCCTTGTAAATTTTCTTAGATTCTGTGTCTTGGTCATAAATTATTAGCCTTAATAAATCGCTAAAGTTTAATTTCCAAGAATATGTACCCATATTGAGTTCGGAAATAGAAATATCTAATTTTTCCAATAACCAATCGGAAAATATTTTATTTTGATTTCTCTTAATAGGGAATATGCTAATTTCACTATCGTCATTAATAAAAATATCATTTTTATTAATGAACCTTTTAAGCTGATATTTTTTAGAATTAATTAGAATATCTAGCTCTACAAAATTATTTGTATCATTAACTATTTCGGTATATTCTTTATTGTTATCTTTTTCAAAATACTTAATATTATTACCTAAACAATATTCTATAAAATACGTGAACGTACTTTTACCTGAGCCATTATCACCAACAATTAAATTTATTCCACGGGTAAGTAATGGCGATTCATAAACATATTTATCACCAGAATACTTAACTTTTTCTATTATTAAACTTCCCATGTAATAATATTGTTTTTTGTAAAAATTGTGTCAACCATTTTTTTTACCGTAACCCCTTTTAATCTACTAATATTTGATTGTAAAAATCGGATGTTATTTATCTCCTTTTCAAAGAAGTTTTTATCCAAAAAATCTTTTGGAATATTTTCTTCATTAATCCAAATGTCAAATGATTGGTGAATGTGATTTATACTCATTCCTATAAACTTTCTGTTTCTTAAAATAATTAAAAGATGAGACATTAATTGTTTTTTTAATTGAGCTTGGGAATATATTTTAGCTAATTCATTTTGGTCATAACTATTAAAATCAGGATTCAAATTTATAAAATGCACTAGATAAGCAATTTTCCTAAAGTCTTTGAAACTTGAACTTTCCGAATTGGCATTAAATTGACTTAATACAAGTAATATATTATACGCCAGAAAGTTGTAATCCTCTTTCTGAATATACATCAACCTCCTTTTTGCGTTTTCTTTTGTCGCTATCATAAGTAAATACCTTTTTCATCAAAAGAAAGATAGCACTCATCTATTAATGCTAATACTATTTTTTTTAATGTGTCTTTATTTTTAAATGGATAAGAGTAATCTTTTGTTCTTTCCTCTATTATCTTATATGCTTGTTCTGTATAGTTTGTAATAAGGTTATTAATTTCTTTATGTGTTAATTCTTTTTTCTCATTTTCATCACAGAAGTCTAAAAGTTCTTTTTGACAAATTTCAAAAACTCGGTATTTCATAGCACTGATTTCTCTTTCTGAATAGTTGCTTAATTCTACCTTTCCTGAAGCTATTTCTCTACAATACATTTCAATTCTAGCATCTCGAATATTAGAGTTTACATCTAGTAATTTATCTTTGAAATTTCTAATATCTTTTTGTTCGAGATTGTCCCAGAGTTCAGTACCTGAATCATCTTCTATTTTAAAGTTATCAGAAATTTTAGGGATTACTTCATTTATTAAAATTTGTTGAATTTGATTGATTTCGTGACTTTTGCAGTCGTTAATATTTTCAACTAACATACTGAAATCCCATTCTTCAAACTTAAATCGTCCATCAATTTCTGTTTCGAAATCTATAGTTCTTTTCGGTTTTTGTATTTTTCCATATAACATTATTACTTTTTTGAAATTGTAATCATCTTTATATTTCGAAATTGTTTCACGGACTTTTTTAGGTGTTGTAGTGGATGTAACTTGAAAAGAAATATCATTAATATTATCTCCTAAATCAATAGAAGTATAATTACCTTTTTCTGTGTTTAAATTAATAAACTGTCGGTCAGTGTAAATAATATTCAGTATATCCCTAAGTATATTTTCCAAATGAATATTTATATCTTGAAGATTCAAATGAGAATTCAAGCTGATTTTACTTTCTAACAAAGCAAATGCACTAGTTATTATGTCGGTAGATACTCTTGCCATTCAGTTTTTTTTTTTAAAATTGCCCACAAATCGCTTATATGCATACTAAAATCATACAAATCCATGTAATTTTGGGTAAGTCTGTATTACAAGCGTCATCATTTATTTGTTGTACAATTTAAAAAATAATATTTTGTTAATCTTCAAAAGAGACTCATAATTTCTTATAAAATTTTTATATTTATCTAGGTTGGCATTTTTGTAATTTAAATAAATTCTCTATTCAAAAATTGATTTAGCTTCCTTATAAATTCTCTCAAAATTAGCTTCCAAATCAGCCTTTGAAAATTGATTAGACTCTTTAGGAAGCGCTCTTTCAATATTCTGTAATTTAAACTGAACTTTTTTATCCTTTCCATCAGCATACGTTATAAACTCACCTTGTTTCAGCCTAAAAAAAACATCTGCCCTAATTTTTGGAATTTCCTTTTCTCCCGTTGTTATCCTTGTATCAAAATCTAAATTGTGACCACGACTCACGCTTTTTGTGGAATCTTTCACAATCTCAAAAAAGCGTTCGTAATATTTTGCGGTGTCTGGATCGTTGACTTTGCCGAAGAATTGATAAGAGAGATTACTTAAAATCGCTTTGCTGGCTTTATCTCCATACATCATATCATTCTGAATCTTATCCTGCATCACATATACGGTAGAAATGTTATAACTCCGCAATGTTGCAGGAATACGGTGCATATTCAGCAATCGAATGGTAGGTGCTTCTTCCATTAATAGAAAAGACGGTTTAGAATTTCGAACACTCATTTGTTTGGTAATCGTGTGAATGATGGTAGCAATCACTGGCGAATAAGACGTTTCAAATTTGGGGTTATTTACTACAGAAATAACACAGGGGTTTTCAGGGCTGTTTATATTTAGAGGTACTTCATCTGCCGATAATACCATAAAAATACGTTGTGTACTAATTCGTTTCAGTGCATTCGCTAAAGTACTTTTTACACCTGCGGTTTGTCGTTCCGAATCTTTTCCGCTAATAAAGGCATCTGCCATAGCTCTGGAAGTAGTGTTGTTTTCTAAAAACTTAATAAGGCTATCGGTATCTAAATATTGATAAATCGCAATCAAATGCGGTAATGTACAGAATTTCGGATAACTTGTTTTCAATTTCCAAATAAGCCCACCTATCAAGCCTTCCGCCGCGTCATTAAAGAATTTGGATGTGCCTGATGTTTCAGATTCACGCTGTTCCAACAAATTTTCAATCAACACCCTCGAAACTTCATTAACGCTTTCCTCGTTCTCCACATAACGAGGCGCTATGGGGTTTACCCGATGTATAATTTTATCGAAGGAAATAGTTTTAAAAGGCATATCACTCTCTTTGAAAAGTGGGTATGCCATTTCGGTCAATTCAAAATCTTTGTAATCATGGATAATTCCGCAAAAGCTTTCTTTCCGGAAATGTTTTAAAAATCCATAAACCACGCTTTCGGTCTTTCCACTTCCAGCAGAACCTATGACCGATGCACCACGTTTAATATTTTCTAATTTGAAATTTCCGTTGTCGGTAGTAAAATTCACTTGATATTTTTTATCTCCGCTTCTAGAGGCATCTACCTTATGTAGAAACACATACATTCCTACGTTAATTAATAGTAGAGGGCAGCCTATAAAGAGTACAATTAAGATAAGTTCGAATTGCTGATTTAAAAATAGCATCAGGATTCCGAGCATTAAATTATTGAGAAAAAAAGCATATTTACTGATTCTGAAAACCACGTAAAATACCCCACTGGACATTCCAACAATAAAAAGCAGTAATAAAAAATGATCTTGTAACATATCCTTAATTTAGATTCCTATAGAACTTGATTTAATCGCCACTTCTGCCCCACGCCGTAGTCTATTAAATATTTTCATAGCCACCTGTGCTTGCGTTACTGGAATACTGGGCATTATTGGAATACCAGCTTTACCCATAATTTTAAAGGCCAATGCTTTCTCATTAGTGGGCAATTTCATCAAGGATGCAAAATATATTTTCGGATTCTTGATAAAATCCTTTCTTGCTTTGTAGGTTTCTGCAAAATTTCTTTGATAGCCGAAGGTCTTATCAAATGTTTTTTCGGCATTCTGAAAAAATGAATCGCGATCAAATCCACGTTTTACTGTTTTTCCGTTTAGTTCAACATCGGAAGCTTTGTATTTGCTTCCCGGAGACAAGCTAAACCTATTGGAAGCATCTTTACGGCTTACAATAATGTGGATATGACTTTGATTTCCCGCCTTTGGCATGCCCTGAACTATGCGCCTCCCGTTTTGCTGATGGGGAGCTTCACGTTCCAATTTTGCTATTTCCATTTCTTTGATCTTCGCATTTCCTTCTAATTTTCCGCTTTCTATTTTACGGATGTCATTTTTTAGCTGAAGTATTTTGGTGGCGAAAGGTTGATTTTCTTTAACTTGAATGTCAGTACCCTTAAAAGTTCTTTCGTGTTCAATTTTTGCATAATATTTAATATCATCCATGGTAAGCGGACGACTGTTGATTTCTCTGTTGAAAGACATCACGTAATCCTTCATCAATTCACGTGTATACTTTTTTAAGTCTTCGCTGCTATTTTGTAATTTGGATAATTCATATTTGGAAGGACTAACCGTAATAGAATAAAATTTGGGCTCGGTCTTCTTCAGTTTAGCTGTATTTCCATCAATATCTTTTACCACTTCCTCGGCGGAAATCTCATCTCCATATTGATTAAAAAAGTTTTCTATATGCTCTTGCTCCAGACTTTGGTTTTCTTTCTCAAGATAACCTACAAAATCTGCGGAACTTTGGGAGTATGTGCCTCCTAATTTTTGTGCTGTTATTGTGATATACATGGTTCTAAAAATTAAAGTGAGTTGGTATCATTCTGTTTTTCACGAAAGCTTACTTCCTTCATTTCTTCGACAAATTTCTTTTCTAAAATCAAAGATTTTTTGGTTGGTGCGTCGGTCTGAAAAAGAGTTTCCATCATGGCTACCGTCGGTTTGGTCTGCGTCTTTTCTATATCCCGAATTATGGCAATTACTGCATTGATGCGTTTCAACAAGTTCGCTTCGATGGTGCGTCCTGTTGGACCAAATTTTTCCTTCGGAGAAATTTCATTGTAAAGGAAAAAATCGAGCATCGCTGCCATCGCTTCTGTATGTGATTTGAAGTGTGTTCTTGAAAATTCTTGAAAACGTATAGCTGTTTCCTTTTTAAATCTAATACCAATAAATGAGTCCATAATTCGCCGTTTTGTCGCAAAATCTTCCCTAAAAATGGATAGTTACAGCCCCTTTGTCGCAAATCGTTGATAGTTAGGAAATTAATACATATTTAAATCACTAATATTCAACTACTTAAAAACGAAAAGGAATCCGAAACATCGCGCAGCGTGTTACCCTCTTGCTATTCCTTTTCGTCACGCGCAAGCGTGACAAAAATCCATTCAATCCGGTTAAAAAACCGATTGCCATTTTCTAGGAAAATGATTTTCCGATATGTTATTTTTTGATGAGTATGGTTATCGGCGAAAGTCGAAAAATGGATAACCATACGTAAATTTGAATGCTAATTTTCAGCAAAATAAAGATACACTTTTTTATTGAATTAAATGATTTGCAAAAAAACACCTCTAAAATTTAGAGGTGCTTGATTATAAAGTTTAGAAAATTAGACATTAAATACAAATTTATAGGAATACAAATTTCGTAATGCTTCTTCCTCTATCATCGTTTCAAAACAAGTGTAATTTTCCCTTACGTATTTGCGAATATCGTCGCCAAATTTACGTTCCACATCTTTTTTTGAAGCCTCCAAAAGTCGGTTTTGAGCTTCCTCGTTTAGGTCTGTAAAATTTAGATATACCATAGCTTTAGATTTTAGTATTCGCTTGGTAACATTAGTGTATCATTCACAAAGAACAATCGTAATTCATCGAGTGGAAAATCGGTAACTCGATAGCCTTGTTTATCCAAAATAGTATCGTCACCATCGGTGTAAATTATCTCTGCTTCATAACCTGTTATAATTTGTTTTTCTTCCGAGAATCTTTTAAAGTCTATGGTAATGAACTCGCTTCGATTCATCAAACTTTTGGCTACCATTGAAGTATCTGTAATGAGCCAATAACAATCTGCCACATTAGCTAAATATTTTAAACCATCTGTAAATCGGGTCCGTAATAATGGGATTTGGTAAAACATTTCTGTACCATGAAAATGTTGTAAACCTGCTTTAATTTCGTTAACTTGTAATTTCATTTTAATTTAGTTTAAAGGGTTAATAATGAAAAAGAGGGCGCATTTTTAGACGGTACGCCCTCTTTGGCTTTTAAGTATTACTTGTCGTTTTTGGTTCCAAGCAGTAGAATTTCATTTGCTTCAATTTCAGTAACATATTGTTTTGTACCGTCTTTGTCCTCATAACTTCGGGATTTCAGTTTCCCAGTAACACCTACTTCCTTGCCTTTGCTTACATATTTTTCAATGATCTCTGCAGTTTTGCCCCAGGCTACAACAGTATGCCAATTGGTTTCCGTTTGCTTTTCGCCTTTGGCATCCTTGTAATACTCGTTAGTTGCTAATGAAAAACGGACAACTTTTTTTCCGCTTTCAAGGTTTGTAACCGTTGGCTCTTGTCCAACATTTCCGATTAACTGTACATGATTTTTTAAAGTACTCATAATAACATATTTAAAGATTAATTAAACCGTATCTGAACCATTCAGAACGTTTATTTTTTTAAATTATTTACTTATTATATCTGGAGCGTTTTCCTTGTTTGTTTTTTTTGGTGCCGCTTCCTTTTTGATGTTTTTGTAAGATTTCATAAGATTCATTTTAGATTTACTTCCCATAGTGCTCTCGCTGTTACCTTTTTTTGTTGCTGATACATTTTCAATATTTGGAATTGATAAGGACTTATAAAAAGTGAAGCGCAGCGAGAACGGTTTATGCAGTCTGTTCAACTTCAAAATGTTGGTATTTTGCTGTCGAAAAAAGGGTATAACGGCGAGGGTGCGGATGCAAGTCTAAAGGCTTTTGTGAAATACAAAAACATAGGAAGCGGTACCAAATGAATAATGGAATTTCCATTTGGCGAACGCTATTCACAGTTTTAGCTCAGGAATGAAGTGTCCCGTTCCAGCGCAGCGGATGGGGTTAACGTAATGGAAAGCTAAAATTGGGGATTGTGTTCAAGACTTTTTAAGGGAAGCTCTTTTTCTGGAATGTAGTTTTTACGGAATGGAAGGAAATGTGCTGAGTGGGTTATGAAAACGGATTATTCTCGTTTAGCAGTATATTAAGCGGACTTAACTTTAAAGATGGAGATTGTAATGGCTATTGATAGCTTCCCGACATTTCTCGGGAATGAGCGGGTAAGTGAAATGGAAATCGGAATCTTTGAAGTTCTGTCCAAGACTTTTTTAATGAAGCGCTTTGCTCGGAATGATGTTTTTACGGAATGCAGGGGAATGGGCTGAACGCTTATTGGAAAAAAACCACTAATAATCAAATTGTTAATTGATGACTATAATTATATTTTTACCAGCAGATTAAGTTAGTAAACTGTATTTTATGTTGATTTCCTTTTCATAAATATTTCAACTTCTTATCCCACTATCAGGCAGAGAATAAAGCATCTTTTAAGCTCAATTCCGCTTTCCAGGCTAAAACAGCGTATGCTTTATCTGTATCGGCGTAAGCAGAAACGACATCGCCCTCTCGACGGTTTACAATTTTGTAATTTAATTTTGTGTTTGAAACCTCTTCAAAAGCATGAATTACTTCTAAAACGGAAGCCCCTTTTCCTGTCCCTATATTAAAAACTTCAAAATTCTCATTGTTGTCAACATAAATCAATGGTTTTAACGTCTTAACAGTAGGTTGCTTAAAGGAATTATTTGAAAGGTCACTTGTGCTTGAATACCTTCATATAAAATATCTACAGTATTTTCGTCTACAGAAGTTAAGCAAGAATATCCAGCTCTACGATTGGCGCCAAGCTCTATCCAATATTTTTCTGGCGAACTATTTCCATCATCATAACTCACTTTAATAGTTTGTCTATTCTACTGTATTTTGAATTTGGATTTGAAAAGAGTTGCACTGATTGTGGTTCCCCGTTTTCATTTTTTACGACCTCGAGCATAACTTAACTCTACTGCCTCTTGCTTAAATATTGTACTGTAATTTCTGTATTGTTTCTTCATGATTTAACGTTAATTTATGTAAATCTGAATCTAGCAACTTTATGTCTGGATAGAGAAAGTCCAATTTTATAAAGCGATTATTTCATTACTCTTTAGAGCAATTTTTGAGATTCAGAGAATTTTATTTATTCTAAATGAAACAGCTCTTCCATTTTCTACATTGCGAACGGCATTTGCAAAAAATAAAAGAACTGTTTTTAAGTGAATATTACAACCTTTTTATGCCATTGAATTGCACCTATTTCTTCTCTGACTCAAGTTCCTTCAACGTCCAATAATCCTTTCTGTCTTTTGATTGTGCTCTGGCGTTTTTAACAAACGTCTTATCAACTCCATCAACATCATTCATAGCCCTAACATAGGTAAGCACATCTGCAATCCATTCATCGCTATTAGAGTTTAATGGCATCATAATACCATAATCGACACCGTCTACAGGCCCAATAAGGCCGTTTAACAATATTTTACTCAGTTTATCTTTGTCATCTCCTATTACCCGAGGACTTCCAATTAACGAAGGCGCTACCAACGCTCCTGCCTCAAGTGGCACTCCTTTTAAATTAATACCATGACAGGTAATACAAAGTTGATTATAGGAATCGTACCCTTTAATAATACTTTTCTTTTCATCTAAACTCCTACCAGCTAAACGCTTTTTTAACTGAGCTAATTTTGAATCGACTTTCTTTAAACTTTCTTTTACAGAATGGGACACAATATCATTGCTTTCATATTTTGCATATATTGCATCAAGTATTTCCGTCGCTTTTTTATCTTTACTATAACGTAAACTTAATGCTAATTGGTTTACAACGTCAATTTCAGGATCTGAAACCAATTTTTCTAAACTAGAAATTATATCCGCATCTCCGGATTTCATAAAGTTTTCACTCAATCTGATAGCAGTAGCTCGTACTCTAGGGTCTTGATCAGCTAGTTTTTCTTTAATTAAAGCTTTGTCAACGTTATCCAAACCCTCTAGCGTCCAAAGTACCGTTACACGTTCGAGACCTAAATCTTTATCACTACTAAAAAAACGATCAAAAAACGATGAATTATCTCTCGCTATTGCTTGTAATTTTGGAATTACAGACTGATCGTCTTTTAAAATAATTAATTTCTGAGCTGTATTACGATACCAACCATTTTGATGTCCTAAATATTGAATTAATTGCGATGCTTTTTTCCCTATAAGATTTGGTTTTCCATCAGGCTTGATATCTTCGTGAACAATACGATAAATACGTCCTTTTCCAATATTTTTATCTAATTCTTTACGAATAATTACAGGACGAAGCGAACTTCCTTCTTTTGTCCAGTTACTTTCTTGAATAATTCCACGATACATATCAACAATATAAAGCGCACCATCTGGGCCTGTTTTGGCTTGTATTGGTCTAAAGTTTAAATCCGTAGAAGCCATAAATTCCGTTTTATCATAAGCATTATATAATACTCGCTTACCATCTTCTACTTTTATTTTAGCTCGACGAATTAAACGCCCAACAGGTTCTGGGATAAATAAATCACCATAAGTTGAAGGCGGCAATTTATGTCCGCGGAAAATTTCCTGTCCCGCAACTCCTGTAAAGCGATTTAATGTATTATCTCCACGTAAACGTTTAGGCCCACCTTGCACATCTGGAGTACCAACTATTGGCCAAGGCTCCATAAAACCTTCAGAAAGCCTTCCTTTAGGATTATAGTCTCCATAAACGGCCGGTTGTTGAAAACCGTAACCTGGATTTTCACTACCAGCAGAAGCATAGTACATAACCCCTCTATCATCTTGAGTTAATCCCCATTGACCTCTTGGCATATTATCTAAAGAATCGACAATAACTTCATTTTTTTTGAATTTAAAACGGATGGGGTTATAAGTTGTGTATACCCAGTTATCCAAATTCCAAATAAGTCCACTTTGTTGATGTTCTAAATTTCCACCACGACGCTCTGGATTATAATATACGCGTTCTTTTTTATCAGCAACACCATCGCCATCTGTATCTTTATAACTCCACAAGTCGTATGAATAGGTTTCGTTTACTATCAACTCATTTTCTAGAGGTAAAATCATTCTTGGCAAAACCAAGTTATCTATAAATACAGTGCTCTTATCCATTTTACCATCACCATCTGTATCCTCAAGCAATTTTATTTTACTAATAGATCTATCGGTTCCTGTACCGTCAACATCCTGCATATAGGTATTCATCTCTGCAACATACATACGCCCGTTACCATCCCACGCAATAGTTACTGGCTCATCTATCATAGGTTCGCTTGCCACTAACTCCACTTTATAACCTTCAGGTAAATAAAATGTTTTCATACTTTCTTCTGGTGAAAGAAAATCTGAGGAAGCTTCCATTACGATTTCGGGTTTTTCATAAATTTTTTCTGAATACACTTTTTTATCACAATTTAAAAATGCTAAAAAAACTAATAATAGGCAATATTTTTTTTTGTTTATCATGTTATTATTTTTATTGAATGCAATGATGTTAATTATATGTTTTTAACCTCTAAATATTTGAAATTTATTATATATGTTCCCTTATAATTCGCGCAAATTTTATATTTTCTCCATTAAACCCTATTTCGTTAAGTTTTGGTAATGTGAATAAATAGAAGTCATTAGATGACTATATCAATTGTTTTTTTGGTTGCACGAATACAATATGCAAACTAAAGTAACATATTTTTGTTAGGGTACTTATTTACTTATTTATCAAAAATAGCTTCCAACTCCTCTAAAGTTTTGTTTTTAGTTTCAGGAATTTTAAATTTCACATAAAAGTAACTAATGAGACAAATAACCCCATACACCCAAAAAGTACCATATGCACCTAGCATATCATTTAGGGTAGGAAAACTATAGGTAAGTAAAAAACATGCAGTCCATAAGGCTGTTGTAGTAACTGACAAGGCAGCACCACGTATTCTATTTGGAAATATTTCAGAGACTAACACCCAAAATACAGGAGCGAGCGTAAGCGCATAAATAGCAATAGCGACTACTACTAATACAACAAGGAAAAAACCTTGGAAATCAAAAAAGTAAAACAGTCCAATTAAGACATACAATAAACTTAAACCTAATGCCCCTAAAAGCCATAATTTTTTACGACCCCACTTATCAATCACTTGCATAGCAATTAGTGTAAATACTAAATTGACTACACCCGTTAAAATAATAAAAAACAAGGCATCGCTTACTCCATAACCAGCATTTGCAAAAATTTCTTCAGCATAATTAAACACCACATTGATTCCGCACCATTGTTGCAAAAAAGCAAGTATAATACCTATAGAAACAAGCTTACGATTTTTACCTGTAAACAAGCTCTTAAAGCTCACATTTTCGGTAGTAATCTTTAAAGTTTCCGTAATTTGCTGTTGTACTTTTTGTGCGTAATTTTGTCCACCAATATCTACTAGAATTTTTTTAGATTCATCTATTTTATTATGACTAGACAACCAACGCGGACTTTCTGGAATTATAAAAATAAGCACAAAAAACAAAGTCGCTGGCACTAATTCTGCCCAAAACATCCATCTCCAACCTATTTGACCATTCCATGAGTTTACAATATCAATATTAGACATACCTTCTGCGACAATATCCGCAATTAAAAAATTAATTATTTGGGCTGCCAAAATACCAACAACAATGGCTAATTGATTAAGAGAAACTAAACGCCCCCTGTAATTAGATGGAGCTACCTCTGCAATGTATAAAGGTGAAATAGTAGAAGCTAGACCTATACCAATGCCTCCAATAATTCTAAAAATGATAAATAAGTTAAAAGCACTAAACCATCCCGTTCCTCCGGCAGAAATAATAAATAATAAAGCTGCAAGACCTAAAGGTTTTTTCCGCCCAAAACGTTCTGTTATTTTACCTGCCACCATGGCACCAAAAACACAACCTATTAAAGCACTTCCCATGGCCCAACCTTGTAAAGTAGGAATATCTGAAATTTCAAAATACCTTTCATAAAATGGTTTAGCGCCTCCAATAACTACCCAATCATAGCCAAACAGTAAGCCACCCAATGCAGAAATCATTGAAATGGTTAATATGTATTTAAAATTCAATCCATCCGATTTAATCATATTTATTTATTTAAATTATTATTGTTATCTTGGTTTCTACTTCCTATTTGATGAATCCTAATTATTTGTAACTATAGTATTTTATGGCCGTTTTGTAATTTGTATAATGCACATATTTTTCGTTTTCCATCCATAACACCACTTCTGGATCTTCTTTTTTCATATTTCTAGGAATAAATGGACGGATATTGTCTCTTTTAGAATTGCTTGTTATAAGCTCTCTTTTCTCTACTTCTCCCTGAGTATTAAACTTATATCTAACTATTTCAAAAACTTTATTAATCGTTTCTGAAGTGAATACAACATTGGTCTTTAATGGGTTTAAAGTCATCCCACCAGAATAATGAGGCTCTGGTTCTACTTTGTTTTCTGGTGTTTTTTCGAACCATTTCCCAGAATTGCATATTTTCACATCTAGCCAATTATCACCAGTATATTTGGCATAATGGTAGATATGTGTTTCTTCATTTGGATATCTAGCATATAATATAACGGGATTCCCTTTTTCATCTGATGCCAAGTCATAAATCCAGCTCCTTCCTTTTCTTTCATCAGCTTTATAAACAATAGATGCGTCTTTAGGTTCAAAAGGCAATTCGTCTACATTGCATATTTTTGATCCATCTACGCGCCAAAAAGCCTCTTTTTCATAATAAGCATAATAGACTGAATTTAAAGGTTCATTTCTAGGGTGTCCATCTGTGAAAACCATATGGATTTTAGATTTTCCATCAGAATAGTATTTTACATAAGGACGATTTTCTCCATCAAAAGGATAATTAGTAACTACAACTTTTGATTTTGAAAACGTTTTACCATGATCTGTAGACCACATCATGTTTGGCTTGAAGCCAGTCCATCTTCCAAAACAAAATAGCTTTCCAGCTTCATCTTCCAACACAAATGGGTTTGCATAGGTA
The DNA here is from genome assembly GCF_030552475.1 of Mariniflexile sp. AS56. GTDB lineage: Bacteria > Bacteroidota > Bacteroidia > Flavobacteriales > Flavobacteriaceae > Mariniflexile. Next base: position 113,672 of record NZ_JAUPED010000007.1, on the reverse strand, counting down.
GTTCGCTTTAACGGGAATTTTTTTAATTCAAAGGAGTCGAACGGATTTATACCAATAAGTTTTCCGAATAAACTATCTTTAGAATTATTTTTCATCTTATGACTACGGATTTTTTCATCAAAGTGTTTGGTATAAAACACCATGGTTTCCCCATTTAATAACTGAACAAAAGCAGGATTAGCATGATCATCTTTATCCAAAGTATCTGCCAAAATCTGTTTTTTTATTTCTCCATTTTCACCAATAAAACCAGCTTCTATGGTTCCATTTTCAGTAACCCAACCTGTTTGAATACCATTTCGATTTCCATGTACATAGATAGCTCTAGGATCTGAAAACCAACACCAAGCTCCATCTTCAGTAAGTGTTTGCATCTTTCCTATAGGAAGTGAGAAATTAGGTTTAAATTCTTTTTTACAAGAATTTAACATTCCTACTAATAAGCAAAATATGATCGTATAATTATTTATTAATATTTTGAACATAAATTTTATTTTATTCTAATTCAAACTTAAAAACGGTTGCCAAATCATCCATTTTGGCATCTGGAATAGTTATAAATACATTATCGGAATCTACTTTGAATTTTGCTTCAACATCGCTACCAAGAAGGGTGACACGCTTTAATTTTGAATACAAAGGGTAACGATGTGGACCCAATATCCTTAAGCCTACTGTTTTTCCTATCTCAGGCTTACCTAAAAAGAAAACATACACTGTTTTTTCGTCTTTAGACCGTGTAAAACGTATATCGTCTGCACTGTACTGAGTTTCCGCAGATTGCCCACCAAAATGTCCATCTGCCACATTCGCATTTCCAAAACCATAAACTTTATAAGGACGTGTACCATATACCGATTCTCCATACGTTTTTAACCATTCCCCTACTTCTAAAACAACATCGCGCTGTTCTTGAGGAATCACCCCATCTTTACGAGGAGAAAGATTCAATAGAACAATACCATTTTTACTCCACACATCAATCATGTTGCGAAGTACTAAATCAGCCGATTTATATTTTAAACCGTTTGTATAGCACCAAGAGCCTAATCCTAAAGTAACATCAGTCATCCAAACCGACTCTGACAAATCTTTTTTCCCCCCTTGTTCAATATCCAGAACACTAAACGCTTTTGGGTAATCGTACTGTTTAGTTACAAGTGCCACCTCTTGTTTCTTTTTATTAGCTTCATTAAAATAATAAGCAGCGAAATCATTTCTATACTGCTCAGGAATCATGTTTAACCAAGAGTCAAACCACACAATATCGGGTGAATATTGGTCTACAACCTCCTTTAACTCTGCAAACCAATAATCGTGAAATTCAGAAGCAGGCATATTGCCATATAATTTTCTTAAATTAGGATCAGTTGAAGCTGTAACAAACTCAGGATTATAAGCAAAATGACTGGTAAACCCTTCCCACTCTGCTGGATTATCAGCATTTCGTTGCAGTGTTCTAGCGTGGTGAAATGTGGTTATAGTTTTCAATCCTTCTTTCTTAAGTTCCTTTAACAATAATCCAGTAATATCTTTTTTAGGACCTTTATCTTTAGAATTCCACGGATTAACTTTACTATCCCACATAGCAAAACCGTCATGATGAATGGCTACCGGTCCTGCAAATTTAGCTCCAGCTTCCTTGAACAATTTAGCCCAATTAGCTGCATCAAAATGCTCTGCCGTAAACATAGGAGCAAAATCGTGATAATTAAATTTAGTAGGATCCCCGTAGGTTTCACGATGATACTTAGCTACTTCATTATCATCAGTTTTATACATATACCAAGGATACCATTCATTCGAATAAGCAGGCACGCTATACAATCCCCAATGGAAGTATATTCCCAATTTGGCATCTACTAGCCACTCTGGTGCATTTACATGATTAGACAATGATTCCAATGTGGGTTTATAAGGTGCTTCTTGTGCATTTAATACCAGTTGTGATAAGCTTATACACATTATAACAATTATTTTTTTCATAATAAATATTGTATTCTTTTTAGTTTGATGTTTACTTTTTATTGAAGGTCGTCGAAAACTTTATTTGTTCGTTCTTTAAATTGGGCCTTAAACAACGATTTAGGATACAAGCCCACTTTATTACTTCCTTCAATAAAACCTTCGGGACCTTCAAAGGGACCGTTCCCTGAAACTTCTCCGAAACACCCTATAGCATAATTTTGAGCTGTTGGAGGTTTTTGCAGTGTGATGGCTTTACCATTAGCATTACAATTCCATAATACTGAGTGAGCTGCGGACCACCCATGTCCATTAGCCCAATTCCCACGATTGTAAAACCCCATTACACGATTGCCTCCTTCGCTTTCTACCCTAGTTTCTGTTTCTTTTAAATTATCAAATAAAAGTCCTTGACTCCATTTTTGATGACCTTCGCTGGCTGTATACGACCTTAAATTGGTACTTTCTACCACAGCAATTCCTGATACTGAAGCTCTCCCATTAGAAACATAACCGTGACGAGCATCGGAAGCTTGACATTTGTAGAATAATATTTGTTGTGAAAATGTGGAAGCGTTAAAATTATAGCGTTGTCCTCCTGTAACTACACCATATGGTTCTAGGGCTTTACTATTAATTACCGAAATCCTAAAAGCCGTTTGAGTCATAATTCCAGATTTCCAAAAATGTAATGTTGAGCAATTTTTCACCCAAGAATCTTCAATTTGACGCAATGCAATAGCGTTTTCTGCATGATTTTTTATATCTGTACGGCCAAGCGTATGAATATCTATACGTAAATCTTCTATACCAATATGTGTTAATAATCCTTTTCTATTGTATTTATAGATAAAACTTTGTGATAGTTTTTTGTCTAAATGATTAAATATAGGAGCGTCAATGGTTATTTGATTTCCATCAATTTTCTTAATAAACCTATTATACAATAATGGTAATTCTCCTTCATGCCAAAATTTAGTTTTATCATTATTAACCCCCCAATCATTCGCCTCTAACCATTTTTGAGTACAGGGATGATTAATAATAATATTATCACCAACCTGATAAAGTGATGGGTTATCAACTACAAAAGTAAAATCGCCTACTTGAACAAAATCACTCGTAATAAAACTACGTGTACCCCATTCCCAATCATCATCCAACTCATTATTTTTGTTACCTCCTGCTATCAATACCGTTCTATTTTCAGGTGCATCGCCTAAAGCATTAATTACTGTGTTTTTTACTGCATCTGCACCATCTCCTTCACCTCGAAGTACAACGCCACTATAGTTCAGGTATAAAGTCCCGTGCACACTATAACTACCTGCCTTTAGTAACAAAGCACCTCTAAATCCATTTTCATTTAAAGGTAAAGCACCTACTTTATCTATGGCTTCCTGAATGTGCTTTGTATTATCACCAGATATCGATTTTATTGAGAGAACAACAGGAATTTCCGGAATAGCAACTTCACTGTTTTTATACCCTGAATAACTAAAATCAGGTATTCTATTTCCTTGTTTATCTGCTACATATTCAAGTTTATCATTATTATAATAAACTCTTGATGATTGCCAAGCTCCTTTAGGAATTTGTTGTCCACACACTGTTAATGTTAGATAAAAAGCTACAATAATAAAAACTCTCTTAAGGATTCTGTTTAGGTGTGCTATTTTCATTTAATATAATTTAGTAAGTAATTGCATTCAATCTTTTTTTTCTATTTAGGGCTTCAAGATAATAATAATCCGCATACACAATGGGTTCATCTATTTCTGAATTTCTAGGCCAATTTCCTGTAGAATGCGATAGCAAAAAACCATATTTTGTTCCTTTTTTATTCAAGTATTTTTCAGTAGATAATGATTTTAACATAGTATCAGCAACTTCTAAATATTCTATACTATTCTTTGAATACCCAGCAAGTTCATACAAACCTGAAGCTATAATAGCGGCAGCAGAGGCATCTCTGGGTTCGTTAGGTAATTTAGGAGCATCAAAATCCCAATAAGGAATTTTGTCTTCTGGTAAATTTTTGTGAGATAGAATGAATTTAGCAATGCGTTCTGCTTGTTTAAGATATGCTTCATCTTTTGTGGCGCGATACATGACTGTAAATCCGTACAAACCCCAAGCTTGCCCACGAGACCAAGCTGATTCGTCTGCATAACCTTGGTTGGTTACTTTTTTTATAATCTCTCCTTTTTCGGGTGAATAATCTACAACATGGTATGACGAATTATCACCTCTAAAGTGATTCTTAAGTGTTGTATTTGTATGATTTATTGCGATATTTTTATAGTAAGGATCGCCTGTTTCCTGACTTGCCCATAGCAATAATTCCATATTCATCATATTATCTATAATAACAGGAAATGTATACAGTGAAGTACTATGATCCCAAGAACGAATACTTTTTAATGTTGGATTATACCGACTCGCTAATGATTTGGCTGTTTGAATAAGAATATCTTTATATTTAGAACTACCCGTTGTTTTATACCCATGGCCATAGCTGCAATACATCATAAAACCAACATCGTGTGTGCCCGTATTAAACTGCTCGCTTTCTAAATACTCCGTGTACTTTATGGCTCTTTCTTTCCATATAGCGTTGTCTGTTAAATCATACATCATCCACAATTCACCTGGAAAAAAGCCACTTGTCCAATCGTCTGAAGGCACCATCACCAATCCTTTTTCATCTATAGATCTTGGTAATAAATTATCTTCTTGATATTTCTCAACAATGCCATAATGATAACTTAATTGCTTTTCTGTTTTTGAAACAACAGCTTCTAAATTGAACTCTTTTGATGGTTTCGTTTTACAGCTATATGTAACGACACAAACCAAAACTATCATTGACAATCTTAATTTTCCTTTTAAATACGACATAATATATTTTAATAATTTTATTTTTTCAACTTCAAAACTAAGACTGGAATGCATGTTTATTAATAGATATTTATATTCTCAGATTAATTGATTTTTAATAAGTTTTAGGCTAATTAACCTATCACAAGCAACCTCATTCATTATAAATTTTGGTTTATTTTCCTGTAGTTATAATTAATATTATTCTTTGCTGCTCCAAGGTGATGCTGTTCTTGAAAAAATAAAGTTTCAAAACATTTTTTAGCATTTTCATCATCTTTTCCTTTATACCCCAATGCCATCATGTAATAACAATGTGCATCGTTTTTTTGGTTTAAGTTTTCTTCCCACACCATTAAATCTGGTAATGACACTGCAAAATAATCAACACTTACAGTATCGTCTAAATGTACTTTACCAAATTCAATAAGCTTATCAAATCTTGTATAAGCTTCGTCTGGCTTTCCTAATTTTAACAATGCTAATCCTTGATAATAAATAGTATCCGGTTGTTGATCATTATAAAACCAAGCTATTGCAGGATCGCTTAAACCCTGTGATGCTTTAGTCCAGTACTGATACGCATTTTCATTATCGCCTAACTTTTCATGCGCACAGCCCAACCAATAATCGATCTCATTTTCTTGTGCACCATCTAATTTTCCTTCTCCTAAATTGTGAGGAAACACCTTCGAAGCTTCTAAATAATTTATGGCTACTTTATAATTATCTTCTTGAAAAGCTATTTGAGCAAGTCCTAATAATGCGGTAACGTATGCTGTAGTAACTTTACCTTCTCCACCTTCCCATGGATGAAAAATTCTTTCATTTATAAGCGAATGTGCATATTGAAAATTTCTACTTAATATATTTAAATAAACCCACTCAATGTACAAATCATCTCGTTTATCTATTAACGCTTTATGTTCATTATAAAATGCCAGTCTAAAATCAATTGATTTATTGAACTTTTTGTATAATTGATCCAATTCCATAAAAACCCTTGCGTCAGTTAAATCTAAATGAAATGCGGTTTCCATAGAAACTTGTGCTTTTTCAAAAGCATGAGATTTATTGAAATATGCCAAAGCCAAATTTCTATGGGCAGTGGCAAATGTGCCATCGTTTAGAACGGATCGCTCCCAGCATATTATAGCATCGTCATAACGCTTAGCATTATAAAATAAATTCCCTAAATAATATGGCGCTTTGGCGCACTCTGGACATAGTTCCATGGCTTTATTTAAAGCATGAACGGCTTCTAATCTATTTGGAAAGCAATAATCTGGAATACAATTTTCAGCTTCACTAACAACTTTTTTAGCGTTATTATCATCTCCTAAAAGGCTCAAAAACCATGCTTTAAAATACTGAGCCATAGGATAGACAACCGTTTGCTGATCAATTCCTAAATCAATAATTTGGATAGCTTCTTTATATAAACCTGCATCGGCATAGTCCAAAGAAATTTCAATATAGTTTTGAATATCGTCTCTACTTAAGGTTACTAGAGCATCTTTTGCTTTCGTGTCTCCTAAAAGATATTTCTCAAAATAAACGCCATAATTAAACAAATCAATCGCTAATGAATCCTCTATTAAAGTATTGGCTTCAACTTGTTTTCCTAATTTTCTTAGAATTGCTACTTTTAAGTGCCTCGCTTTATGGTTATGCCAATTTCGAACTAAAGATCTTTCAACGGTATCTAAGGCTAAAACCCAATCACCACGTTTTGCATCAATTAAAGCTATTTGAAAGTAACCTGCATCCATAAATGCGGCATTCCATACCGATTTGTAAAAAGCATCATATGCCTTATCTATTTTACCTTGATAGCGTAATGCCAGCCCAAGATTAAACAAGGGTTCTCCATCATAAGGGTTCGGATTACGTTGTAACTGTCTATTATAGGCTTTTAAAAAATGTAGTTCTGATTCTTCAAAATTACCACTGCGTAACAACATTAAACCTATCGCATTATTACAACGTATATCATCAGGATCTCTTTTTAACGCCTCTTTATAGTAAGGTAAAGGACTGTAAGTAGCATGCCTATATTGTTCTAAATGCTGACCATTTAGAAATAGCTCCTCATTAGTCTCAATATTTTCAGGTTTTTTTGCGGCTGTTGCTGCTTTAGGGATTTCTTTATGACCCTCTTCGGTTATCTTCCAATCGATTAATGTAATACCCGACTTAGCCTCAATGACAACCTCATAATCAGATTTTTTTAGTTTTTTATTTAAATCTATTTCTCTAGAGTAACTAATGCCTGGTTTAAAACTAAATTTTTCTTCAAATACTATTTTTCCTTGGTTATATATTTTTATAGATGCATCGGGAAACACGCCCGTAGCATATGCTTTAATAGCCATTTCTCCTTCAAGAAATTCAATATTTAACATAGCATCTTTAGAAGCATTTTTTACAACGCCTATATCTTGATACGGCATAAAGTATTGAGTAAAAGACTTTTGTTCGTATGGCATCAACCAAGAGAAATCGGGTTGATTATCTGTATACACACCACACATTAACTCTATATATGGCCCGTTTTTGTCTGTAAGATTTCTATCCCAAGCTCTACCAAAATCACCATCACCCCACGTCCATTGTTTCTTTCCTGGAGATACGTGATGATTGGCTACGTGCAACAACCCGCCTTTAGAATCATGTTCAAAGCCTCCAACAAAATTGTAGTCAGATTTTATAGCCATGTAAGATGTAGGTACAGGGATATTCTTATATCTAGAAATATCGGTTCCCGGAGAATAATCGAACTTATAATAAATCCCTTTAGCTATAGGGAATTCTGATACATCACGTTTTCCATGATCAAACACCGCATTTACATCTGGTGGAAATACCGATTGATAATCATCATTAACCGCTACCGCAGGGTTTGCCCACCATAAAAATGTTTGAGGTTGCGAGGTTCTATTATATAATTTTACATTAATTTCTAAATAAGCTTTATCCGGGTACAACCTAAAACCAGCCATACCTTTCGTTCTTGACATGCGTTCAATCTCATTACACCAAACGGTTTTACTACCATCTTCATGCGCTTCGATACTAAAATCAACAGGACTATAAGTACTTGGACGATGATGCTGTGGCCAATTGAACTCAATTCCTCCAGAAATCCAAGGCCCCGTTAACCCAACAAGTGCTGGTTTTATAACCTCATTATAATAAACAAAATGTCTCTTTTTTACTTTATCATATGCCATCTGGACACGACCACCAAGTTCAGGCAATATCATTATTTTGACATAATCATTCTCTAGATAGCAAGCTATCCACTCCTTATCAATTTTGGTATCACTTATTTTTTCGACAACCGGAAAAGGATACACCTTTCCACTAGCTCCTTGATAAATTCTTTTTTCTAAGAATATTGGATTTTTTTCAGCAGCTCCCACTTCATAAGTTGGGATTATTACTTTTTCAGACCAAGCTTTTACTTCCATATTAATTTATTTCTCGGATTTTTGAACGAACGATATAGTTCGCTTTTAAAAAGTTAAAAATAGCGTATCCCTTTACAACTCGCTTCTTCATAAATTTCAAATTATGGTGAGAAATTGTTCAACAGCATTTAAAAATACCAATGGCATACTCTTTATGTGAATAAAACTTAAAATCAGATGTCTCTATTCAAAGTTTGAAAAACAATAAATGGTTTTAAAACGAATGTTATGGAACCATATCGTTAATTTTTGATTTATGTCTACTTTAACAACACCCTCAAGTGTCTTTAAATATTTATTATTTTGATAACCCTCAAGATTTAATAGTGTATTTGATTTACTCAAGCCATTAAGCATTACATTCCTTCAATTAAGCTTAGAAATCACTAAAGAACGATTTATTACCATAATTTGAAAGATATACCTACCATGAAGATCATTAGATTGTTCCATTTTTGTTATTAGTAGCGTAAATCATATCTTGAAGTTATTTTGTCTTTTTTTCATGTCTTCAAGATGGTCAAAGTAAGTTGTTTTGAGAAACATAGAGACCACAATCGAGTGCTTCAATTTCTAAAAAAACCTATAGTAAGATTAGAAATTGTACCATAACCGCTATAGTCAAGAAAGGGAGCTTTAAACCGAAAGCGGCTATTTACAAATTATTCACAATCCCTGCTATAAGGAAAAATAGGTGTGTAATGAAACTATTTACCTGTTGAAAATTTGTTTTATGGTACTATATAGTATTACAAAACCACTTTTTACCATTAATGCAAATAGATTAAAAAAATATATACTTAAAAGTCAAAATGACTACTAAATTATGATCACATATGAAATCAACCTTTTTACTATTTTTATTCTTAAATATGAGTTTGCTTATTTCTTGTAACAAAAATTCGAAAAACGGAATGGACTCTTCTGGAAAAACAAATCACGACAGTAGCTTAGAGCAAAGTATATCGAAAGACCATTTAGATTCTCTAAACATTGAGGTAAAGAAAGCTTTTGCTCAATTAAGGCCACAATCTATTCGTCCTGCGGAAGGATATATAAAATACGACTATTTAATTCCCGCCGGATTTTACAAACAAATGTGGGATTGGGATGGTTTTTATATCGGGGCTCATTTAATGAGTATTGGAAAACCAGAATATCTTAAATATTGGGTATTAAATTTTGCGTCATCAGCAGACGAAGAAGGTTACGTTCCTGGTTGTATAACAACCAAAGGTCCAAGACCTTTATTTGGAAAATTTGCCATGAAACCATTCATAGGTCAGGGCACTTATTTAGCTTCAGAAAAATTAAACGATTATAGTTGGATTACCCCAGATGTATATACCCAAATAAAAAGCATAATCAAGTATCGTGAAAATATAAGTTTAGATTCAACATACGGATTATTCTATTGGGATGATGCGATGTCAAGTGGAGGTGATAATAATGTGGTACTAACAAACGATAAAAATCAACCAGGTGCTATTTAAGCAGTAGATTTATCTGCATTTATGTATCGTGAATATATGGCAATGAAAAAGGTGGCTACCAATCTAGGCCAAACCGATGACGCATATAGCTATGCTGTTAAAGCCAATACATTAAAGACAAACATACAGAAACACCTTTGGGACGATGAAGCAAAAAGTTTCTGGAATATGTATAGAACAGGAAGACTATATAAACGTGTAAGCTATTCAAACTTCATAGCTTTAATGGATTCTGATTTATTAAGTCAAGAAAACGGCAGAGAAATGATTAAACGTTATTTATGGAATGAAGACCATTTACTGGCAAAATACGGTTTACGATCACTTTCTAAACAAGACCCTGATTATAATAACGAAAACATTATTGTGCCTTACTCCAATTGGCAAGGTCCCGTTTGGCCTGTAGCGAATTACATGTATTATGTAGCACTTAAAAATTATGGTTTTACAGAAGAATGTAAACAATTGGCATCTACATTAGGAACATTAGTTTTAAATGATATTGCTACTTGTGGTTCAATGCACGAGAATTATCATGCCGATACTGGTGCTACTTTAGCTCCTACAGCAAACCAATCTAAAGGCGGAATTTTCACTGGTTTTGTTGGTTGGAATTTATTAGTACAAAATATACTTATGGGAGAAGCCGAAAATACCCCTTTATTATTGGAAGTTAACTAATATTTTAAAAATGAAAAATACAATATTCCAAAAATCTATAGCCGTATTACTACTAACTTTAGCCTTTTTTTCTTGTAATGAAAATAAAACACTAAATTATACAATACCTGAAACCAAAGCTATTCAGCCATTAAAAATTGTTAAAGATAGTATTAAGGTTGAAGGCGATTTAGGAAACTTTAAAGTACATAAAGAGATCACAGAAGAAGCTGACGGCATCCAACTAATTACTTTTACATTTACAGCCAACACACTTTCAGAGTTACAGCCAGCCACTATAAAATTCAGCTTTCCATCATTAGCTATTAATGGGTATTGGAATCCAAAAATAGCAATCGATAAAGTAAATTATTACCACAGTGGTTTTTCAGCAAAAGCATCAGGAAATGCTCCAATTTTAGCATTTTATGACAATGCGTTAAACAATCGTATAACAATAGCATTATCCGATGCCTTAAATAAATCGGAATTTATAAGTTATTTAAAAGAAGAAGACGTTCACTTTTACCCTAAAATAAAACTCTTTGATGAAAAATTACCTAAGACTAAAGAATATAAGGTTCAATTACGAATAGATACCCGAACAATTCCATATTATAAATCTATAGACGATGTAGCCAGTTGGTGGGCAAATAATACCTCCTATAAACCAATGCAAGTACCTGATGAAGCTAAAAAACCAATGTATTCTACATGGTATAGTTATCATCAAAATATTACTAGTGAAGAGATTATAAAGGAATGTAAAATAGCAAAGAGTTTAGGCTGTGGCGCCGTCATTGTAGATGATGGTTGGCAAACAAAAGATGGAAATAGAGGGTATGCTTATACTGGAGATTGGAATCCAGATCGTATTCCTGATATGAAAGAACTTGTGGAAGCAGTTCATAAAGAAGACATGAAATTTTTATTATGGTATTCTTTGCCGTTTATGGGAGAAAAAGCCAAAAACCATTTGAAATTTAAAGGAAAGTATCTGCAATATTGGAAAAGCCAAGGAACTTATGTGCTTGACCCTCGTTATCCAGAAGTGCGCGAATATATGATCAACACTTATGTAAAAGCAATGCAGGAGTGGAAACTTGATGGTTTTAAGCTTGATTTTATTGGTTGGTTTACAGCAACAGAAGATACTCAATTAACAAAAGCAGATGGAAGAGATTTCGCCAGCGTAAATAATGCAACAGATGCATTAATGACCGAAATAACTCAAAAATTAACCTCATTAAAACCAGAAGTATTAATTGAATTTAGACAACCTTATATAGGACCATTAATGCGCAAATATGGTAACATGTTTAGAGGCATCGATGCACCAAATAATGCTGTTGCTAATAAAGTTGAAGTCACTAATTTACGTATTATGGCACAAAATACAGCCGTACACAGCGATATGTTTATTTGGCGACCAGAAGAAACGGTAGAACAAGCGGCGCTTCAAATTTTAAATATTTTATATAGTGTGCCTCAATTGTCTGTAAAGTTAGATAACATTCCCGAAGAACATTTAAATATGATTCGCTATTGGTTTAATTATTGGAACAAAAATCGAGAAGTATTAATAGACGGCACGTTTATACCCTCAAATCCAGGAGCAAATTATCCATCATTAACAGCAATAAATAATAAGCATCAAATTACCACAGTTTACGAAAATGTTGTTATTGAAGTTCAAGATGAAATGACACGACTAGACATTATAAATGCAAAAGCAACTACTAGCGTCACGTTTCAACTACAAAAAGATTTTAAAGGTATTTTAAATGTTATAGATTGCAAAGGCAAACATTTGTTTGAAAAAGAAATTGAATTAAGTAAAGGAACTAATACCTTGAACATTCCAGAATCTGGAATGCTTATTTTAAAATAACACTATCCTCAAATATCTGTAAATTAAAAAGGTTTAAACTATAAATAGTTTAAACCTGTTTTTGCTTTTTTAGCATATTTATAAATACTCTGAGCTAATTTATTTGAGCCATTTTACAAAGCCTGTGCTGCCTTACTTGAGATAGAAACTTTAAAGCTATCTAGAGTCAATTAAGCATGGTATTCGGCATTTATTATATTGAAACAACGTGAGACAGGACGTATCAAATTGTAAACATCAACAAGTCAACGACATACCATTCATATATACCATATTTAAAATCTTGAGTTAAACTTTAATTGTATCTATTAGCATTGAGTTAATAGATAACCTCAACGCATTGACTATAGTTTTTTTCCAATGTCTTGTTTTAACATAATAGTAAGTCTGGCGAGCGCAAACATGGATGCCGCTTTACTCTCCTTTGGAGGGAAATTTAAATTGTCTTCTTTCGTATAAAGTTGTCCAGTTGTTGATCGAGATTGCATCCACAGCATATAATCTGCACGCGTATTAGCCCATTTTACTGCTGAAATATCCACCAAATTATCTAAACCCATAACAGAACATTGAACGTCAAACATAAAAAAATTATCAACTAAATTCACTGACCAATCTGTACCGTTTGGGTAATAAACCGTTGCATGAAGTGTGTTTGAGTCACGTCGGTAAATTGTTCCTCCTGGAGCTTGATAAGGAGGATTCTGCCATTTAAAATCTATAAGTTGTTTATATACATAGCTCATATTCCAATATGCGGCCTGCAAGCCTTTTTGGTTTGCTAAAGTAAAAACCAATGGGTTCCATAAATTAATGTTTGCAGCAGCTGTATAATAAGGATGTATACGATTATGATTATAAACATAACCATCTTCATGCATATTCCATCCAGATATCCAATGATTTATAGGCTTACCATCAATAATTGGATTATTGGATAAATCAGATTCACGAGAATACGCCGAAAGCATCCATTGGCTAGCTCGCTCTTTCCACCATTTTGCATTTTCATGTTTTGGCATTGTAGCCAAAGCCAAAGTCAAAATGTTTGCATTCCAAGCATTTTCTTCGGCCTTGGTATCATTGGTGCAATCGTTACAATATGGAGGTTCTTTATTAAAATTATTAGCTTCCATAACAATCATTTTCAGTAACTGTTCTTCTGTTTCCGTGTCTAATAAATCTAAAGAAAGCCATGCACCAAAACCACTATAAAATGCCCAGTGAGCGCATTGCCAACAATTTCCCCATTTGCCTCCGTTGGCTTTATGCTCTTTTAAAAGTGATTTAATTAAATTTGTTTGTATTTCTTTTGCTTCAATATTAGATATTCCTACAATTTTTTCATCATAGATATTAATTGATAGTGCAATACCTAGCGCCATAACTGTTTGTGCTGGTGGACGTATTGAATGTTCGCTAACGCCATTAAAAATGTATAAACCAAGAGAATCCTTTTTCATTGTTGAGAATGAATTTTAATGAATTATTTGTTAGTTTATTAATTTTTAAGGTTAGAGTGTCTTCTGTGCTTTCTAAATTTAATTTATTCCATTGTGGAAGAACTTGTCCAAATACATTCATCAGGAAAACTGAAAAAACAGACCAAATAGTAATAAAAATTGTCCTTCTCATTTTTAATAATTTCTTTTAATTTTTAATTTTAAAATATGGCTACAGGTTGAAAATGATTTACGTTGTTACTTTAGATGCAATAGCTAGGTGTTTTACACACCCTGAATTTACTTATATTACTCTATGTAAATAAGTTTACTACTGGGCATAGTCATATGAACAAACTAAATATTTTATTCTCCCCCATACAATTTATATACTTCTGTTCCGGCACTTAAAAAAGCTCCAGTTCCGTAAACTTCAGTTTTGTCAGGCCACGCTTTTCCAGGAGCAGCTCCAATGGGCTGAACATAACCTAACATACCATCTTCTGTAACATGCCCCACCATGGCATTCCATCCTTTTTTAACAGCAGGTGCGTAGGTTGTTTTATCTAAAACACCATTATTTAATCCCCAAGCTAAACCATAAATAAAAAATGATGAACCACTTGTTTCAGGTGTAGTATAAAAGTCTTGACCTAATATACTCATTGCCCAATGCCCTTGTGGTGTTTGAGTTTTAAGTAATTTATTCGCCATTTTTTTGTAAATTTTCAAAAAATACTTATATTCTTTGCTATTTGAATCTAATTCATTCATAATATTTACAAGACCAGCAAATACCCAACCGTTACCGCGTGCCCAAAATATTTTTGTACCATTGTCCAACTTCCCTATATATTTTTCGTCCCGGTAATAAAGACTTTCTTTTTTATCAAATAAAAAATCTGTTGATGCTTTGTATTCCTTCATTAAAAAATCAAGGTATTTTTCCTCTCTTGTTATGTTATAAAGTTTAGCCCAAACAGGCGGAGACATGAATAGCGCATCACACCAATTCCAGCGGTCTTGGTGATAAGGAGTCTTCCAATTCATTAAAGTTTGTGCAGGATGAAGCATAATAAAATTGAACTGATCTTTTGTTGGTTTAATCATTTTATCATCCTTAAACTTACGGTATAATTCAATATATAATTGACCTACGGTGTGATCATCTGCATGGTATTTACGGAAATACAATTTCCATTCATTATTTTCTCCAATTTCTTTAAGCCAATTATAATATTTCTCGTCACCAGTCATTTCTGCCCACTTCACCATACCCACATATAAAGCGCCATTGGTCCAATCTAATTGATGATGAGGCTCTTTATTTCCACTGTACGAATCATTAAAATGTGCCATTTGCCAGTCAGCCACTTTTTCCATGACTTTTTTTACTTCTAGTGGTTTTATTTCTTGGGCTTGCGATGAGCTTGCAATGGCAAATATTGCAAACATGATGACAATTTTTAATGTTTTCATTTTCTTTAATATTCTATTAAGTTTATTTTGTATATCTTTCATTTTTATAAATTATATAAATTCATTTTAAGATTTTAAAAACCTCCCACCGTACTGGATTCTTCATAATCAGCAAATCTATATTTATAAACAAATATCACCATTATTTGGATTACTAAACAATTTTCAAGAAATACAACTGTCACTTTCTAGAAAAGCGATACAGATAATTTATTATTTAAAGTTACTAATTAAAGCTTAGCAATTACATTATTGCTTACTTGATTAATTTTTGCTTATCATTTATTCTTAGTTAATCTTTATAATCATTGGAACAACCTCCTTTACTTTGGCTTTTTAAAATAATTAATGAATTATAATTTTTTTTGTGATTTCGATTGCTTCTCTTTCATAAGTGATAAAATAAGTTCCTTTTGCCCAATGGCTGACATCTATTACTGTTTCCATATTTTCTAATTCTTTTTTTGTATACACCACATTGCCTAATACATCTACAATTGACAGTGAACCACTTCTATTTCCGTTAATTTTTATATTCAAAATGGAATTTGTAGGATTTGGATAAACAGAAAAAACATCTTCAATACCATTATTCTCTACACTTAAAGTACCCAAATAAGTTAACCAAATTCTAGTAGCCACCCAATTACTATCACTGCCTCCTCGATCTGAGAACTCTAACGACAACTTGCCATCTGCTACATCTACTTCAAATATTTCATTAAAATATATATTTGGTGTGACATCGACACCTACTACTTTATCCACACCTTCTGCTTTAACATATATCTCATCATGAGAAAAAGTATCTCCAAATGTAATAAGTACCTTCCATTTACCATTTTGCACTTTTGTTTCAAATGTTGCAGGTTCAGAAGAATGACACAAATCTCTATTAAGGTTATTAGCTCCTCCATCAGTTCCTCTATCTCTATCACTTAAATTGGTAGAATCAACCCATCCGTATAAATCATTAGAAGTTGTTGCATGTACTCTATCATAACCAGGCCAAAGAGCTGATGTTTTTGTACCTAAATCAAATCTGAATTCATCACTATTCTCATTAAAAAGGGAGGCTTCACGTGTGACATAAACAGCTCCAAAATCGGTAAGTCCCGATGTATCAAAAACGGTATAATGGAAAAAATCTTGCCCATTAAGGCCAGATACAGGTGGTGTATAAATAAGCTCATTTCTTCCTCCTGGGCCAGTACCGGTAGAGAGACTAATAGTGCCCCCTAAGTTACTAACTTGATCTAAAACCCTAACATCTAAAACATCATTATTAACATCATAATCATTTGAAACAACATCTATAGTAATAGGGTCATTAGATTCCATAAAAAACCTATCGTATACACCAAATGGTTTTATTTCACCTAAGTTTGATGGTGAGTTTCCAATAGCGCGTTTTCTATTAAGCACCTCTCTAACAACCTGAGCTTCTTCTGTAGAGAACCTTCCTATATTATGATTTCCTGATCCATGCATAACGCTGATAGTATAATCTCTTCCTCCTGAACTAGTCGCACCGGCATCAACTCTTGGTCTATTTTCATAAAAGATACCAGAACTACTCGTGTGTCTGAGGTTCCAAATATGACCTACTTCATGCACGGCTGTTCCATCGGCCCAACTGGTAGCTCCATTTCCTCCCATAGTACCATATCTATTAGAAGTTCCTACATTATTAACATAAGCCAAACCAGACGGAGCTGATTTTACGTGATATACAGCTATATCGTGAGTTGTGCCAACTTCGTCTGGATTATTATTCCAGTAATCTTTAAAAGCTGCAAGACTTGAATTTGCAGTAGAGGCTGTTCCAGTACCTGTCACTAAATCTCTTAATGGATCAGTACTCGCATTTGTTCTAATTATAACAGTACCAAGTGTGAATTTAACTCCAGCACCAGGAAGATAACGCCTATTAAGGTTTCCAATAATTGATTGTGCAGAAGCTTGAGCAATGGCTAAATCTCCATTATAAGCCTCCGCCAGGAATGATCTCGATCCAATTTCTACTCCTATTTCATATTCAAGAACATCCATTACTGTTGTTGGGACTAAAGTAGCACCCTGCGTTTTTGGTTTTTTTTCTAATATTATTTTCTTTAAATTATTGGAAAAAAGATCCCACGTTAAATTTTTATTTTGAACTACAGAATTAGAATATTCCCTTTTTACAACTTCATAAGTAGGTGTGTGTGGTTTTTCTGTTTTAATAGTAAAAATTTCATGAGTCTTTTTATCTTCTAATAGCGGTCTTATTTCTATTTTTTCATCTCTAGATTTAATTATAGTAGCAATTAAACCTTTTGGAGTAATAACAGCATTAACATAATATCCTAAATGTTCTTTAACATACCCTGTGTATGTACATTCTTCAGTTTTTTCCACTTCAATTAACTTTCCTGTCCCGTTATCTACTAAAATTCTAGTATTATGACCATAAACAGAACTTCTCTCAAGTTCTAAAGTCAATAGTTCTCCTAAATAGGTAATAGGTATTGATAAATTATCGGATAAATTATTAGGTAAAGCCTCGATAATTAAAGACTCTTGTTGATAATATGTGTTTTCATAATTTAAATTGTTTTTTGCTATTAAATTATTAAAACTTAAAATAAATAATAAGAATAAACCTTTTAGAGATATCAATTTTACTGTCATAATATTTGTATAATTTATGTTGAATATAGTTACCAAAGAAACTAATAAAGAACTTTATATATAGAGACAAATATTCCTAATTTAACTACTAATTTGTTCGGTTTCTATTTAAAAAAAAACTAAAAAGATTAATCGTTTTCTTTTAAGCTTCAAGTGGTTCAAAAAATCGATTAGATGCTCATCTCATTGATGATGTTCAATTACGAGCCAAATAACTCAATGGAATAAAAAAATTGCGCCTTTGATTGGGAAAATTTATCTTTAAGTACCATGACAAAAACATCAGAACAAAGAATTATTGAATTAGAGAGTAAAGTGAAGCCTCTTGAAAAGAAAAAAGCTAGGGCAGAACATCTTGCTGAGAGAGCCGATAAAAAAGTTATTATTTTTTGATACGATCGTTGAAATGATTGAAAATAAATACGTTACCCAAATAAGAAAATAAATTACACACCAAAGTTGTCGAATACTATCGCTAACAAACACAAAAAACAATTGTTTCTTCCGCAGATTACTTGGGGAATGAATTGACAGGTTTATTATAGGACGAAAAAGCAAGAATACTTAAGAAACATTTAGCCCAACAAGTCATTAATTGCGCATAAAGATTCCACGCTTAGATACTCGAAAATTATATTTTTTATTAGAGGCTGAATTAGACACAGTTAAAGTGGGAAGATAGGTTGTTTAGAACCCTAAAAGCCACTTACTTATAGTTCAAGAAAATAATTATTGGGATGCTTTAGGGTTGCACACTTCATAGCCACTAACTTTGCAACTTAAAGTGGTCAGACATTGATTTTGCTCGAAAAACAGTATTTATTCCCAAGAAAACAGGGAAGATTGACCGTTATGGACCTTTAAGAATATTCTTAATTAGAAGACTTAAAACATACATTAAAATTGAAAATTCTCAAATATATCTTTTCAACCTTCAGGTTACCAAAGATGGAGAAACTCAAGGATTAACCACCAATGGTATTGGCTGGATCATTAGGGAAACCGCAGTAAAATAGGCAGCTCAAAGAAAATAACCGACCACAACTTGCGCCATATTTTTGCCACACATTTGTTGGAATATGGCGTTAATATTGTTTGCCTAAAAGAACTTTTAGGGCATGCGCATATTGAAATGACGCTAACCTATCTGCATAGCCTGCTCCGTATTTTCGGGGTGGACAATCCGCCCAGTGGTTCGAAGTATTCTGCACTGGACAAACTCTACGATTAATGAGTCCCCGACATACGGTGGCGGACATTTTAGAGATGGAATAGCTGCAACTTAAAAGTTTGAGCTTAACTTCGTGGCATTACCGAGCTTTGTAGACCAGGTGCCGTACCAAAGCGATGGGCGGACACATTGATAAATGCGATTGTTACCACGCCTTACAGATTAGTTACAACAGTTGCAGGAACAGACACTGCCCAACTTGCCAAGGACATAAACGCGAAGAATGGATTCGGGCACGAGAAGGCGAACTTTTAAATGTACCTTATTTTCATCTAGTATTTACCCTTCCAAGCGAGTTTAATAGCTATGCGCTAAACCACTGCAAAATAGTGTATGGCAATTTGTCTAAGGCAGCATGGCAGACTTTGCAGCAATTTGGTAACAATCCCAAACACTTGGGTGGTAGCATTGGCATGATTGCGGTACTGCATACTTGAGGTCAGATCATGAGTTTACACCCGCACTTGTACTGCATGGTTCCAAGAGGTAATTTAAGTCAATCGGGACAATGAAAAACAGCCAAGAACAAGGGCAAATACCTCTTCAATGTTAAATCCATGAGCCAGGTGTTTCGAGCTAAGTATATAGCAGATCTCAGAAAAAGTGATTTAAAAATTCCTCAGAAAATTTACAATGACGTATTCCGAAAAAAGTGCGTGGTTTATGCCAAAGAGCCTTTTAGAAGTCCAAAATATGTGATAGAATACTTATGCAGTTATATCCACCAAAGAGCCATTGAAAACCATAGGGATACAAATATTGATAGTAAAAATAAGCAAGTCTCCTTCACTGCCAAAGATTACCGTCGTGGTGGTAAGAAAACCAATTTAACGGTATTGAGTGGGGAGTTTATAACGTGTTTTACTTTACATATTTTACCAAAAAGATTTACCCGCATCCGGCATTATGGGATTTTAAGCAGCAGTTGGAAGAAAAAGAAATTGCCAAAACTACAAGCTGAACTAGCTACCGTAAAAATAGAACCAATTAAAACAGACAACCCCGTTTTACACCGCCAATGTCCTGTTTGTAAAAAGGGAAGACTGCATACCATTTTGTTGTTTAATGACCGTGGGCCAACCGACAATTAGCACGTTTTACTAAAGCCTAAGTTAATGAATATAACTAACTAATTAACTACCATTACATCTGCAAAAGCGGCCTAGCTCTGCTATGGCTTAACTTTAAAACGAAGTGATAAAACGAAGTGATAAAACGCAGAAAACGCAAATTAAAACCACTAAAAAAATCACCCAAAAATGTTAGTAAACAAGTGAACGTTAAACATTTTGATCACATCAATTCCATCAAGACCACCAAATAGCCTTCCCTAAACGCATCGTTTTACCCATAGTACGTCAAATTAACCAGATTCCTCAACGCAGAATTCATTTTTAGCCTATTGGCAAAACGAAATCTTAGTTATTAGGCACAGACGGTTTTAAACGATAAAGATTGTTTATCATTTTTTAGTTAAGCATTAAGTATTTGTGCCTAAGCCAATTACTTTTTTTCGACAATGCGTCCTTGTCTGCCAGCCATTGTAACATGTGAGCATCTGCCATCATCCAGAATACCATTTGTTCTTTACCCCAATAATTATCATATTCCCCTTTCTCATACATTCGGCCGTCTTCATGTCGAGATTGTAGTTCTAATATTCTTTCCGCCCTTAATTTTCTCCATTCTGCTGCTTTTGGTAACTTCTTGTCATATTTTAAAATATCCACTAGAGCATCCATACCATAATAACAAGCATATCTATACTTTGACCAATCTGTTCCTTCGGGGTAATATTGTTCAGGACTTTCCGGGATATACATCGTTCCTCCTGGTGCCTTATAAGGCGGGGCCATAAATTTCTTGCTAACTAGGGTTTTATAAATAAATCTAAAGTTGTGATCCAATGTCTGAGGAACTTTTTGTTGTGCTAAGGAAAACACTAGAAATCCAGACATCTGTAAATGAGCAATAGAAACCATATAGTCATTATGTAATATGTTGTGATTTATAACAATACCGTCTTCACGAACATTGTAGCCGTCTAACCACTCTTTTGGTGATTTTCCATCTAATTTAGGCTTGGTTTTACTCATATCATTCTTTACCGAATAAGCGCTAATAAGTAATCTACTGCAAACTTCTTTCCAGTCTTTTACATTTGGATGATAGGGCATCATGGCAATGGCTAACTGAAGCGGCATAGAATCCCAGGAGTTTTCTTCTGCACGAGAGTTTCCTCCTTCTCCGTTCCAGTACTCAATTTTATAAGCAGGAAAAATATGTCTATTTGCTTCGTATATCAATGCTTTACATAGCATCTCTTGAGTGTTTTTATCTAATTTATCCCAAAGCATCCAGCCCGCACGTGCAATCTGCGCTACCCATAAAGTTGATTGCCAGTGGTCTCCCCATTTTCCTCCATTAGCTTTGTGGTTTATGACAACCCCTTTAACGAGTTTTATAATTGTCTTTTCAATTTCATAATAAGAACCTCCCATTAATTGTGGTTCTATTCCTGTCTTAATTGCTACAGCTAATCCTAATGCGGCACTTGATGGTGTACGAATCGGTTGTTCTTTATTGACATTTTCAATAATAAACATGTCATTAGTTTCAGAAGATTTGTAGAAATCGTTTGCCCATGTATAGGAGTATCTACCGGCATTTGCTATAAGTTTTGAACTCAATAAAAACTCTTGGCTAGGATTATCTTTTTTAAAGTTTCCCCAATCAATAGGTACAACTAATTCTTGTGAATAAGATACATTACACATTATAATTTCTGCTATTAAAAGTATAAATATGGCGTACGTTTTTATCATTTTTTTATTGCTTTAGTTTTAGTTTAAAATTGAGCCATAGTTCAAGCTTGTGACTATCGTTTATGTATAATATCTTGGAAAGTTGCGTGTTTATGTGCGAGGATTTTCCGAAGGAAAATCAGATGCAAGCAAACAAGCAATTCACATTGATTAAGCAAAAAGTAGCAATTTTTCATATACTGTCTCGTAAGCTGGACTTTAATTGGTCAAACGCACTTCATTCAGTTTTCTAGGTATATTTCGTCAATTCTATCTTTAATAATGTCATTAAAATTGTTTTTTTTTAGATTTGATTGTCCTAACCCCCAAATCTCACTTTCTGCTTTTATAAGTGTCTTGACCGTTTCATTATTAATCACTCTTTCAAAAGATATTTCTTTAGCGAATATTGAATAAATTCCAAAATTTAGCATTGAAGATTTAGTGACTTTAAATCTACCGTCATTTTCCAATTCATTTTCTTTTTCATTAAAGGATATTCCTTTTTTATAAGTATAATGTTTTGTTGTTGAACCGTAATGTTTGTGATTTTTCTTATTGTTAGTTTCAATATTAGTACGAGCATTGAAGTAAGTTATTGGACTAAAAGAAATCAACAATATAATTCCAGTTAAAATCAAAAGTATTTTTTTTCTTTTTGAACTCATATTGTGATTTTTTAAAATAGTTTTTATCGGTTTAGTTAGCCTGCTTACAACATTTTTATAACTCCAATGGCATAATCCAAGAGCTACTTCTATTTACTGCTTAAATTTTCTTCTATTTAATTTATCTGTTTCAATATCCAAAACAAAACTTCCTTTACTAGGATATCTCTCTAAAGTCATCGGTTTGTTATCTAAAAAAAGTTCCAAAGGAGCTTCAGTGACCGAAATAGCATGACCATATTGTGTCTGTTTTCCTAAATTTAAATAAGCCATGTTCAAACAATTTCCATTTACCAGATAAGTAAAGAGCATTCCCCTTATACCACGTATTGTAATGTGGACTTAATTAATACCACAGAGTATGAATGTTGATGAACCTGCTATATCTGGTATTTCTTTTCTACTATCAAATTTCACGCTTATTATAGTTTCATTAGCATTGAATACGATTTCTAAATGAAATGTTTTAATTTTTATGTCATTTCTAACACTACACGAAGTAAAAAAACTTACTAATATAAATGTTAATAAATTCTTTGTTATGTCTCTCAAACAATTTAATTAATTTTTTATCTCTCATTTAAAGAAGCATACATTAAATCGCCTGCTACAATTTTAAAGGAAGTCGCATATTCTGAAATATTCACTTCGTCTGGAATTGTTATTTTAAGACCATCGGCAGTAATTTTATATTCAATTTTTTCGTTTGAGCCTAAGATTTCAATGTGATCGATTTCATAATCATAGAACGGAGAGTCCTTTTTTAAAGCTTTGATTATAAACTATTCTACCCATTTTGCTAAGTTAATTTATTCACTTAAAAGTGTACCAACAAAATTAGACATTCCAGGCCCCTACTATGCCTTCAATGGTTTGGAATTGAATTTCTAGATAAACAACAATCTTCTTGTCTGCTTTAATTATAGATTCTTGATGGTATTCCTTAATTGGATTTTGCGAAACAGTTTGTCCTTTTTTCAACTCTACATAGAAAACTTGAGACGTTATTTGCGCTGCTACAATTTGTGAGCAAAAAGCGATAAAAATGAAAAATAAAAATTGTGATTTCATATTAAAATAAAAAAGAGTTTAACTTAAATTCAGATTGTATTATATTTTCTTTATTCTAAATAGATTGGCAATGGATATCTTTTATACGCTGTCTTCATATCGTAACGACCACCGTTAGATTTTACACCATCGAAACGCTTTTTAATGGCTTTTCTATATTTATCTTTATCGGGCATTGAACGACGGTAATTATCAATAAACAAACCAATCTCTTCAAACGGAATTTTATCAAACCCTACCATTGGTTGAAAATCATCCTTCATCTTGAAATTAAGTGTCGATGCATCTACAAAAGCGTCCATAGTAATGGGTTTAGGATATTCCCAACTAGTAGTTATAGGTAAATCTTCCACTGTACAACCGTGCATATATAATCCTCCTTTGTTCGAGCCACTAGTTGACATACTAGACTCTTGTACATAGTTTTTATTGATTACTCCAAATGATGGGGCAAAAGGATTCCCGTCATTCATGATTTTTTTTAGAGTAAGATATTTAGATTTATAGGGTTCAAATAGCCATCCCATCTTACCATAGTTCTGTTCTGCACGCCAAAGGTTATCTTCCTTATCACCTCGACGCTTTATACCATCATCATAAGCACGTCGTTTTTCCCATTCTGCTCTAACTTTATCTACGTCCTTTGACGCATAAAAGGCTTGCCATACAGTTGTTGTCTCTAAAGCTATATTATTCCTACAATCGTTACCTGCACCAGAGAAGGCAATACTTCCTCTACCTGATTTATAAAATACATTACTATTAAATGCCACACCCATTCCAAGATCATCATTACGCACACCTTCCACTGGGTAAGCTCCTGGGGTTTCCATCAAGTGATGAATGAAATTGTATTGAAATTTATTCCCAAAAGAGGCCCAGTCAGATCCTGTATAACAAGCATTCCAATCACCCATTTCCCAACCCATATTATAGAACTCATTATACTCAATAGTAATATCGTTACCTTTAAAAATAAGTGCTCCATTCATTGTGTGAAATAAATTATGAGAACACTCAATACCTACACCATGAATACCCACGACTCCATAACCACGTAAACGACATTCGGCAATTTCGTTATTGATGAAATAATTATTACATGCTTCTAATGTTTTGCGATCGCCTCCACTAATTGAGGCAGCACTGTATAAACCTTTAAATGTACATGCAACAATACCATTATTCTTTCCGCCATTAATATCAACTCCTTTTTTTACAAAATTGCGAAAATCACATCCTACAACTTTATTATTTTCACCTCCATTAATACCGATAGCGAGTTCACCACCATTCTGAAATACAATATTCTCAATACTCACATTACTAAGTTGGTCGAAACGTAACATATTACCGCCTCCTGCAACGGAGATATTAACTGACGATTTCATAGCACTAATTGGCCATAAGTACAACTTCTTCTCCTGTATATCAAAATACCATTCACCGGGCTGATCCAATTCACACAACATGTTAACTACGCGAGCGCGACGTGGTATCCCTTTTTGACTATCCACCACACCATAACGTGTATGATGCAATAACTGAACTTCTCCATTTTCAATTGCTCCTATACGTTCGCTTTGAAAATACCAATCATTATGCAAATAACCTTGCACTACCACCTGTCCATTTTTTTTAAATTCGGCATCCCACTTAGCCCAATCAGTCTGTTCATGAGTTTTGAATTTACCACCTGTAGGGTTTTCTAAGGAATAAGGAGCTGGGCTTTCTTCTGGTTTTAACCAACGCGTTGTAGGACCTTCCTTAATAACTTCTTTAATATGTGAATAGCCTCGATTAGGCCATTGTGCAAGTTGTAATGAAAATTCATTCCAAGTTAAAAGACTATAATCTGAGGATTTTGGAGGTAAAATTAAATCGCCTGACTGATTCTTATGAATTTCACCTTCTTCTCCTAGCACGTTAAAAACACCAGCAGCAGCATCCCCTTTTAAATTAGCAACATATACTTTACCAGCAGCACTTTTGTGCAAACGCGCATAAACATCAGAACGAACAGGTTTAAACAGAGAAGCCGGAATACGCATACCACCAGAAATCGTTGCTTTATCTTTGCCATTAGATTTAATACTTAATTTAATATCTTTGGACATCATCAATAAACTATCAAAAACAACCTCTTCTTTAATTTTATAATCCCCATCTGCCAATAATACATTGACTTCTCTATATTTTTTTTCTTGAATTGATTTTTGAATAAGTATTTTGGCACCCGACAATGTATTTACAGGAGAATCCACTGTACCACTATTAAAATCATTCCCTTTAGGAGATAGGTATATATTTAATGCTTCCTGAGAATATACATTCCCGAGTAACATGTTCATAAATAGAAACATTAATAAATTACTATTACATTTTTTCATTGTTTATTGTTTATTGTTTTTATAAACTAATACAAAATTCACCTGTACAGTAGTTTTTCTCTGAAAGAGATTGCCTATCACCGTTCGACTCGTATGGCTTTAATTTAGACGGGTTTATTTTTATTTATTTCAAATTAAGGAGTAATATTTCGTTGAAAACATCTTTTAATCAAAATAACCTGTTGTTTACCGCAGGATTGATATCAGAATAGACGCCACAAAAAATGCATCTCAAGTAGATAGAACTTAAAACTGTACTCATATAATATACAATTGTCTCCAACCTTGTGATTACTCCGTTTTAAAGCTCCAAACTTGCCCTACTGCTATTCCTCCATGACTATCTTTAGTTATTACTTTCCAATAATATGTTGTTCCTGAAGTCAAAGAAGAAGCTATGTAGCTTTTCTCTGGATGATTTGTAACAATACTTGCTGTTGGAGGGTTGCTAGTATCTAAAACCACGTCAAAAGTAAGTGCATCTCCATCCGCATCTGTTGCTCCCCATACTAATGAAGCTGAAGTGCCTTGAGTTGTTATGTTTAAAGCTGGTTGAATTAACGTTGGAGAGGACGGTAAATGGTTCTCTTTACCAAAACCTTCGGTGTAAAAGTTAAATACTGATGAGAATGAACTACTTGCATTTTTACTATCAACTGCTTTTACTCTCCAGTAATAAGCTACTCCTTTTTCTAATGAAATTGTTTTTGTAGGAGTAGAAAGATTACTAAAACTATGTGTTATTTGTGTAAATTCAGCATTCTTCGAAACTTCCATCGTATACTTTACAGCATCACCATCTGGATCTATCGAATTTGACCAATCAAATTCAAGATTATTGCTTATACACAATTGATTATCTGTCGGTCCTATTAAAACAGGGGAATTAGGAGCTTTATTTACAGTTGAACCTGGATCTGGATCTGTTCCAGGATTTGATGTATCCGGATCGTCTCCTCCTCCACTACATGAAGTAATTATCAAACTAATAGCTAGAAATCTTAATATAATATTTTTCATAATTTATTCTTTTATTATTTTAATTGTCTTAGGCTTTTTATTAAACTGAACAACAGCAAAGTATATTCCGGCAGGCTTATCACTTATATCTAACTCAACCTTTCCTCCTTTTACATTGTATGCTTTCGTTGAAAGTAACTGAGAATATACATTGTAAAGCTCTACAGTTATGACATCTAATGATATTGATAATGCTATTTCAAAACGACCTTTTGTTGGGTTTGGGGTGGCATTTATAATACCGTCTATTTCTTTGGTTAAAGTCCCTTCACACAGAACACTAGTTTTAACTTCTATAACATCTCCAAAGCCAGCATCAACAGAGAAAAGTGTGGACGATGTTTGCAGAACAGATCTTCCATTTACCGATACGTTATATGGAGCCGTTCCTTGAGTCATTTCTATTGAGACTTTTCCTTTATCTGAACTTGTTTTTCCTGAAATGGAAGTACCAGATTCAATTTCTAAACTATAACAATTTTGTATACCTGTTGCTGTATTGGTTATACATAAATCATAAGTTCCTGCAGGTAGATTTTCTAAGCTCAACTCTCTTGTAAAGTCATTATCAGAACCATTAAAGTTTGCAACATAATCCCCCTGGTCTTGAGCCACAATTATTATTTGTCCATTATTCTTATCTAAACAGGTCTCACCTATTGTTTTAATATTATAGCTTTCATCCCCTGCATCAGATAGTTTAGTTAACTTTATCCAGTTAAGATTAAAACCACCTTTTTCAACATAAAATTGCATTATCTGTGTACCTGCCTCAAGTGTTACAAACTCACTAATAGTTTTCCAACTTTGAAAACCTCCTGAAGAAGGAACAACTACTGAATTGGTTTTATTTACATCATCAAATTTTATTACAAACTGTCCTGTAGAAACCGGTGAAGAAACTCTAACATCTAACTTATACTCTCCTGCTGTTTCTACATTTACGGAATAGTTAAGCCATTCGTTATCAGAAATATAGCTTATCACATAATCGCTATCTGTATCATTAGTAGCCTCTATATCAACGGCGTTAGAACGATATTGCTTCCCTTTATTTGCAGTATCAACATCAAAAAAAGCGACGCCATTGCATCCTTCATCATAACTTTCTGCTTCAATAATACCTGGTATTTTATTTTTACTTAGAGTCACGACTCCTAAATAGGCTGGGTCTGGATAACGAAGATTTATTTCTGCCAAATCTAAAGTTCCGCCTGAAGATGGCGTATTATTATATTTTGTTTTAACTGTATTTCTATACTCACTTTTATTAGGTACTTCTTTTCTAAAGTCATCAACTACCAAACCTACTTTTTGAAAATCCCATTTTTCAAAACCTGCCATGGGTGCAAATGAATCTTTAAATCTAAAATCTAATACTGAAGGGTTTTCAAAGGCCACAGCAGGATCGAAGGCAATCGGAGACTCAACACTTGCAGTTGTTGGCATGCCATTAATAATATCATTTAATGTTTTATTAGGATTATATCCATGATAATCTATATAAGGTACTTTACCTCCAGAAATATAGTTGTTATCTAATGTAGAATAGGATTGTGTCCATGGATGAGAATTTGGGTCTGTTAAATCAAATATTTTAGAAAAATTAGGATATTTATCAATCCAAATTTGATTGCTCTTCCAACCCTCCTTACCAAAGACTAGTTGTGCTCTTCCTAAATAATTATTTTTCTCATTTACCGAAAGTGTTCCTGCTGCAATATCCAATTGCATTTGTTCGTGTTCTGCTACTTTATCCGCAAGAAATTGCTCTTTAGATATTTTTTCATAAGGCGTTTGAGTTAATCCCCAAATATAATTAATCCCTATCCCAACATTTCCTTCTATATGAACATCAGGTCCTGAACCAGACGCCCCACCTCTTCCTGTCTTATAGAATATATTATTTAACACTGACAATCCTGAACATCCATCATCTCCACGAACAGCTGTTACAGGATGTGCTCCCGGTGTTTCAGGGAAATGATGAAAAAAATTATATTGAATTTTATTACCAAAAAAAGCAATGTCCCCGCCAAAGTATATAGAATTCCAATCTCCCATAGAATAACCTGCATTATATATTTCATTGTATTCAATTACATGGTCATTTCCACTAAAACTAAGCCCTCCATTAACATCGTGTATTAAATTATTAGCAAAATAACCACCTACTCCTCCAAAGCCTATTAACCCATAACCTTTAATTTCACAATTATAAATGTGATTATTTGTAGCCACATTATGTTCCTGAGTCAAACTCAATATATTTTCATCGCGTCCACCAATAGCAAAAGCATTAAATAAATCGAAAAAATCACAACCAGTAATACTAGCGTATATATTTCTCTTTAAATTTATCCCACGGCCTTTTTTTGATGAAGAAAAACTACAGCCTTTTACACTAATATATTCTGAATTATCAATTTCTATTGCAACTAAACCAAAGCCTGTGAAATTTATTTTTTCAAAATTGAGATGCTTGATTCCACTTCCTTTAAACAAAACAATATTATTTATTTGTACTATAGGCTTACTCTGTGTAATTGGTTGTAAGGGCCAAATAAACAACTGTTTTCTTTTTTTATCATAATACCACTCACCTGGCATATCCAATTGAGACAAGGCATTTATCAACTTAAATCGTCTAGGGACACTTCCAAGTTCTTGTATACCATATCTTGTATGCTTTAACAGTTGCATTTCTCTTGTTTCAGTATTTACACGAGCTAAAAAATTACGATCGTAAAACCAGTCATTACTTAAATATCCTTCTACAGCAATATCTTCAGAATCCATAAGATCATTATTTAACAGTGTCAAATCTGTTGCACATCCATTTTCCATGATAAATTTTCCACCCGAAGGGCTTTCAAAACTATAGGCAGGTGGGCTTTCTCCCGGAGCTAAAAATCTATCAAAAGGACCTCCGTCTGTAATTGTTTCTATATAACCGAAACCTTTATTTGGCCATTGGGCAACAGGAAGCGCATACCCATCCCATGATAATGACCCATAGTCACCTTCATCAAGACCTGCAAAAAAGCTTTCGTTAGCAAGGTTAGCTACATAAACCTGACTTTGTGAATTTACTGGTAATCTATCCATATAAGGCGTCTCCTCTAATTTTTTAAAAGAAGCAAATGGAATCTCTTTATTAGATGTTATTGTAACTTTTTCTTCTTGATACGCTTTTATTTTTAAAGGATCGTTCAGAGCTCCTGAATGATTGCTATTCAAATCAATAGTCTGATCAATATTATAAACCCCCTCTCTTAAATTCACTCCTTTTATAGAGCTATTAGAAGCTACCATTTCAAAAGCCTTTTTTAAAGTTTTAACTGGTGTCGAAATACCACCAGAATTAGAATCATTCCCATTAGGACTCACATAAATAGCCTGCCCTGAAATTTCGCCATAAAAAGTTAAAACAATTAAAATGGAAGCAACTAAACGGAATTTAAATATTTTCATAATTTGAAGATTATTTGTGCATTTATATTTGAAATTAAAAATCAAATATATTACACCTCATCACTTCAAGACACTATTTATAAACCTGATTTAGGGTATAAATTGTTCAAAACAGTGGTGTTCTCTATATTTGATGAAAAAATCTATAGTTCTATTATTAAATAAACTTTTTAGAGTCTTATTTTTTAATATTTAATTAATCACATTACTAAACTCTTTGACATACAATGCCACTTTATCAAAAAAAACCTATTAAAACGGAATTGGTTTTAATAGGTTCAGATTAGTCTTTATTACCAATAATCATTGTTTTAAACTTACAGAAAAACGCTATGTTTATTTAATTCTAGCTCATCCATAAAAAGTTATAAATACAATACAGGTTTAATTCTTCCATTATTTACTTTTGGCAAAACCTATTTTCACATGTACTTTAACATTCGCTGGCAAATCAATTTCATTTTTATCCTTCCTGTTTTTTGATATATTTTTATCATTGATAGACTTTATTGCCAATCGACTTTCTATTGCGATGGTTTGATCAATTTTACTGGTCACAACAAGATTAACTTCCCTGTTTTCCCAATTCCATTCCATGCTATCAACAATAATTGCTTTCTGAGCAAGTATTCCCTTAATTTTTCCTGTTGGTAATTTTTCAACATCAATCCCTGGTAATAAATCCAATGTACCCGGACGAGAAATTAAACACATTTCTGTAATAATTGCAGGTAGGGATAATGTTGAATCTAAGTTATAAGTATTCTTGTTTGGATTATGAGAACTAATTAAACTGCTATTTAGGTAATTATTCTTAGCAAAAACATCTAAAGAGTTCCATGAAATCTCTGGAGCATGAAGGCGTGCTCCCATAAAACCAAGATGCATAAACCCATGTGCTGACTTATCTCCTTGACCTGACTCAATACGCTTATTAATAGCAATTTTAGCTGCTTCGTAAAGTTTTGGCGTACTTGGATTAATATCGTTACCTGGATATACCGCATACAAATGGGAATTATGTCGGTGATCGTAATTATCTTTTATATTTGGATAGCTCCATTCGGCAATGGCACCATCTTCATTAATGCGATAATCGGGCACTTTAGCCAAAAAGCGCTCTAACGCCACAATTTTATCTTGATTTATCCCCAACTCATTATAAGCTTTAATTAATGAATTAACTGATGTTCGAATAATAGCGATTTCTGAACTCGCATTAACCGATATAGCAAGATTAGGATCCATGCCTTCATATTTTCCAGGTGAATTTTCTGGGGATACGCTAGGAAAAATTAAAAATTTACCATCTTTTCCTTCCATATTTTTTAAAAAATCCTGATAAAATAACACTACATTTTCTAATAATGGCACTACCCTATTTTCTAGAAAAATTTTATCACCAGTGAATAAATAATGTTGCCAAAAATAACCACCTAACCAACCTGATGCTCCTGTCCATTGCTCCCAGCCTGCTATGGTAGTACCATGTCTCCAACCATGAGAGATTGCCCCCATATACCCACGACAGCCGTATGTGTTTTTTGCATTTAGCTCCCAATCTGGATAAAGTGATTCTATCCAACCAAAATAACTTTCCATAGCTTCTGGCTGGTTGCCTACACTTCCAAAAGATATTGCAAGATTTAAATTTGAATCATTAGTATAATGCCCCCACCAGCGTGGATTCCATGTATCACCCCAAATACCCATAAGGGTTGGAGGAAGTTCGCCACTACTAGAAATTAAACTGTACCTCCCTACATCAAACAATAATTCTAATAATTCTGGAGTAGGTCCATTTGCCGATTCTGCTATAATCTGTTCTGTAGTTTTTCCAATCCCATGATTTCCACCCAAATCAAGACTAACACGATTGAATCTTTCCTTATGAATAAGAATATGTGAATTTAACAATTGGTCATAAGAACCTGAAAGCCCATTAAGTTCTGCATTTAAAATTTCTGGGGTTCCTTTTGATGCAGCGGGTAAATATTCAACTCTAGAAATTAGCAATACCTCATCTGCCTCAGAAACAACAATATGGTCAGATTCCACTTTACTGTGTCCACCTTTTACAATAACACGAGCCATAGCTTGGTAGCCATCTGGTTCCTTAAGTCCATGTAATTTTTTATAGTAAGTATGCAAATAAATTTGTCCATCCTTATGCTCTATAACTGGAGCAGCTATATCATCTTCATTCCAACCTGGACGGGCTGCAAAACGAAAAGACATTGAAAGTTTCGCTTTTTCAGGTTTTGTAATACGCGTAACAATAATATTGTTAGCTCTTGAAACAAATACATCACGCTTCCACGCCCCTCTTTCATCTTCCCATTGGACGTTGATTTCTCCTGTTTCTAAATTAACCGAACGCTTATATTTTTCAATGTCTCCTTCTTTAGGGATAGAAAATTTTAAGTAAAGCCCTGGATGCACATAATTTAAACCCAACCTTGACCCTGGTCGTACTAGTGCCTCTTCTGGGTAAATAGCTCTGTTTCCGCTAGAAAAAGCATTATGAAGGCCTTTAGAAGCCTTAGCAAACTCTCCTGTTTTAGCAAGTTCTCTAAGCGTACGAGAATCTTTAGTCATATCAGGCACATTGGGTTTAACAGGCTGTGCAGGAACCCATAATTTTTCATGATTAAAAACAATTGTTTCTTCTAATGGATTCCCATAAACCATAACTCCTTGAACTCCATTACCTCCAATTAAGGCATCATCCCAGCGATTGGCTGGGGCACTACTAGTTAATATAGATGATTTATTGTTCGATTGTCCAAAAGAAACAAGTTGGAAAAACAAGACTAAAATTGTGATTATCTTTTTCATTTATTTAATATTTAATATTTAAGTTTATTTACTTTTATAATTTACCTGACAAACTGAGCATCTGTCCACACCGCATGATCTGAACTACCATTGTCCCCACCATCTGTTGTTGTTAAACGAATTTTATCCGTTCCTTTTGGGAATTCCACGTTAATTAAGACCGCATCATCTTTTCCTGTAAGTCTCTCACTTTTATATATTACTTCCCATTTATCATATTTAAAAGCTTCAACTATAAAAACACATGAGCCATTATCATTTGTCATATCCTCTATTCCTATAAAAGCTTTCATACCTTTTGCCTTTTTAAATTCGGTTTTATCAAATTCAGCATATCCTATTTTTTCACTTCCAACAGGACAAATCATTAATCCTTTATCAAAGCTTTTTCCGTTAATTTCAATACCATTCCCTTCATAATCCTTATCACGTCTTACACCTCCATGCGCAGATTCGGAAATGGTTTGTACACCACTTAAATAAGGGTACTTAGATGCATAGTTACGAACAATTGGGTCACAATTATAAACAGATAGGCTACGAATTTCTACTGGTTTTACGACAGATTCTAAACAACGAAAACGAATACGTTTTGTAATTACAGGTTTTACCCTATCAATTTTTTTATGGCCAATAGTTTCGTATCCCGGATTGTTACTATAAGGTTTAAATCCAACCAATTTATTTCTAGGCTCAAGCTTTTCCCATTTTCCGTTAACAAAAGCTTCTAGAATATATTTTGATATTTTTTGTCCGTTTACAATATTCTCCATGGTAACAATGGTATTTATTTCTCTAGCTTTCTTCCAAGACACTTCAACTATATCGCCTTTAGTTACTGTTTTAACTTCTGCAATTGGGTTAGAAAAACGTTTACGAATGTCATCACCCAAAGCTTTTGCTGCATCTGCAATATCCTTTGGAATTACCCCCTCTGTATTTGGAGGTAGGTTAATTATTGTATTTGCCCCTAAACCAACGGTTCTATAATAAAGATCAAGATGCTCCCAATGTTTTTTAGGATAGGTTTTCATTATTGAATCTGGATGCCAAAACCAACCTCCATAGCTAAATGCATTATTTGTTGTACATTCTCTTACACGCCAAAATTCTCCTAACGGATGCCCTGTTCGTACTTCGCCTTCTAATAAACCATAATTATTCTCTGTGGTCATGTCATTACTATTAGCTGCTGGTCTTGTGTTATTTGTTCCATCAACGGTATGTACTGCATTCCACATAGGGTAAACTACATGACCTGTTTCATTTCCCGGAACCCAAGTATCTGGCCCCATAAAAACCATTTCTGGTTGAAGCTCTTTTGCTAAATCGGTGACAGCTCTCCATACACCATTAGGATCTTTGGCATCCCAGTGGTCTGACCACATAAAACCAATAGGCCCATAATTGGTAAGTAATTCTCGCATTTGCTCAACTTGCTTCTGTATTAAACGTTTTTTTAGTCCCGGATCAGCCCGATGCGCTTCCCCCATTGCTTGTCCCCATGTTGTCATCCAGTCGAGAGGTAGTTTCAAATCACCTTTATATTTTCCTAAAGTGGCGT
The DNA here is from genome assembly GCF_030552475.1 of Mariniflexile sp. AS56. Taxonomy (GTDB): domain Bacteria; phylum Bacteroidota; class Bacteroidia; order Flavobacteriales; family Flavobacteriaceae; genus Mariniflexile. The sequence continues at coordinate 78,656 of NZ_JAUPED010000007.1, read as the reverse complement.
TGGCATCAAAAGCTGCAGTATGGTATAAAGTTGGTATTAAACCGTGTTTACGACAAGCATCGACAAACTCCCGTACAATATCTCCTTTTCCATCTTTATATGAGCTGTTGGCGATAGTATATTCTGTAGTTTTTGAAGGCCACAAACAAAAACCTCCTTCATGACGTGCTGTTAGACATACATATTTTGCCCCCATGGATTTGGCGGTAAGCACCCATTGTTCTACATCTAAATTTGTAGGATTAAATTTTGATGGCGACTCTTGACCATCACCATGTTCTTGATCTGTAAAAGGGTTTAATCCATAATGAATAAATGCTCCAACTTCCCAATCTGCAAAATTAATTTGCTGTTGGGTTGGCTTTGCTAATGATATAGATTGCCCTATTATTAAATTGGGTAGTAATGTAACTATGCAAAAAAAAGCTAAAAACTTAAATATTCTCACTGCTATTTATTATTAATTTTATGATTCATTCTCTTTTTCAATTCAATTAAGGGTTTTATCCACTTTTCAGGAATTTGTCCAGACCTATCAGGTGGTACATTTAAAAGGAAATTCACTTTATTATCTAAATTTCCATTAAAAATTTTCACTAAATCATCCATCGGCTTAACTTCATCATCGTCTTCCCAAAACCATTCATTACCTATCGGGAGGTTTGATTCTGCAGGAAAATAGGTTTTCTTTCCTTTTATGGTCCATATAGGATTATACGGATTATCTGAGTAATATCTTTCTAAAGTAAGCGCATCACTAGGCCAGGCTTTGTCTTCCAGAAAAACTAATTCACCATCTTTTTGTTTTTTACCATGATTCATTATTACCAACATATCAGGGTACTTATCTGTAATATGCTTATAAATATATTCCCTATAGCCATTCCCTAGAATAATTGGAATATCTATCCAGAACTGAACTAAAGGCCCATAATTTTCTAATAATTCATCTATTTGTGCCGTCATAAAATTTTGATATAATGAGGTAGTAAATGGAGGGGGTGATAAATGAAGATCTTTTTCTGATGGTGTAATTAAAGCGCCCGAATAATTTTCACTTTTGTCGGGCATTAAACTAAAAAAATCATGATGATTATCCCATGCACAATAATAAATACCTGGAGCAATACCTTGTTTCCTACATTCTTTTACAAATTCACCAACTACATCTGTATTGTCTTTATTGTTTTCTACATCATATTCTGTATACTTAGAAGGCCAAAGACAATGCCCCGCAACATGTTTAGCTGTTAACACGGCATAATTCATTCCCGCATCTTTTGCAACCTGAATCCATTGTGAAACATCTAAATCTGTTGGAGCATACGCATCAATAGGTGCCTTACCATCTGGCAATTCTTCTCCTAAAAAAGTACTCATACCATAATGAATAAACATCCCATATTTAAGGTTCTGCCATTCCTCTAATTTTTCTTTAGAAAGTCTTTGCGAGTAAATAGTACCCTGTTTATCTTTATTTGAAGAGTCAATCCTATAATTACATGAAGTAAGCATAAAAACCAGTAATATAAATAAAAGAGAAAGTAAAAGTTTATTTTTCTGAATTTGCTCCATTTTTTTCTTATTAATTTAATTAGTAATTATTTAAACAACCGAGTATCCTGTAATATTTTAACATCACCCCCTACTATTAATTCTTCCACTTTTGAGGAAAGACATCGGTTAATCCAACTCCAGAAATCTCAATTTGTTTAATCCCCATTTTTAATGCTGGTGAATTGTGTTTCAATGTAAAATTCCCATTTTCAAAATCTTCAAACATGGGGTCTTCATATTTTGAATGTGCATCAAATCCTTTTGATTTGAGTACAGATAGACCTTCCCAATTAGACTCAGGTCTTAACGGATTGTAATACAGGTTATAATCAATTGTTTTTGTTTTATAAACCGCTTCGTTATAGTCATCAAATTTATAATAGGAATAAAAGTCGCTGTTTTCAAAAGCATTATAAACAATATTGTGCTCTATGTTTGACAAACCTCCTTGATGCTGTCCCATGCCTCTATAAATCCCATAATTCTTTCGTGCACAAGCGTTGATGATAAAATTATTACGAACTGTATTTTTGCCTTTTGGAGAAATTCCTGCAACACTAATATTATAAATAATATTATTTTCAATAAGCGTTTCGTTTTGATCATTATCTGTCCTGATTGCTGAAGAAGGGTTCAAAGCCGTTATATCATGTACATAATTATACCTGACAATATTACCAAGTGCCCCTCCAGATAAATTTATTGCTGCGCCATCACCAAGCATCTCTAGAGCATGGTGTATATCATTATATTCTATAATATTATTTCTAGAATGTAAAAATGGTATCATTTCCTCAAAACTTTGAGGTGAACCAATCTCTTTCCAGCGAATGGAACTAACACACTCGCGGCGGTCTTTTTCTTCTTCACTTAAAAAATGAAATCGGATACCACTGATACAAATCGCCTTACGAGGTATATCATGTAAATAATTATGACCTATATAATTATCACCACTTTGCCAAGCCGTTATCATTTGCGAATGCCAATAAATTTGTCCGCAATCATGAATATGATTATTATAAACCCTATTGTTTTTATTGACATCTTCTTTCCCTAGCCCATAGCCCAGCATCATTACTGCCGATTGGCCTAAGTTGTTAAACAAGCAGTTTTCCACACTTATATTTTGAGCGTATAAATCCATACGTATGGCATTTCCCCCAGCATTAAAAAAGTGACATTGCTCTACTTTACAATCTTTAGCGCCCCTAAACCTTAACATAGCATTGTCTTTATCTAACATTTCCCAATCGTGTTGAATACCTTTATCTCCCTTTTCCCAAACACCCCTATCGGCTTTTGTAAATGATAACCCCTTAAAAATAATACCTTGAACAGGGATATCGTTCTCTCCCCACTCGTCATTCTTACCTTCAACTTTAATAAGTTCTCTAAGTGCTGGTGCAAAAATATTGTTGTTTGGTTTCCCGTTTTCTTCCCACAAATACACTTTGCCTTCTTTTGTGTTAAGCATCCAATTCCCAGGTTTAAGCATGCCTTCGGGCACATTTTCAATCCAAGTTGTTTTTTCGTAGCCTTCTTTGCCTCTAGAATAACTAACCATATCTACCAGTTTTTGTGTGCCTATAATTGCTGTTTTTGCAATACGTTTTTCTTCCTCTACAGATGCTAACGGCAAAATATTCATCCACCATGGGTAGCCCGGAATAATAAATAATTCTACATCACTCAAATTATCCCAATTTCTAAGAGCTCCCTCTGGATAATGCAGCGTGTATTTATCTAAATTAGGATCGGGGTTGTCTCTTGGGTGAATATCGGTATCAGGCACAAAACCTTCTGTACGGGCTCTAGGCAAACGCTCATCGCCTTTATACAAGGTGTAAAATTTTTTTAATACTGAAGGCACTTTAGCTTCCCAAACCTTTCCTTCTGCCGCTTTTGGCAAACCCAATATTTTGGTATTTACTTTTTTCCAATTATTAATATGAACTCCAGAACTGATAGTAACATCTTCATTATTATAGTTTTGGTAAGTAATTGTAAATCCGTTAGGAGCAAAATCTTCCAGACCTAAAACCAATGTTTCGGACAACGTATACTCTCCAGCTCTGAGATTTATTGAAACGTTATTTTTAAGTCCTTCTTTAATATATTTTCTTACTTCATCTCTTGCCCTTTCTAATGTTGCAAAAGGCGCCTCTTTACTACCATTGTTAATATTGGAACCACTTGGAGATATAAAAACATTAATGACACTCTCTTCTTGTACACAACCAGATAGCATGGTTAAAACACATAATAAACGTATTATTCTAGTAATTCTATTCATAATAATTCATTTAAAACTATTTTAATTTAAATCTGATTAATTTATGCTTTGAATCAATCCCACATCATCACAATATATTTCACTTCCACCTTCACCAATATTTTTTATACTAACTTTTGCTGACGTCACACTGTTTTGCAATTCAAAATCGAATTTTATAAATTCCCAAGTATCCATTTTTGAAGTTTTAATACTTTTTTTAAATGTTCCAAATTGAATACTAATTTCTCCAACACCTTGTTTTTTTGTTTTTATCCAAGCAGATAGTGTATAACGTTTTTTAGTCTTTAAACCAGAAACTGCTTGATTGATTTCAACATCAGAATTCAATAAGCTTATGGCATGCGATTGCATTCTAGTATCTGCTGTTTCAATTCCCCAAGAATCTTGTTTTACTAAACTAATTAGCTTTGAACTGGTATTATTCCAGCTATTAACTCCATCTTCAAAACCATTGTTCTGAATCAAGTTCATAAAGTCGGTTTTAAATGCTATAAATTCAGGCTTCGGTGAAGCGTTAAAATCATGTCCTGACTTCCATGCTTTTCTACCAAATTCGTATGCACCAAAATCTGGACTTTCCCCAACGTAGTCATTATGTATATTTGCTAATTTATATGCACTATCTATGGCTAGAGAGCTACTTTTTAATTCAAAATTAGTTTGTTCTGGATTTATAAAATCGGGCTTAACATCTTGATTTAAATTAGGACCAGCAATTGCAGATTCTGTTATTCGGAATGAGCCTGGAAATATATTATTGATAACATAATCGCCATACATATCGCGCTTAAAATTACGTCCCCAATAACCCAAACCAGGTCCTCCAAAAGTCGTATTATTGTAAACTAAGTTAAAATTACTTGGCGTATTTAACCGAATAGCATCGTATGCTCCTATATCAAGAAACGACGCTGGTGGGTTAGACAAAACATACTGCCAACCACAATTCCACACAACATTATGATGTATGATATAATTACTTGTACTATTATCTAAATAAATTCCAATACCGTAGATGTTTTGAACACGATTATGTGAAATTACAGTACCGCCTCCATCGTTATTGGCAATATAAAAACCACCTATATCATGACGAATTAAGCCTGCATCTGTAACTGTATTATATTGAAATCGCATATTACGTCCTCCAGGACCTATGCTACCACCTCCAGATCGCGCAACCGTATTATGACTCACTAAATGACCATACCCTGTAGTATTTAAAATTTCTCCCCAGTCTCCTGTATAATTCCCATCATGAATGTAGTTGTTTATGATACGATTGCTATTACCAGACACATTTAAGATGCCTTTTTTACTATAAGCAAATTCGCAATTATTAACTTCATTATAACTCCCGGCAATTGAAATCCCAGGATCAACATAATACCCTTTTACTTGTTTAATTATACAAAAAGTGGTTGCACTATCCGTTTTAACTCCGGCTCCAAAAATTTCAATTCCTGAAATATCAACATATGACACGTTAGAGATATCAATAGCATAATCTCTTACTTTTACTGAAATATTCTGTTCTTGCAGAGGTATTTCTTCGTTAGAAAACATATAAAGTGTATTCGTTTTCTCATTTAAATACCACTCATTATTTTCATCTAACAAATCATAATGCCCTTTTATATAAAACCGATTACCCGCTCTTGGACCATAATTTTTCATCCATTTTTCATGGCCTCCATAATAGTTTTTCCGCCTTTTTGGCTCTGGAAACGACACTGTTTTTGTTTCTGAATCATAGCCAGATACTGCCATGGTTTGCAACGCCCATTCCTTTCCAAAATAACCATATAAAATAGCTCCTTTTAAATCTATTCCTTCAGGTAAATATTCTGCTGCCATGGCTAAATAGGTGCCTCCTTTAACTTTACCATAGTTTGGCTTTAATAAATCGCCAGAACTATTTGGCCAACTGGCTTCGGGCGCTAAATTACCTTGAGAATAAATCATGATTCCCGCAGACTGCTTTTTAAAAGGTATTTTATAAATGTGACCTTTATCTTTAACCCACTTACCATGCAATAAATCTGTTCCAGTAATTATTACTTTTTCATTATTAAAATTAGAATAAACAATTTTATGTAATGAATTACCTGATTTAAGAGGCTTTAAAGTTTCTCTATAAATTCCTTCTTTAATAAAACAGATTGCCCCTGGCTTTAAATTCAGGGATGCTTTAGTTATCGTTAAAAAAGGCCCATCCGTTCCATTAGCATTAGGTTCAGACAATGTTCCAGACCAGCTATCGTTTCCTTGTTTTGAAACGTAAAAAATGTGGTTATCCACTACTGCACTTTTACATTGAAGAAATAGTAGCAATGATACTAAACCTAATAAGAAACTTATTTTGTTCATAAAAACTTTAAACATTAATATATTTTGTTTTATAGTTTTACTAAATCATCTATAAAAATCTTCCCCTTACAAAAGCAAAACACCCCTATAACCACTTAAACAAATCAAGGTTTTATGGGGTTTTATTGATTTAATTACTCTAAAAATTTTATTTTACCCCATCAAGTTTAAATGTCCAAGCATGATTGCAAGGTGCGTCAGACGGTGTTAAAGCAGGCACTTCAATAACTACATCACTTCCTTTCTGTTTCCACTTTAACTTTTTATCATAGCCCAATAATTCAACTTTAGCACCTGACTTAAGACTTACATCTTTTATAACCAATTCATTTTTTGGATAAATAGGACAGATACCATATAGAACATCTCCTTTTTTAGTAAAGAAAACCTCTTTAGTAGCATACCCTTTATCTGGGTTTACAGTTAGCTTCATAACATCGTATACCACCTTATATCTTCCTCTTTCTGCATCTCTTACTTTTCCTTTGGTCCATTGGCATGTATTATTCGATAAAGTAGTTCCATAAATGGCCTCACCATTTACTTTCAACCAGTCACCCATTTCAATTAATCGTTCTTGCATAATCACAGGAATCCTTCCATCTGCAGTAGGTCCAACATCTAATAAAAAGTTACCACCTCTACTTACAATATCAACCAACATATAAACCAATTGTTGAGTAGAATTATAATCTTTTAAATTTTCGGTTTTACTAAATCCAAAAGAATGCGCCATCCCTCTGTTTTCTTCCCAAGGCACATCGGCATTTGGCATACCTGAACCATACTCTGTAGTATAATACCCCCCGTGGTGATGCCTCGTTTCTTTACCCCAACGATCATTAATCACAACGTCGTCTTTACTTGGAGAGTCATTATATAACCAAGACAACAATTCAGTAGATCGCCATGTAGTATGGGGATAGTCCCATTCACCATCTGTAAAAATTAAAGAAGGTGCATAATTATTTACTAAATCTTTAAACTGAGGAATCATGTGTTTATCAACAAACAAATCAACATCACTTGTGTACAATGGGTTGTACCATTCATAAAGCGAATAATAAAGCCCCATTTTTACATCTGTTTTTCTTACAGCTGTAGTTAATTCGCCTACAAGATCTCTTCCTGGACCAGAATTGGTAGAACTCCATGGGCGTCCCCACGATTTATCAGACTCTTTACTTGGCCAAAGTGTATAACCATCATGATGTTTTGAAGTTAACACCACATATTTAGCACCTGATTGTTTAAATATATCAGCCCATTGATCAGCATCAAATAAATCGGCAGTAAATAAAGGCACAAAATCTGGATATGTGAATTTTTCACCATACACACGATTATGAAACTCATTTGTTTCGTTATAACCATTTGAAACTCGTTTTGGGTTTGTTAAATTTTCCCAGTACCACTCAGAATAAGCGCCTACTTTTGAAAATGCAGGCACTGAATAAGGTCCCCAATGAACAAAAACACCAAACTTAGCATCTGTATACCAAGTTGGTATAGGTCTACTATCTATAGATTCCCAATTGGCTTCATACTTTTTTTGTGCAAATCCTTTAATTACAAACAGGGCAAACACCAAAACGATAACTATTTTTTTCATTCTATAATTTATTTATGATTATTAAATATTAATTTTAAATTATTTAGATGTAGACATTTTAATCTGTTTGCTTAATACCACAGAGTCTGCTATATTTATTTTTTGACTTAACTTTATATCTTCAGAAGAACTTCCAATCATAATATTGAAATCTCCTGCTTCCAAAACAAAATCCATATTTAGATCGTATAACGCAAAATCCTCTGGTTTCAAAATAAATGTTGTTGACTTTGTTTCCTTAGAATTTAATGAAACACGCGCAAAACCTCTAAGTTGTTTTTCATAAACTGTAATAGAAGAATGTAAATCTGAAAAATATAATTGTACAATTTCATCTCCTTTAACTTCTCCTGTATTAGTAACGTCTAAAGTAACAATCACCTCTCCTTTTCCTGATTTTATTTTAGAGCTTACGTTTAAATTACTATACTTAAAGGTTGTATAACTTAATCCATATCCAAAAGGATAGAGGAAACCTCCCACACGAGTTTTACCAGAACCATTTGGTCCGTTTGTTGGTTGGTTTGCTTGAGCTCCTGGCTTTGATGGAAAGTTCATAGGAAGTTGTCCTACTGTTTTAGGAAATGACACTGGTAGTTTTCCACTTGGATTGTAATTCCCAACCAAAACATCTGCAATGGCGGCTCCTCCAAATTTACCTTGAAACCATCCTTCTACAACGGCTGGAACATATTTATTAATCCAGTTTATCGTTAATGGTCTTCCATTTATTAAAACTACCACAACAGGAGTCCCTGTATTATAGATAGCTTCAACTAGTTTTTGTTGGTTTCCTGGAAGTTCTAAAGAAGTTCTTGATCTTGACTCTCCTACGGTTTCTTCATCATCCCCTACTACTACAATTGCAAGACCAACTGTTTTGGCCATCTCAACTGCTTTATCAATCTCAGCTTGTTCTGAAGCTGTTGGATCCATAGGAATTAATTCACTATCAGGCCAGTTTTCATCAAAAAAACCGCAGCCTTTGGCATAATTTATTTCTATATTTTTTGGGAATTTTTTCTTTATTCCTTCATAGACTGATACGACGTCTATATTTGAGGGTCCATATCTACTCACAGAGTGATCTACAGCTTTTGCATTTGGTCCGGTAACTAATACTGATTTTAATTTACTAAAATCCAAAGGTAAAGTTCTGTTTTCATTCTTCAACAAAACAATTGACTCTAATGAAGCTTGATATGAGATTTTTTGAGATTTTTCATTTGAGACCGTAGCGTCTGCTTTTTCAAATTCTGTTCCATAAGGTGAATCAAAAAGGCCTTGCCAAAACTTTACTTTTAAAATATCTCGAACACAATTATCAATAGTTTCCATACTCAATTTACCTTCTTTAACCAATTCCCTTACTGGTAAAATATAATCTTCAGGCATAGTAAAATCCGTTCTAATATTTAAACCAGCATTAACTGATTGTAAAACGGCATCTTTATGGTTTTTAGCTACACGGTGTTTATCAGCAATAAACTCAACCGCTCTACTATCTGAAACAACATATCCCTTAAAGCCCCATGAATCACGAAGAATATCTCTTAAAAAATAACTAGAGGATGTAATGGGCACACCATTATAATCATTATATGAACTCATAACCCCTAAAGCACCAGCATCTTTAATAGCTCTTTTAAAAGGATATAGATATAATGAAAACAATTCTCTTTCTGTAATATGTGGATCTGTTCTAGCATCGCCGTCACGGCCACCTTTTGGAGCACTATATATAGCAAAATGCTTAGGAGTTGCTACAACACGCTCTTCTTGGATTCCTTTAACCATATTATAACCTAATTCACCTGTTAAATAGGGATCTTCACTATAACATTCTACAACTCGACCCCATCTTGGATCTCTTGCAATATCTAAAATAGGAGCATATACATTTGTATAACCTAATAATCTTGCTTCCTTTCCTGTAATGTGTCCAATTTGGCTTACTAAATCTCTGTTCCAGCTAGATGCCACACCAATTTGAGAAGGAAAACTAGTTGCTTTTTCATGACACAAACCCCGAATACCTTCATTAGTAAACTCAACAGGAATTCCTAAACGTGTATTTTCAATAAAAAATTTCTGGATCTCATTTAATGCTTTTATATGATTTGATGGTGGCCAAGCTTTATCTGTAGCCGAATTTGGATGATATGCTAAATTATTAAGCTGTTCATCCATATTACCAATACCATCTTTCCATATTTCATTTTTCCAATCTGCAGTAGGTAATTCATCTTTTAATACTCTTCCAAAACCATATAATGTTGCCATTTGGCAACTTTTCTCTTCTAAAGTCATTTGTGACAATAGATCTTCAACCCTTTTTTCTATAGATTCCTCGCGATTCTCGTAAATATCTTTTGCACCATTTTTATTGAAATCTATCCAGTTGCTATGATAAATTTTATCAGGTTTTTCTTTTTGAATGGTTTCATTCGAGAACACCTTCATTCCAATAAATAATGGGAACATACCTATTAGTAAATAATTAAAAAACGTATAAATTTTCATAATAAAAAACGGAAAAATCCTTGTATTAAAATTAATTATCAAAATAATGGAATACCCTTTTGGAACCATTCCACCCTTTTATTTATAAATGCCATTTACCGAATAAAAATACAAACGACATAATAACTTCATAACGAACTTCAAATAACCTGATAAATCCGATAAACAAAGTAGACTTAACATCTTAAATGGTATAAAATTTGTTCAAATAAAGAAACAAAAGGGGGTTTGTATGTTCAAAATTTCAATATTAATGAACTCTAAGTAAACCTTATCAAGTGGAAACCATAGCACATTTCTGAATTATATTACAAATTTTAGTTAACAAAATGGTTAGTTTTTATTTGGAAAATTATAACATTAAGACAATTAAAATGCGGGCCTAATCCTTTAAAAAAATGAGCAAACAGGGTTTAAATTACAGACCCACATTTATTGTTATAAAATTTTATTCTTTTTAATTAAATTAAGATTAATTTGTATCTTTATATACTTTTATTTCCGTAAGAATTAAATCCATTATAAACATTAATTGTAGACAGAATATCATTAGTCTATAATTTCATTTATGCTTGCAAGCATCTAAAAATAATTCATTCTTTAAAATGTCCAACAACTCTCTAAGACTCTTTATTTTAGCACTTTTTTACATATCAATAAGTAATGCGCAGTTTATTGAAGATCAATCTGAATTTAATTTCAACACCATTACTACTGCTGAAGGTTTATCTCAGAATACGGTGAATACTATTTTAAAAGACAAATCAGGTTTTCTTTGGTTTGGGACAGATGACGGACTAAACAGATACGACAGCTATGATATTAAAATTATTAATATAAGAGATAGCAATTCAAAGGTTTCAACTGGAAATAAGGTTTTTGACCTTTATGAAGATAATGAAAACATACTATGGATTGGAACTGATGATGGACTCAAATCATATAATCCAGTAACTGAAAAAGTCACTAAGCATAATTTATTTCAGAATTTCAGCTTACCCGTTAAGGTGAATTGTATTGAAAAAGAAAACAAAACTCAAATTTGGCTTGGAACTTCTGAAGGTTTGGTTTTATATCATAAGATTAAAGGCGTCATTGAGCATTACAGATATAACTCCAGCATGGGTAATTCGCTATCAAACTCCGAAGTTTTATCTTTAGCTAACTATAAAAATGAATTATGGGTAGGCACAAACCATGGCTTGAATCATTTCAATAAACAAAACAAACAGTTTGTAAATTATTTTCATAAAACTGACAACCACAACACCCTTCCAGGAAACACAATTAGAACACTTTCAGTTAATAAAAGTGGTGACTTATGGATAGGAACGATCCTTGGAGGTGTTTCGTACCTACCTTACTCTAGTGAGAAATTCACTAATTACAATACAAAAAACAGCTTGCTACAACACAATGAAATTTATGATATTTTTCAAACTAACGACAATTATATATGGGTAGCTACTAATGGAGGTGGATTAACAAAAATAAATCAATTAAACAATACCTTTACTAACTACTTATATAATTCTAATCACCTAAAAAGTATTGCAACGAATGCTATATATTCGGTTTACGAAGATCAAGATGGAATTTTATGGGCAGGAACCTATGGAGAAGGTGTAAGTTTTAACACATCCAAAAAAAGCGCTTTTAAATTAATAACACATCAAACGCATAATCCTAATAGCATTATTGAGAGCAGGGTGCGAAGTATATACCTAGACAGCGAAGAACATTTGTGGTTCGGCACATTAGGCGGTATAAGTGTCTATAACCCTAAGAACAAAACCTACAATTCCTATTCACACAAATACCAAGACGACAACTCACTTAGTTTCAATACCGTAACAACCATTTTGGAAGACCATGAAAAACGCATGTGGTTTGGAACTTACTCTGGTGGTCTTAATTTGTTAGAGAGAAAAAATTCATTTTTTACTCAATACAAACATATTTATGGTTCGTCCAGCAGTATCAGTGATGACAAAATTTATGCTTTAATGGAAGACAATAAGAAAAATTTATGGGTAGGCACACAAAAAGGTTTAAATCTATATGACTCTAAAAATAATAGTTTTACGACATTTGGAAACTTAGAAGTGAGAGATATTAAATTAGCTAAAAATGGCAACTTCATCATAGCAACCATGGGTGGTATTTCTATATTTAATCCAAAAACCCAAATGTTTTCAAATTTCTATTCGAACACATTAATTTCAACTCCCGTGAGTGAAGTTTATATTAATGATAAAGAAAATAAAATATGGTTTTGCTCGCAAGGAAAAGGAATAGGATACTTAGTACCGAGCACCAAAGATTTCAAATTTTTCACGGAAAAGGATGGGTTATCTAGTAATTTTGTCTCTAGCTTAATTCCACAAGGAAATATCTTTTGGGTCAGCACATTTAAAGGCTTAGTAAAATTTAACAAAAACACTGAGAAATTTGAAAATTTTACCACTATCCACAAATTACCTTCAAATCAATTTCAACCTAAAGCGAGTGTCATATTACCTGATAATACTTTTGGTTTTGGTGGATCTAAAGGATTGGTCGTTTTTAATCCTGATAGTATTAACAAAATTACCAAACCAATTAATATTGTTTTTTCATCTTTAAAAATAGATAATAAAATTATTGATATAAATAAAACTGGATCACCAATAACGGAAAGTCTAAATAGTACCGCTCAATTAAATCTTAAAGCAAATCAGAACGATTTTACCATAGAATTTGCCGCACTAGATTTTAACAATCAAGGCAATAACAAATATGCTTATATTTTAGAAGGATATATGAATACTTGGGCTAATCTAGGTGCTTCTAGATCTGTAGGTTTTACAAATCTAAATCACGGGAATTATATTTTTAAAGTAAAACTAATTAACAGTAATAACGAAAACATCGTAAAGTCTTTAAAAATAAACATTGCACCTCCATTTTACGCTACTTGGTGGTTTAAAGTTCTTATGGCAATTCTACTAATTACTGCTCTATATTACTATAAAAAATATACTATAATAAGCACTAAACAGAAAAATGAAAATGAACTTCAACGCCAAAAGCTTAAAAACGAAGAAGATTTTAACCAAATGAGATTTCGATTTTTTACATATGTATCACACGAATTACGAACACCGTTAACGCTTATTTCCGATCCAGTTTCCCAGCTAATCAATAACAAGGTAGACAAAGATGACCATGATTACCATTTATTAAAATTAATCAATAAAAATGTTTTTAGACTACTACGCTTAGTGGATCAAATATTAGATATTAGTAAAATTGAGGGTAATACTTTAAACTTACAGGTATCTAAACAAAATATTGTTAAATGCATTGAAGATACCACAACGGTATTTCATGAATTTGCCATACAAAACAATATCTCCTTTAAGTTCAATAAAGAACAAGAGGTAATGATGGGGTGGGTAGATGAAGATAAAATTGAAAAAATAATTTACAATTTACTTTCTAATGCCTTTAAATTTACCCTAAAAAAAGGAAATATAACTATTTCAGTAAATTATTACGATGATGCAAAGGAGAAAGTCGTTATTAGTGTAAAAGACAGTGGCATAGGAATTCCTGAAGACAAATTATCTAAAATTTTTGAAGGTTTTTATCAAGTGAAATCTGCCAAATCCTTAAATCCTAACGGTGCTGGTATTGGTTTAGATTATGTAAACAGATTAACAAAACTACACAAAGGAACTATTAACGTTGAGAGTCAAATAGATAAAGGCTCCATATTTTCCTTAACTATTCCAATAAAAAAAGGTGCTTACAAGTCGAAAAATATTAGAAAATACACTTCTAAACGCGAGCCTTTAGATCCCATAACCATTGATAAAGCGGAACAATCAGAAATTAAAAATCAAATTAAAAGCCATAACAAAAGTATTCCTAAACTTCTAATTGTTGAAGATGATTTTGACATTAGATCATACTTGGTACAATCATTATCACAAAAGTTTCGAGTTATTGATGCTCCAAACGGCAAAGAAGGTCTTGTAAAGGCAAAAAAACACATTCCAGATTTAATTCTCAGCGATACCATGATGCCTGTTATGGACGGAATAGAATTTTGTAAAGAAATAAAAAAGGATGAAACGACTAGCCATATTCCATTTTTATTTTTAAGTGCCTGGTCTTCTGATGAGTTTAAAATAAACGGTTTAAATATTGGAGCTATAGACTATATTAAAAAGCCTTTTAGTTACAATATTTTAGAATCAAAAATTAAAAACATTATTGAAACCAATAAAAAGATATCAGAAAAATCTAAAGTTAAGCTTGATTTCAATCCCGAAAACACAAATTTAGATTCTATTGATGATGTATTTGTGCATAAAGCTTATGAAGTATTAGACAAAAACTTCAATGACCCTGATTTTACAGCCCATACATTTAAAAAAGAAATGAATATGAGTCATTCTGTTCTTTACAGAAAACTTACTCAATTAACGGGTACATCGGCAAATGAGTTTATTAGAAATTATAGACTAAAGCGAGCTGTTCAAATTATAGAACAAAATTCTGGTTTATTAATTTCTGAAATTTGCATAATGACGGGCTTTAACGACCCTAAATATTTTAGTAAATGTTTTAAACAAGCTTACAACATGTCTCCTACTGATTTCGCTAAAAAATTTAAAGATAACAACGAAAAGCTCGAAAACACTTAATGTTTTTTCAAGTAATTCTTTTACTCATGGCAATTTAAAAAGAAGCTATCCTAAAACCTGTGCTACATATATCCGTGTAAACGATTATATGTAGCACTTTAACGTTTTCCCTAACTTTGAGCACAAGCTCATCCATTCAGACTATGAGTTCTGTAGTATTCAAAGATCTTTTCTTCTATGCAATGATGTGTTGGAAAATGGTAATATTAATACTTTTTTTTAAAAAATAATTGTGGACTTGAATGAACTTTTAGATAACATGAAACGAGTAGCTAAGACTCTCCTAAATTAGTTTTTAGGTACTTTCTGGTATAATTATTTCTATGATTTGAGGTGTTGCTTTTATTATGCGATGTAAACCTATTCTACAAAAGTGATTTGTAATTAATAAAAAAACTCAGGTTATAATATACCTGAGATTTTAAAACTTAAACAAGTCTCATCTAAAAAAGAGAATTTCTTCATTAAAACAATCAATTACTTAAGTATTTTCAGAATATCTTCAACTCTTTTGACACAGTGCAAATAAACTTTTTCGAGTTTTTATGTGAAGGAAACTAATTACTACTCACTTTTACTATGTTTGTTATAACTCTACTAGAACTTGCACCTAGTTTTATAATTATTACTTCGCACCTCCACAGCAAAAACTTCTATCGTAACTTGTCTGTTGAATTCGGTCTCTGTTTTCACCAATTTTATAACGTGTTTGCCATTGGTTAATACCCAACTCGGGTAAATTGGTGATTGTGGAACTGGTGGATAGTTACAACGAATAGTTTCAATATATTTTCCATCGACATATACTTCAAAAGAACCAATTTGACGTCCCAGTTGTCCAAAAACTTTAAAACGTGCTCCTATAAAAGAAAACTCAGCAGCATCTCCGGTAGTTTTGCTTACCATTTCAGAATTAAAAAATGCCGAAATCGCTTCTATTCGTTCCCAAGAGCCCTTAAATTTTACTGCATGAGAAGTGTCATCCAGTTTTGCCCAAAGTTCATCGTAATTATGATCGCCTAAAATCACCAATTCATATTCACAGTCTTTCGTCTTTTCAATGACAAGGTCAACAGGTAAGCACTGGTAAGGGTCTATTGAAGCTATTTTATTTGTGATATTTGATCATTTAAATGTGTAATACTGGCATAATATTCTTTAGTATGAACTTTCACAGCGTATTCAGTTCTAGGACTAGGTGCTAAAGCTCCATCCCTCGTTTTATTCCCACTAGCAATATCATCTCTATACTTGTATTATGGTAAAAACTTTTAGGAACAGATATGTTTTCTAAAGCATACATATCTTGATATTCTTTTGGAGCTTGTCCAGGATCATGTGGTGCATTAAAAGCTAGATACATAAAGAACGGCGTGTCTTTTGTCTTAGCTGCCTCAATAAAACCAATGGCATCATCCTTTAATACTTCACTCCAATGTTTCACTCCTTTCCAGAAGCCTCCTTTACTTACATCGTAAGGCATCCATGTTGAATCACTTTCACTTAATTAAGGACCTATTATAGCCATTTGGCATTATACTTTCAAAATTAGTATTAATTTTTTTTAATAGGGAGTCTATTTTAGCTCCTATTTTTTAATTGCATCCAAGCATCACTCGGCATTCTTGCACATACATGAATGGTGTTTTGAAACACTTTATCGGCTGGAGCATCTACATGCCACTTACCTGTCATATATATATCATAACCAGTGCTTTCCATCAATTTTCCCCAACTTTTTTCTATCGAATCATTTTTAGCCCAATTTTGTCTAAATACATTAGCTCTCCATACTAATCTTCCAGAAAATAACATAGCCCTAGAAGCTGCACAAACAGCACCGCTCCAAGACCCCATATTATAAGCGTGCGTAAAAGTTGTACCCTCTTGAACCATTTTGTCCATTGCAGGAGTGATTATCTCATCGTTACCTAAATCATGTATGGAAGAATAGGTTTGATCGTCTGTAAAAACAAATACAATATTCGGCTTTGCCATTTCATTCGTTTGTTTTTTAATATTACCAGAATAAAATAATATTACTATAACAACTATATAAAATTTTGACATAATAATGTATTAATATGATAAAATTTATTGATAAACATAAACGACTTAATTTCTTTTTACAGAAGATGTAAATTAATTTTCAAGACATTACAAAGTTAAATGACACTAGATATTAACAAAAGAAGGCCGTCTTTTAATAGACAGCCTTCAATACAAACTAACTCAAAAAACTAACTAATATAATTTTCTATTAACCTTAATTAATTACCTGGAAAACCTTCCCAACGCCATTCATTAATTCCGTCACGAATTCTATTTCGAAATGTTAATGCCTCTTCTATTTCAAAATCTTTATCTCCAAAACTATATTTATATTTTAAATTAAAAATTCGTTTTACAGGATCCCAAGTACTTGCTCCATTAGACGCCACCTGGTAATCTGAGGAAGCCACTGGAAGAATTTCAACCGAATTGTCTTGAGGATTTACTCGTAATTGCATCGAGTAATTATCTCCACCACGATTTGAAACACCATCTACCGTTACGGTATTCATCATATCTGAACTTAAAGTACGTATATTTATATCTGAAGTTAAATCACCATAATCACCATAAACATAGGCGGTATCAAGTACTTTACTAGCAGTAAAAAACTCCTTTAAGCTTCCTACTTGATAAAAGTTTCCTGCATAAGTATTCATGAGTTTAATAGGAAAAACAGCATGCCCTTTACCATCCAAAATTGAGTCGGTAGATGAAGTTAACAATTTTAAAGGTAAAGCGTATTTAAATTCTTTTAAATTAGTGTCTCCAGCCAATTTTAAAGAATCAAACTTCACTGCTAATAATCCTAAATACTCTCCTTTTTCAATAGTTATTTTAGAATTATTTCCTAAAGTATAATAATCACTAGGCAACAATGTATAATCGGTTCCATCTAAAAGCGTTTCGTCGATTTCAAAAGTAACTTCTTCACTGTTATTATTTTCTCTAACCCCACCAAGGAACACCCCTAATTGGATCTCTAATCCTTCACCAGAGACAGCTGAACGCTCTAAATTTTGATAAGGAAAATACACCGTTTTATATCCTGCCGTATCAACAATATAGTCTTCATAAGGATCACAAGACACAACTACTGATAGCAGAAGCACAAAGAATAAACAATTTTTATATTTCATGTTTTTAAATTTTAAATTTTTAAATTTTTTAAGCGTAACTTATTTATTATTCCCATCCAGCATTTTGAACTAATGCTTTAGATGTTAGTACCTCGTTTCTTGGAATTGGATTATAGTACATACGGTCTGTAAAATTTCTTGCTTCCACTTCTTTAGATTCGTATGTATAGGTATTGTCTGCCAATTTATTCACCGAAATACCCATTACTGGCGTACTTAAATCCCCTTTTGATAATTTCCAACGTCTTACATCATAAAAGTATTCTCCCTCAAATGCAAATTCTAAACGGCGCTCATTATGTACTAAATCTCTAAAAGAGTTTAAATAATCATCCGCTTCATCAATATACACATCGTTGGAAAAGCCTGTTCCTGGTCTAGTACGAACTTTAGTTATTGCATCCTTAGCAGAAAACATCATAGTACCAGATTTACCATTTACCCCATAAGCTTCTATTGCAGCTTCAGCAAAATCTAAATACAAACCAGCCCTAGTAAACACAGCATACACCTTGTAATCTGATCTGCCATCTGATGTTTGATCTGTATCCAAATTAACCTGATCACTCAAATACTTTTTCATATAATATCCTGTACGTGTAGCACGCTTACGTAACGCTCCATTGGCATCTTGTCCTCCTGGAAAAACTTCAATGTACGAATTTCTAAAATCATTTAATCCATTATGAAAAATAAATCGTTCAAAACGGTTATCTCTATTTTGGTATGGATTGATACCATTATAAATAGAACTAGGATGATTAATTGGATAACCATTACTATCTGGAAAAGCATCTACTAAATTCTGACTAGGATTCGAAGTACCTCTACCAAACATTGATGGTGGATAATACTCTTGTTCTAAACTACCACTTGAACTGTAGCTTCTGCGCCATAAATGATCTCTATTTTCTGTATTATTAAAATTACCAAAAGCTTGAAGGTCGGATAAAACACCACCATCTATTTCTATAATAGCCTCATAAGCGGTTTCTGCTGCTTCTTGCCATGAAATTTGAGCATATGCAGGACTTGCTGCAAATACAGCCATTCTAGCTTTAAGGGATAAAATAACTTCTCTTGATATTCTACTTGTTTCTCTAACACCATCTATATCACCGCTACCAGAATAACGTAAAACATCTATATATTTATACGAACTATCTAAATCTTTCTGAATGTTTTTATAACATTCTAAATAGCTACTTCTTGGTACGTTATTCACCTCCTCTTGAGTTATAAACTCATCAACAATAGGGAAACCCAACATCTCACCATTGGTTGCGGATGGGCCAGCAAAATTTTTAAGCAATAACCATTTATAATAAGCTCTTAAACCAAACGCCTCACCTCTTAATCTTCGCATTAAAGCATTACTATATTCCTCACTAAAAGTATCATACTTAATATCGAATCCCGATTTAAAATATTCGTTTATTTTAAAAATTTGATTCATGGCAGAGCTCCATTGTCCACTAACGGGTGAAGCTTCCGCCGTAGCTCCAGAAACAGCAGCACTTTCAGCTCCTGTAACATTAACTGCATTATTAGTGTAATATTCAAGCGAAAACCATGGTGTACTGCTTACTCCAGAATATGCGGGGTTTAAAAAAGTACGAACTCTCAATACATCATTAAAAACTTCGCCTTCAGTCAGGTCATTAGTCGGTACTATTACAGTAAACTCATCGGAACAAGAAATTCCTATAACCGACATTACTATTAAACAAAGTATTCTATATTTTTTCATCTTCTAAATTTTTTTAATTAAAATGTCACTTCCATACCTAATTCAAATGCTTTTAAAACAGGAGCTTGAGTATACCCAGCGCTTCTATTTGGCATAAATCTATCATCATTATTTGAAGATATTATAAAAAGATTTTTTCCAGAAGCAGAGAATTTTAATTCTTCTATACCAACATTCTTTAAAAAGGTATCAGGTAAAGCAAATGAAACCATAACGCTTCTAAAATTAAAATACCCTGCATTTTTTAACCAAAATGAAGAATTTCTATAATTATTAGTATTATCCAAAGTAGTCAGTCTAGGCAAACTATTAGTTACTGGCCAACTTTGAGATAAGCTATTCGTATAGTTATTTGTGCCCGGACTCCAGTTTAAATTCTCAACATAACTGCCTCCTAACTCTCCATTTCCATGAATACTAAAGCTCCAGTCTTTATAACTCATAAAATAATTTACTCCGTAAAAAACTCGTGATGAATTTCCAATCTCATGATAATCTCTTTCATCAATAAAACCATCTCTATTATAATCACTATAACGGATATCTCCCGGCTTAACTTCACCAAATAATTGTGGTGCAGCTGCAGCTATTTCTGCCTCATTTTGAAAAATACCTACTGCTTGTAAACCAAGAATACGACCACCATTATTACCCATAGAATTACGTTGGGCTTCTGCTTCTGGATAAATAACAGAATTAGATTCTGTATCATAACTTAAACTATAAGTAGCGTTTATACCTAACCTGTATGACACCTCTCCTACTTTACTTTTATATGAAATACTGCCATCCATACCACGTAATCTAGAATCACCATAGTTTTCTAACTCCACATAACTCGTAGGTATGAGTGCATACAAGTTTGTAGGAACAACAACCTGATCGTAATTACGAATATTAAAATAATTAATCTGTCCATTTACCTTAGAGTTAAACATCTGAAAATCGGCACCTAAACTTAAATATTCTTGTTTAGGAGAAACTAAGCTTGAACCCGTAAAAATTCTATTTGCTCCCCCAGCACCAGAATTTTGATTTCGTGTTCCAAAAGTACCGCCACCAGAGCCTCCGTATAAATTTTCAGAAATAAAGAACTGACTAACTGGTCTAGATTGAACACCAAAATTACCTCTTAATTTTAAGAAATTTAACCAAGTTGCATGGCTTAAAAAATCTTCTTTGTGCATCAACCAGGCTGCACCACCATCATAATTAATTTTACTTCTTTCATCCTGAGATAATTGACGTATTGGTGAATTTAACACTTTACCTTCCAACACATATTTGTTTTTAAATAAATAGTTCACGGTAAGTCCTATATTTCTAAAAATAGTACTTTGATTTAGATTATTTCCAGTTAATTTCTGATTAGAATACACTAAATCAGCAATAACCTTATGATCTTCTGAAAAATCACGATCATAATGTAAATTAGCATTAATAAATTGTGTTCTATCCACACGATCCCCTGCTTTACCCCAAGTAGCACTTGTATTCCCACTGCTATAATTTCTGTATGTTGTAGTGTACGACCCATCATTATTTAAAGTAAATACAGGTTGCGCCATATTAACAGAATAATTTCTAGTTTTAGATATAACGTTAAAAGTATACATCCCTACCAAACTTTTAAACGATAATCCTTCTGTAAGATCATCCAAATTTAAATCTAGTCCAATACGAGCAAAGGCATCTCTACGAGAATCTTCAGTCACTGGTGCGTTATCATCTAACCGCGCTAACAGGTTTGTTCCGTACTCTGAAGTTCTTCCATAAATTGAATCATTTATTTTATAAGGCAAAGCATTTGCAGGGTAGCTAGACATGGTGCTAAAAAGAGCATCAGATGTTAGAGTAGGCACTTTTCTTTTAGTAAAACTACCACCAATACCAATATTTACATTGCCAGCGTCACTAAATTTAATTTGCACATTGTTATTCAATCTTAAACGTGATACGCTTCGTCCTGCTCCAACACTTTCAATACCATCTGTACCATAATACCCTAAATGTGAAAAATATTGAACCGTTTCACTACCTCCAGAAAAATCACCAGTAATATGATTATAATTAGCGATTCCGTTTACAAAATCCTTATAATAATCATTATTAGGATTTTTTATTGGATTTGCACCCGTTTTGTAATCGTTAATATCATTCTCTGAGTAAATAGGAGAAAACCCATCATTAGTTAAAGCTATATTATAATTTGTTGCATAATCTTGTGCGTTCATCAAACTAGGTAAAAACCCAGACGTACGTACACCCGATCTAGATTTAAACTTTAGAGATTGCCCTGCTGGAGCTCCATGCTTAGAGTTTACTATAATACCTCCTGTTGCTCCTAGAGTTCCATACATAAAACTAGAACCATAATCTTTAGCTATTATAACATCATCAACCTCGCTTGGTGTAAGTACAATTTCTCCTGTTGGTATACCATCTACATATATTTGCAATCCACCTTGATTACGAATATTGTTTCCAAAATTTTCCGTTACTGTTTCTGTACTACCGTAAGATGTAGAGACGCCAGATAACCTCCCTGCTAAAGCTTCATGAACAGACCTTGTAGGAAAATCACTTAGTTCATCTCCTGTTATACGTTCAACAGAACCTGTTATTCTTTCAAAAGGTAGGCTTCGTAGTGCAATATTAATATTCTCTTCTGGATTAATAACACCCCATTCTTTTAATACAATAGTTTCATTCTCTAGACGGCCTTGTTTAACGTAAACTACCATTTTCTCGTAACCTAAACTCGTAATAATAAGCACGTCCTTATCTTGAGCTTGAACAGTAAATGTTCCATCAATATTGGATACAGCTGTATTTTTTGCTTTAGTCGCCGATACTAATACACCGCTCAATTTATCTCCTGATCTATTTGTAATAGCTGCTGTAATATCGTTTAAAATATTAACTTCCTGTGCTTTACCCGAAAAAGGTAACATTAAGGAAATGGCAACTAGTACTAGATATAATGTTTTTGTCTTTGTCATTGTAAAATCATTAATTATTAACATACTACCATCCTGGATTTTGAGTTAGCTCTGGAACTTCAAAGGTTTGTAAATCTCCTTGTCTTATCGGATACATATAGTTTCTATCATCAAAGGTCCTGTTTTGATCTATTGGAAATTTCTCATAACGTACTCCTGTAGGTTGCGATGAGTCATCAGTAATTAAAACGCCATGAAATATACGACCATCTAATTCCTCTTTCGCTGTTCTCCATCTTAACATATCGTGCCAAGAATGATACTCAAAACAAAGCTCTACAGCAAACTCGTTTCTTACTGTTTTTTGAAAAGTTAAGTAGTTCGATGCATATTCTGGTCTTACATCCACATGCCCTACACGATTTCTAATAGTATTAAGTGCTTGTACTGCTGTTAATGAGGCTCCCGCTAAAGCCGCATTAGGATCTTCATAAGCTTCATTTACAGCTTCTGCATAGTTTAAATACATTTCGGCCATTCTAATATATGGTGCATTAATATATTTTGTAGTTATATACGCCGTTCTATTATACTTTTCTGGTAATAATTTTTTAGGCAAGTAACCGGTTATCGAATTCCCATAACTAGAACTGTTCGGATCTGTTCTATCTGCACCTAAAGGAGTTGTTCTTAAATCCATTTTATCATTCTCTGTATTTTTTGCCCATGACGCACCGTGGTACAAAATATCTGCATAAAAACGAGGATCTCTATTTTTATAAGGGTCTTGCTCATTATAACTAGCACTTGCATCGGTTACAAGATAACCATCAGCAGTTTCAAACTTATCAATTAAATCTTGTGGAGGTCCATATCCTCCATCTCCCCCAATATTCCTCCAAGCAAAACAGTGCGTATAAATACCACCACCAGAATTAATTGGCGCAAAATAACGTGGCCATAGACCTTCAATAGTCCCTGGTAGTGTATGAAAGATCTCGTTATATGGCCCTTCATACAATCCTACTTTATCAGATGTTTCAGATAATTTAATAACATCCCAAGCAGCAGCTGCCGCTCTTTCCCATAGGGCTTTATCTTTCTGATTATTAAGAGTGTAATTAGGACTAGCTGCCGTAGTTAGCGCTCTTGATTTTAAAGCCATAGCTGCGGCTTTACCCATACGCCCCATATTTTGAGGATGATCTAAATAACTAACTTCTGGAAACACGGCTATAGCTGCATCAATATCTGCTACTATATCATTTATTTGTTCTAGATATGTTGGTCTTGGTAAGTTTAAATCTGTTTCTGGAAGTATTTTCTCTTTAAAATATGGTAAAGGTCCCCAACGTTTAGATAACTCATGGTATGCAAAGGCACGAAATAATAGAGCCTCCCCTTTTACTTGATTCCTTTCATCATCTGTAAACACTGTTGCTGGCACATCATCAATTCTATCTAAAATACTGTTAGCTACATAAATAGCTTCCCACTCATCTTCCCAAACCATATCAAAGTCTGGATTAGCAAAATCATTATTTAGGGCCGAAAAATAATCACCTCTTTTTACAGCATCTACTACAGCTAAAGCTCTTGTATTAATTAACTCGCCCGAAAATGCCATCGTATTACCATAATTTTTTCCTGGACCAGCACCTTGCCTTCCTCCATAATCATAGCGGGTTTCAAACATCCACTCTGTGGTATCATACAACCTAAATGCCATACTGTTTATCTTATTTTTGTCCTGCCAAACTTCATCTTCGGTGGCATAATCATTTTCTGGATCTTGTTTATCCAAATAGTCTTCACAGCTCATAAACAATAAGACTGAAAGAAAAAGTATTATATATTTATTTTTCATCATAATATTTTTTTTATTAAAAATCAATATTTACACCAAATATAAAGCGTTTCACAAGTGGGTATTGTCCATAACCACCAGAGGTACCATTCCCCCCTTCTGGATCTCCAAACGGTGCTTTAGACCATGAATACAGGTTATATCCTGAAAGGTTCAATCTCATTGTTTGAATTCTTAAAGCTCTCTTTAGTAGTTCAGATTTGATGCTATACCCTAAGCTCAAACTTTGTAATTTTAAGTACGAAGAGTTAATGGTTGTAGCACTACTTCTAGCCTGATAACCTTGTGAATTTGAAGTATTTCCAAAAGCAGGGAAAGCTGCATTTTGATTATCTGGACTCCAAGTATCTAAATGAGCAGTCTTACCTTCTAACAATGATGTGTTAAAATTTGGAAACAAACTACTTTCCTTATATATAACACCTTCCTTACCAAAAAAGCGTGCACTTAAATCAAAACCTTTATAACTTAAACTCCCGTTGAAAGCATAAATGAACTGAGGTTGACTTGTACCATCTAAAACAACATTATCATTACTATTTATTACACCATCTCCATTAAAATCGGCATAAGAATACAACCCTGGTCTATTCCCCTTAGCTATTTCGGGAGAATTTATAGCTTCTTCAAAAGTATTAATATACCCATTGCTTTGATAACCTTGTAACCAGCCAATTGGTTTTCCTGCATTTTTTTGATAATCTGGAGTTCCAACTTTATCCCCTTGATATATTACTCTACTATCGGCAACAGTAACACTACCCCCTATGGAATAACGTAAACCATTTACTGTAGTATGTTTATAATTGGTTTCAACCTCAAATCCATGATTTTTAACCTCTCCTAAATTAACTTTTGGAAGCGTTATACTTCCTCCAGACAAGCTCCCAAAACTTGGATGATAATAAGACGGAACTGGAATATTTACAAAAATATTTTCTCTATGCTCTTTATATAAGTTTAAGCCAAAAGTAAGCTCATAATTAAATAAATCGATATCGAAACCTAAGTTGTGTTTTGTTGCTGTTTCCCAAGTAGCTTCTGGATTTCCTATTTTTGTTTCTGCCCATCTACTTCCTGCTGATCCTGCAGGAAGACCAAACACAGCATGTGAAAACTTATCTCCTTTAGAAGCGTAACCACCTAAATATAAAAATCTAGCCGCATTTTCTGTTCCAGATTCACCATAATTATAACGCACTTTTAAGGTATTTAACCATGGTAAATTGTCTTGCATAATCTTCTCTTTAGCAATATTCCATCCTACAGCATATCCAGGAAAGAAACCAAAACGTTTTCCAGGAGCAAATTTCTCCGATCCATTGTATCCTGCTGTAAGCTTCATTAAGTATTTACCTTTATAATCATAGTTAACTTGACCAGCCCAGTCTTCACTATAAGATGGTAAGCCTCCTGCTCCAGTATTACGTTCTGTTCTGTTAAAAACCGCTAAAGCACTAACATTATGCCCATTAAAACCACGACTATAATCTAACTGACCTTGGTAAAATGTATTTCTTAACGCATCACTATAACTCTCGCCTCCCGATGAATGAAATAGTCCTTGAGATGAATTATAGTTTTGGTCAGATTGAGGCCTCCATTCTTTTGCCAACACATCATACAACCAATATTGAGTATTTAACCCTTCTGTTTTGGTATAATCGAAAGCCGTACTGTAATTATATTTCCCAGAAAAACTTAATCCTTTAGTTATAACATCTAACTTTTGTGTTAAACCTATTCTAATATCTACAACATCTTTACGGTACTTTCTCATACCAGAAGTATTTAATTTCGTATAAGGGTTAGATTGATACGGGTTTTCCTTATCAGCCCCAGAATAACGTATACTCGCAGGGTATGGAGATAATGGATCTGGATGCGCTGCTACAAATTCCTCAGTATAATATACAGGATACGAGTATGCTGTTGCTTCATCTAAAAATTTAAATATATTGCCAAAATCATTACTTCCCACATCAGTATTAGGTGTTTTTCTTGTTTCTGAACGTCCAGAAATATCAACAGTTAATTGTGTTGTTTTAGAAAGATTAAAATCTAAATTGGTTCTAAAGTTCATTTTGTCATAAGAAAATGAAGGATCATAATATCCATTATCACTTTTTTCAGTTTTTAAAATGTCTCCCACATGGTTTACACTAAAAGAACTAAAGTATTTTACAAAACTAGTCCCTCCAGAAACGTTTATTCTAGCGTTATTTTCCCATCCAATATCGCGAATTAAAGTATCATACCAATCCACATCGGGATATAGCATTTGGTCTCTATTAGGATCTAAAAAATTATCGATATAACTTTGAGGTCTAAGCCCTGTATAATCACCTGAGTTTTTAATAGCTTCCTGCCCCAGCATTAAAACTTCATAAGATGATAACTTATCAGCTCTTCCAGACATGGTTTTAGCTGTAACACCTCCCCCTACACTAATTTTGGCAGGACCTTCACTACCACGGTTAGTAGTAATAAGGATAACACCATCGGCACCACGATTACCATAAACCGCAGTAGATGCTGCATCTTTTAATACAGATATACTAGCAATCTCACCTGGATCTAATTGAGAGAATCCACCAGCAGCCTCTACACCATCTATTAATATTAAAGGTGAATTATCACCATTAAAAGTAGACACACCACGTATGGTGATTTTCGCGTCATCTGCTCCAGGTTGTCCTGAAGGGATTTCGGTATAAACACCTGGTAAACGATCCTGAATGGCTTGAGACATATTTGTAACGCCTGTTTCCATTAATTCAGAACCTTTTACTGTGGCTACAGCTCCAATAATATTAGCCTTTTTGGTTTTACTATATCCTGTTACTACAATCTCGTCTAGAGCTTCTTGATTAGGTAATAACATCACATTAATAGTGCTTTCTCCATTAACAGCAATATTTTGGGTAATGTATCCTACATAAGTGATTTCTAAGTTACTACCAGCACTCGTTTTAATAGTATAATTACCATCAAAATCTGCAACAGTTCCATTTACACCATTACTTGAGTCGGTACTTATAATGTTAGCTCCAATTAATGGCGCACCATTTTCGTCGGTTACTTTTCCAGATACTTTAATGTTCTGAGCACTTATGGATTGGCTTAGAAAAATAAAGCAACTAAAGAAAAATGCTATTTTATATTTCATATGTTATATTTAGTTATCGGTTTTTAAAATAAAATTTCATCGTACTATTCATCTTTTACTAAACGTATTGCAAACATTTTATTAGCTTGATTATTAAAAATTCTGAATTTTTTATTATAGCTATTATTAAGTTCCCAAACACTTGGTATACCATCATTAACCCATATTTCTAATCTAGATTTTTCAAGACTTGTTCTAAAACCATTCTCAAACTTAGACTTAGACTCATAACGATATCCAGCGGTAACTAAATTTAAACCATAGGTATCTAAACCACCATCATGCCATTTACCCATGAAATCTCCAGTTTTCTTTGTTCCATAACTTTCCAAGTATTTATAATCTTCAGTCTCCATAACATGCCATCCTTCAGGAGCCATTTGAGAATTGGCTACAAGTGCACTACAATAAACGCGCCCATGAACTTCAGACCAATTAGGTGTAAATCCAGGTAAATTTTCAGGATGCTCATCATAATACATATCAGTTGCAAGCCCTAAATTATCATTTATAATTAAAGATAAATCGTCTCCATTTGATAGTTTTTTGGTTCTTAAATTTTGGGACATCCAAATGGAAGTTCCAATTCGAACCCATGTATAATCTTCACTAACTCCACCTCTAACATCAGTTACAGTTCCTGTCATTTGTGGTGTAAATGCTACAGGAAAGGAGTTTGTTTCTCCACCAGTACCATCTTTAGCTACAACAAGGGCGTAGTAAGTTTTAACATCTGTAATATCACTTGGAATATCAGCATTCTTAATTTGAAACTCCGTTTCAGTAATATCACTTGCTATTTTATTAACAGGTGGATTTGATGTACCCACATAAACGTCATAAGAAGTCGCTCCTGAAGCTGAATCCCAGACCAATTTTTCATCTAAAGACAACATATCTTCTACTTCAAAATTGTGAATATTTGGAAAGCCAACACCCACTCCTGTAACAGAAAAACCATAGGTTTTAGATTTTGTACTATTTCCAGCTGGATCCTTAGCAATAATATACCAGTAGTAAGCCGCGTTAACATCTAAATTTGAAGTTGTAAATTGACTGGCGTTAGAACTACTTACCAACGTTGTTGGGGTATTACTTTTATCCATGTACACATCATAACTTACGAGGTCTCCTTCTGGATCGGGAACATCCGTCCAATCTAGCACTACACCAGATGGTACGCCTGTTCTGTCTAAAGGAGCTACAAGCATGGGCTCATCAGGTGATCCTAATGCCAGCTTTTTAAAAGTACGCACTTCACTAGAAGAGCTATTAATTAAGTCGGTGGCATCCACTCTCCAATAGTAATTAGCACCAACCTCTAGAGGTGAAGCATCAATAGTTAAAGAGGTACTTCCATCATCAACCGTACCCACTAATTCTTTAGGGTTTTTATCTTTACCTAAATACACATTATAGCTTATGGTTTCTCCTTCTCCTGCAGGTACTGCTTCCCATTCCAAGACTAAACTCTCACGAATAAATACATTGGCTTCTGGCGCTACTAAGTTAGGAGCCGCAGGTGCTGGAATAGACATAAAACTCCAAATATCACTTTCGTTTTCTTGAATGCCATTACTTACAACAACTTTCCAATAAAACGTGACATCTTTACGTAATTTATAGTCTGCAAGTTTGTAATTAGATTCTTTTAACCCTTTTGCTTCTATAAATAATTTGGTACTATCTAAACCTAAATAAAAATCGTAGGTTAATTCTTTTCCAGTTGGGTCTGAGCCCTGCCATTCGAATGAAGGCGCAATATCTACTCCACTTGTTTTATCACTTGGTGAAAGTAGGGTTACATTTGGTTTTTTATCAACAAATGCATCCTCTTCATCACATGATATCAAGGGCATAAAAACCACAAATAGCAAGAAGAACTTTTTGACGTATTTCATAATTTTTCTGTATTTAATTTCTTTTTAATTGATTTTGGTTAATACTATTTTAATTTATGGAAGTTTAGAAATATTACTCCCAAAGGGCTTCATTGTAGCCTTCCTTTTTACACACGTTCTCTGTAAGAACGTATCTTTTTTTTTCAAATTCATTTTTGTTTAGTTTAGTTAATATTATTTTTATTATGTGATGTTTTTTTTTTAAAAATTAAATTCAAATATAAGATTGGCTTAACAGAATCTTAACATTTAGTTACTTCAAAGATGCTATTTTTATTCAATTACCAGTATAACATATCTTTCTTTTTCGTTAAAATTTTGTTCAAAGCCCTCATGAAATCAACGTATTACTGTATTTTGGAAATAAAACTTACAACGTGACTTCCTAATTAATTTATATATTTTAAATTTCTTTCTTGTTTCATTTAGTTTTAAAATAAGACGATAATGTAGAAAGTAATCTGGACTAAAATAAAGACTAAAAAAATATTACGCTCCTTTATTGTTCACGAAAAAGAAGCGTATATTAATGCTATTATCGTTACTTAATTACGACTTTAGAAACTGAAGACCCAATTTTTACAATGTAAATCCCTGATGAAGGAAATATATTATAATTTATTGACACTTCAACTCCTGTCAACATCTCTTCATATACAAATTCTCCTAGAATAGAGTATACCTGCACTGAATTAGTGGTAGCATTCGTAAAATCTATTTTTAATGATTCCCCCTCTTGCAATGGGTTAGGACTTACTAATAATTTAGCAGCTTTTAAATCATTAATTCCGGCTGTAGGCGTATTATCTGCAGCTAAACGTAATTCCATAAATTGTAAAAAAGCATCAGAATCAGCATTCGAATGATCTATACGTATAGAAGTCGCACTTGCGAGCATACCAGCAGAAAAACCACGTTCGACAAAATCCATTCGAGCATAATTGTGAGGATCAGCATCTTGTGCTAGTACTGGCGAAACACCTTCCCAATAATGATCCTCTGTGTTAACACCATCTGACAATGTAATTGTTAAATCTCTAAATCTATCCCATGCCCCACTACTTGTCTGCACGCCTTCAGTCGCATAAAAATCAAGATATTTTAAAGACTTTGTTGCAGGAATTGAGACATAACAACCCCAATAATTTTCATCCCTATTTGCTTTTGGCAAAAAATAATTAGCAAGACCACTTCCTTCACAATCTGGATAATTATTTGTTGGAGCCGTTGGGTCGTAACCAACTCCACCAAATGTGTCATTAATAGCATTATTTGGATTATCTCGCTTGCCTGCGACCGTGTAATGAGCCGTTCCAGCTATTGCATTATCCAAAGTCACATTTACCAGCTGCCCAAAAGAAATTTGAGCTGCTAATAATACAGTTAAAATTAAAGTTAATTTGTGTAATGGTTTTTTCATGATTTTGTTTTTAGATTAGTTGAATTTTAATAAATAGTTTCTTTTTCATTAAAAACTACTTAACAAATTTGATAAAATATCACGCTATTTATAGTCCTCAAAATGTTCTTAATAGGTGCATAAACCGTTCTATTGACATGAATAGTATTATTTAACATTAATAGTGTCGTTTTTTATTACATTTTTTGTTATAAAAACAACTCCCTTTATTCAAAATGTATTTACAGACTGATTTTAAATGCGCTATACAGAATTAAGTTTATGTTTTTTAAAATCAAACAATATCTCTTAAAAGAAATCTGCCAATTGGTTCTTTGTACTTCCTTTATAGTACCATCATCATTAAATTAAAGATAATCGCTGTATTTTTTACGTGCTTTACCACAACCATAAGATGATAAAACAATATCCATTTTCCTTAAATTATACTATGGAACGAGGAATATTCTTCGCTGGTTGTGAAATTGGTTCCTTAAAGATTTCCTTATAGTTCCACTCCCCAAGCGGATTATCACTCGTATAATAGATTTAATTTTTTCATCCCACCGAAGAACAAACACAATAATAATGTTCGTATCGTTAAAAAAGGAGGAGCCCTCCATAATATTTAAAAGGAATTGGTGCAACATCGTAAAAATTCACGACATCTTATTCTTTTAAAATTGTCATATCGAGATTTAATACTCCCATTTTCTTCACTGTAAAAAAAAATAGCATATTTCATTTTTAAATATGCACTCTGGAGCCCATGCATTGCATACTTGTTGGTTTAATTTATCAAATGATAATACACTGCCATAGTCTGTCTCTTATGTACCACTATTTGATGAAATAAAAAGAAAAATTGGTAATCATTCATTTTCTGAATAGCTAGCTTCCCGAACAAAGGACATGGAATGATGAATACAATCCAATGTTTTTATCTCCCCAATTTCATGAAGTAGCGTTGGCGGCCAACAAAGCGTTTAGATCACGTGGGTTGTTTTGTGCATTAATTATTATCGTTTTACAAAATAAAAAAGACAGTTTTGTGTACCTATTTTCATAAGAACAATTCTCTTTATTTACCTATAAATGCATCTATTCTGAAAATGATTAGACAATACATTCTTTAATTCTTTCACTATTTCTATGTTTTCTCCATCATCAACAACATTTTCATTTTCATTTGGATCTTTTTCGTGATTATAGAGCATCTGCGATCTAACATTTCCCTTTTTATCGAAATACTCGGTATAAATAAACTTATCGGATTTTACAGTTTCTCCATTTTCCCATCTGCAAAAAATATACTTGTTTACTTCTATCTTCGGATTTTTTAAAATTGGAATAAAACTTTGACCATCGAGATGAGATGGTTTCTCAAGACCAACCAATTCGCATAATGAAGGGTAAATATCGACAAAACTAGTCATTGCATCTGTTTTTCCGGCATTGGTATTGGTAGATTTAACAATGAGCTGTGTACGCAAAGCATTACTAAAACAGGAATGCTTACACCATAATGAGTGTTCGCCCAAACTCCAACCATGATCGCCAATATCAACAATTATAGTGTTGTCGTATAATTTGAGTTTTTTGAACGCCTTAATAATCTGACCTATTTGTTCATCAATATAACTAATACATGCATAATACCCATGACGTAGCATTTTGGCCTGGTCATCTGGTATGGGCAATGTATCTTTTCTAATATTTGAATATCCGCGTAGCTCTCTATAATTAAACCATGCATCACGAGGTGAATTTACAGGCATAAAAGGGTTTTCTGCGAATTCAATATTTTCTTTCTCATACAAATCCCAATATTTTTTAGGTGCATTAAAAGGCAAATGTGGTCTAATAAAACGAACTCCTAAGAAAAATGGTGTTTAGATTTAGAAAGCTCTCTCAACCTATTGAGTGTCAATTTGGTAGTTTTACCATCGTAATATATAGTATCTGCCACATCAGCTGCTTCCCAAGCTGGACCTGCAGCACCCAGAGGAAGATCTTTTTCTTTTGTCCAATTATTATCGAGAGACTAATAATCACGCCATAGTTCCTGCTGTTTTAAGCTATTGGGATAATCGGAACGATAAGTCATTTCAGACCAACTTTGAAGTGCATCATCAGGGTGATGAAAAATTTTACCTATTGCCGTAGTAAAATACCCATTGTTATTAAAATGTGCGGGTAAAGTAATAATGCCTGGTGCATCCTTTTCCACTCTCGCCACATAATTAGTAAATCGATTAGGTTGGGTACAGCCCAGTTAACAAATTTGCTATTGATGCTCCACATACTTAAACATTACAAAAAACTCTATTAAAAACCATGGTATCTTTGACAAGTGCATCTATATTTGGGGAAATAATTTGAGTCTTCCCAAATCAATTTAATTCTGGTCGCAAATCATCAACAATAAGGAAAAACACATTTGGCTTTTGAATGTTGTTTAATTTTGAATGGGCAGAAAACATCACAATTAATAGTAAAAGAAACACACAACCTAATAATACTTTTAAACTTCTATAAAAAGCCGAACTATTTATATATATATATCTAAATTATTTTAATTTTTGTATTCACAATAAATCGTTAGACGGTTTTAATTCTCTTATGCTGTTTCTTGATTTCTAAATAATTTTAAGAATAACTTTCAAACACCTTTAACAAATTACTAAAACCCAGTAATCTAATTTGGTTTAGCCAATTCCAATTACCAAAAAGATTAAAACCATGAAAAACCAATACAATCCTCAAGTCTAGATTCAACGGAATAAAAATCCTATTTTTTCAAGCTATTTTCAATTTTATTGCCATTGCTTAACACGCCATGGACCTGCAGTATGAAACCAAACTTAGTAATGATAATTTTAATTTATTAAACATCCATTCTGTTTAATTTCACTCTAATATGTATTCTTTATTAAATTAATATAAAAAGAAGTAAGCTAATTTATGACTTGCTTTTACTTAAAATAAAGCTGCAAACATTATATGCAGAACTTTAAAATCGTCTTAATACTCTGATGAAATCCAAAATAATAAATCCCTTTTTTTTACTAAGTCAACAAACATTTCTATTAGATTACAAATAGTTCCTCTTTAATAAAAACATTTAGTTGCTTTATTTTTAGGGTCCTTTTACACATGCGCCACTAGTATATTCTTTAATCCATTGATTAAAAATCCTTTTTCCTCCTGAATGTCTATAATAATGTTTCTGCTTTTCTGTTGGGCGAATAATATATTCCCAAGAAAATAAGATAGCAATGAAACTAAATATAATCTTTTTATAATGGTCAATATTTATTTCTGAATTCTTTTAATATTTTTTCAAGGAGGTATTGCTTTTATAGTCAACAACATATTTATAAAACACGAATGCGTCAACCCATTAATAGTCAACGCATATATATATTGTTAGATAATTAAAAACTAATCGTTTTTTATTGATTTTGCATTGCCATAAAATTTCTCATAATCATAAGGTGGTGCGTTTACTTCTTTGTTCCATCTTGCAATCGATTTTTTTAATTCTTCGACCTTTGTAGGCATACTTTGTGCCAAATTGTTTTTTTCAGATGGGTCTTCTTTTAAATTATATAATTCATAATAATGTACAAGATCAGCACCCATATCAAAAAATTCAATTAATTTCCAATCGTCTTTCATTACAGATTCAAAACATCTATTTCTATGAGAAATAGGTAATTTATAATGAACCAATGAAAGAAAATTAAGAAAATGAAGTTTGCGATTAGGTAATTTATAATTTGGATTTTTTAACAAAGGTGTTAAATCCAACCCATCAACATTCTTATTATGTTTTTTATCTCCTTTAGCATCTGCCATTTTAAGAATCGTAGGATATAAATCAAAACCAATTACACGTTGATTGTTTACTGTATTTGGTTTTACTTGACCCGGCCAACGAACAATTAATGGCACACGTACCCCTCCTTCATAAGCATATCCTTTTCCGTCTCTTAGTTTTCCGTTTGTTGTAATTCCTAAATCGGCTTCACCTCCATTATCACTCATGAAGATTACTATTGTATTTTCTAACATCCCATTTTTTTCAAGAGTTGCTAGAATTTTACCTACTCCTTCGTCAAGGTTTTCAACCATGGCGGCATAGGTTGGATTCTTATGCATCAATCCTGGTTTAAGTCGCTTTTTATATTTATCCACCTTTTCTTTTTGTGCTTCAATGGGCGTATGCACATCATAATAAGCCATATTTAAAAAGAAAGGTTTCTCTTTATTTTTTTGACTTTCTATAAATTTCGCTGCTTCGTTTGAAACGGCTTCTCCCAAAATGGTAGTTACAGGATAATCTTCTAAATCGGGTACAGCTGCTAGATTATTTCTTCTGTGATTAGGATCACTATAGGGATAAAAATACGTTGCAGGACAACAAAAATCATTGGAAGCTATATCATAGTCATACCCTCTTTTTCCTGGAGCATTATCCCCCATACCTATATGCCATTTTCCTATATGACAAGTTGTATAATCATCCATTTTTAAGGCTTCGCCAATAGTCACCTCACCTTTAGGTATTTCAAGAGGTCCTCCAGACACACCTCCAAGTGCGGCATGACTAACACAACCAATACGTGCGGGATATTTCCCTGTTTGCAATGCCAAACGGCTAGGTTGGCATGTAGGATGTGAAGAATAAGCGTTAGAAAAATACATGCCCTCTTTGGCTAATCTATCAATATTAGGAGTTAGGTATAAATCGCTACCTGTAAAACCTAGATCTGTAAAACCTAAATCATCGGCCAAAATCATAATGATATTGGGCTTTTTTTTAGGTTTAGGTTTCTCTATGCTGTTAGTTGCAAATCCAAATTGAGCCACAAGTATTAATAAGATAATTAATTTGTTTTTGTTTGTTGTTTTCATATATATGATATTTATTAAATTAAAGTGTACTTTATTAACGCCATCATTAATAAGTGTTTTCTTATTTTAAACATAATACTACCTGTTCTATTAAAAATAATCTACTTATTTAAATATAAAATTTCAATAGTTGTTAATTTATTCTTATCTAATTTAATAGACCAACCAGCCTCATTAAGACTTACTCCATTTCCTTTAATGTTAGAAATATCTAGTCTACTTTCTATAATTACAGATTGATCAATAGAACTTCTCAGCTTCATAATCACCTGTTTATCAAGGTCATTCCATGATAATTCATCAACAACTATTGCATTTCTAGCAAGCAGACCAGTTAGTTTTCCCGTAGGTATTTTGTCTAACGGAATTCCCGGTAAAATATTCAAAACGCCAAGACGGGAATAAACACACATTTCACTTAAAATAGCGGGCATTGATAAAGTCGCATCCAAATTATAAACCTTATGATTGGGATTGTGTGATGTGATAAAACTAGAAAACAAAAATGATTCTTTTGCTATGGTATTAAATGAATTCCAAGGAATGGAAGGGTCCTGCAAGCGGGCACCAAAAAAACCTTGATACATAAAACCATGTGCTGATCTATCACCTTGACCTGTCTCTAGGCGTTTTTTAATAGCTATTTTTGAAGCATCATACAACTCTGGAGTTGCAGGATTAATATCAATTCCTGGATAAACTGCATAAAGATGTGAATTATGTCTATGATTATAATTGTCAGCAATATCAGGATGGCTCCACTCTGCAATTGCCCCATCTTTATTTATGCGATATGGAGGCAACTTATTAATAATTGACTGCAAGACAGCGATTCGTTCATCTTTAATATTCAATACCTCATATGCTTCTATTAAACTTACCAAAGTCTGTCTGATTATCGCTATTTCGGAAGCTGCATTAGGAGCCGTTCTAAATTCAGGTATACCACCCATATTAGAGGGCCTATTTTCTGGAGACACACTTGGATATATTAAATAATACCCATCATCACCTTCCATACCTTGTAAAAAGTCTTCATAAAACAAAGCAATATTTTCAAGTAAAGGGACTACTCTATTTTTTAAAAATATTTCATCATTAGTTATAGCATAATTTTCAATAAAATATGCAGCAAGCCAGCCTGCGCTACCAGTCCATTCGTGCCAGCCGGCAATTGCGAGTCCATGTCGCCAATCATGTGCGATCGCCCCCATATAACCTCTAGCCCCATATAATCTTTCTGCATTACGTTCCCAATACGGATAAAGCGATTCAACCCATGAAAAATATGACTCCATCATCTCCGGTAAATTACCAGTATTACCATGGGAAACTGCTAAATTTACGTTAGAATCATTGGTATAATGGCCCCACCATGCGGGCTCCCAAGTGTTACCCCAAATCCCCATTAACGATGGTGGCAACTCACCTGAAGAGGAAATAAGCGCATATCGACCTACTGCAAAAATAGCCTCTAAGAACTCAGGTGAAGGGCCGTTATTTTTCGCATTTTCAATTAACTCTTCGCTATAATATGTCTGATTTTCATGATCTGTTAATCTGAAACCCACACGTTCAAATAATTCTCGGTGAATTTTATCATGACTTAATAAACTTTTATCATAAGACAATACTGCATCCAATTTATCGCTCAATGCCGTTCTTGATTTTAGAGAATACTTAGGAAGAAAGTCAGTGATTGTTTTTAAAACAACTTCATCCGCTCCTTCAACGATAATTTGATTATCTTCTACAATCACTGTTCCACCCTGAGCATCAATTTTTGTTAAAATATGATACCCTTCAGGTTCATCAAGCCAATACTTGTTTTTATAACTTGTATGAAAATAAATTCCATCAACATCCACAACTATTTGTGGTTTATTAATATCTTTTATATCATAGCCAGGGACTTCATTAATTGAAAAAGTGCAACTAATTTTAGCTCCACTCTCATTTTTAATTTTCATGATGGTAGCATCATCACTTCTGGAAACAAAACCGTTTCTAGACCAAAAACCTTTATCGTCCTTCCAGCGGACAGTAATCTCTCCATTACTTAAATTAACAGAGCGTGTATAATCAGATATTTCCCCATTTTTTGTCATGTTAATTTTAAGATAGGCCCCTGGGTGTACATAGTTCATTCCAAAACGAGGGCTTTGTTTACCACCTATTCTTTTGAAAGCAGTCTCTGGGAACAGTTTAGCATTCTCCTCTCCAAAAGCAGTATATAACCTAGTTCCTGCTTGGTCAAAATCTCCTTTTTTAGCCATCTCCCTAACCTCATCAACAACCCTAGTCATGTCAGGCACGTCAAAAGCTACATCCTGAGCGGGTACCCATAATCTCTCATGATTAAGAATTATGGATTCGTTAAGGGGGTCTCCCATAACCATTATTCCTTGTATTCCATTTCCCGCAACAAGTCCATCTTGCCACTTTTGGGCCGGTTCTTTACTTATCAATAAAACATCTTTGGGTTTTGATGCCGAACACGATATCAATAAGCCTAAAAAAATTAAACCTAAAACTTTAAAATTCATTATTATTGCCATCTATTAATATTATATCATTTTCTATTTCAAAAACTATAACCTGTAAATCATAAGAAACTTTAATTCGAATATCCCTCTATTCGAAAAAATTTAATTCGGATTTTTATTTCTGAATAACTCAATCAGCTATTTCACAATAACCTCCGCCAAGGCCAAAGCACCAGTTCCATTTAATTGTACTTTCACAAAACGTCCTTTTTTACTTTCTACTGGGATTTTAACTGAAGGAGTTGGAACTTGCCTCTGAACCGATTTCCATACGACATTACCTGCAGCATCATGTAGTGACACCGTAAAATCTTTTAATTGATTGGCATCGATATCTGTACGATTATAAATAGTTATTTCATTAACGACGTGATGATCCCCTAAATCTACACGCCACCATGGAGTGTCTTCTTCAAGCGTCCAAGAAGTTTGTTCCATCATAGCGTTACCTTCAGTTACACCATCTACAGCAATTTCAGCACGTGGATAAGCTCGTTTATCACGAACAAATTTATTCATGCTAGACTGTTCGCACGGTTTCATAAATGCCAAATTTTTTGTGGTATCGTATTGATACCCCCAATTGGCATCCATTGGAATATCTTCTGGTTTCTCCCAAACATTAGCAACTTCTTTTAAACGGACAAACACGTCATCATCAATATCACCTGCTATATTTGGAGATATATTAAGAATGTAAACCGAATTATGAGAGTTATAACTATTTAATTTTCCTAAAATATAGTCTACACTTTTTCTAACTCCCATTTCATCGGAATTATCCCACCACCAATCGTATTGTAAAAAATCTGATGCCGCGGTTGGACGTAAATAATCTGGGTGATACGGGTAATCTCGACCTGCTGCATCTGCAAATGGCACTTCGGCATGAGACAAGTTGGACTCATAAGTATGCGAAATAATTAAACACTCTGGCTGTATTTTTTTTACCAAAGCCAAAATTTCTCCGTATTGAACATCATCAAAATTTGGTGTGGTTGGCCATGAACTCCATCCATCAAAATTGATATAATCAATTTTACCATAATTGGTTAAAAGCTCTGTTATTTGATTTTTTAAAAACTGCACGTCCTTGACTGAAGTTTTGCCATTTTCAACGCTATGATGATAATCTAAAATAGAATAATATAAACCTACTTTTAAGCCTGCCTCTCTAAATTTAGTAGTAAACTCACGAACGATATCCGTTTTAACTGCTGATGACGCTACATCATAATCGGTAAATTCACTATCCCACAAACAAAACCCACCGTGATGCTTTGTGGTTAACCAACCACCTTCCATGCGTGCGACCTTAACTGCTTTTACCCAATTATCTATATTTAACCCAGTTGGAGCAAACATTGACACAGGCTCTGTACCATCTGCCCTACCTTGATAAGTATCAGAGTTTAAGTTTTTAAATGTAGCCATGTTATAATGAAAATATGCCTGATATCTAGTATTTACAAACTCATGTTGTAGTTCGGCTAAAGTTTTAGTGGATTCATTTTCATTATTGGCTTGTGGTAAATCCTTATTAACTTTAGAGTCGCTACACGATACTAACATACATATAGCTAACACATTAATAGCTGCTTTTTTAATATTGTTTAAATTCATAGTTTTCGATTTATTATTCAGTTTTATTTTTTTCAGCAATACTAACGGGTTCCATATTAAAATTTACTCTAAAGATTTTATAAACGACACAATCTTGTCCACATCTTCCTTAGGAACATGAGTCATCGGAGGCATAGGTGTTGCGTAATCTGGCCAGTTTTCTGGCTGTGGTTCGTAAATAAGTTTTGCCATCTTATCTGCGGAATACTTACGTTTAGCGATTTCTTTAAATGATGGTCCTACTTGTTTTTTGTCAGTATCATGACAGGCTACACAAGTATGTTTTATGAGTAATGGCCGAATTTGTTCGAGTGTTATTGTATTGTTTTCTTTTAAGTTTTTCTTTTTATTAATTTCAGAAACCTGTTTCGTTTTCGTATTATTTTCTTTCTTGTCAACTACGTGTAGCTTGTTTTTTTGTATTGCCGCTTTAAAAATCTGAGTTTCCAATTTGTTTCCATCTGGTATTTTATTTAATGTATAATAACCAACTGGATGAAGTACCGGATGTTTTTCATCTTCCGAGCGAATTCCGTTTACATTAACTTCATGAATAAAACCTTCTTTCATATTATCAATGGCTATACGCACTGTAGTTCCATCATCAGAAATTTTAATTGCCGTAACATTACAATCCCCTTTATGTATTACAGGACTTCCATAGGTTTTATGATATTTATAAGTAAAATTGTTAAAAGTATAAGACGCTATGGCAGATGCTGTAGTTTTATCTACTGGCTTTGTGAATTCAAGTTCAAAACCATCTGGCATCGCGCGCATTTCTTTTATTTCAAAAGGCACTTTTCCATTCCAAACCAGTCTTTGTAAACCATAAATATCACCACCGGTAGAGCCCCAACCTCTTGCGGTCATAC
The DNA here is from genome assembly GCF_030552475.1 of Mariniflexile sp. AS56. Lineage (GTDB taxonomy): Bacteria > Bacteroidota > Bacteroidia > Flavobacteriales > Flavobacteriaceae > Mariniflexile. Next base: position 37,418 of record NZ_JAUPED010000007.1, on the reverse strand, counting down.
CAACAAACATACTTCCATCAGAACCCCAACACATACGAAATACTCCTGAAGCAAAACCTTTGACAAAAGAAAATACAGCTCCTTGGTATACGCCTTGTACTTTTTCAAGAAATACTCTATTAATTAAACTTCTTCCCTGATCACCAACAAAAATTTGATCTTTAAAAGGTCCAAAGTCTCCACGACTGTCCAACAGCATACCGGAAGTTGAAACCCCCATATTTCCATGAGGAATCCATACAGAAGGTGTTTTAATACCTGCAATATTTTTTGCTACTTCAAATTGTGGTTTTCCTGTATCAGGAATATCTTCTACTTTTAATTTAACAGAAGATCCTGGTTCACTCGACCATTTTAACCCTGCTGGGTGACTCGCAAAATCTCCTTTCTCCAACGCTGTTATGTAGCCAGAACCAATCCAACCACCTTGATTTTCAGCATAAAAAATATCTCCATCCTTATTAAGTCCAAATGCTGCCGGAGAACGTAAACCAGTAGCAAAAGGTTCCATTTTTCCTTCTTCTGAAATTTTAAGCATCCAACCACGCCATTTCACCAAACTTTGCATGCCTTTATTCCAAGCTAAATTAAGCGTAACTATCATATTACCATCTTTATCGAATACAGGACCATACGCATACTCATGATAATTTCCAGATAGATGTAATGAGTAAACTGTTTTGTACTCATCTGCTACCCCATCTCCATCCAAGTCTTTTAATCTGGTTAGTTCTGGACGTTGTGCGGTATAAAGCGCTCCATTACGATAAGCTAAACCTAAAGGCTCGTGCAATCCTTTTGCAAAGAGTTTAAAACTAGGTTTTTGTCCGTTTTTCATATACGGATTAGAGATTGTCCAAATTTCACCTCGACGTGTACTTATTGCCAATTTATCATTTGGCAACAAAGCAATACCACCAATTCCCAACATCATACCTTCTGGGATTGGAATACTATTAATTTTATAATAATCATCTTCCATTGGTTCAACTGGAAGATCTTTTTTATCTTGAGCTTGTCCAACGAATGTCATTGCAATCGTTAAGATACTCACCCATAATAATGTTGTTTTTTTACAAAACATATTCGTATCTGTAGTCATTAAGTTTAGGTTTTTAATTACCAAATAATGGAATAAGAGAATGATTTTTCGTACTTACCAAGAGTTAAAAGCATCTCTTGCCCTTTTGCTGTTTCCCTAATTATAGGACTAGAGTTTTGATTTAAGCGCACATAATACATACCGTTTACTCGATATAAATTTTTGCTAACAAGTTCTAATTGTTTTGCAGAAATTACTCTACAATACAAATTTTCTGTAGAGTTTTCTATAGCCAAATTCCTTCTTAAGGATTCTCCGTTATTTTCTAACTCAATTTTATCCCTTACAGAAACACCCTTTAACTTATATTTAAACGTAGGAATTCCTTTTTGATCGAGTATATAGCTCGTATCGTGCATATCTTCCAAATTAACGTTTTCTGGCCACTCAGCATCTTTATTTGATAAATAAGCTATTGAAGGTCCTCTAAAAAGCGGAACTACACTTCCTAAAGGCATTGCTACCTGCGAAATACCGCGACTATGCCACATATCGGTCACATCCATAAAGCGTCCTCTCCAAACTTGTAACAAAGACCCTTGAGAAACATCGTAAGAATAATGAATACCTTCATGTGTTCCAATGGACACCACATAGTTTAACTTTTCACCTTGATAATCAAGAAAACTCCTTAATAAATAAGGTTTTTTATCTGGATTTAAAATAATTAAGCCATTAGCTCTTTTATTATTACTTGGCACGTCGTATGTAAAGTCACTATATTTTATATTACGAATTGCGAGCTTTCCATGATCTCCTTGAATCATTAAAGGCCCCATTGATTTTTCATCACCAAATTTAGCAGATCTAGTTGGTCCTAAAACTTCCACTTGCTGCTGAACTAGAACATCATTAAGGTAAACCTCTTCGAAACGAGCATTGGCTATTTTTTTTCCATCAGAATTAAAACGCGGTGCACGAAAACGGATACGAAGCTGTTGCCATAATCCAGGGGCACGCGTTGCATTTTGTAAAGGAGCGACACCTTCAAAGCCTTTTACTTCTGCTGTTGAATTCCAACGTTGATAAATTCCTCCACAATCTGAAAAAATGGGATCTTCTTTTCTCCAACTATCTAATAATTGTATTTCATAGCGTCCTTGTAAATAAACCCCCGCATTGGAGCCTTTATCCATCATAAAATCTAATTCGAGATAAATATCACCAAATTCTTTTTTAGTAATTAAATGAGACCGGTGAACTTTAGTTAAATTATTCACAAGTACACCGCTGCCTTTATCTAATTTTTTAATACCCCAAGGCTTAGCGAAATCTGAAATAAAGGCTGAAGTAATCTCCCAATTTTCCCCTGGACTATCAAAGGCATTTAGGTCATTTAATGAAAGATTGCTAAGCTCCGCTTCTTGCGCCATGGACAGATTGAAAGTGGCCAAACACATGAGAAGCAAACGAATTTGGTGTATTTTTAAAAATTTCATTTATTTAACATTTTTAAAGTAATTATATTTTCAATCCCATTTTTAAAACCAAACACTACCTAATAATTTAAAAATACAGCCACTACAATTGTTAGACATTTAAATTATTATGTCCCAAACGGAATAAACAATCGCAGCAGCATAATTTATTTTTAATTAATTAGAATAACTTGGTTTTGGGTATCTACCATTAACAACTTCTGCGTTGTAATTCCCTCCTTTATCATTTTTAAAATGATCGTAAACTTTGCTTCGGTAATCCTCTTTATTAGGCACTTGAGTTCTAAATGAATCTTTCTTTAATCCTATTTCGCCAAATGGAATGGTTTTAAAGCCTTTCATTGGTTTAAATTCATCTTTAAAACTAAAATTTAAACTTTTAACATCTTTAAAAGCATCCATATCAATACGCTGTGGATATTCAAAAATCTCATCACTTGGTAAATCTTTAAATTCACCAACTTTTTTACTCTCTAAACCTTCAACAGTTCCTGAACCACCGTGAATATATATAGGCTTATTAATATCAAATGCGTAATTATCTGCAACCGTACAAAACGTTTGTGCCCATGGGTTTTTATCTATAGCTGCTTCTAACTCTGGAAATTGTTCTTTCCATGCGCCTTTTTTCCAGCCTTCTTTTCCTATAACCTGTTCCATAATGTATATATAGTCGCCTTTATCTCCCTTTGGTAAATCGGTGCCAAACTGAGATAAGCCATCCCATCTTTCTTGAATTCCTTCTGGGGTGATTGGCTTTTTAAGCGTCCACCACATTATTGATGAATCCATACTTATATTATTTTGAAAATCATTTAAGAAGCCATGAAAAATGCAACTTCCTCTTCCGGAACGGTAAAACACATTTCCGTATACTTTCATGCCCGCGCCATTATCGTCATTTCTAAATCCTGTAATGGGATGACCTCCTGGTTCTATTAAATGGTGTACAAAATTATAACGTAATACGTTATTCATCGTATACCATTGTGCACCGCAATACGCCACGTTAAAATCGCCCATTTCATAACCTACATTATAGAACTCATTATATTCCATTAACAGATTTACTGTTTTATAGCTTACAGCGCCATTCATGTCATGTATTAAATTATGAGCAAAATAAATACCAACTCCCGAAAGGCCTATAACCCCATAACCTCGTAATCTACAATGATGTATATTATTATTGGTAGCAAAATTATAACTCCACTCAAGCGACACTAAATTGCCTCCATCAATATTAAAGGCCGAGTATAAATCGTAAAAATCGCATCCTGAAATACCATTATACTGTCCGCCTCTAATGGAAACGCCTTTGCCCAATCCGTTTCGTATAACACTTCCTGCCAATAGATTATATTGGCCTCCCGATATGCTAAAAGCCAACTCGCCGGTATTTTCTAATACAAAATCACGAAACGTTAAAAACGCGGTGTTTTCTAAACTAATAAGTGCCTGTATTTTTGGTGGCTTAGTGCTTTCTAAAAGCAATTCTAAATTTTTATCTATAGACTCTTCACTTTCACCTATAACCGTTAATGATGAGCTTTTAGTATTAAAACCTTCTATGGGCCAAACATATAAACGCTCTTCACTTGTGTCAAAATACCATTCTCCGGGCTCATCTAATTCTGCTAAAACATTGAGAAGTCTAACCCGACGTGGAACCGTTTTAATTTTATCTACAATGCCGTAACGCATGTGATGTAATAACTGAACTATATTATCATCGATTTTTCCAACTGGCTCATCCTGAAAATACCAATCGTTATGAAAATAGCCTTGTGCACGCATATCTCCTGTTCGCTTAAACTCACTTAAAACTTTAGGCGATAAGCTTTCTTTAAAGGTGAATTTACCCCCTGTTGGGTTTTCTTTAGTATACGGCATAGCGGATTCTCCGGGTTTTAACCAACGGGTGGTTGGGCCTTCTTCCACAATCTTTCCAATATGATTATATCCTCGGTTAGGCCATTGTGCCAATTGTAACATATGTCCATCCATAGCTATTTGTCCGTATTTACCATCACCCTTTAAATAAGATGAAACACCTTCATTTGAAAGGTCAATGCTCATAACATGTCCTTTGGCTTTATCGTGCAATCTATTGATTAATGCTTTCTCTGAAACCGTTTTTAGCTGTTCTGTATTTATTTCTAACCCTCCAGTTAATACAACCTTTCCTTGCTCTAGTCCTTGATAAACGATTGGAGATTCCTTGGTTCCAGAATCTTCATCTGTAAATATTATACTTTTATTTATTCTGTATGTTCCATTGAATAGCACCACATGAATCCCGCCTTTAGGCAATCCTGTTGAAGCCTTTAATATTCTTATAGCATTTCTTGCGGCTTCAATTGTTTTAAAAGGCGATTTTTTTGTTCCTTTATTTTTATCTTTCCCATTTACAGAAACATAAAATACTTTTCCTGGTGTTAAAATGGGAGCTAATTGATTTTTAGTATAGGTATCACTATACCCTTCATAAAAATGGGGTTTATTTTTCAAGTTTGCTACATTTACTTGAGCATCTGCTTTTGTAGCTCCTAGTATAATTACCATACAGGCTCCTAACAAACCTGTTGCGTATAATTTCATATTCAAGTTACTTTTTTATTTATTTATTTATTTATTTATAATTTATGACATCTAACTGTCTACAAAAAAACCTTATGATAGATACAAACATATTCATTCTTCTATTCGGTTTTCAAGCTCCAAACCTGTCCTATTATTTATTATTAACTAGCGATTTAAATATCCTGGTATAGGATACCTCGCATTAACTACTTCTGGGTTATATCTTCCTGAAACTTCATTTTCAAAACGTTTATATATTGATTTTCTGTTCTCCTTCGTATTAAAAGGAGTAACACGAAAATCATTATCAATTAGACCTATATTATCGAACGGGATCGTTTTAAAACCATCCATGGGTTTAAAATTCTTATTAAAATTAAAATCTAACGACTTAATATCTTTAAAGTCGTTTAGGGAAATGGCTTTAGGCAACCTAAATTCACCTTCTTTTGGAAGATCATCAAATTCTCCCACAGCTTTACTTTCCATGCCTTCAACAGTGCCTGAACCTCCATGTATATGAAACTCTTCTCGTACCTTATAGGCATAATTAAGATTTACATTACAGTATGTTTGTGAGAACGGATTAGTTTCCATTGTAAGCTTCATTTCTGGAAATGTGTCGATCCAAGGACTTTTTTCCCAACCTTTTTCTCCTATAAGTTTTTCAGTAATATATAAGTAATCTCCTTTGTCACCGCTAGGAAGTTCTTTACCGAATTTTGACAATTCACCCCATTGTGCATCAATCGCTTCGCGAGTGCTTTTCTTTTTTAAAGTCCACCACATTACAGGAACATCTAGACTAATATTATTTTGAAAATCGTTTAATGCCCCGTCAAATTGTACGCTTCCTCTACCCGAACGATAAAAAACATTCCCATAAACTTTCATTCCTTGGCCGTTGTCATCATTACGAAATGCCATTACTGGATGCCCGCCTGGTTCAAACAAATGATGTACAAAATTATAACGCACGACGTTATTCATTGTGTACCATTGTGCTCCACAATAAGCAACATTAAAATCACCCATTTCGTAGCCTATATTATAAAACTCGTTGTATTCCATTAAAAGATTTACGGTATTATAACTTACTGCACCATTCATGCTGTGTAATAAATTATTTGCGAAGTATAAACCTACTCCCGAAAGTCCAATGACGCCATAACCGCGCAAACGGCAGTTTCTAATAATATTATTAGTAGCAAAATTGTAACTGTTTTCTAAAGTTTTAAAATCACCGCCTGTAATGCTAAAAGCATTGTATAAGTCGTAAAAATCACATCCTGAAATCCCATTATATTTTCCGTTATTTATTCGCACACCACTTCTATCTCCATTTCGAAAAATGCAACTAGCTAATAAATTATATTCTCCACCGTTAATATTAACAGCCAAATCATCGGTATTTTCAAATATTAAATCACGAAACGTTAAATAGGATGTATTTTCTAATTTTAATAATTCGCCTCCACGGTTATCGCCTTCTTCTAGTTGCCTCCCAATAACAGTTAACGTAGATTTTCCCCGTTTAAAACCATCTATTGGCCAAACATAAAGACGTTTCTCTATTTTGTCAAAATACCATTCTCCTGGCTCATCTAATTCTGCTAAAACATTAAAAAGTCTAACACGGCGTGGCAAACTATTAATTTTGTCTAAAATACCGTATCTAGTATGATGTAATAATTGAATAGAGTTTTCTATAATTGCTCCTATTGGTTCGTCTTGAAAATACCAATCATTATGAAAATATCCTTGAGCTTGCATGTCTGCCGTTCTTTCAAATTCTTTTTGAACTAGAGGAGATAAAGCTTCTTTAAAAACAAATTGTCCGCCAGTAGGGTTTTCCCTACTAAAAGGCATTGGCTCTTCCCCTGGTTTTAACCATCGTGTTGTTGGGCCACTTTCAATAATTTCCCCTATTTGGTTATAACCTCTATTAGGCCATTGTGCTAATTGCAACATATAACCATCCATAGAGATTTGACCATAATCCCCAAAGCCTTGAAAGTAATTTGCTATACTACGGTTATTAGAAAGGTCGAGACTAATAACTTTCCCTTTTGCTTTTGGGTTTAATCTTTCAATCAGTTCCTTATCATCTACAACGTTAAATTCATTGGTATCGATACTTAAACCACCGGATAAAACAACTCCACTAGAAGTAACACCTTTGTATACGATTGGTGCCTTATTCGTACCAGAATCTTCCTTGTTAAAATTAATGGTTTCATCAATATGATAAGTGCCATCTAATAATATAACTTGTACACCTCCATTAGGCAAGCCTTTCGTTGACTTTAATGTTCTTATACTATTTCTAGCAGCTTCTATAGTTTTAAAAGGTGATTTTTTAGTCCCACTATTTTTGTCATTTCCTTTTACAGAAACATAAATTTCTATAGCAGGTTTTAAAATAGGCGCTAGTTGATTGTTAGTATACTTAGCACTATATTCTTTAAAAGAATGTGCAAATTGTTTAGGCGCTACGCCTTCTTTTTGGGCATAAACTTGATTAATAAAAGCCATGGCTAATATTAGAGTTTTTAACGAAATTGTATTTATTCTCATTTAATATATATTCTTGTTAATTTTTGAACCTCTATTTAATTGATACCTTTTAAGGTTGAGTAGAACCATAAAATTTTTCCATATCATACAAAGGAGCATCAACTTCTTTTTCCCAGTCTCTCATGGATTTAGATAATTTATCTACCATATTTGGAAATTTATTGGCTAAATTGGTAGTTTCAGAAGGATCTTCCTTTAAATTGTATAATTCAAAGTGACCCGGATAATTATCTGGCATTTGAAAAAATTGCATTAATTTCCAATCACCACTTATTACAGTTTCCACACATCTATTCCTATCAGCAACTGGATATTTTAAATGAATTAAAGAAATATATTTTAACCAATGTAAATCTCTCTTTTTTAATTTTTTATTCGGATTTTTAAGTAACCCTGAAAAATTTAAACCATCAATATGTTTGTTGTGATTGGCGTCGCCCTTAACTCCAGATATAGACAATAAGGTAGGGTAATAATCGAGACCTATTATACGTTCATTACTAACACGCCCCTTTGGAGTAACACCAGGCCATTTCACCAATAAAGGCACTCGAATGCCTCCTTCATAAGAAGACCCTTTTCCTGCTCGCAACGGGTAATTATCTGTTATATTATTAGTAATTTCTCCACCATTATCACTAGTAAAAATAACCACGGTATTATTATCGAAGCCATACTCTTTTAAAGCTTTTAACACATTACCAACGGCATCATCTAAATGCTCTACTAGCCCAGCATACACTGCATTATTTTGGCGTGTATTCTCATTTATCAATGCCTTGTATTTTTCAATTTTTTCTTTATTAGCCGCTAAAGGTGTATGTACAGCATAGAACGACAGGTTCAAGAAAAAAGGTTTTTTATTTGATTGTTTTGATATAAACTTAACAGCTTCTTCTCCAAGAGCATCGGTTAAATGGTCTCCAGGTTTGTGATCTTCTAAATCTGGAACCTTAGACATTTCTTTCTGCCATTCTTGATGAGACTCAAAAGGGTAGAAATAATTGCCCGGACAACAAAACTCATTTGAGGCTATATCTTCGTCAAACCCACGAGTATGTGGGTTGTTATCTCCTTTACCTATATGCCATTTCCCTATGTGTCCTGTATAATATCCGCCATTTTTAAGCGCTTGTGCTATAGTAACCTCTGACCAAGGCAAAGAATTATCGCCTGAAGTGACTCCACCAAATTTGCCATGACTAACAGCCCCTATTCTAGCTGGGTATTTTCCTGTCATTAAAGAAAGTCTACTTGGCAAACATGTTGGATGCGATGAATATGCATTATCAAAATACACACTCTCTTTAGCTAGTTTATCTAAATGAGGTGTTAAATGAGAATCGCTACCTGTAAAACCTAAATCTGCAAATCCCAAATCATCGGCAAATATAAATACGATATTTGGTTTTTCAGAATTTTGTGCTTGATTTGGATGAGACACAAAAAAGCATAACAAAAATAGAAAAGTGTTAATCATGCTAACATCTTTAATAAGGAACACATTTTTTTTTAACATATGTATAATATTTTTTTGTTAAAATTACTTTATTTGTTCTTTGATGATTACCAATAAAATAATCATATTAAGGTTGTAAATTGTTCAATCCTATGTTTTATTTAAACATATTAAGTTCTAGTTGATAAATACCTAATACTAATAAACCGTATTATACTTCTATTAAAATATTACTACAGTTTTAAAACACAAAAACCGCTCCTCTTCCTAACCTGTCGTATTAAGAAAAAGAACGAATTAATTGAAATCTATCTTATTTATTTTTTAATTATTTTTATTGTCTTACTTCTAATATTATCTATTTTAATATGTATTAAATAAACCCCATCCGGTTTATTTTTCAAGTCTAATTGCACTTTATTATTTTTAATAACATATTCATTTGATGACACTAATTGAGAGTACATATTATAAATATCGATACTAACTTGATTCAATGGTAAGGCAAATAAAACTTCAAAATTACCATTGGTAGGATTAGGCATTGTTTTTATTTGTGAATTTAAAACCTGCACATCTGTAGATAAAGCTTCCCCTTTTCGAGTTAATATAATTCTTGTAGCTTGCCACGAAGAATTACTCCCTCCTAAATCTGAAAACTCTAATGAAAGTTTACCATCCAATACATCTACATCTGCTATTTTATTAAAGAATTTACTAGGCTCTGTATCAACATTATTAAAAATGATGTTTCCTTCAGCTTTTACTTGCATGTTATCATGAGCTAAATCTTTGTCTCCAAAAGTTATTAAAACCTCCCAATTACCATTAAGTACTCGTGCTTCAAATAGTTTTACATCATCTGAATAAATAAAATCTCTATTTAAATCGTTTACTCCTGAATCTGAACCTCGATCTTCTGACCTTAATGATGTGGTATTAACCCAACCATAATTTATACCACTGGTAATATTAGACAAACGCGTATACCCAGCAAAAACTTTAGAGTTTGGAGACCCTAAATCAAATTTATATTGATGTTCTTCAGCTATTTCTGGCAAAACATCTGCACAAGGTATTGTTTCATAAACCATTTTTCCCGTATTGTAATAAAGTCTATCATTGATACTAGAATAACTGTAATTATCACTAGTATGACATGCTTGACCATCAAAACGTAATTTAATATTTCGTCTATAGATATCTTTGTTGGGAACAGCGCAACGGTATTGATCTAAATAAAGACCTATATTATCAAAAGGAATATCTGGAGCATAAGCTGGACGTGGTTCGTTAAATTTAAAATTAAGATTATCGGGATCTTTAAATAAATTTAAATCTACGTTTTTACTATCACTTACCGTTACAGTGCTGCCACTGCTTACGTTATTATTGTTACTCCAAAACATATTATCGTAAAAACGACATTCAAACGCTCGCATTGTATTGTTCTCATTGTATTTATTAAAAACTGTTTTCATATACGGATATCTATCTGTCCAAAAAGGTTCTGCCCTTTCGCTCCAATTATCGACTGTTAAACCAGATTGCCAGTTTGGTACGCCTATAGCTTTTAACATTCTACCGATATAGTTATTTTTATCATTTGATAAAACATTATTGTTAGTGATATACCCCATAGCAGTTTGATAACTACTACCACTATCATCTGAGTTCTTAATACCTGTATAACAATCTAAAAGCACATTTTTAAACACGGAATGTCCCGCACCCTTATTCATTTTAATTGCTTCCCATCCTCCTTTGTACAATACGTTTTCGATAATTGATTCTCCGCCATCAAAATCATCAGAGAAAAAACCAGCACGCCCTAATAATTCTGGCACACTCATAATATGATGTACAAAATTGTGTTTAATGGTATTACCGTAAGACCATATAGAATTTCCTGTATAAAAAGCGCCGCCATCACCTTCTTCTATACCAACATTAAAAACTTCATTTAATTCAAGAATATGGTCTACACCAGCATGGGTTAGTGGCTGCCCATTCATGTTATGAATTACATTATTTCTAAATATATTTCCTGCACCATTCATTCCGCAGGCTTTACCGTAAAAATCTTTTGAAAATATTTGAGTAAAATGACAATTCTCAATTTTATTGTTTCCATAACTAATAGAAGTAGAGGTTACTTTTCCCCCATAAAGTCTTGTACTATTTGGAATGTCATAAAAATCGCAACTTTGTATGCTACTATTTGTCACATCGTGCCAAATATTAGCAGCTGTTATAGGCGCTGCAATAAATCTAAAACGTACTCCCGCAACAACAATATTATCGCTACTTCCTATAATGTTTATTGCACCATCACCATTAACCCCTTTGCCTATATTTTGAACAGTCATCTTTTTAATTATAATATCACTAGCATCACGAACTTCAAACAACTGAGGCCCAGCCCAGATACCTATTGTTGTATCACTGTCAATAGGATTATCGAACCATACATACAAATTAGAATCTTGCGTATCAAAATACCACTCACCAGGTTCATCTAATTCATATAACATATTATATACAAAAAACCGTTTTGGCTTACTAACATCATTACTTAAACCATATTTAGTTCCATCTACAAATTGAACATTTCCAGAAGCATCAATAGATTGAATTCTATTGATTTCTTTTAACCATACGGCAGAGATATACCCATTGGTTTCTACACGTTTAGTTCTATTAATTTCTGCATTCCATTTTTGAATATTTATAGATTCAATCATTTTAAAAGTAGCTCCAACTGGGCTATCGTAAGTACCAGTCGTATTTTTTACTTCTTGACTTGTATTAACTGTACTTGTATTAACATGTGCAAAACCAACATTAGGAAAACGAGCCAACGTTTTCATTTCGTCATTAATAGAAATTTGTGCAGTAGGTTTTGTTAATAACTCAATGATTTGGGGGTCTGTAATTTTATAAGATTTTACGTTACCAACTGCAGTGGGGTTCAATTTATCTATTTTGGATTGCTCGGTTACGGTTTCAAAATTTTGTGTTTCTACAAATTTACTTCCGTCGAAAATAACAGTCTCATTGTTATAACCGCTAAAAGTAACTCCATTATCCTGCGCTCCTAAATAGCATGTTGCATCAAAATCATAACGACCTCCTCTAATCCAAACGGTTTTAGCCCCTGTCAGTCTTGCTTTATCTCTAGCTCCTATTAGTGTTCCTAAAGGACTGCTGATAGTTCCATTGTTTGAATCACTGCCGCTTGGAGCTATGTATAACTCTGTTTGTGCTTGAGCCATTAAACAAAATAAAAAGGCATAGAATAATAACGCCCGTTTTACATTTTTTTTTTGATTCATAATTTTGATTTTGGTTATTAGTTTAAGTTATAAAGTGTTTATACGTAAAAAACTAAAGAGATTCTATATTATTTGATCTATTACTAATAGTAACCTCAATTTTCATGATCACAATGTACAATCTAATGCACTTTTATTGGTTGGCAATTTGTTTTTATAAGCGGATAATTTGTTCAATTTGAACTGGATAATTTTCTATTGAGCTAATACTTCTATTAAAAAAAAAACATACTGAATATACAAAACAAGAATACAAATAAACCAAAAAGACTTAGGATTGAGGCCAATCCTGAGTCTTTAAAACATAATTTATTTATAATAATACTTATAAATACCTAATCATTCCAGTGCCCTTCAATAATTTCTTGAAGAAATGGATATTTCTCATCCTCTTCATTTAAAACTCTTCTTTCAATTTTTAATTGCGTTTTCATTTCTGCAATAACCTTTTTGTATTTAGCATTTTTATAGGCGTTTGTTAATTCATATGGATCGTTTTTTAGATCATAAAATTCCCAAGCTACAGGTGTAGGTAGCACTTTGTTAGAATGGTCTTCATCATTCCAGTACATGGTAAGTGATCCTTCTTTTTCTAAATCATGATACTTTCCATAATAAAAAATGAGTTTGTAGTCCTTACTTCGTAAGCCAAAATGAGCAGGAATATCATGATGTATCATATGCATCCAATAGCGGTAATAAGTATAGTTACGCCAATGTTTGTCTTTACCTTTTTTTATTATCCTTTCCATACTTTTTCCTTGCATATAATCCGGTACTTTTCCTCCTGCCATGTCTATAATAGTTGGAGCAAAATCGGTATTATTTATTAATTCATCAGAACTGGTTCCTGCCGTTACCATCTTAGGGTAATGAACAATAAAAGGCATACGGATAGATTCTTCATACATCCAGCGTTTATCTTCCATATCATGTTCGCCCAGCATCATACCTTGATCGGAGGTATATATAATAATCGTGTTTTCCCATAATCCGTTATTTTTTAAGTACTCAAAAAACCTTCCCAAATTATCGTCTACTCCTTTAACACAACGTAAATAGCGTTTTAAATACTCTTGATAAGCAGCACTCGTTGCTTCCTTTTCTGTTGGTCTATCCCCAGTTTTATAGATATCTACATAATTTCGATTTCTATGTCTGGATGAAATTGACGACCCTATATCATGAATCAAACTATCATTTTTACCTCGTGTTGCTTCAGATCCCCAAAAGGGTTGATTGTATAAACTTTCGGGTTCCGGAATATGCACATCTTTTAAATAATTAGCATATTTTGGATTAAACTCAAACATATCATGAGGTGCTTTGAAATGATACATTAAGAAAAATGGTTTTTCTGTTTCTTTTCTATTGTCGAACCATTCAATCACATTGTTTGTAACCACATCTGTAACGTGACCTTGATACTTTACGATATTATCTGGCCAAGTTCCTTTGCCTTTTTCTCTAAACTCAGGATCAAAATATTTCCCTTGCCCTGGCAACACTTTATAATAATCGAATGCAACAGGTTCGTTATGTAAATGCCACTTACCTATAATAGCTGTTTCATACCCCATTTTTTTCATTTCCATTGGCAAGTATTGCTTTTCAACATCTAAGTCTCCCCATAAATCTAAAACACCATTGGTTTGACTATATTGTCCAGTTATAATGGATGCTCTACTAGGTGTACAAATGGAATTAGTAACAAAACAGTTTTCAAAAACCATCCCTTCTTTGCCTAACTTATCTATGTTAGGTGTTAAGTTTAGGTTTGCCAAACGCCCTCCATACAGCCCAGTTGCTTGAGCTGCATGGTCGTCGGTCATGATATAAATAACATTTGGTTTTTTATTGCTTTTTTGAGCGTTACAAAAGGATATACAAAATATAACCGTAACGGTTAATGTGAGAAAAGGTGTTTTCATTGCTATTATAATTCTTGATTAATCTTATTTAAAGTTTTAAAGTAATTTTTCTTCTAAAAAAACTACTCTTCAACTAATATAGAGGTATCAATAATTTTTTTTGTTCCAGGCATACTACTTATTCCTTCAAAAAAATCTTTCACACCTCTTCTATAATGTTCTTTATCAGGAACCGAATGGCGATACTTGTCTTTTTTTAATCCAATACTATTGAAAGGGATATTAGGAAATTTTTGAGTGTTTTTAAACTGAAGATTTAAATTATCATAATCCTCAAAATCATTAGGTTCAACTTCTTTATATTGTTCAACTTCAGACTTCAAAAGAGCTTCTGGTTCAACTCTAGGATCTGCAATAGCCGTAATTTTATTATTGTATGAATAATTATTTTTAACAACATACTTAATTGGCCAAAAGCGTCCAAATCTAGCAGTATCGCTCATCACTTTATTAAAAGTTGGATATTTTTCTACCCACATAGAATTGGCCCAACCATTTTCTCCAATGCTAGCTTCAACCCTGCCTACATAATCTTCTTTAGTCCCTCTTCTATGGTGATTTTTATCGACACGAATCTCCTTTTCTATGTTTTGCATTTTATCTCCTAAACTTCTAACAAAATAAGCACCTCTATACCCTTCAAGAAACACGTTATGAGTCATAGTGTGGCCTGATCCACCAAAAGCAAACAACCCTTTCCCTGCTGATTTATAGAAAATATTACCAACACATGTTGCGCCCGATTGTCCATCGTCTAAATGAATTCCAGATCGCTCAACTTTACCTGGGCTATGCATTAAGTGATGAAAAAAGTTATTTCGATATTCATTTCCGTACCCTGCTAAATCGGCTCCAGAGTACACAGCACCACCGTCTCCTTCATCGTAACCAATATTAAAAAACTCGTTTAATTCTATTACCTGGTTATTCCCATTTACAACCATTGCCTGTCCTAATGAATTATGTACCAGATTATTTCTAAACGTATTCCCTGCACCGGACATGCCTATATTTACTTTTTCATGTTTATATTTCTTTTGATAAATATGACAGTTCTGCACCAAATTATGTCCTTCCACAATTTCATTAGGCCCTCTATGACCACCTGCCAAACTTACATGCGAATTTAAATCTACGAGATTACAACCTTCTAAATTATTAAATTGACCTTCTATACTAACTCCATTTGCTGTAGAATTACTAATGGTAGCCGAGGCTACAAGGTTATGACTTCCTTCTATATTATAAATAGTACCACCACCTACATTTTTTACAGACAAGCCGACAATTTGAACGTAGCTGGCACCTTTAAGATGCACAAAACCCTCAGCTACAGAGAGACTTATTTTTGATTTTTTATTAATTGGTTCTGGTGGATAAAGGAAAAGGCGGTTGGTCATTGGATCAAAATGCCATTCACCTGGTTGATCTAATTCACACAACAATCCAAATACACGAAATGGTTTATCGTTCTTTTTCCATGCCCAGCCATAAGAAAGTGCTCTCGACAGATGAACACTTTTAGTTACACCATTTGCTGAATAAATAGGTTGTGAACTTAGTAACCAATTGGCCTCAATAAAACCAGTAAGTTGATTACGTTTGTTATTTCGTTTTATTTCATTTTCCCATTGATACCATGTACCAGCCATTTCGCTTTCTTTTTCAGAAAATCCTGCTTGCGCACCACGAGGTTCCTCTAAAGAACCCTTCCAACCTCTTTCTCTTCCTGGTTCTAAAAACGGAACTGCTCCCGCACGAACCCCATGGGCCTCTTTACCCACAGGTACACCTGGTGGTGACACCTCCGACGCTACTGTTTCTTCTTTAAAAAAAGCGTACCCCTCATTTGGAAAAACCGATGGTAAATACTCTACTTCATTAAAACTTAAATTAAGCATAAGATTTTCAGAAAAACGTTTCAACATCGTTTTGTTTGTAATGGTAGTAACAACAATATTATCGGCTGCTGAAATTGGCACACGATTACGTTCTTCTTTATCTTTTACTTTTGAAAATCCTTTAGCTGGAATAAGCATGCTACCATCAAACAATACCTTTTCTCCTTCAACAGCTCTAATAATAATTGGGTTTTGGGCTGTTCCTGTAAATTCTTCTCCTAAAACAATAGGTACATCAAAGCGATACAAACCTCCCATAACATTTATAATGACACCTCCATCAGGTAATCCACTTTGTTTTAATTGTTCTGAAACTCGTTTTATAGCTGTTTCAAACGACACTGGGTCTTCTTTTGTCCCCTTATTGTTGGTTCCTCCACTTGGAGATGTATAAATTTCTAAAGCATTTACAACAATGCCACACAACATTATAAATATTATCAAACTAATTTTTCGCATACTCTTCTTATTATTTTTTTTTTAAAATACATTACTTAACTGGCGCCAACTCAATTTCTTTAAGAGCTTGAACTCCTGGAAAATCATTCAGATCTTCAATTTTCAACTCCATTTGATACAAACCAGTTTTATTGAAACGGATAATACCGTAATCTTTTAAAACACTTTCTCCATACTTATCACGTGGCTCGGTCACCATTTTCAATTGATCTTCCCCATTACTTAAAATCATTCTCGCTGCTTTAAATCTAGTTGCTATTTCAGCACGTACTTGATACTCACCAGCCTCTTTTACATTAACCAACCAATACACTTTATCACTTGGGTTTGCCCATTGGTATAAATAATCTCGTTCGTCTTTAATTTTTTCATTCTTAGGACGTACTACTATTTGTCCTGTTGGGGTGGCATTTCGAGCATTCAAAGTAATAACCTCTAATTTTGAGAACGGATCGGCTTCTAAGTTAAAGTCTTCAATTTTAAAAACATAAGCATCTTTTACTTCAAAATCTTCTTTTTTAATTGAAAGTGCTTCTATTGTTAACGATTCATTGTCGACATGAAATGGAACCTCTCCATAACCTAATAGCGTTATTTTAGATTTATCCGTTTTTCCTTTCACCTGAATTTTATCAAAAGTGAGTCCTTTTTCTGGCCAATCTAAACAAATAGCATACACGGTATTGCCCTTTTTGGTATAACGTATATTTATTGAATTTTTTTGAGGCGCCGTACTGTAATCCATATAATACCCACGATTACCATACATAGAAGGGCCTTCGCCACTTACTCTCCAAGGTCGTGAAGAATAAATAGCATCTCCGTTTATTTTTAGCCAATCTCCCATATGGTACAACATCTCTTTTTGGTCATCTGAGATGGTTCCATCTGCTTTGGGACAAACATTTAAAAGCATCACACCATTTTTACTAACGACACTTATTAGTTCATGCAATACACTTCGTGGTGAACGTATTTTTATACCGTCTCTCCAGCTCCATATATGCCCTCCTGTAGATTGATCGGTTTGCCAAATAAAAGGAGTTACATCACGTGCACTACCGCCTTCAAAATCAAGCACACCTACCCCATCAGGTAATTGATCTAATTTTCGAGTAATAATAACTTTTTTATTCCATTCTTTTTCTTTAGAATAATAGTATGATGCAAATTTTTGACGGTATTCCATCGGGATGGCTCTTAGCCCCCAATCGAACCAAATTTGATCGGGTTGATAGTTATCTATAACTTCTTTAAGTTTTTGGAACCAGCGATTGTAACCATCTTCCATGTTTTCAAACTTCCCATATAAGTCGCCATATTTAGGATCTGCAGTTGCCATTCCTTCCATTGTAGGATAATAACCTTCTAAATTAAAGCCATGATGAAACGAGGTAATTACTTTCATGTCATTCTTGCGAATGGCTTTTACCAGTTCGCCTACAACATCTCGTTGAGGCCCCATATCTTTAGCATTCCAACGGTTTACTTTACTATCCCACATGGAAAACCCATCATGGTGTTCAGCTACAGGACCGGCAAATTTTGCTCCCGATCTTTTATATAAATCAGCCCATTCTTTGGCATTAAATTTTTCTAATTTGAACTGAGGTATAAAGTCATGATAGCTAAATTCGCTTATCGGCCCATAGGTCTCTTCATGATATTTTTGTACGGGATGATCTTTAGTATACATATATCTAGGATACCATTCGTTTTCATGAGCAGGGACACAATACACCCCTAAATGGGCATAAATACCAAACTTAGCGTCCTTAAACCAATCCGGCACTTCGTGTTGACTCAATGTTTCCCAACTCATTTCGGGCTTATTGGATTCATTTTGTGCATTGACAAAAAAAACGGAGGCAATGGACATTATAATTAAAAAATATTTTCTCATAATTTTTTGTTTTTGTTTTTTAAAGTTCAATTTTAAAAGTATAAGCAAAATCATTAGGCTTTTTTTCTGGTGTTGTTATTTTTAAACCATCTGGATGTGCTTCCCACTTAATATCACCATTATACCCTAAAAGTTTAATGGATTTAATGGTGCCTACACGCGTATTTAATTTGGTAATCTGTTCTATTAACACTTCTTTGTTAGCCCTTGACCAATCTAAAACAAAAGCATATACATAATTATCCTTATCAGTAAACCTAATATCTTTTTTTCCGAAAGGTGACTTTACTGTAAAATGAGGAATTTCATTTGTAGGGCCTTCACCAAATTTATACCAAGGTCTTGTTCCATAAATCCCTTCTACATATACTGCCAACCACTTACCCATATCTTCTAAAATAGATATGGCTGTTTTATCTAAAGTCCCATCGGCCTTAATAGGCACATTCAGTAATAAATTTACATTTTTACTTACAATGTCTATGAGTTTATCTATTAATAATCCACTGGTTGTGTAGGGTTTGTTTATGTCATATCCCCAAGACCCCATACTATCATCGGTTTGCAAAGGTTCATTAAGGATACTATTGGATTTTCCTCTTTCAAAATCTAAAGTTGCAACCCCATCGGCGTACATCCTCTGCCATGGGCGGTCTTTGATTGTCATTACAGCTTCATTTTTTCCATTATGAATTTCGGTGTTGTGGTTATATAGATGACTAATAACATCCATTCCTGTCTTACCTTCGTCATCGCCTCTAAAAGGTATCGCACAATCGAAATACAACAAATCGGGATTGTAATTATAAATTAAATCTTTCATCCGATTTGCCCATAAATCACGCCACGCCTTAGGTACATTATAAGGAGCCCTTGCTTGTGTATCATCATGTGTTGGAGGATACAGCCCTTTATCTTCTACCTGTGCTCCTTTATAAGGAACTCCTTTCATTGGCCCTTCTTTATCGGATCCGTTGGCTGAATTTAACCAACTATAACTTCGAGATAAATGTGTGGTAACCCCAAAACGTAACCCCGCTTTTAAAGTAGCATCGCGCCACATACCTACTAAATCTTTTTTAGGCCCCATATTTACAGAATTCCATTTATGATATTTAGAATTCCACAAATCAAAATTGTCATGATGTACGGCACAGGGTGTGAAATATTTAGCTCCTACTTTTTTAAATAATCCGACTAAAGCATCTGGACTAAAATTCTCTGCTTTCCACATGGGTATAAAATCTTTATAACCAAACTCTGAAGGGTGTCCATATGTTTTTAAATGATGTTCATATTCCGGACGTCCCTGTTCATACAATCGTCGGGCATACATACCATTCGCCTTGTTCCGCAACTGAATAAGTTCCCCAATGTAAATAAATACCAAACTTTGCATCGCGAAACCATTCGGGACATTCATACTGTTTTAAGGATTCTATTGTTGCTTAGTAAATAAATTACTAGTCATTAGTTTTGTTCTCCCCATAAAATTTTTCCATATCGTATCGGGGTGCATCAATTCTAACTTTCCACTCCTCCATTGAAGCTTTTAACTCTTCTACTTTCTCCGGATGTATTGAAACCAAATTGGTTGTTTCTGCTGGATCATTTTTCAGATTATAAAGTTCAAAATGTCCTTCATAATTATCAGGCATAGGTAAAAACTCCATTAATTTCCAATCTCCATTTATTACTGTTTCAACACAACGATTGCGATCTACAATTGGAATTTTATAATGAATAAGTGACAGGTATTTAAGGAAGTGAAACTCTCGCGTAGCCAATTTGGAAGCTGGATTAATTAAAACTGGCGTTATATCGATTCCATCAAGTTCTTCATTATATTTTTTATTACCCTCGGCATGTGCAATCGAAAGGAAGGAAGGGTAAAAATCATATCCAATAATCCTTTCATGAGAAATAGAATTAGGCTTAGTTACACCTGGCCACTTTACAATTACTGGCACACGGTAACCACCTTCGTACGAAGATCCTTTTCCTTCGCGTAATGGATAATTATCAGTAATATTCATATAGTTGGCTCCACCGTTGTCACTTGTAAAAACTACAATTGTATTATCTTCCAAACCAGCATCTTTTAATGCTTTAAGAACTCGACCTACACCATCATCCAGTGTCTCTACCATAGCGGCATAAGTAGGGTTACGATGTCTTGATGTTGGCTTTATAAGCTTTTTATATTTATCGACTAAATTCTTTTTACCTTGTATTGGTGTATGAACAGCATAAAATGCCAAATTCAAAAAGAAAGGCTTTTCACCATTTTGAGATTTAATAAATTTAGCAGCTTCCATTGATAAGGCATCCGTTAAATTAAAACCATCCGGATATTCTTCCAAGCCTTGAATATTAGCCAATTCATCGCGATAGTCACCATGAGCTGTAGTTATGAATGGAGCGAAATAATTAGGTGGACAACAAAATTGATTAGAAGCAATATCTACTTCATATCCACGATTTTCCGGGCTATTTTCACCTGTTCCTACATGCCATTTCCCAATATGACCAGTGTTATAACCCGCCATATTTAAAGCAGTTCCAATGGTTACCTCTTCTTTTGGCAACTCATTCCCGTTACCAGTAACCTGACGTAAATCACCATGACTAACGGCCCCTACGTGTGCTGGAAATTTACCCGTTTGAATAGCGATACGACTAGGCTGACAGGTTGGATGCGCTGACATACCATGGTCAAAATACATCGATTCTTTTGCCAATTTATCTAAGTTAGGAGTTTGATGTAAATCACTACCTGTAAATCCTAAATCCGAATTACCTAAATCATCGGCTAAAATAAATACAATATTAGGCCTCTTACTTTCTTGATGACTACGCGTTGAATTTTGAACAACATCGTCCTTTTTAATTCCTTTACATCCTAATAAAAAAAATAGGCTACAAATGGGTATGAATATATTTTTCATAATTAAATAAATTTAAAGTCTCTTTCTGTTTAGATTGATCGAATATGAATAGCCAATCCATTTTGTTCAATTAGTTTTTTACTAATGACACCATCACTTGATACTCTAATTTTTTCAATCTTAACATTGGTTTTTGTACCCATACTTTGGTCATCAGAATAAATAGTAGCTTCATAGGTCTTGCCTTTATCTAAGAAATCTAATGATACACTTAATTCGCGCCCCACTTTACCTGTAAGTCCACCAACAAACCAATCCTTTCCACTCTTTCTTGCTACAATTGCAAACTCTCCAGGATAACCATCAATAATTTTTGTATCATCCCATACCGTTGGCAAGGCATCATAAAAAGCCAATTCAGGCACTTCTTGTATAAACGTTTGTGTACCTCCTGCTCCTTCTTCACCAGCGTGCGACCCTTCTGGTCGGTCATACCAATATAAAAATTGCCAAGGACTATAAATACAAACTGCTTTGGCTAATTGAGACACATGAGAGCCCATCTTTTCAGTAACTCGGGGAGCGAAATAACAGTTTGTTTGATCTCCTGCTCCTGCAATCATTCTAGTAAACAACGTATTAATTACCATAGCATTTTCAGGAGATTCTTCATCCCCACGAATACCCTCTTGCGTCATTAAATTAGGATACGTTCTTGAGTAGCCTGTTGGTCTATATTCATCATGAATATCTACCATTAAATTGTAATCTGCCGCTTTTCTAACTGCATCATGTAACCAAGTTGTCCATTCTTGTGGCCCCACATTAACAAACCCATATTTTAATCCTGTAACACCCCAAGAACTTAAAAGTGGCAACACGTCATCCAACTGCTTTTCCAGTGAACGTCTGTTTACGTAAAGAACAACATCGATACCTTTACTTTTAGCATATTTAATAACGCCGTGAAGATCTAAAGGGCCTTTGGATCGTTTTGGATCAATGGTTATCGTTGTTGCATCAGAGGCATCATCGTATTCGTTACCATACCATCCAGCATCAAATTCAATAAATTGAAGATTATGTTTAACAGCAAAATCAACACAAGCTATACCGCCCTGAGTCGTTAATGTACTTTCACGTATTATTTTTCCTGGTCTAATCCAGGAAGTGTCTTCAATTTTGTTAGGCTCATTTAAATTAAGTATAAATCCATTGTTTTGTAATAATGTACTTGGGTTCTCCCCTGCCATTACAAACCTCCATGGAGTATTAAATGCTTTATCTTTTTTAACTTCGCTACTAAGATTAGACACTAAAGTTCCTGATTTAGTCGCGTGACCTATAAACATCATACGGGCATAATCTACCAAGGCAGCTTCTCCTAACGCAACGTACAAATCTTTAGACAACTCAACCAACAAAGGTCTTTCTACAGATTCCTTTATCTCTGATACAGGCCGTTTAACAATTTCACTTTGAGCCAGTGATGACGCCCACGCTTCTGCTTTATCTGGCAATGAAAACTCTGTTAATTCTTTATTTATTGTAATGCTTTTATCTTCTTTAAATTCATATCGAAACGCAATACCTTCATTATACATTCTAACACGTATATTAAATAATGCTCCGTTACCTTCTAAAGGAATTAATGCTTCCTCATAGATGTCTGAATATTCATTTTTTTCACCATAAAATGGTTCCCATGAAGTATCAACCGATTTTTTGGATACCTTTCCTATTTTTATACCATTACCTAAAGCCTCTACTCCTTCAATATCAAATCCTAATCCTGAAGGTGCTATAACCTCCACCTCGTTATATTTAACTGAATAAGATATTTTGGATTCATCATTGACATCTAACAAGAAAGTTAATTCACTATTAGGACTTTTTAAAACAATCTGCCCTTCTTCTTTACAAGACATAAAAAGGAATAATGAAAGCACTGTTAATACGGGTAATGTAATCTTCATTTTCATATGGTTTATTAATTTTGATATTAACTTTTAAATCTATTCTTCACATTGGAAGAACAACTCTGGTAACAAATATTCATTTTTTACCTGATTTTAAAGAGCAAGAATCGTTTTTTAAAATAGACAAATAGTTCATATTGAAGATTAGGTAATAGAAATTATAATATATATCCATTAATTAAATTTGAAATACGCTATAAACTAAGGACTTATCCAAAATAATGATTAAACTAATTTTTGGGTTCTATTTAAATTTTTATTTTATTTGATTTTTTCGCATTCCTTTGCTTCAACTGTATTTTTTGAACCATATCTCGCCATAAGTTTTTAAACAATGGATCTCCGATAGCTAATTGTTGAATATTATAAGGCTAATGATGCTGATAATATTGAAATTGGTTTCCCTAAAAAATGTTTCGCATTTTTAAAAACACTTGTTTTAGGACTTTCAGTAACATCATCCCATTTTCCTCATTTTGGATGTACATTGACTCTGCAATCCCATACAAAAAAACAACATAGATAGTAATAATATACTAGTTTGTTTCCTCATTACTTTCTGTATTTCATTTTTCTTGCTAAACATATGTCAAATCACATTATCTTAAATCAACTAAAAATCACTCAATTTTAATTCTAATTATAAACAGCTCATTATAACTTAAGCTATTCCTATAATAGCCTAGAATTAATTTACCCTAGCTTAAACACCCGTTCCAAAGCCATCCATTTCTCCCCATTTTTAGCCCAAGGAAGTTCTTGTTGGTAGTTCCACATCAGGTTTTCCCACTCTTGTACTTTTGTATTATTAGTGTCCATTTTGGCTTTTTTAGCTGGATCGAAAGTTTCATCAACTTCCATAATCATAAACATACGATTACCTACAAGGTAAATTTCCATGTCCACAATGCCAGCGTCTCTGATGCTTTTGGTTATTTCTGGCCAAGCTTTTCCTTTAGCATGGTAAGCTTTGTATTCAGCAATCAACTTGGAGTCGTCTTTTAAATCGCAAGAAAAACAGTGTCTTTTAGTACTCATGTGTGGTTTTATTAGAAGTTTTATAAGTAGCAAACCCATAGTGAGCTACTACGGCTAAACAAATTAATGGCAGGATGAAAGAGAATTTCACTTCTGGTATAAAACCTAAAATTTGAACATCGGCAAACCCTGAACCACCCATATCTAAAATACCACCTTGCAGAACAGGCATTAGAGCGCCACCTACAATAGCCATAACCAAACCAGCAGAACCAATCTTAGCTTCATCACCCATATCTTTAAGTGCAATACCATAAATAGTAGGGAACATGATGGACATAAAAATAGAGATGCCAACTAATGAAAACAGACCTGCCATACCAGACAACAGGATAGCTCCAGCGGAACAAACAACCCCACCAATTCCAAAGAGCATTAATATTTTAGATGGGTTTATTGTTTTCATTAATGCGGTTCCAATCCATCTGCCAGTTAAAAATAAAACCATGGCAGTAACATTGTAATAAGTAGCTGTTAATTCCAAACCAAGTGCAGCATTTAAATGATCTACATATTGAAAAATATAGGTCCAACACATAATTTGTGCACCTACATAGAAAGCTTGAGCTATAACGCCATGCTTATAATTTCTATTAGCAAAGAGTTTTTTAAAAGATTCTGAAAGCCCCATTTTGTCTTCGGTAGCTGTTTTTGGTATTTTTGTAAATATAATAATCACCATAATTGCTAAAACCAAAACACCTAATGCAATGTAGGGAATACTTATAATGCTTAAATCGTTTTCTCGAATTGTTGCTAATTCTTGGGATGTTAGTGCATTGTAAGCTTCGACAGTATAATCATCGGAACGTAAAGCACCAATAATAAAAACCTGAGCGATTATCATTCCTGTTAACGACCCTATTGGGTTAAAGGCCTGTGCTAAGTTTAATCGTTGTGTCGCCGTCTC
The DNA here is from genome assembly GCF_030552475.1 of Mariniflexile sp. AS56. Classification (GTDB taxonomy): domain Bacteria; phylum Bacteroidota; class Bacteroidia; order Flavobacteriales; family Flavobacteriaceae; genus Mariniflexile. The sequence continues at coordinate 11,914 of NZ_JAUPED010000007.1, read as the reverse complement.
TTTATCACCAAGCATTAAAATTAATGGGTTTGATGTGGTTTCCAAAAAAGCCAATCCGCAGGTGATGATCCACAAGGAAATTAAAAAGTAATTAAATTCTTGGTTCGCTGCGGCTGGATAAAACAAAAAAGCGCCAATGGCGTATAAAGACAAGCCTAAAATAATTCCTGATTTGTAACTGTATTTTCTAATGAATAATGCTGCAGGTAACGCCATAAAAAAGTATCCAAAATAAAATGCAAACTGCACTAAAGAGGCTTGCATATTGGATAATTCGGGCATCACTTTTTTAAATGCAGACACCATGGGGTTGGTTAAATCATTGGCAATACCCCATAAAGCGAATAATGAGGTAATGATTACAAAAGGAAGTATAAGTTCTTTTCTAACAATTGGAATTTTCTTTGGAAGACTCATTTTATAGTTTTTGTTTGATTGGTTTAAGCTTGAATTATTCTGTTAATAATGACCGGTCTAAATGAACATAGCCGCCATCTACGGTAAGAAATTGCCCAGTAGTATGTGATGCTTTTTCTGAAATAGTAAACAAACATTGGTCTGCAATTTCATTTGGCATCGTCATTCTGTTTTCTAATGGAATTTTCTTTACAATAGCTTGAAGTTTTTCTTCACCATTATCTAATGTTTTAATCCAGTTTTCATAAGCTGGTGTCCAACTTTCAGCAATAACAATAGCGTTAGAACGAATGCCGAAGCTAATTAAATCAACCGCCCATTCGCGTGTTAACCCAAATACACCTCCTTTTGAAGCAGCGTACCCAGAAGTACCACCTTGACCTGTTAGCGCCACTTTAGAACCAATGTTTAAAATGTTTCCCTTAGCTTTTTTTAGCATGGGTAAACAATACTTAGTCATAGCAAAGTAACTTACCATATTTAATTTTAATGAATACATAAAATCATCTACCGAGGCATCTAAACCAGCACCATCGTTAACACCCACATTATTTATTAAGGCATCAATTTTACCGTATTTTTTTTCTATTACCTTTGCAGCAGCTTCTATTTGCGTGTAATCAGACAAATCTGTTTTTACAAATAGCGCATCAATGCCCCTGTCTTGTAATTCTTTCTCGTAAGTAAAACCTCTGTCGTTTCTACAAACAATTACAGGGATAGCACCTTCATTCGCTAATGATTGAACAATGGTTTCCCCAATGCTTCCTCGAATTCCAGCAGCGCCTGTTACCACAACAACTTTGTTTTTTAATCCTAAATCCATATTATAAATTATAAAATTTTATAGCATTTTGGCCCAAAATATCGGCTTGTTCGCTGGTGCTTAATTCTGCTATAAAATGTGTTACTAAATGTTTAACTTGTTTGTAATTTCCCGCAACTAAACAAACGGGCCAGTCGGAACCAAATAAAACTCTTTTGCTTCCAAAAGCATTTAAAACCACCTGCATGTAGGGTTCTATTTGTATTGGTGTCCATGTTTTAAAATCAGCTTCGGTAATCATGCCCGATAATTTGCAAAATACATTTTCATGTTTTGCGATTTCTTTTATTAAAACTTTCCATCCTTCAAAAAAGCCATCTTTAATATAGGGTTTAGCGATGTGATCGATTACAAATTTCTGATTAGGAAACTCCTTTACAAACTCGATAGCCGCTCCTAATTGATGTGGAAATATGAGAATATCATAAGTAAAACCATGTTTTTCTAAAGCTGAAATACCTCGTAAAAAGTTAGGACGCAATAAAAAATTATTATCTGCTTCGCCTTGAACGACATGTCTAAATCCTTTTATTTTTTGATAACGGCTGTATTCTTGTAAAACATCTTCAATGTCTTCACCTCTTAAATCTACCCAACCCACAACGCCTTTGATGAAATCGTTTTTTGAAGCCAAATCGAGTAAAAATTCGGTTTCATCTAATGTTTGATCGGCTTGAACTGCGATACAACCATCTATACCATTTTCATTATAAACGGTCTTTAAATTTGAAGGTGTAAAATCTCTTCTAATAACCGACATACCATCATCTATCCAGTCATGTTTTACAGGGCTATAATGCCAAAAATGTTGATGTGAATCAATTACCATAGGAGTTGTTCAAAGTTGTTAAAGCAGCTGCTATGCCATTAGTTTCTATATCTTTAATCGTGCTTGTAATAAAAGGAACTAATCCATTATAGGTTGATAAATCATCGCCTACAATGATTTCGTTGGTCAAAATATTTTCAACCAATTCTGCCAAATTTTGCGCTCCTGAATCTACTTTATCCCATTGGTTTTGAAAGAATTCTAAAGCCTTAGGATCATCGTTTACGGCAATGGTTTCATTATTGAATTCTCCTTTGTAAAAACGAATCATACACGCTAATGAAAACGCAATACGCTTCGGAAAAGTTCCTTTTAGAGCAGTATATTCTCTAAAAGCAGGTAATAATCGTGCCTGAAATTTAGAGGTGCTATTTAACGAAATGGCTAATAAATAATGTTTTAATGTAGGGTTTTTAAACCTATCAATAACTGAAGCAATAAAGGTATCAATATCACTATCTGAAAAATTAATCAAAGTTGGTTTTACCTCAGTTGATAAAACTTGCAATACATGATTTTTTACAACTTCATCATCCATGCTTTCCTTTACCGTGCGTAATCCTGCTAAATATCCAACAGGTACTAGTGAGGTGTGGGCTCCGTTTAAAACACGAACTTTCATTTCTCTGTAATCCGATAAATCATTTACAAATTGAACGTTTAAATCGGTTTTAGAAAAAGGCAGTTCGTCTTGAACTAAAGCAGGTCCTTTAATCACCCAACTGTGATAATCTTCACCTGCGACTAATAAATCATCTTTAAAACCAATCTGTTTTGAGATTTCAGATTTTCTCACATCAGGAAAACCAGATACAATGCGGTCCACTAAAGTGCTGCAAAAATAATTATGGTTTATAATCCAAGTTTGAAATTCTTCAGTTAAATTCCAAAGTTTAGCATATTCTAAAATGCTTTCTTTTAAAGCATCTCCGTTGTTTTCTATAAGTTCACAAGGCAATAAAATACAGCCTTTGTTTGCTTCACCATTAAAATGAATAAACCTGTGATATAGCCATAAAGTTAATTTGGCAGGAAACTCTTGAGGAGGGACATCTGTTTGTTTGTCCGCGTTAGAGAATTTAATACCTGCTTCCGTTGTGTTGGATACAATAAAACGCATGGCAGGTTGTTCTGCTAAAGCCAAATAATCTTCCCATTGGGTATAAGGTTGAATTACCTGACTAACCGATTCTACTAAAGTTATTTCAGAAACCAATTTGCCATTTCTTACGCCGTCCAAAGCTACATGAAACAAACCGTCTTGGGATCTTAATTCAGAATAATCACCTCTTTTAGTTGGTTTTACAATGGCAACACTGCCGTTAAAATCGGTTGTTTTATTCAAAACATCAAAGATCCAATCACAAAATGCTCTTAAAAAATTACCGCCACCAAACTGCATAACGCGCACAGGATGAACCGTGGGTCTGTTGGCTGTGACTCTATCTAATGTTTTCAATTTTATTGATTGTTCTTCTATCATCTTCTAAATTTTTAATATCTGAAAGGCATCACAAAGAAACACCACGTTTCCAAGGAATAAAATCGTTATTACCGTGTAAAACGGCTTTTGAAGGTATTTCCCCACTTGCCACTTTAATAATATGATCTAATATTTTTTCTCCCATGGTTTCTATCGTGTCTTCACCAGTAATTACAGTTCCTGCATTGATGTCGATAATGTCATTCATCCGTTCAAATAAATTAGTATTGCTAGACATTTTTAAAACAGGTGCAACGGGGTTTCCTGTAGGAGTTCCCAAACCTGTGGTAAAAACCACCACATTACATCCCGAACCCACCAAACCAGTAGTAGATTCCACGTCATTTCCTGGGGTACATAATAAATTTAAACCTGGTTTTGTAACCTGTTCGGTATAATCTAAAACTTGGACAACAGGGGAGGTGCCTCCTTTTTTTGCGGCACCTGCCGATTTCATAGCGTCGGTAATTAAACCGTCTTTAATGTTTCCTGGAGAAGGGTTGTTTTCAAACCCCGAGCCAACGGCAACCGCTGCTGCGGAATAAGCGCGCATGAGCCCATAAAATCTCTTAGAATCTTCATCAGTCACACATCGGTTTATAATTTCTTGTTCGACACCATTTAATTCTGGGAATTCTGAAAGTACTGGGCAGCCGCCTAAAGCAACCAACAAATCGGATGCATAACCTAAAGCGGGGTTTGCAGAAATTCCTGAAAACCCATCCGATCCGCCACATTCTAAGCCCAAAACAAGTTTGCTTAAGGGCGCTGGTTTGCGTTCAATTTTGTTAGCTTCCATTAAACCTAAAAAGGTAAGTTTTACAGCTTCTTCTATAAGTTTACGTTCGCTTTCGCTACGTTGTTGTTCTAAATAATGTATTGGTTTTTTGTTATTGGGAGCGATAGCATCAATCGCTTTTTGTAACATGTCTATTTGGGCATTTTGGCATCCTAAACTAAAAACCGTAGCACCAGCAACATTGGGGTTTGTAATATAACCAGCTAATAATTTGCATAAGGTTTCAGAATCCTGACGGATTCCGCCACAACCTCCATCGTGTTTTAAAAACTTAATACCATCAACATTTGGAAAGACTCTGTTTTTTTCGATGTCTTCCTTGGTTGTGATAATAGGTGTATTCATGATGTCTTCTTCTGAAACACCTGCTTTATATTGCTGTATTAACGCATCGGTATCTACAGCAAAATCTTTTTTGGTTTCGTAACCTAATTTTTCTGAAAGTGCACCTTCTAAAACGTCAATATTTCTGTTTTCACAAAAGGTTAACGGAATAACCAACCAATAATTTGCGGTTCCTACTTTACCATCTTCTCTGTGATACCCGTTAAAAGTACGTCCTTTAAAATTGGAAGCATCGGGGGCTGTCCACGTAAATTTTTCTTTAGAATCATTAAATTCCGCGGAAGCGTGTTTTACATTTTCAATGGTAATAGCCGTTCCTCGTTGAATGGGAAGTACTGCTTTTCCTATTAAAACGCCATACATAAAAATTTCGTCACCCACTTTAAAATCATATAAAGCGAATTTATGTTTTTGTTTGATATCCCCTTGTAAGGTGAATGTTTCACCAGCCACGTCTATAAAAGTGTTTTTGGGTAAGGGCGTAATGGCAACAATAATGTTGTCTTTCGGGTCTATTTGTACACAACTTTTAGACATGGGTTTCTAGTTGAAATTTACGGTTGCTTTTATAACGCCTGTTTCTGGTTTTAACCAATTATCGAAATTTGATATCATTTCGGTAAAAGGAACGCTATGTGTTATGAAGGATTCTGTTGGAAATTGATCTAAAACACTAATAACATGCTCAAAATCTTCAGTGGTGGCATTTCGGCTGCACATGAGAGTCATTTCTTTTGCATGTATTTTTGGATGCGTATAGGTAAGTTCGCCTTTTGAAAGCCCTACTAATACAAAACGTCCGCCGTGTGACATATAATCGGGACAAGCCTCTAAGGCAAATTTATTGCCAGAAGCATCAAATACTGCTGTGCATAAATCGCCATTGGTAATTGTAGAAATTTTGCTTGCAGCATGTTCTCCTGCTTTTACGATATAATCTACGCCAATTTTTTCTTTGGCATATGCTAATCGTTGTTCGTTCATATCAATAGCAATTACTTTTGCGCCTGCTATTTGTGCTAGTTTCATGATGCCGATTCCTATGGGACCACAACCAACCACGGCAATGGTTTCTCCTGGTAAAATATTGGCTCTTCTAATGGCATGTGCGCCAATGGCTAAAGGCTCTACGATGGCCATTTGGTCGTCGGATAAATCATTTGCTAATAGTAGAATATTACTTGGTACGGTAATTTGTTCCTGCATACCACCGTCTATATGTACCCCAATAACCTTGATATTGGTGCAACAATTGTTTTTTCCGTTTATACAAGCAATGCACGTACCGCAACTTACATAAGGCATTACAACTACTTTATCACCTGCTTTAATACCCTTGTCATTTTTGCCAATTTCCAGAACCACTGAAGCCAATTCGTGACCTAAAATTCGTGGGTAGGTGAAAAATGCTTGGTTGCCACTATAGGCATGTAAATCGGTACCACATATACCAACTTTATTGATTTGTAATAATGCTTCGTTTTCTTTTCTGATTGGAGCTGCTTTTTCTTTTAATTGAAACTCTCCGGGATGTTCGCAAACTATGTATTTCATGTGTAAGTATTAAAAATAAATCTTCTAACTATTCTAGTTTATGAAAATTAATATTAAGCAAATATTTCATTTTTATGTGACATAATGGAGGAGAAATAGCTTATTTAGGTGGTCATATAGTTCAAAACTTTATACAATAGCTATATTTACCCATTCTGTAATGTATATGGTTATCATAAAAATCTGACCACTTTAGTTGCAGTACATGACTTATTCCAAATCCAGCAAAGTAAAAACTAATTAACCATGCAAATAAAATATATTATTGAGCTTTCATAAACCCTGTTAAATGCTCTAAAATTTTTATTCTTTTCTATTTAATCCTATATTTTTGGTTTCAGGGATTTTTATATGAAATTTTACTTTTCTAAAATGGTAAGATCCTTTCTAAATAATATTTTCACTAATTCCCTATTTATAAATAGTTAGAAGTGATACCATTTAATTAGCCACCGTTCGGGAAGCCAAATTTCTTTTACCTAATAGAAAATGTTCAAAATATTTTAGGATTTAAATATTTAAAATGGAGTTGATCCCTTTTTAGAAATTCTTTAAAAACAGCTAAAATATCCAATGTATGAACCGACTTTCTATTTCTTATGCTTATCAAGTAACTTTCGGCTACTTTAAAAAAATCGTTATCATATTCCGATCAAATTTGATTTTTTGTCTTTTCTGAATATAAATTCAGCTCTTCAGTCTCTGCATTAATCAAAACTTCTGTTAGCTAAAGATAGTTTTGATAGTATCCTTTGATTAATTTCTAAATGATCTGGGTGTGATTTTCGTAATAGTCGATTTTTGGCATCCCAATGTTTCAACTTATTAGATATACGATGATTTCATAATTCTAATTTTAAGAGGAGGTCGTTTGGCAAAAAGGTGCTACTGATGCCATAATAATCGATATTAAAATAAATATACGATTCTTCCCATCTATTTTCTACTAAAAATTCTATAATATTAATTGATTTCATTTAGATTTAAATAAAACCTCAAACCCAGATTTTAATGAGTTTTAAAGGTATTTGGACTACCTAATAAATTTGGGACGCTTTAAATGCATAATCCAGAGGTCAAAATTGAACTAAAAATTCAATCTATTGGACTTTGCTTATATAAGAATATCGAATAGTACAAATACTAATCAGTAAAGTTCAAATTTTGCTATAATATGTAAATATTAGCTAAGAGGTGCGTAATTAGGTGCGTATTTTTTTAAAAACAAATATAAAATGCTATATATCAATACTTTAATTTTATTTGGTTAAACCCTCTTTCTCCGCGAAAAGTCCTACAAACGACAACAAAAACCCTGTAAATTATTGATTTACAGGGTTTTTAATTTTATACGATATCATATGGTATCATATGATATCGTACAAAAAGGGGCTAATTCGGTGGACTTTGTAACTTTTTCAAAAGGTCCACCAGAGAAATACAATTAACTGTATATTAGTTACTTAGCTTTATTAAGAAGTCATATATTTTTACTACATTGGAGTAACATCAAAACGTAAAAATTATGTCACTATCACTTTCCCTTCTATTTTTTATCAAAAAAAGTAAAGTTAATTCTGGATCAAGTCATATTTCTGGGGAGCCGTATAAATTATGCATATAATTTAGTTAATCTATAGAGAAAGAACTTGACATCTCTGACACCTCTAAACTGCGCTCTAAATTCCTCTGGAAAGGCCACTATTTTCCTTAGAATAACACTTGATGGTCATCGCTGCGAATTTAGTGTTCACCGTAAAATCAAACTAGATTGGTGGAACACTCAATCTCAACTTGCTCTTGGAAATTCTGCTGAAACTCAAGAAATCAACAGGCACTTAAGTGTTATAAAAAACAAGGTTTACTCCATCCAGCAAAATTTCGAACGTGATAATGAATCATATACGGCGACAGACCTTAGGGATGTTCTACTAGGAAAAGATAAAACTAAAATGATGCTTCTCGAAATCTTTCAAGAACACAACGACAAAGTTGAAAGTTTGATTGGAAAAGATTTTTCCGCAGGAACAGCTGAACGGTACCGAACTTGCAAAAAACACGTTGGAGCATTCATTAAGATGAAATACAAGAAAAATGACATTCCTGTAAAGGATGTTAACCATAAGTTCATTTCAGGGCTTGAATACTACCTTAAAACCACAAGAAATTGTGCGCATAACTCTGCTATTAAGTATATAACGAACTTCAAGAAGATTATTCGAATTGCGCATGCCAATGATTGGATCGACAAAGACCCTTTCCTCCATTGGAAAGGAAAACTAAAAATAGTAGAGCGCGAATTTTTAACGCAAGAAGAAATTCAAAAAATAATTGATAGGGAACTGAAAATGGAACGTTTGGATCAAGTTCGTGATATTTTTATTTTTTGTTGTTTTACTGGTCTGGCGTATGCAGATGTCAAGAAACTTACCAAAGATGATGTTGTTATAGGTGTTGATGGTGAGCAATGGATTAAGACAAGACGTACCAAAACCGATACCCGAAGTAATATCCCAATCTTGCCTATTGCTCAAACGATTATTGAAAAATATAAAGACAATGAGCCGATGAAAATAAAAAATCTGGTATTGCCAGTACTGAGCAATCAAAAGATGAATGCCTACATAAAAGAAATTGCAGACCTCTGTGGTATCAAAAAAAATTTGACGTTCCATTTAGCCCGACATACATTTGCAACAACGGTTACACTATCTAATGGTGTTCCTGTTGAATCGGTTAGTAAAATGCTTGGGCACACCAATTTGAAAACCACACAGCATTACGCCAAAATTCTGGATATGAAAGTTAGTAAGGACATGGCAATTTTGCGATCAAAATTCAAATGAGAGATTAAAGAGGTATCCCATAATCTTTATCTCTATTATCATATTTTCGCAAATTATCCTCATAGTCAGAAAATGGACTAGTGTATTTCGCCTTTATTATAAAACCTTTTTCAACAAAATTTTTAGCGCTCTCTTTCCAGTTTTGAATGTTTAGTCCTCTACTAAGTTTCCAATTTTTTGTTTCATAAAATGCATAGAATTTTTTTCCTTCAATAGCTGGCCAATTGTTTTCTTTAAAAAACTCTAAAACAACTAGTTCATTTTTTGGCCTTGCCAGTTTATTAAAGTTTTCTTTTGTTTTTAGTTTATAAGAAGATACCAAATTTTGGCTAGGTTTTGGAACGGAGTTGACCAGATTTTGAACCTCCTGTGTACCAGTAGTTGTACCATTTTTGGGACAAGCTCTGGCCATCCTAATTTTAGAACCCCTTGAGGGATGATTTGATGGATAATATATAAGATATCCCCAGGCATCGAGATCGCGCACATGATTATGATAAGTTGTTTTTGATTTGATTTTTGCACGTTCCATTATTAGCTCACGATTTATAGTTAAGGTCTCTTCGAAAAACTTTCTGTTCCATAACTGAAAGAATGCCAGATACAAAGTGATATGTCCTTGCTTGATTCGTTCATCGTTATTAAACGTTTCCAAGATAGTATTGAGATGTGTTATATAGTTTATTGTCTCCATTATTTATCAATTTCCAAGTTTTTTATTTCTCTGAAACGCACATTTCCTGTATTTTCTGGAGGATTTTTTTCTAGAAACAATTTCTTTTTAGGCGGTTCAGCTTGTTCAAAAAGAGATTGCAGCATGGCTACCGTAGGTTTGGTTTGGGTCTTTTCGATACCCTTCATAATAGCAATCATTCCGTTCATCCGTTTTTTGATTAGTACAGAAATTCTTTTTTCCAGAGTTTCCATTCTAGGTCCCAAGCTCTCCGTTGGGCAAATTCCGTTTTCATTAAAAAAGTCCATCATTAATAGCAATGTCATCGATTGCGATTTCGATAGCATTTTACTAAATTTTCTAAATTCAATAGCCACAGACTTTTTGATCTTTAATGTCTCAAATTCCTCTTTTTTAAATGCTTTATCCATAATTTTAGTAAAAAAAATGCCTATTTACGGCGGTTACCACATGTTTTTAGTAAAAAGTGACGTTTTTATTCAAACTCCAAAAAAGGACAAATCCTTGTAAACCCCTATAAACAATGTGTTTACAACAAAATTGAATAAACGTAACATCGCGTTAGCGTGTTACCCTCTTGCTATTCCATTCCTTCATTTCATTTCGGTCTTTCATACTTTTTACCAAAAGCTAAATAGCCAAATTTGGATGATTGGTAACAATCCATTTTTTAACAGGACTAATATTATTTTTTTAAGCTATCCTCAATAAAACTGACGAAGAATTGATTATAATTTCATTTCCTTTACTTAAAACAGCACAATATTTACGCCATATAATTTGATTTAAAATGCTGTCAATTGGTTGCTATAATGGCATATATCCATATACTTATTATATCCAGAGCGTTTTCCTTTTTAAATGAACTTAATTAAACAGAATTTTAATGTTAAAAACCATTTTTAAACAACTGTATCAGAACAATGAACGTGCAATTCATTTAATTCCATTTACTTCCCATAGTGCCGTCACGTTACCTTTTTTTGTTGCTTGGTCTCCTTCAATATTCAGGTTTGTGTAGACATATAAAAAGTGCGAAGCATGAGCCTGATTATGCTGTCGTTCAAAACTGAATATTATTGTTTTGGTGTCAAAAAAAGGTATAGCAGTGTTGGTTTGGTATGTGGATCTAAAGTCTTTGTGAAATACAAAAGCCTAGGAAGTGTTACAAAACACAATTACATTTACGTATTAAGCGGACGCTATTTCAAATTTTTATATTGGGAACGGAGCGTTCTTGCCTTCTACGGTAGGAAAAAGCGAAGTGGAAATCTAAAACTTTGGGATTGTGTCCAAGACTTTTTAAATGAAGCTCTTTTCCCGAAATGAAGTTTTCACGTAATGCAGGGTAATGTGCTGAACGTGTTGTGAAAATGGGTCACTCTCTTTTAGTAGTATTTCAGGCGGACTTATTCACACTTTTTACTTGGAATATAGTGTTCCTTTCCAGCGGAGCGGAAAGGGTAACCGGAATGAAAATTCAAAAGTGGGGATTGTGTCCAAGACGTCTGTTAATGAAGCTCTTTTCCTGAAATATAGCCTTTCGCGAAATGCAGGGGAATGTGCTGAATGTCTTATAGACCCGAATTACAATTTTAATAAATAATAGGAATAATTATCTGTTCAGAAGAGTTTGAAAATTAAATCTGTTGCTGAGAAAAATAGATGAGTTTTCAAGCTAATTATTCGAAAGTACCTACATGCTAAAAGTAATCTGACTGTGGCGTAACAATTTTCAATAATTTATAACTTAAATAAAGTAGAGAATAAAAATGAAATTACCAATTCCAACTACGCCCGTTAAGTACCCCAGAATAAAATCCATTTTATTTGCTATAAATCTAAGTTTATGTTCAACTCTAGCATCTATTCTTGCGTAAAGTGCATATAAGGAAAATGAGCCTGCGGTAGAACAAATTGAAAAGTATAAACTGTTTAGGAGGAGTGTTTAAAATATTCTAATCCTATTTATAAGGAAATTGTTGTAAATTAGAAAGGAATGGCAAAAATATTAAGTAAGTACACGCCTAGACCATGTAATAAGGGCAGTATCTCATAAACTGTGTAAGTTTTAAAATCTCAGGTTAAATTTTAATCTGAGATTTTTTTATTTATTAATTT
>NZ_JAUPED010000006.1 GCF_030552475.1 Mariniflexile sp. AS56 | reverse complement strand
CATATATAAAGATAAGAAATTTCCCTTTTTTATACAATCTCATCAAAGCTTTTTCTTAACTTGTGCAACAGGCACAATAGCTATAATTAATACGGTGTTTATTGCTTAGTTTAAAGTTCAGAACTTCTAATCCTGTACTAACCATAACCTAGATGTTGGCAAACATAGTGCCCCTCTTAAAATAAGGCTACATAATTTTAAACATTATTTACAAAAATGACAAAGTAATCAGAACCTTTTAAACTGAAAATTTTAGGAGAAACAACAACCGGTAAACTAAACAAAAACCCATAGGTGAATTTTATGGTATTGCTCCTACCTCTATCAATGAATGGATCAGAAAGTATAACCATAAATACTTAATGATATCCAAATCTCACCAATGATTTTATTCAAATACTAGAATTGATTAAAACCGAAAATTATAGTATATATAATACACTTGGTGCAGAAATAAGTAAAGTTTCTATATCTGAAAATGATAAAATTAATATAGAAAGTCTTTCCAATGGTATATCCTTTTTAAAATTTGGTAATGACAATAAAATTAAATTTATAAATAATGCTTGATTTAGAATGTTTAATAAAAATATTTGTTATAATCTAATTTTAGATAATTTGAAGTCATTGTTCTCCAAATTTTCATTAAATTGCATACAGTATTTTTTTAATCAGAAAACTAAAAACTGCATACGTTTTTGCATACGTTTTTAAATTTTATAGGCTTGTGAGCCCAGCAAACGTGCTTAGTAAATCACGGCATTTGAGTTCATAACCCGGAGGTCGGGGGATCGTGCCCCCCTCTCGCTACTTATAAACACTAGGAAAGTCAGGAATTTTATTCTTGACTTTTTTGTTTTGCTAAAACATTTATACTTTTTCAAGTAAAAAAACACCCCAAAGAAGCACAAACCACTATAAATTTAATGAACAATTCATGCTAAAAATTAGTGGAGGTCGTTTTTAGATTTTATTATCTAGCTTGTTATAATTTAGATAAATTACAAGATAAATCATCCTGAAAGAAATTAAAACGGATTTACTTCTTATATCCAGAGCGTTTTCCTTTTTTTTTAAACTTTTGTTCCGCCTCCTTTTTATTGCAAGTCCAATTTCAACAGGGTTTAAAGAATTTGAGTCAGCACAAAGAACGATAGAAGTAATAAATATGATTAGAAAGGATCAAATCTTGAAACCTAAATCTTCAATATTTAAAACTTTCTGTGCTCTAGCTTCTTTAAATCAGATTCTCTTAAAAAAAAACGGCGATTCCTAATTAATGCGACAGAACCGAGGTAGAATATGAAAATATAGCGAAACAAATAAGTATATATTTAATAGTGTTTTCATTTATATATTTTTAGCTTGGTGTATTTATTAAGTTTAAATACACCAAATAATTAAATTGCTATACGCCTAAACTTATTCTAGCTCCTTTCTCAATCCAACTTTGGATAAATCAATTGGAACTATACCCATTTTTAATGCCGGCGAATCTGGTTTAAACCTAAAGTCGCCATTTTCAGGATCAACAAATAGAGGATCTACCGCTTGACTATTTAAATCCACACCATTCTTTTGATTTTTCTCAATTAAAGCCTTACCCATCTCTAAATCAACTGTATTGAAATAAATATTGTAATCGGTGTCCGCATCCATTACCCGAGCCAATGAACGCCCTCTTCTGTCTTCAGACCCTCCGTCTCTTTTTGCAGGTAATTCATCAATAAAACTTGCTTCCTTAGATATCGCATAAAAAATATTACGCTTAATTGACGCACCAGTCAAAGGACCTTCCCGTACTGATAAATAGTAACCACGCGGTGGTGCAATAATATTGACAACAATATTATTTTCCACTTTATTATCTAGCTTCGTAAGAATACCTTGTGAAGTGGCGTTATAAATAAGATTTTCAGTAATCAAAGTACCCGTTTGCCCACCGTCTGTACGAATAGCCGCTTGCATAATCATATCCGCAACCATATCATGGATGTAGTTACGACGAATGATATTATTCTTACCAGCTCCACGAATATAAATAGCATTGCCATCTCCAAGTCTCTGCATCCCATGATGAATTTCATTGTTTTCAATAATATTATCGTGTGTATGCAAATAAGGTAATACATCTTCAAGACTTAACCCCTCTTCAAATTCTGGCATTTCATCTCTACGTAGGGTACGAACGAGTTCACGTCCATTTCCTTTCTTCGCAAAGAAATCTGTCATACAGCCAGATAGAATTAGCGGCGTATAATCCGTATGATGTATGAGATTATTAGCTACTCGATTCTCGCCACTTTGCCAAAGAAAAATACCAGGAGAATGCCAATACACCTCTCCTACATGATGGATATGATTATTATAAACCGTATTCTTTTTATTGACATCCTTAGTACCAGGACCATATCCTGCCAAAAGAATTCCACCACCGCCCATATGCTCTATGTGATTATTTGAAATCGTATTCCCAATACCATATAAATCTACACGGATGGCACCACTTCCACTATGAAGAAAATGACATTGATCTATCACACAATTTTCTGTTCCACGAAATCTTAAAGCGGCATTATCCTTGTCCAACATATCCCAATCGTGTTGTAACCCTTTATCATCTTTGGTTAACACATAGCGTTTAGCATGCTTGAATGTTAAATCTCTAAAAACTAGATTTCGAACAGGAATATCTCTAGGCCCATCAAAATCAATTTTTCCCTCAACACGGATTAACTCATTTAATGTAGGTGCAAACACTGGAGACTCATTACGTTTCCAAAGATATACTTTGCCTTCTTTAGTATTTATTACCCATTCACCTGGTTCGTCTAGTTCTTCAATAACATTTTCTACCCAAATATTTTCAGTGTCTTTAAGAAAGTGCAACACATTCATGGCATACGTTGCATCAATTGAAGTATTAGCAATTTGTTTCTTTTCATTGAAAGATTCTACAGGAAGCATATTTGTTATCCAAGCATGATGCGGTCTTACTTTTATTTCAGCATCATCCATATTAGTCCAATTCTTGAATGCATTGTCAGGAAAATGGATTCTATTTCTACCATTAGTTTTATCTTCAGCAATAAAACCATTGGATTGCGCTCTTGGAAGCATCCCTTCATCATCATAGAGTGTTAAAAAGGTATCAGAAACATTTACTACATAAATATTTCCTTTTGCTGATTCTGGTAATCCTTTAATTTCGGTAGTTACTTTTTTCCAACCTTTGATTTCCTGTCCTGAACTAAGAACTGGTGTTTCATTGGGATAAGCTTCATAGGTTATTGTTGCTGTTCCGTCTCCAGAATCCTTCAGACCAAATACTACCGTTTTATCTAATTTATATACTCCGCCTCGAATGTGTACTACAATATCTTTTGATTTGTTTTTTTTCAAATCCTGTACAGCATCTTTAGCACGTTCTAATGTTGCAAAAGGACCATCTGTGCCTTCTGCGTTTGGACTAGCCAATGTACCAGACCATTGGTCTGACCCCTGAGTGGATACATAAAAATCAGCTTTATTTTCTGATACTATTTTCGAGCTGCTACATGCGAACCCAACTATCAGCATTAGTATTATAATAAATTGTCTTTTCATGGTGTTTGTTTTATTAGTTAAATATTTAGTTTTCAATAATTTTATTCTTTTTGAACTTCGGTACGTAATCCAATTTCGGAAATGTCTATTTGTTTTATCCCCATTTTTATTGCAGGTGAATCTGGTTTAAATCTAAAGTCACCATTTTCTGGGTCTACAAATAATGGATCTAAAGCAATACTATTAATGTCTGAGTTATCTTTTTCCTGAAGACTTTTCAACGTTTTTTCAGCCAAACTATTATTTGCCTTACAGTAATAAATATTGAAATCAGAATCCACATCTTTCATTGTAGCGGGTACTCTGCCACGGCTATCTTCACCTACTAATCCTTTGCCTGGTGAAGGTTGAGAAATGAAGGTGATATTATCTATAGTTGAATAATAAATATTTTTTTTATTACTTGCACCATGCATTGGACCTTCAACAATTTTTAAATAGACGCCTCGTGGTGGCGCAATAACCTCTGCAATAATATTATTTTCAAAACGGTTGTTCAATTTTAAGGTCATCCCTTGTGAAGTACATTTATAGATAATGTTTTCGGCAATGAGTGCATCCATTTGTCCGCCATCAGTTCTAATACCACTTTGTTTTCCTGTTTCGGCAACGAGATGATGTACAAAATTACGTCTGATTATGTTACCGGGTCCAGCAGCACGAATGTAAATACCGTTACCATCACCCAACTTTTTCATCACATTATGAATTTCGTTGTATTCAATAATATTGTTTCTACTGTGCCAATATGGTCGTACTGCATCTGCTGTTAGTTCTTTGGGCAATTCACCTATTTCATGCCACCTAATGGCTCGAAATTGCTCGCGTTTTTTATTGTGTGCAAAAAATCGGATAACACATCCCGAAACAATTAAGCCACAATAATTCGTATCATGAATTAAATTGTTGGCCACTCGATTTTCACCACTATTCCAAAGAAATATCCCTGGCGATTGCCAATATATTTCACCAACGTGGTGCACATTATTGTTATATACAGTGTTCTTTTTATTTACATCTTTTGTTCCTGGTCCATAACCGCAAAGCAGAATACCTCCACCTCCCATATACTCAATATGGTTACTTGATATATTGTTATTAATTCCATATAAATCTACTCGAATGGCACCACTTCCTCCATGTAAAAAATGGCAATTTTCAATCACACAATTTTCGGCACCTCGTAAACGCACCATAGCGTTATTCTTGTCGAGCATGTCCCAATCGTGTTGTAAACCTGCATCATCTTTGGTTAAGGTATAACGTTCGGCATGTTTAAAAGTAAGACCACTAAAATGAAGGTTTCGAACAGGAATATCTGTTGGACCTTCAAAATCAATTTTGCCTTCAACACGAATCAGTTCTAATAGTCTTGGTGCAAACACAGATGAATCGTTTCGTGGCCATAGATAAACTTTCCCTTCTTTTGTGTTCAATACCCATTCTCCTGGTTTGTCCAATACCTCCAACACATTTTCTACCCAATACCCTTTCTTTTGCATGGCATAGGTGGCAGGAACTCCTGTACGAGCAACGCCTTTTTCTTGATCAACTGAAATCAATGGCAGCATATTTACAATCCAATCTCGGGTTGGACGCACAAAAATTTCTACATCTTTAATGTTTGTCCAGTTTTTTAACTCCCCTTTAGAAAAATAGAGCTCATTAGAATTAGTTCCCTTTAAAGCATTGTATTTATCAGATCGAGCTCGTGGCAGCATACCTTCTTCATCATAAAGTGTTAAAAACTTATGAGAAACATCTGCTACTAGAATCTTTCCTTTTGCTTCGTCTGGTAATCCAGTAAGCTCTGAAGTCTCTTTTTTCCAACCGTTTATTTCCTGCCCAGAACTGAACACGGGATTCTCTCTAGGATATGCCGAATAAGTAATGGTTGAATCACCTTCTCCGGAATCCTCCAGACCGAATACAACCGTTTTTTTAAGTTGGTACACGCCTTCTCGAATAAGAACAACGATGTTTTTTAATTTGCCTTTTTTTAACTTTCTAACAGCATCTCTTGCACGCTCCAAAGTTGCAAAAGGCCCATCGGTACCTTCTGCATTCGGATTATCTAATGTTCCAGACCAATTATCAGAGCCTTTGGTCGACACGTAGAAATCCGCCTTTAAGTTAGTTGTTGATTGAGGTGTAATAGACTGACATCCAAAAAATAGCATCAATATTATAATCCATTGTAGTTTCATTCAATTTCGCTTTTAATATTACTTCATCCCAATAACAAACGCCATTAAAATCATCAGACATTAAACAACGTAACTCTATTTTTGACAAATTTCCACTATTAAATACACCTTTGAATTCTACCCATTTATCAGCTTTGGTATTCGAATCCAACTCAAATTTACAAGATTCATCAAAGCTTCCGTTGGTATCAAAAATTACTTTTCCATTTGTTCCAGAATCTACTTTTAGTTTTACACTAAGTTGATAATTGGTGTTTGGAGTCAGTTCTATATTTTGAGTATTTGCCTTTGCATTCCCTTTACCTTTATATTGCATCGCATAATATCCTTTTGCTGAATTATCCAAGAATCTGTTATAAAATTTAGCAGAACGACTTATCCAATTTTTAATATGCTCTTCTGTGGCAAGTTCAAAAGACGCGTTTTTAACGAGGTTTTCATCTTTAAACTTTGAAATTTTAAGTGATTTAATAACAGCTTTGCAACCTATAGCATTCAAATTAATTCTATTTTCAACGAAAACCCAAGATTTCCCTGTGAAATTATCTTCTTCAAAGCCTTCAATTTTATATCCTTTTGGAATTTCAATAGAAGAAATATTCTTTGGTTGAATACCTTGTTTTTGCAATTCTGCTTGATTATAATCGCCTTCAGATAAGGCACCCATCATACCATTAAAATTAATTTCCTTATGAAAAGTTGGTAATTGAACACCTAATGTTTGCTCTACCATGTTAATCGTACCATCTTCATTAAAAAAAATAGGATCAAAACAAATAGAACGATTTGGGCCTATACCACCAGATAGATTGCCGTTGTGATAAAATAAATACCACTGACCTTTGTATTCTACAACCGAGCCATGCGTAGTAATCACATCTGTGCTACCTAAAAAGACTTCGTTGTTTTCCCAAGGGCCTAACGGACTTTTGCTCATGGCATAGCGCATTTTATTGAATTTCGGGAAATCATCTGGGTAAATCATGTAATACATGTTATTCCGTTTAAATACAAAAGGACCTTCACGCAAACCATCAAGCCCTGTTTGTTTGATGAGTTCTCCATCAATTTCAGTCATGTTTTCTTTGAGCTTAACACCGTAACACTGGTTATGCCCTGCTATATATAAATAAGCCTGACCATCATCATCAATGAATACACAAGGGTCAATGTATGCTTCTAGTCCTTCAATATAGCCTTGTACTTTAAAATCTGTTGTTGGTTTGGAACTTGTCGCTACACCAATCTTCCAAGTTTTTCTAAAATCTGCTCCAGTTGGGTGCGGAAAATAATAGTAATATACACCATCTTTATATGCGCAATCTGGTGCCCACATAAAGCCACCTTCTTCTCGTCCCCAATCAACCTGCCTTGAATGTAAAATTTCGCCATGATCTTTCCATTTAATCATATCATCAGTTGAGAACACATGATAGCCATCCATAGTTTTATAACCTTTGGGTGGTGCATTATCTGTTGATGGATACACATATAACCGTCCATCATCCCAAACATGTGCTGAAGGATCTGCAGTAAACATGTGGCTTACAAATGGATTTGACCGCCGGTTTTGAGCAGTCAGTTGCAATGCCAAAATTAAAACTGTAAAGAATATTTTTACTCTCATTATTTCTCATTTTATTTATTTGTGACATATGTATTCCAGAAAGAAGCAATATCATTACTCTCTTTACCAAGATTGAATATGTTCCAATTTTCGACACAGTCAGAAAAATCTACACCTCCTGCAGCAATCCATTTATTTGTCCAAGTAGATTCCCATGAATCACAAACTTCATCCGCCAACATCCAAATATTTCTAGCAACTTTATTTGGGTTTTCAGTCGATTTTGCAAGCGCTAACCATTTCGTATCTTTAGAGCGATACCCTGGAGTTTCATTATCACTAGTGTTTCCATCATCAATTTTTTTATAAATTGTATGTTCCTTTAACCACAGTAATTTTGAAGGCGTTGTGTTTTTTTCATTGTAATTACTATGTTGTACAATAATTACATTTTTTTTAATACCAGCTATCGCAATTCCTTCAGCAATTACAGCCTGCAATACATCATACGTAAAGTTTGATTGTCCTGCTTCTTGAACAAAAATCTTACCACCAGAATTTAAAACAGTAACAACTTTATTTTTTACCCTAGCAACAGATTCGTTCCAATAATTATGTGCGTTGGTCCAATTTAAATTCTCCGGACCAAACAACTTATTATAATAATCAGGCACACCCTTTGTAATGAATATATGATTTTGATCTCCATAAGCGCCAGCTACAGCATAGTAATTTACACCTTCAAAACCTGCATGTTTTAGCATACAAGCCAAAGCAGCAGCAGCCATAATATCATCTTCATCAGGTTTTAAATCGAAATTTGCTAGTAACAAATCTTTATTCTTTTGAAACGTTTGAGACGAAACCTCAGAAAGGTTTAGTAACAAACAAAGAATTGAGCATATAAAAAGTTTTAACCTCATAATTATAGTTCTGCTGTTAAGTTTAAAATTATAAAGCCGTTTTAATTTCTATCTCTTTTTGTTCTCTTACAACTTTTAAAGTAACTTCTGAGTCTTTTATATTATTCATAAATCTAAAAAACTGTTTCAGATTCATAAATTTTCTACCATTTGCTGCTAAAATTAAATCTCCTTCTAACAAACCAACTTTGGCTGCTTTAGATTTTTTAGATACGTTTAATAAAGCAATACCACCATCTTCTTTAGAAACTCCGTAAGCCGAAAATTCCATTCCTGATAAACTACTAACAGTAGCTCCTAACCAAGTAGGTTTTCTTCCCTTATTTGCTCTTCCTTTATTTTTAAGTGTTTCTGACACTCCTAAAGCAGGAATTATTGGTGTTCTTGCAATTGCTTTTAGACTTGGCTTTTTAACTCCAAATTGATCCATCGGAAAGTTCTTAAACCCAATATCAAAGGCTGGTGAACCTTCTTTTACTCTAAAATCTCCATTTGCTGGGTCTATAAATTGAGGGTCTGCTACAATTGAATTTTCATCCCATCCAAATTTTTGTGTTAAATCTGAATTAAATATAAGGTTACTATCAACACGTTTTCCTGTATTATTTGCCGTTGGTACTTTTACCCCTTGATAAACAAACATAAAAATGTTAGAAAAAACCTCATCTCCACTATTTTCATACCACACATGTGGATGAAAAGTATTGTTTACCGTAATATTATTCCAAGCACGTCTTCTGTATCCTTCTCGAAGTTTTAAACCACCAGACAACATTAAATTGTTATAAATATCGTAGTTGGTAGAACCATCATCTAAATCAATATCCCAACCATGATCACATCTCCAACGACTATTTCTAATGGTAGTAGTTTTTATTGCATCTGCAAATGGTAATTCTGGATATTTATTGATATCAAAATTATTAAGCCTCCAATAACGATCTCTTCCCCATGAATTAAAAGAACCATGATCATGTGTTTCTAACACCGTATTAAAAACATCACACCTATCAATAATATGTCCACCAAAAGCTCCATCTCCAATATTAATTCCAGAACGAGCACAATCGTAAATAGAACAATCTTTAACGGTTATTTCCATAGCCATTTCAATCTGTACTCCTGCAGGTTGACGTTCAACAGTTCCTACATTATGAATCAAACAATCTTCAACAGTACCTAATGCAGGATAATTTTCTGTTTTAGGACCAGGGGTTTTATCAATTCTTGAAACTTCATTTTTTTCACCATACTCAAACAAAGGGTTACGCAAAGCTTTTGGGTCTCCCACAAAACAAACTCCGCTTGCTCCTGTATGATGAATGTGACTCCCTTTGATTAAAGTACGTCGATTGTAATTATTTACAAAAATGGCATTTCCTCCCACTTGATCAAATTCACAATCTAAAATCTGAATATCTTCTGTACCTGTTAATTTAAATGCTCCTCCTCTATAAATAGTCCAGTCTGAACGTACCATTGGTTCTTTGGTATCCATAAATGTTCTAGCTGCATGTTTAACCACAAACCCTTGCAACGTAATATATTTTACAGGATGTTTTATCTCACCTTGAAAATCTATCAATTCCTTTAATTGAACCACCTCAACTTTGGCTGTTTCTAAATTTGTAGAGGATTCTGGTTTGTAATATAAAGTCTGTGTTTCTTCATTATGAAACCACTCTCCTGATGCATCTAATTCTTCAAAGATATTTTCAACCATTCTATATTCTGGATGCATCCCTAATTGGCGATTGTTTTGCCAACCTCCTTCATAAGTTACCTCTCCATTCCCTTTTTTTCCTGTGATGATATAATGATATCCTCCCCATTCTTTTGAATGCATGGCATGAATATAACCTCCTTTAGGATTTTGCCACCCAGCAGCACGTTCTTTAGAAAAAGCATCGGCTGCGTATCCTTGATAAGCATCTGTTTTTTTAGTGGCATCATAATTAGGGTAACGAGCCATACGTTGATTCAATCCATCAACAAAAACTTGATCAATTACAATTCCTTTTGGTGTTTTTGCTTGATAAATCTCATCTTGATAAGGTTTCCATGTAAGTGCTAATTTTACTCCACCACTTAACACAGCTCCGCCTTCATTTTGAGCACGATAGACAATCGGATATTTTTCTGATCCTGAATCTTCCGGCGAAAAAACAATTGTTTCTGATAAATAATAAACCCCATCAGCAAAATAAATGGTTACAGACTCTTTACCTGCATAAGTACGTGCTTTTTGTTGAGCTGCAGCCAATGTTGCTAAAGGTTTGTTTGCCGTTCCTTTGTTTTCATCAGAACCCTCGGTACTTACATAAATATCCACGGCATAAGCTGTAGATAAAAGACTTCCTAATAAGAAGCAGAAAATAATTGACATATTTTTTTTCATACTATATATATTTTATTAATTGATTTTTAATTAAACTAACCGTTATTTTTAAAAAACGGAGTCACATTTATTTATAATTTTTTTTACCCCTATAAACAATTAAATGATCATCATGTTGGTCATTTTCACATGCTATAACACTTAGGCTATTCTTCTTTTTTTATACTTTGATATTTCTTTTCAGTTTCTATCCTAAGTTTTGCTAATACTTCAACATATTTTTTATCATTTGCTAAATTATTCATCTCATAAGGATCTTTGTCTACTTCATATAATTCTTCAATAACTGGATCATGTTCATAATAAATAATGTATTTATACTTATCATCCCTCATTCCCCTAGATCTATAAGATTTATTCGCTTTAATTATATTTTGATTTGCTATTTCAAAATCAGGATATTTTCTTTTAGAATGTAAATTTGTAATAAAAAGACTTTCTGAATATACCGATTTTTGCCATAGATCTCTATTTTGAGTATGATCTAATATTCCTTTAAAACTATTTCCTTGCATCTTTTCAGGAGCTTCTATACCTGCAAAAGACAATATGGTTGGTGCGATGTCTACTGAGGATACGAATGCATTTTCTCGATATCCCTGTTTTTCTTTCGTTATACGACCATCAAAAACGATTAACGGCTGTTTTACAGATTCATCATAGAGAATTGATTTATCATACAAGCCATGTGAACCATGATAACGGCCGTTATCACTCGTGTAAATAATAATCGTATTATTTAGTATCCCCATTTCTTTTAATTTCTCCACCAGTCTTCCTACTTGCTGATCTACAGTATACCCTTGAGTTGCAAATCTTCTTACTAATTTTTGATATAATTTAGGGGTTGATGTTCTTTGCATATGAAGTGGCACACCCCTCCAATTATCAAGTAATTTAGGTAGTTTCGTGTTTTTTCCTTCCACCCAGTTTTCTGGGACACTAAAATCTTGATTCTCAAACTCCTTTACATGTGGAGGATACATGTCTATATCTTTGTCATTTTTTACCGCATAAAAACTAACTGACAAACAAAATGGTTCATCCTTAGGCTGTGTATCTAAAAAATGGATCATCGCATCTCCCGTTTTTAATGTTCTTTCATTAAGTGGTCTATCCTTATGATAAATTTCCTTTAATCTTTCATCCTCTGGCCACATTTTAAAAGCTCCTCTAAAATGGACTCCATTACCTGCAAAATAATCGAAATATTCTCCCAGATTTTTTTGCATATCATAACCTGAAACGCCACCTGTTGCCCTATAAGTATCGTCAGTAACAGGAAAACCAAACTTACCTATAAACCCTGTACGATATCCAGATTGTTTTAATTGCGCTGGATAAGTATCTTTAAAATCCGCCTTTGAGAATGTAAGGTTATTTGGGTAGGAAAAATCCACATTATGATTTGAATCATAACGACCTGACATTATCGTAGCTCTACTAGGCATACAAATAGCAATAGCATAATAGGCTCTATCCAAAACAACTCCTTCCTCTGCTAATCGGTCAATATTTAACGTTTTAAACTCTGGTCTTCCATAACATCCAAAATTATCCCATCGCTGGTCATCTGTCATCAGAAAAACAATGTTTGGTTGTTGAGCAAAACCCGACAATTCAAACATTGAGCAAACAAAAATCAGTATAATCTTTACATATTTCATAAGTTATTTTTCAAAGTATTAAAACCAAAACATCAACGTTTACCATCCATTAAAACGCTTCATTTATAATAAACGTTGATGTGTTAGTTATCCTCTTTAATTTTTAGATTCCTTTGGAGCCCATTCTGGAATTCCTTGTTCTTTTAACTGCTTATTGTAACGCTTTGCAAAAGGTTGATCTTCTGGAGCCACAACTGGTAAACCTTCATTAACCATTAAAGGTTTTACATGTTCCCACCAATTATTATACGATTTTTGCATTCCTGCAATTACCTCAGGATGTTCTGCCGCTACGTTATTTTTTTCTGAAGGATCTACAGAAATATCAAAAAGTTCTTTGTTGTTTGAAAAACGCCATTGTTGAGTACGTACAGCAGATTTTGTGTATTTGAAGCTATCACTTTTACCATTAGGCCATCGTCCACAGTGAATAAATAATTCTCTATCTGCCCAGTCTGCTTTAGGGTTTTCTAAAAGCGGTATTAAAGATTTACCACTTAACGTTTGCATTTTCTTAGGTAATTTTACTCCCGCTAATTCACAAAAAGTTTGATACATGTCTATATGAGCTGTCAATCCATCCACATCAGCTCCTTCTTTAAATTTACCTTTCCAATACCAAAAAGCAGGTACATGTGTTCCCCCTTCAAAAGGTGAATTTTTCCCTCCACGTAAGTTGGCGTTAAAATGTGTTACTGACTTTCCATTAAGTGTTCCTTTTAAATGTGTCGCTCCATTGTCTGTCATAAAAATAACAATGGTATTATCCAAGGCATTCCATGCTTCTAATTTCTGCATCAATTCCCCAAAATTATCATCTATATTTTCAATCATTCCATAACGACCTGCAGTACCTTGGTCATATCCTAACTCTAAAAAACGTTTTTTATATTTTTCAGGAGCCACTAATGGTGCGTGTGGAGCATTTAAAGCCACGTAAGCAAAATAAGGTTGCTCTGTTTTTTCTTGTTTTTGTATCCAAGCTTCTGCTGCATCAAAAAACACGTCTGTACAAAATCCTTTGGTTTGTACAATGGTATTATTATGAAGCAATACGTTATCAAAATATAAGTTCTCTTCATTCTTTGGAAAATCACCATACTTGGTTTGTCCAATTCCACCTCCACCATGCATTAATACCTCATCAAAACCTCTGCTTGTTGGCAAATATGCTTCTTCATCACCCAAATGCCATTTTCCAAACAAACCTGTTTTATATCCTGCAGATTGTAAAGCCTGAGGCATGGTAAACACATCTAAAGACATACGTTCACGTTGCATAATGGTATGTGTAACTCCTACTTCAAAGGGACGAGCTCCACTCATTAATGATGAACGAGTAGGGGCACATGTTGGACTTACTTGAAAATCTGTAAATCTGGTAGATTTACCGTAAAAGGCATCAATATGAGGGGTTTTTAATACTTGATTTCCCATACATGCCAAATCTCCCATTCCTTGATCATCTGTCATGACCAAAATAATATTGGGTTTGGTGTTTTTAAGTCCTTTATTTTGACTTACTCCTGTACAAGCCACTAGCAATAATAGAACTGCGCTCTGTAAATATTTAATTGATTTCATTTTGAACTATTTTATATTTTATAATTATATTATTTTAATGTGCAGATAATACCCCTTTTGGATCAGGAGTACGATTTGAAGTAGTTGTAGCATCTCCATACCAATAAACTCCAACACCATAAGCCATATCACAATCTGTTCCACTCCAAACTTCCATATCTAATTGTAATGAACTTCCAAATGGCATGACGTCCAGCGAACGGGTACGCGTTTCTGTACTGTATCCTTTGGTGTTTCGTTCCCCTATTTCCGTTTTTCTATTTAACTTATTATACTTGTGACTGTATGGCTGCGCATGAAATGGATGTTCATAAAAATCAGTACTCATTCCTCCCCAAGAATATCCATAATAATCCTCTGTACCGGTACCAAAAATGGATGGAAAATCTTCACCATCTACCCATATTTTCTCATCTCCTTCTCCCCACCATTGCTCAACAGGGTTCATAATGGTTAAAGCATCTCCCACATATACACCACGTCCTTTAAGTGTTACATAATTCCAATCTGAAAAAGGTCTAGTAGGCACAGGGTTTTGCCCTCTCCATGCAGCATTAAAATACATACTGTTTTCATTCCATTCCCAATCTCCAACGGTAGCATCTAATTGAATATCTACAGGTTTATCACCTAGATTGAGAACAGTTACCTTTCCTGATTTCTGGTAAGGCATTACCCAACGACAAGACATCGTTCCTTCTTCAGTCACCGTACGATACCAACCCTTAAACGGATTTAGCCCAATACCTGATCCAAAGAAATCGCCAATAGGACACCAAACTGTTTGTTGTCCATCAAATTCTATTTTAAGAATAACCGAACGTGTTACTGTAGAATCTGAGTAATCACCAAGCTTTAGAGAAAGATTTTTGAGAGCCGAAGTCCCTTCTGGCAATACAACTGACTTTTCTTCATTCTTAGCTAAAACACTCTGTAATTTAACCGCTTTGCCAGTTATTGTGTTTTGAGGATTCAAAAGCGTTTCACAAACTTCATTTATCTGGGGTTTTGCTTTTTGATAATCTCCCATAGTAAAGGTTTTTATACTTGTTCCTTCTTCATATTCCCTATAAGTGAATTGGTAAAAAAAAGGTCGATTTGTAACTGTAACCTTGCAACTTTTTGCATAAGGGATAGGAAAAAAAGAAACAGCAGATCTTAAAGATTTATGTGCCAAAGGAAAAGGAAAAAGGTCGGTACCATCTAAAAGGCCTAACATATTTCCTTCAAGAGCTGGCTCAGTTGCTCCATCCAAATAAAATTTGATGATAATATCTGTTTTTGGATTTTTCGTGCTTCTAAACGGCATCCAGGTACGAACGATTGCACCAGCACCCTGATGATCCATCAACACCCATTCTTTTTGACCATTATTTTCTTCAATTCGTAAAAAATTATGATCCTTTTCAGTACGATTAAAATCATGGTTTGTAAACCACCCTACTGTATCTTGAGGACTTTTAGAAGCTCGGTTATAGCTACTTTCCTGTTTTAAACGAAAGTCCTTTTGAGGAAAACTTGCTATCTTCTCTCGATCAACCATTTCGTTCAAAAGTGATGTCATACTAATTTCCTTATTCTGCGAATTACAGGACATTGAAATCGTAAAAATCAGTACTAATAAATTTGAAAAGAAAATCTTCATAAACATCTGTTTTTTCACAACTTATATTTTAGTTGTTATCATTTATTTTAGAGCAAAAGCAGCTTGTTTCCAAGGAAAATCAATCTCATCATTCTTTTGGACTTTACCAGGCGTACTTCTTCCATCATTAATTTGTTTGATTAATAATTCTTTCAGTTCTTTTACTTTTTCAGGGTTTTTGTCTGCTAAATTCACATGCTCTCCTACATCTGTTCTTAAATTATACAATATAAGCTCAGGCAAATCCTTGCTTTTTTTATCTGGTTTTCCAACTGCCGTTAAACCTTTATTAGCATCTATAATTAATTTCCAATCTCCTTTTCTGATGGCAAAAACCCCTTCTTTACTATGATGAATAGTTGCTTCTCTTTCATACCCTTTTTCTTGCAACAATAAAGGCATCATACTGTAACTATCTTCTGCTGCATTATCTTTTAAGTTATAATTTACAATATCTGCACAAGTTGCCATAAAATCAGTCGTACAAATTGTTGCATCAGAAATACTATTCGCTTTAATTTTGCTAGGCCATTTTACAATAAACGGAACACGGTGCCCTCCCTCTAAATAACTTCCTTTGTTTCCGCTATAGATATAACTAGGGTTGTGCCCTTTTGCTTTTAATACTCCATAATTGGCATTTGCAGCACACCCATTATCACTTGTAAAAATAACAATGGTATTATCTTCTTCTCCACTTTCTTTAATAGCTTTAAATATATTCCCCATTAAATCATCAATCATTAAAACAAAATCTGCATAAGGATTTATTTTACTTTTTCCTTTCCAAGGTGCAATAGGTAAAATTGGATTGTGTGGTGCAGGCAAAGGAAGATAGATAAAATAAGGCTTCTCATCTTTTGCGTTTTCTTTGATATATGAAACAGTTTTATCTACAAAAACAGGCAATACTTCTTCATGTACAAAATCTTTAGAAACAGGTCCCTTTATCCAATAAGCATATTTATTTTCATTCCTTTTTTGTTCAGATATACCTGTTGGTTCCATCACCACTTTATCATTCTCTAAATAAACAAAGGGAGGCATATTTAACGAAGCTGCTAATAAATAAGAGTAATCAAAACCTAAATCTAAGGCTCCTTTTTTCAAGGGTTTAGAATAATCCAATTGTTCCATTGGGTACTTGTCTTTAACTCCTGAGTAATATTCTAATTCTTGGCTACTATCTTTCAGAGTCCAATTTAACCCCATGTGCCACTTTCCAATATTTGCCGTTTTATAGCCATTTTGCTGTAATAAATCTGCTACGGTAAAGCGATCATCTTTTATCAACATTGGTGAAGTACCCCAAGTAACAAACTGTTTTAATGGTGTTCTCCAGTTATACCTACCTGTTAAAATACCATATCTGGTTGGAGTACAAACTGATGAAGAGGTGTGCGCATCTGTAAATCGCATTCCTTCAGCAGCTAAATTGTCTAAGTGTGGCGTATGAATTTTACTGTTTTCATTATAAACACTTAAGTCTCCTATTCCTAAATCATCTGCAAGGATATAAATGATATTAGGTTTTTTGTTTTTTGAAGTCTGTGCATTCACTGAAAACAATAAAAGCGTTGCTATTCCTAAAATTAATTTGTTTTTCATCTTCTTTCTTTTACTTATTAAGGCAATAGATATATTGCTGTGGCTCCTTTATCACTTTCACGTCCATCATTACGTACTGCTTTAACCTTAAACGTCATCTGGCTAAACTGTTTTAGGTCAGAAGTATTATAATTAAAATCAGTATCTACAATTTTAGAAGCGATTAGCTTATAATCTGATGCATTACCTACTGCACCATAAATATTGTACGATACTGCATCTTTACTTGCATTCCATGAAAGTTTAATTTGATTCTCATTATTTTCTATTTTCAACTTAGAGGGTGATGCAACAGGAATATATTGCGGAATGGCATTGATTACATAAGTCTTCCCAGCAATTGTCTCAATACTCACTTGATCACTATCTTTTTGTGTGAATTTAACTTTCTTACCTTCAGATGTTTTAATCATCGCCTTGGAAACATTTGGATATCTAAATTCTAAAACACCTCCTGATTTAGACAACACCTTAAACTCATTCGCCTGACCTTTAGACCATGCTGCTGAAACCTCAAAATTACCACGAGCCAACATACCGCTATAGCTACCCTCTGACCAAGCTTTAGGTAATGCTGTTAATGGAGATATTACATAGTCTTGACATTGTAATAGCATCTCGGCTACCCCAGCTGTAGCACCGTAATTGGCATCGGCTTGAAATAATTGACCTCCTCTGTGATCATTAAACAAGTTATGCATGTAGTTTTCACCTAATAATTCTTGATAATAAGAATACGCTTCTTCACCATCGTGAACTCTTGCCCACATAGCAATTCTTTCTGCACGTGCCCAACCAATATTGGTTTTATGATCACGTTTTATCAAACTAACTTCAGCTGCATCTAACCATGCAGGTGTTTTATCTGTAATTAATATTCCTGGATACAATCCTAATAACATGGAAGCATGACGATGGTTAGTATCAATTATCTTATTGATACTAGGATCACCCAAATCATCAAAAAACCCTTCTTGACGAAACTCTTTAATCTGTCCTGATTTCCCAACGTGAATAGGATCTAACAATGGTAATTGAGTTTCAAATGTAGACAAACGAGCATCTGATCTTTCCAAGACCTCAGCACCTTTTATCACATTATGATGATTCTCATAGAACATTTGTTGATCAAATGTAGTTCCCACCGTATTTCTTAATTTTTGTTCTGGACTTGAAGAAGGGTTGGCTAATAAAATACCTTCTGTATTGGTTACGAATCTAGATACAAAGTTTGCCTGTTCGTAAATGACAGGATATACCTTTTTCTCTAATAAATCGGTATCACGAGTATAATCATAGTAATCCCAAAATAGTAGCCCAATCCAAGAACCCGTTCCAAAACCAGCCACCTTATTTTTACCAGGCACATCATAAGGGCTACTCCAAAATGGACCAGACCAACCATTGTCTCCATTCGGATCTAGCTGAGATTTATTATACTGATTAACATATTCTGTTGCATACAAACGTTGACGTGGTTCAAATGCTTTAAAATAATCGGTATAAGATTCAAACAACTCAGACAAATTGGTAGAAAAAACTGGTGCATAAGCCATTTGTACGTTTGTATCGTGCAAATACTTAGAAGACCATGGTGGTCTTTGGTAAACATTCCAAATTCCTTGAAGATTAGGAGGAAGTGAACCTTTTCTAGAAGAACAAATGAGTAAGTATCTTCCGTACTGAAAAGCAAGTTCTTCAAGATATTTACTAGAAGCTTTGTTAGGATATATATCCACCAATTGGTTTGTTGGTATATTCGGTTCCACAGCTCCAAGATCAAAATTCACCCTACCGTATAATTCTGTATAATCCGCTAGATGATTTTTTAACAATTTGTCATAAGACTTAGCTGCTGCATCTTCAAGATAAGAAGTCACCTTTTTATGTGGATCCGGAAATCCTGCAAGTTTTTGTGCTGTATCTTCAGTCAAAAACACTTGTGAGTTTAACTCATAATTAGTTCCAATCGCAATCAATATTACTGCATTATCCGCATCAGAAACATCAATAGTTCCATTTTTATTGGTCTTTAAGTTCCCTCCTTCTGGAATCACTTTAAACTGTCCCTCGTACATAATTTTATAGTGTTCCATAATACCAGAAAGTGTAATAACATCTCCCTTTGCAGATATAGAACCAGACTTACCTTCTCCTAAAAACGGAATGGTAGGACGTAATGTAAATGACAATGCTCCTTTTTTTGAGGCACTCAAACGGATTGCCATCACTTTATCAGGATAACTAGTAAAATATTCTCTTTTGTACTTTACACCATCATTTTCATATTCCACAAATGAAAGTCCTTTGTTTAGGTTTAACTCCTGTTTGTAGTCCTTGATTTTATTATGATTGAAATCAATAAATACTTCAGCAAAGTTATTCAACCCTCTACGTTTTAAACCTTTATCCTTTTCACCATTATCATATAAGCTATTCTCCGTAATTTGTATACGTTCTGTTGCTGTACCCCCAAAAACGTTAACCCCCATGTAACCATTACCCATAGGGATGGAACGATTCACCCAACCCTTGTCAGTATTCGGAGTAGCTTCGTTGTACCAAAGGCGTAGTATTTTTTTAGTACTATCAGAGTTGGTTACATTTACCTTCTCTTGAGCATGTACAAAAATAGTGGCACTAAAAATCATCACCATTAACAGATGATGAACAAAAAAATTGATCCTATATTTTTTATTCATTTTTTAATTATTTTAAATTTTTCTATTTTAATTAAAACTAATTTTCTTATTTCCAAGATATTTTAGCTTCTCTTGTTTCTGTATTCACCCAAACACTAGCATGTTCAAACTCACGTGTAAACTCCCAACCTTCTGAAGTGGTTCTTATATATCCACCTTTTGGTTCACCAAGAGGTTTTTGTAATTCAGGATAATCTACTAAAGGTCCTGTGGCCAATTTCCATCCCCAACTGTACATAAAATACGAGTAAGGTTCGGCTCCAATTAAATAGCAAGCTAAAGCAAATTCCAACTTCTCTTTAGACAGTTCGGGCATATTAGGCTTAATATGTCCTCTTCCTGCTCCATCAACTCCAAGACGGAAAACAGATATTTTTCCCTCTTTAGCATTCTTTAACATATCCCCCCACTCACTTAGTAAACTTTCTTTCGTATATCTAGAAGCCGAATAGTTTTCAAACATTACAGCATCACAAACAGGATACACATATCCTGCATCTTTATTATTGGCATTGTTCCCTAATAATATTTTATCAGCTCCCATTTTCTCCTTAAGCGCAGCCATCATTTCACCCATTGCAATTTCAATTTCGGGCTTATCTTCTTTACGAAACCTACTATTTCCATGCATCTGGTCTATAAAAACTCCATCACAACCAGATTCTCTAACTCCTTTGGCAACTGTTTCTACCCACCATTCACGAAATTCAGGATTTAATAAATCATAACAAAAAGCTCCAAAATGTTCTGCCAGCTTTCCTGTTTTTTTATTTGTTATTAAAAACTTTTTTAGTTCTGGGTGTTTCTCAACACCTTTCTCTGAAAAATCTTTGGTATAAGAAGTATACGTCCAGGCATAAGCAGCATTAAAGTAAAACAATACTTTAATATCAGGGTTTGCCTTTCTAAAAGCTTTAGCTTCCTCTTTAGCACCTAATTCAGCAGACCCTAGTCGTTTTTTACCGTGAGATTTTTCTATACAAATAAAATCGGTACGAGGTGCTATAAATGCAACTTCCTTAGGAGTTAATAAGCGGTTCTTATCTTGAAACATAAAATACTGTGGTGTTGTTTCCCAACTAAATTTTGGATAAAAATTTTTGGGTACAAAAACAGTTCCATCACTGTTTTTATAGGTTACTTGTGAAATAGCAGGGCTAAACCCTGTGAAAACCACACAGAATAATAGCGTTATAAGAATTTTTGTATTTTTCATTTTTATGATTAAATAAGTGTTATTATTCTAATATCCTTTTACTGCCTTGCGCACCTGTTTTATAATTTCAATACACTCTTGATTAAAAATAGGATGATCCTTAGTTACATCTGGTGTCATGGCAAGATTAATGGTCGTAATATCATCAGCCCTAAGTTGCCATGTTTTTGATGGCCAATAAGGATGAATTGTTCTTTCTGAATGTTTTATTAAATTTTGTGCTGATAATTTAGCGAACAAACATAATCCTAAAACGAAGAGACTCCCAACTATTTTATTTTTATACAAATTCATTCTAAATTAATTTTATTTAAAAACATGGTTTTAATAACTCGTTATTAATTGACAATGCTATTAATTTGTGACCAACCTTCTACCTCATCATTCTCTTGAACTGCACCTGGCGTGCTTCTTCCATCCAAAATTATTTTCTTTAAAGCCGTTTTTAATTGTATCACTTTTTTAGGATATTCAGCAATTAAGTTTTTAGTTTCACCAATATCATCCTTTAAATTAAATAATTGCATTGGCGGCAAGTCCATCTTATTCTTTCTGATATATCTTGGTCTTGGATCACTCCATCCACCAGATCCTGGACAAAAAGAGAGTTTCCAATTTCCCTGTCTGATAGCGAACATACCATCAATTGAATGATGGACTATGTACTCTCGAATATCTTTATCATTTTCACCTGTAATAAGACTTAACATACTGAAGCTATCTTCACCTTCTGTGTCCTTCAATTTGTAACCTGTAATTTCTGCACAAGTAGCAAAAAAATCTGTAGTACAAATCATGTTATCAAAACTTGTTTTTTTCAATGCTTTAGCTGGCCATTCAATTATAAAAGGAACGCGATGACCTCCTTCATAAATATCTGCCTTATACCCACGAAACACAGAACTTGGATAATGATTAAATGTAGCTAAGTCTTTAAAGTCTGCTTTAGGTGAGCAACCATTATCACTCGTAAATACAACAAGTGTATTTGCTGAAATTCCCTTTTGAACAAGGATCTCACGAACCTGACGAACAACATCATCCACCTGCATTACAAAATCTCCATAAATGTTAGTATTACTTTTCCCTAAAAACTTTTCTGTAGGTAATATAGGTGTATGTGGTGCAGGTAATGGAAGGTATAAAAAGAACGGCTTTTCTGCTTTAGCGTTTTTATCAATATAATTAACTGCTTTATTTGTTATATTTTGCAAGACATCATTGTGAGAAAAATCATTGGATGTTAAACCATTTCTCCACATTTTCATACCTTTTGATTTTGTGTATTTTGTTGGCACTATTGTAGGTGTACCATTTTCTACATATACATAAGGTGGCATATCCAGTGAACCGCAAAAACCAAAAGCATAGTCGAAACCATGAGAATTTGGACCATTTTGAATAGGCTTACTAAAATCGACTGTGTTACCATTTACTTTTTTAATATTACTCTCAACATTTTCATTCTCTTTTAATGACCAATCCCAACCCAAATGCCATTTTCCTATAAAAGCTGTATTGTACCCTTGCTTTTTCAGCATTTCTGCTATGGTTATACGCTCTTGTTTTATGAGAGACTTTGAATATCCATTCAAAACACTTTTTTTCAACTTAGATCGCCAATTATATCGACCCGTTAATATCCCATATCTAGTGGGTGTACATACTGATGATGACGTGTGTGCATCCGTAAATACGGCTCCATTTTTTGACATTTCATCAAGATTTGGAGTTGATATTTTTCCTAATGGGTTAAAATATTGTACATCTCCATAGCCTAAATCATCAGCCAATATATATATAATATTTGGCGACTTAATCTTGGGTGTTTTTTCTTGTGCATTTATAATTGAAGTTGACACAACAAATAAAATGGCTAATAAAATTTTAATATTCTTTTTCATTATATTTATTTTGATAATTTGTTCATAATCGCTCAGAGTCATTTATTTCCAATCTTCTATTTTCAAAAAATACCCTGCCGTTGGGTCTTCATCATGACAAGCCAAAAACAAATACTCTGGTTTCCCATCTTTCCATAAAATATTAGGACGTTCACTTCTAGCTAATTCTCGATTAAAATAATGGGTGTTGGTGTTGTATCCTATTTCAGGTCTTTTCCAATGTATTCCGTCTTTTGATTTGTAAATTAATCCTGGACGTTTTCCTCCTAGTTCTTTTTTCCCTAAAGATTTAGAGTTTCCTTCCAAAGCACTTTTTACATCCATTCGATCTTCAACAATTAAATAGTACATTCCTTTGTAATAAAAAGCATAAGGATCTTCTATATCTAACCCTAAATCGGCATAAGATATTAGTGGATTATTTTTGTAGTTTTCATAAGGACCTTCTAAATTATCACTTATTGCCAAGGAAATTTCTCTAAACTGATTCGGTTTGTACTTATCCGTTACAGACTTATAATAGATTCTGTATTGTCCATCCTCATCTACCAAAAAAGTTGGGTTGGAAGCATGGATAATAGGAGCTCCGTCCATAATTCCTGATGCTTTTATAATTGGATTGTGCGGGCTTTCAATCCATGACTGATCTAAAGATTTAGTAGTTGCAATTCCAATTTGTTGAGCTATTCTTGGCGTTGTTCTGTCCTTTATCAAATAAACCATAACATAGCTATCTCCTACTTTTGACACTTGTGGATTGTGATAGGTTGCTGATGGACTCGAAAACGTAGTATCAACAAATTGATAGGGACCTTCAGGAGCATCTGCTACAAAATGAACAATTTTACTGTCTTTTATCCAACGACCACTATTAGGAATGGTAGACATAAAAACGTGTAGTTTTCCTTTTTCATCGTAAATAGGTGCCATTCCCCAATTCCACCAACCTTCTTCTGCTGACAGAATAAATTTTTCAGGCACTAATGATTGACTAAAAGAAGATTCTTTAATTGTTAAATCCTTTTTGCACGCAAACAGCATCAATAAAACGACTGAACTAATTACTGTTTTTAAATAAGGTCTTATTTGTTTACTATCCATATTTATTTCATAAGTTATTTATAAAATTGATAACTTTGTTACTTTCGAAAACCCTTGTCCCATAGTAAGGCCATAAAGTCGTCTCACCCTATAGTGCTTCAACTTCTGTAAAATAAGCCCCTCCCATTTTTCCTTCCTTCGTATAGAGATATGTAATAAGTTCCGTTTTTCCTATTGGGAGTTCCAACTCAAAAACAGCACCTTTACTTCCAGGATCGACCACTATTTCCTGCTCATTTCCCGCTATTTGTATTTTAGCACGTACCGCCTCAATCACTTGATCTACTTCTTTAGGAAGTTGGCGAAGCGTAATACGATATAGACCTGCTTCTTTCACATTAACCATCCATGGCCCTGTAACTGAGGGCAATTTTTTGATTGAATTAAAATTCCATGGTGGGTTTCCTTTTGGCAAGTACCAATCTTGCGAACACAAGATTATAGGATTCTCATCCGAATTTCCAAGATCAATAGAAACAGGTGTCATACGTGGTGAAACTGATTTCCAAAACGATGGATACAATTTTCGTAAATCTTCTACTTTTTTCGGATTAGAGGAAGAGATATCTTTTCTTTGACTAGGGTCTTTTTGAATGTCATATAATTCTGTTCCGTTGATTAGTCGCCAGTTATCCTTCATTATGCATGTATGCTCCCACGCTTTTGGTGAACCATCGAAATATGGTCCTCCTTGAAATTGAACAATTAGATGTTCTCTCTTCTTAGTAGTATCTGAATTATTTAAAATTGGTTTGAAAGATATTCCATCAGGATTGTGCGAGTCTGAAATTGGTATTTCGCATAAATCAGCCAATGTCGGCAATACATCGATATGAGCTGTAAGTGCATCAACATCTTTCCCTCCCTGAAGTCCTCCTGCAGGCCAATAAATGAAGAATGGTACATGATGACCTCCTTCATAAACCGAAGATTTCTTACCCCGCATACCAGCATTATACCCCTTTAATGCTTCTGAATCCAGTCCTTTAAAGCTTCCTCCTTTTGCAGTACCATTATCAGTCATAAACACCAAAATAGTGTTTTCAGCTATTCCAAAATCGGCAAGTTTATCCCTAAGAACACCTAGATTATAATCAAAATTGGAGATCATACCATAGAATTCAGGCCCCCATTTCCAATCAGCTTTTTCCTTGTAAGGTTCACTCCATTCCTTACCAACAATATAAGGTCCATGCGGTGCGTTGGTAGCCAAATAGAGTAGAAATGGCTCTTCTTTGTTCTTATCTACAAAATCAATGGCTTCTTTAAACCATACATCGGTACAATACCCCTCAAATTTTTCAAATTTTCCATTTCTTTCATAGGTATCATCAAAATAATCATTACCCCAATAATCCGAAGCTTGACCAACTCCTCCGCATCTATGCCAAGTTACATCCTGAAACCCTCTATCTTGTGGTCGATGTGGGGCGTTATCTCCAAGGTGCCATTTCCCAACCATTCCGGTAGTATACCCGTTTTCTGAAAACACATTCGCTATCGTTTTCTCATCGGTATGTAACATGGTACGTCCACTACTAGTACGGTATGCTCCAGTTCTGCCTGGGTAACGTCCAGTCATAAGCGCCGCTCTTGATGGTGTACAAAATGGACTTACATGAAAATTGGTAAGTCTTACCGACTCACTATGTAATTTATCCAGATTAGGTGTTTTTAAAATCGGATTTCCAAGACATGCCAAATCTCCATACCCCTGATCATCGGTCATAATCAGAATTACATTAGGTTTTTTAGCCTTTAGTTCACTAACTTCCTTTTTTTCTTTAACTGAATACCATGCTCCAAGTGCTATTACCACTACAATCACTATCCCTTTATTTAGAATCATTTGATATATTTTATTTATTTTCATTTAATCTCAGATTTTCTTTGGAAAATTCTTTAAATTAAATATTGAAGCCAATTTTATTTTCTTATTTTTTAATGATTTTTTTGTTAATTATTTGCCCTTTTATCTTAAACTTGCCTATGTAAATACCCGTTTTTAACTCAGAAACATCAAAACTATTGGTAATGGCGTTAAATGATTTTACAATTCTTCCGTTTAGATCATAAATAATCGTTTTATCAGATATTTGGTTTGTTTCAAATTTTTCTGAAATAGGGTTACCGTATAACTTAAAATTGTTTGATATGGATATGTCATCTACTGAAAGATTTCCACTAGCTCCTGAACACGTATCTAAGGATACACTATTAATTGTTTTTCCTCCACCATTATCATCTTGCCCATAAACAACAACGTGATAGCTTTTTGTAAGATCAAAGCCTCCTGAAATTACACCCGAAGCTTCTTCTACTCCAGCTATTAAGTAACTCCATGCGCCATTTTCACCAATCTTAATTGTAACTTCTGTAGGTACATTGCCATTAACAAATTGTACGTTTGTTCCTGAAACATCTAGATTAGCAACTGTGCTTGCATTTGTAAAGTTAAGACCTCGCGTTGTTGCTCCTAAATCTAAGGTTAAATTTACTCCAAGACTATATACACTTGTATCACTCCCAAATGGATTTATACCGTTATAACCAACTGGATCTAAGCCTTGATAATTTTCCAAATCTGTATCTGTACTTACAAGTCCGAAGGATAAATTATGTGCTCCAGTATCAGATATAACTTCTGTATTGTAATTTACCGTTAAAACAAAACCTTCTTCTGATTGAAACGACTCCGTAGAATAGAGTATTGCTCTACGCCAATATTGTGAAGCACTACTAAAAGTATATGCTTCTGAAACTTGACCATCATTTGAAAGTTCCCAAGATGCTGAACTGATAGTTTTCATAGTTAAATCAAGAAATTGAGGTGCTACAACATTAATAGCCACCGTAGTATAAGTTGTATTAAAACCATCGCTTAATGTCAACTCTAATTCATATAAACCTGAACATTCCGTAGCACCATCTAAACTCCAAACATTTGGAGCTAATTCTTGTAATGTTACCCATGCAGCATCACCTACTATTTCTAAAATTAAATCATCTCCATCAAAATCTTCAAAATCTACGCCAC
The DNA here is from genome assembly GCF_030552475.1 of Mariniflexile sp. AS56. Classification (GTDB taxonomy): domain Bacteria; phylum Bacteroidota; class Bacteroidia; order Flavobacteriales; family Flavobacteriaceae; genus Mariniflexile. Next base: position 261,147 of record NZ_JAUPED010000006.1, on the reverse strand, counting down.
GGGTTAGGCTAAATCCAAGCTCTTCGAATTTAGAAAGATCAACCTCGATTGGATTTGATATCCAAACAGGAGTTCCATCGCCCGGATCTGTCAAATCACTAACACCTTCATTAACTTGTAATACGACATCTCTAACTCCACTAAAACTATTAACATCTGTAGCTTCTAATTCAAAGTTATGCAACGTCTCTGAATCCTCATTAGGTATCCCACTCAATATCCAATGTCCAGGATTTTGCGGGTCTTCACTAATAGTTAACCATGATGGGGCATTTGTAATTAATGACATTGTAATATCATCGCCTTCCGGATCCCAAAAATCTATTTCTTCCATAAGAGTATGGTAGTAAGCTTGCCCTATATAAGCTGGCGGTAAGATTGTATATGCTTTTGCCCAGTTTGGGGTGTCTGGATATTGGTATTTAGCTAAATAATCATCTATTGCTTTTAGCAAATCAAAAGCCCAAGGCCTATATTCTATATGGTCCCCAGTTAGGGTAGTAAAAGAACCTGACCAAACCATTGAACCTCCAGCGTTTAACGCTTCCCATGTCCACCGCACTATATCATCTTCTTCCCATCCTGGATTAGGTCCAGTTCCCCAAGCAGTTGTAGATAATTTAGAGTGAAAATTTCCTATAATTTTATCATCCCAAGTCCAACCTCCTCCTTCGTGCACATAGCCGTTAGTTTCCATGATACGAGTAATATGATTATAATTTCTGTCATATGCTCCATTTTCTTTATTTCCATGATCTGTATTTCCTCCATATGCATGTCCAAAAGTATAATCTTCAAATCGTACAGCTGGTGCAAAAGGGAAACTATTGTAATTTACAGAGCTACGACCAATATTGTAACAAACGGCAAGGTTTGGATTACCTGCACGAGCTGCGTTTGAAAAGGCTTGATAAATTCTTTGCTCCTCTATAATACCACTGGTAGCATTATCGCCTCCAATTGAGGATACTGTAGATGCGGCATCAAACTGATAAGAACTAAAGTGTTTGTTATACCTCAAAGAATAATCTTTTATAACAAACTCGGCATAACAAAACATATACTTTCTATCTGGAAATGTAGCTGTTGCATCTTCATACTGCTGAGTATTTGTATTCCAAATACCTGTATGATAAGGTTGACTATTAATAAAAGCTTGTGCTTCGGGATCAGTGTCACACCATTCTTTCCAACGACTTACTATTTCATTATAGTCTTCACCACTCACTCCCAACATATTTTTACTGTTAGTATATCCCAAAACTTTATAACCTCTGGCTTTAATTGCTAATATCTCATCAAGATAAAAGTCATCATCTGGTGTATCTGAATTTAAATCTCCCCAAGCAGGTGTAATCAAATCAATAGGGGCTGCATTACCATCTGCGCCTTCTAGAGCAAGTCTTTCTAGTAATTTATGTTGAACAGCGTGAAGAGGAGATTGTGTTGCTCCAGAATTATATCCTGTTGGTCCTGTTAAATCAACAGTTCTGAGTAATTTATCTGGATCTGTAACCAAAGACACATTTGCAGACCAATTGCCTCGCTTATCCAATGCACGTTCTCCTGGAGCGTATTGCTTTTCTAATTTTATGGATTGAATTGACTTTTCTAGACCATTATCACCTTGTGCATAAACGACCATGTGATAACTTTTACTCAAATCAATCGCTTCTGTTATGGCTCCAGAGGCTTCATAAACATCATTGATGTAGTAGGACCAAAAGCCACCTTCCCCAATCTCAATGAAAATCTTGGTGGTTTCTCCAGCAACAAACTGTGCCCTAGTTCCAGATTCATCCAATGTCATACGTTCCGTTCCATCGGTAAAATTTAACCCTCTTGCTGTTTCATCACCAACAGTTGTAAGATTGACTCCAATACTGTAAACTGATTCATCTGCTCTAAAAGGGTTAAATCCTGTATAGGTAGATAGGTCCGTTTCATCACTGATTAAACCAAAAGAAAAATTATGTCCAGCAATATCTCCTATTGACCCTGTGGTATATTCAATCGTTAGCTTAAATCCATCTTCAGATTTGTAGGCTGATGTAGAATACAATAATGCTCTATTTTGAGTATTAGATCCATTATTGTTATACACAAAATCTCCACTTGATGAGTTACTCCAAGTTGCTCCTCCTTCTATAGACTTTATTTCGTTTGACGATGTTTCATCGAAAAACACTTGAGCTTGAATTATATTGTTTAATAAAAACATAAAACAGAATATTGTGATATTTTTTTTTATGCTAACCATAATAATTTTATTGTTTCTAAGTTGAAAACTTAGGCTTCTCGTCCACAAATATTTGATTTCCTGCTTTTACTTTTATTAGCATAAATCCAAAAGATTTAGACACTACTTTCCTTATGCTTATTGCACATAATGCTTTTAAACTTGAGTATTCGAGATATGTTTTTAAGTTTTAAAATCTAATAAATTTAAAAGATAACACCTGATAAACTTTTACTCTAATCGTGCTTTACGTTTGGGCGATTCAGACAAGTTGATTAGAGTAACCTAAAAGCCTTGAAATTTAAAGGGTTTACATGAGTTAGTTGCTCATATCAATCATTATTTTATTATTAATTCTGAAGGTTATACGCTATGGCTTTTTTAAATATTGAACTATAATATGATTTTGACTCTATGCCAATTTCTAACAAGGCATCTACTGTTATTAAGTTATTATCCTGCCCGATAATTAAGCTGACCGAATTAATTAACAACATTAACATAAGACGGATATTCTATTTTATAATTATCTTTTCTGTATTGATTGTATTACCTGTTTTTATCATCAGGAAATAAATACCTGAAGGAATATTAATTACATTCACTTTTAGGTGTTGTTCAGTGCTGCTATAGTTTTTTTGAATTAAACGCCTACCGTCACAGGTATATAATTCGAGTTTAATACTATTAATTAACTTATTGGTAAACAATACATTTAACTCCTTGTTATTAATAGGGTTTGGGTAAATGAACATATTTTTATCAGAAGCATTATCTATCGATGTAATACTTAATGCATCCAAAGTAGACAAAAGGTTTAAACCAACTTTTCTGAATGCACCAACATCATCGGTTACTTTAAAAGCAACATTTTGAAATTCGAAATTAGTAGTTGCAGTACCAGAAATTACACCATCAGTAGAAAGTGATAATCCATCAGGAAGTGGTGCACTTGATATAAGCTCCCAAGTATAATTACCTGTACCTCCAAGCGCAATTAATTGATAACTAAATGCTTCATTTACTACAACTTTAGGAATGGATTTAGTTCCAATTAAGAGATCACTATCTGGAACATAATTAAATGTTTCAGACATATGCGCCAATTCTTTTATAAGATCATGACCTATTTCAATTGCAGTTTCAAGTTGTGTTTGTGTCCAAGTTCCTCTTCTTGTTGGTAAATTATTTGGGATGGGTAATTCCGTTCCCATGGAAGATGCAATCATCATTGAAGCATTCATATAAACAAGTGGATCTGAAATGTGTATGGCATCATCAGAAGCAATGAAATTTGAAAAGGTTTCATTTAATCTCCCCATACCTACTGTAAGTGGAATTGTTTTCCAACCTCTAAAGTGATAGTTATACCATAAAGCAGCACAAACTTCATTATTAAGAGCATTTGCTGTTGAAGTAATACCACTGGCGCTATCAAAACCTTTTATCCAGTCGAAAACAAGAGGTATCATGTTTGCTTGATTTGAATTGATAATATCCTGAGCATCAGCATCAGGATCACTTCCTCCAACATATAAAAACACACCTAAATCAGCATTCTCTGCAAAAAGAGTTGCTCTAAGAGCTGTATCATCAACAGTCCAATCTCTTGTATTAAATACTTGCTTACTCAATTTTCTTTCTGTAGCTGTAAACGAATTACCAATAATGGTATTAAGTCTATCTTTTGTAAAATCATGAGTACTAGTTCCTTTGTAAAAGTATTTAACCTCATTATTAAATGGTGCACTTGCAATATTAAGATTACGATAGACCACAGCTCCATCATTCTCATAACTGGTACTATAATGGTTAACCGTTTTGTGAGTATCTACAGCAGTTGTAGCGTAATTAGCTAGTTGAGTGATTCTGGTGTTTGATAATGTGTATTGAGAAGCTGGGTTTATATTGGTATGTTCATAAGTGGGTACGTAATTAGCATCAGCTGCATCTAAATCTGTAATTTTTCTATAAATAGCACTTGCACTTATCATAGCCTGTTCAGCTCTTTCGTCACCAACTTTTCTTCCTTGTAAACCAGCCTCATCTATAGCATAACCTGCGGGAATCACTTCTATTCCATTTCCATTTGCTGCGCGATAGGTAAACTCTCCTAATTGATTAACATCAGTAACATAAGATGAGTAATTCATCATTAACATAGGCGTACCTCCAGCTTCCAGAATGGGTTGTGTAAACTGTTTACAGGCCTCATACATGATTTCTGGGTAGGTATAAGCCTGCTCTGAATCAAAGAAGATCACATATTTATAACCGCCATTAATAATCATAGATTTGACACTTGCAAACTGAGGATCATAGTAAATATCTACCAGTGAGTTAGCATAACCTTCACTATTAACGTCCACTTGCATATCAGAATAGTTATCTGTAAGTGATAACAGTCCTTGTAAATATTCTGCTATGTATTCCATAGTGAGATCTGAATTACTCATCTGAATCAATTGATCATAATAAGTCTCATTACCAGTAGAAGGGAAAACACCATTTTGCGAATCACGCTGTGCCGCGTGTATTAATAAAATATCTTTATTTTCTTCTTGTGAGAAAAAAGAGAAACTTACAAACAGAAGAATAATTAATAAAAATGATTTCATATTTGTTTTTTAGTCAATCTATTTCAGAAAAGCACTTTCCCTTTAATAGTTCTCTGTTGAGAAAAGGCAAAGAAAGTAAGCATGTGGTTATAATGTTTCTCCTAAATTTAGTTTTTTAGCTTTATGTTAATTATTTATTGAATAAAGTTTATTTTACACCACTAGTGTCTTTGGAATAATGATTCGTATTTTTCATAACCATTATATTTTACACCATCACTTTTCCAATGATTTAACTGTATATCATAAAGCTTTCTCATTTTATCTAGCTGAATTTTATGTTCTGATAGTTTAGCTATATTCACCATTTCATAAGGGTCATTTTCTATATCGAAAAGTTCCTCTATAGGATAAATCCCCTTCCCTTCTTCTTTATAATACCAATACACATATTTATATTGGTTATCCATAACTGTTAAGCAATGTGTCGCTTTTGGTCCCCAAACTTGAACAATGGGAAGTGATGCTCTTACTTGCTTCTTTGGATCTTCTACAATGGGAACTAAACTTTTTCCATCGTATATAGATGGAATAGCAACACCTGCATAATCAAGTATTGTTGCAGTTATATCTACATTACCTGATAAAGATGCCGTTTTTACAGCTTTATTTTTTTGACGTGGATCAACTATTATAAGCGGCGTTCTAGCGCCTTCCTCGTAAGGAAGCACTTTAGAACCTAAGCCATGTGAGCCGTTAAAGTATCCATTATCAGAAGAAAAAATTATGATGGTATTATCATCTATATTCAATTTTTTTAGTTCTGCTAAAACCATGCCTATAGAATAATCTACACCATAAATTAGCTGATTGTATTTTCGTAGAGCTTTTTGGTATGTATCTTCTTTATCATATCCCCATGTCTCAAATCTTGGGTATTGCCTTCCCATTCTAGATTGTTTTGCAAGGTGTTTACCTGCTTCTCTTCCGTAATTAGGTAATTTTCTAAAAACTGTATTTTCATAAACAGAATCAAAAACTGGGTCTGGTTCTGCTGGTTTATGAGGTGCCTTGAAATAGACACTCATACAAAAAGGTTGCTCCTTGTCCAAAGACCCCTTTATAAAATCGATAGTGGCAGCTCCATAAGCTCGACTACTATGCGGATAATCTATAGCGTATTTAGCCATCGATTCATTCTCGATGGTTTTATAGGACGTTTGTCCAGGGCTGCCTCCCCAAAAATCGAAATCTGCTTTCGCTACTTCACCTTCATCTTTCCAACCTTCGTTAGTGTCGGAAACAGAAAAACCAAACTTGCCAGCGAAACCAACTCGATAACCTTCTTTTTTTAACAATACAGGATACGACGTAGACCATTGTTTTGTACCTAAAGAACCATGATCAAAATTACATCCTGTTTTATACTCGTATTGCCCTGTCATGACATTCGCTCTACTAGCCATACAAATTGCTGTAGTATTGTAGTGACGTTGAAATAATACCCCATTATCTGCTAAAACATCTAGATTTGGCGTTTTTACATCTGGATTCCCGAAGTCTCTTTGAGTATCATAAGATTGATCATCGGTAAAAAAGAAAATGATATTTGGCTTTTTTTCTTTTTGCTTTTGAGCGTTACAAGATTGTAAACTTAAAAGCCAAAATGACATTACAATGAATAAAATATTTTTATATTTCATTATTTCTTCTTTTTAGTTTCGTATGCTTTAAATTGTGCATTAATAACATCAGTTGAAGGGCAATCGATAGGTGTTACTCCTATTGCGTCTCCAATCTTTTTTGCAACTTGAATTCCTTGTAAACGTGAACCTTCTGCTTTATAATGAACGTCTCCTGCTTTTACACCATGTTCCTTTAAAATAGGTGTTGAAAATGTAAATAAATCATTTACAATAACTTCTGGATATTCATTCATTACTTTTGATGCTACGTTATTGTATTTTATAGAATCACCTGCAAATCTGCCATCTGCACCTTCTGGTACTGGAGTTGTTGTCGCAAATATTAACTTTGCTTTTGGATACGTGGTTTTAAGGTAGTTGATAATCTTATGCAAATTCTCTTCATAAATTTTCAAAGTTGAAACTTGTGTTCCGTTTTTCTTATCTAATTTATTATCCGCCAAATATTTTAAATCGTGTAATCCAACATTAAAATGAATGGCATCCCATTCAAAATCCCAACCTCCTTTTAAAAAAGGCTCAAACATTTTTTTCCTCATTACTTCCATTCGAGTAATAAAATAATCGCTTGATTGCCCATTTGTGTGCAAACGATACACACAAGCTTTGTCCTTTAAAGACGCTCTAACATATTCTGTATATCCTATAGAAACAGAATCTCCATAAATAAATACTTTTGGCAAACTAGCAATAGGTTCTATATATCTAAATTGGTAACGCGTTTTAGTAAATTTACCCAAACTTTCCCAAGCATTTTTACATACATCACAAGTGTTATTTACTACCTGACTTAAAAGCTTAGTGGGCACACAGGATGCTAAACCAAATAATCCCATTAATTTGATAGCATTTCTTCTTTTCATATTATTTTTTAGTTTTTTAAACCTAACTTATTATAGTTTATAACTATGTTAAAGAAACACCCTCAGCGTATATAGCTCTGAAGGTGTTACTTTTTTTGTATTATAAATAGTAAACTTTAGAATGAAAAACATCCTAATTTAGGTAATTGATCTTCAGTTAAACTTGAGTTTACATCAAAATTACCGCAATTACCAACAACACTCGTATCCCAACCTGATAAATCTTGACTGAAATTTGTAGCAGCATTGAACATACTAGTCATATCTGTAGCAGAAGAAACTGTCCAACCCGAAATATCTTGATTAAATGTTGATGCCTGAAGAAAACATGAGGCAAAACCAGTAACATTAGAGACATCCCAACCGCTAATATCAACATTAAAAGCAGCTGCCTGTCTAAACATTTGCCCAAAACTAGTAGCACTAGAAACGTCCCAATTGCTTATATCACCATTAAAAGCATCCGCTCTTCTAAACATTTGTCCAAATTCAGTAACATTAGAAACATCCCAATTGCTTATATCACTATTAAAAGCTGAGGCATTAAAAAACATTCTATACAAAGTAGTAACTGAAGAAACATCCCAAGTGCTAATATCTCCATTAAAAGCAAAACAATTTCTAAAAGTTGAATGCATAGAGGTAACTTGAGAAACATTCCAACCCGTTAAATCACCATTAAAAGCACGTGCGTTAAAAAACATGAGTTGCATATTGGTTGTACTTCCTATTAAAGGATTGTCTGTTGCTGTAAACTCTACTAAATTATCGCAAAATTGAAACGCTCCTGGTTGACTTCCAAAATACATAAAACCCCATTTTTTAACATCAACTAAATTAGATGAACTAGCTCCATTTTGAGCAAAATTAAACCCTTTAATTAAGCCTTTTATAGTAATGGTTTTTAAACCCGCATCAGCAAAAGTATGCTGTGCATCTGGATCATCAAAAGAGGTTATGGCTACGTCATCTGCTGGATCTCCAGTATTCTCCCAATTAATAGTAAAATTATAGTCTGTATCATCTCCTACATATAAAGGCAGTATAATGGTATCTCCTGCTTCAACGTTCCATACTGTTATAAATTCAGAATTTGTAGTATCAACAATAATATCAATAAAAAAAGTACCTTCTTTAGATTTACCCTCAAGAAATGCCACATAATTTACAATGATACGGTCGTATCTAGTAGGATCAAAAGCATTAATATCATTTATAGTAATAACACCTGTGGTACTTATCTCAATAGCATTATCTACAGATTGGTCTATAAGTTCAAAAGTAAAACCATCTAAACCTGCTGCTTCTATTGTTGGTTCCTCTAAAGTTTCTTCTGCAAGTAAATCAAAAACCCCTTCTTCTAGTGTACCGGAAGCAACTCTTTTTATTACACCGATATGGTCTCCCTGTACAGCTGTTCCGGTTTGTGTGTAAATAGCATCAATATCAAGAATAATTAAATTTGTTTTAGGTATTTCTAGCTCGCAAGCCACAATAACTAAACAAAAAAACGATAATATTATTTTTTTTAGCATTTCTTTATATTTTAAATTTTTTAATAAATTTATATTTAATTTTTTATAATCTAAACAACACACCTAGTGTATATTCGGGTTGTAGTGCTGTAAAAGTTAAAAAATTATTTACATCGTTATCTAAATATTTTTGATTATCTGTACCCGTTAAGTTAGAAACACTCGCATTAAAGGTTACATGTTTACCAAAGTTATATTGAGCATTTAATCCAAATACCGCGTTTCCAACCGTATACTGAGTTATATCTTGACCTATATTACCAAAACTTCCAAGACGGCTTAAATAATTACTTCTATAAGACCCTGTAGCTCTAAAGGTAAAACCATATTTTTGGTAATATAAAATTGCTTTTGCACTATATTTTGATGTTCCAGGTAAGCCTAGTGGTGATTCAATTCCTTGGTTTGTTACAAATTCACTTTCTGAATAGGTAAAGTTAGCAGAAAGGCCGAAACCATTAAAAAAACCTGGTAAAAAACTAAAATCTTGATTAAACCCTGCTTCAAACCCGTACACCTGAGCATTGGATGCATTATTTACAGGTTGCCTAATATCAACCAAGGTATTCTCAAATCCTTCAGGAGCTACAATACCTATTTGATCTACACTAGGAAATGGTTGATTCAACAGTCGTATTATACTCGAGTTATTTCTAATATCTCTATAAAAGCCACCCACTGTAAAAATACCTCCATTTTTAGTATAATAACTTAAAGCAGTATTAAAAGACCAAGCTGTTCTAGGAACTAAAGCAGCATTTCCTGCTGTAATTGTGTTACGAAATTCAGGATCATTAGGACTATAGTTTTCAGAATTAGGGTCTAATAGTTCTGATTCTGGATCTATCAATCTAATTGTATTGTTAGGTAGTAAATCTCTAACTCTAGGTCTTGATAATCTTTTACTAGCAGCTAATCGAAATTTTAACTTTTGAGTTAAATCAACCGTCCCATTAAAACTTGGCAAGAAATTTGTGGTGGTATTATCTGTTACAAGGTATTGAGAAAAACCAGTATCCGCAGTCTCTGAATCATCTATAGGATCATAAAACTCAATCGATGAAAATCCTGAAGATGCATTATCATATTTAACAACTGATGACGAAAACCTAAAAACTGATTTACGACCAAAAATTTTAGTAATCCACCTTATATCCAAATATGCTTTAAGGTTACTTTCTACAATCTGATACGATCTACTTGGATCAAATCCAACGTTATCCGTTTCTCCTGGAATTTCTGAAAGATGTTTGTCAAAATTTAAAACTTCTCCTCCATTATAATTACGAAATTCAGGATCTGCTTGAAAAAGTGCAAAACCCGAACTAGCTAGCCAATTATCTAAACCAGTACCTCCTTCTAAGAAAACGCCATCTGTTCTATCCTCTTGAGAAATAAAATCTGCATAAAGCTGTAACTGCTCAGCAGTAAGCCCAGTAGTACCATTTTCTTTTACAAAAGTATTTGAGTTTACTAAAAATCGTCTAGATTGAGTATCGCTATAATCATAAGTTACACCAGCATTCACTCTAAAGTTCCTATTTAATTTATAATCTGCAGTTATTGAAGCCTGATATTTATTTCCTATATTTTTTGTTATGCCATTTCCTATATTTGGAACGCCATCAGCATAGACATTACTATCATATATATTAGGATATCCAAAGGATGGTTTTTCTCCTCTTACATCTAACGATAAATCTTGAGGATTAAATCCATCGAAATCCTGGTTGTATATTATAGTTCCAGCATTTACTACCTGACCAACAAAATCAATAGAAGAATAAGATACATCTGCAGCTAAGTTTAATTTTTTATTTGCATTGTATCTAACGTTTAACCCCCCTAAGCCACTCTTTGTTGTATTCTTAGTCTGACTTGTTCTACTTCTTATAAAATAATTAGCATTTTCAGCACCATCTAAGTCAAAATATGTTAAATGAGATCCATTAAAAGCAAGGGCATCTGGTGCCCATAATGTGTTCTCGCCATAAAAACCATTAAAAAACGTTTGCAAAGCATCTCTTTGAGAATCAATCTGTAAACTAGTGTATGTATAATCCAACATAATATCTAGTTTCTTATTTGGTTTATATTGAATACCAAATGACGATGCTATTCTTTCATTTATTCTTTTATTTATAGTAGCACCACCATTAGCAGGTCCAAAATGCGTGCCATCAATAGCAGCATAAAAAGTATCAACCCCTTCATCATACACTCCGTTATCATTTGTATCAATTCTATAATCTCTAGGTGTTTGAATTCCTAGACCATATGAATTTTGAACGGTTATCTCACTTGATTGTAAAAAAGTAATAAATGCACCAAGTTTATCAGTAATTTCACCTCCAAATGCCATTGAATTTCTACTTCCAAATTCTGGTTTATCACTAGTGGCTGTTGTTCTAGAAGCTAACACACCAAAAAGTTTTTTTCCTCCTTTGTAACGCATATCTAAAGGTCTGATAGTATTAAAGTTTACATTTCCTCCAATACCACCACTACTTCCTGCGCCACCAGTTTTATTAACAGTAGCACCACTAATAATTTCTGTTGGTAAAACATCTAAGTTAAACTGTCTTAAACCACTATACCCATCATCTCCTGCTGAAAGTGGAGACCTTCCATTAATCGTTACCTCTACAAATTCTGGCCCTAAACCTTGTATAGAAATTCTATCTCCCCCAGTTCCATCTATATTTCTTTCTACTTGAACACCCGCAACGCGCTCTAAAGCATCTGCAGTATTATTATCTGAAAAGGTACCAATGTCTTCTGATGTAATAGATTCTATGATATCATCCGAATTTCTTTTATCTTTTATAGCTTCTAATTGAGATGCTCTTAACCCTGCTATAACAACAACTTCACCTAATGAATTTATACTTTCTTCCATTTGGATGTTTAAAACTTCTGTATCTACAGTTACAATTTTTGTTTTAAAGCCTATATAACTAAATTCTAACTGATTGCCAGTTCCTTTTAATTCTAAAAAATATTCACCATCAAAATCTGAAACAGTTCCATTTTTAGTTCCTTTTTCTATAACATTTACACCAATTAATACTTGACCTTCTTTATCAACAATTTTACCTTTTACGGTTTTTTGTTGTGCAAATGCAAAAAGAGTATTCATCACTATCAAGATAAATAATATGCTTGTTTTTTTTCTCATTATATATTTAGTTTAGTTTAGTTTTTTTATGTTTCATTGTTACTTAATAAATGAAAGGTTTACTAGAAACAACTTTTAGTATTCAATTTTTAAAACGTATCCATTTGGATTTACTTCTTTTTCATTCAATTGTACCTCTAATCCATGACTCGTTTGCTTCCAAGTTAATTCTGAACTATCACCTAACAAGGTAACACTTCCTATTGTTGCTAAATTTTCTTTGGTTAAACTTTCGATAATCACTTTTTCGTTGTCCTTTGGATATGCCAATGCTATAGCATAAAGCGTGTTTTCTTTTTGAGTAAACCAAAAATCTTGTGGTGTAAATTCAAATTTTAAATCGCCCTTCTTTGCTCTATCATGTGTTCCGTTCATTTCAATTTTAGTTGGACCTTCATGAGTTACTTTCCATTTTCTGGTATTATAAATAGCCTCACCATTAACTGCTAACCATTTACCCACTTCTAACAGGTTATCTACAGATTCTTGAGGAACTTCACCAGATGCCTTTGGGCCTATATTCAACATGTAATTCCCGCCTTTACTAACAATTTCTGTTAACCAAAACATTAATTCTTTTACAGATTTCCAATCGTTATCATAAGACTTATAACCCCAAGAATTATTTGTTGTTCCAACGGTTTGCCACGGCTTAGTAATAGCTAAATGATCATTAGGGATTTTATTATCTCCCGGTATGTCAAAATCTCCTAAATCATTACCAACTCTAGAATTCACCAGTAAATTAGGTTGTAAATCGTAAGCTATTTTGTAAAACTCATGACTTTGTTCTGGAGTTACATAATGTGGATAATCGTACCATAATGTGGTCATATCAGGAAATTTGGTTAGTATTTCTTTTACCTGCGGATACGCTTTATTTTCTAAATATTCTGTAAACGTATTTGGGCTTGGATCCCAAGTATTAACACCTGCTTTACGTTTTACTCTATCGTGCATCTCTCCTCCAGAAGCGATATACTCCGAAAGACCACAATCGTTCCCATCCATCCAATCGATGTTATGTGAGTAATACAATCCAAAATCAACACCATACTTTTTACAAGCATCATACAATTCCTTAACTATATCTTTAGGATATGGACTTGCATCTGTTATATCATATTTGCTTACTTCAGAATCATACATAGCAAAACCATCATGGTGCTTAGAGGTAATTACCAAATACTTCATACCAGCATCTTTTGCTAATTTTGCAATGGCATCTGCATCAAACTCCGTTGGATTGAATTCGGTTGCTAATTGTGCATATTCATCTCTTGGAATTTGAGCTCCAAATTGTATCCACTCTGCCACTCTTGGGCCTTTTAACTCTTCCATCTTTTTCCCTTTCCAAATACCTCCAGGAATTGAGTATAAACCCCAATGAATAAACATGCCATACTTTGCATCGTTAAAAGCTTCTTTAGCAACGTCTTTTGATGCATTCATCTCTTCATAAGTTAACTCTAGGTTTTGCTCTACAGTCTCCTTTTGCTTTTGTTTACAACTCATAATGGCAAAAACCAATAGAAGTGATACTATTTTTTTTGAATGTTTCATTAAAATCATATTTATAATTATGAATAAATAACCCTATAAATTAGGATTTATTTTTTCCTGCTTTTTTTACGGCATTTCTTACTATAGATGTACAACTAGCTCTTGGTTCTGTTGGCAGTGTTGCTTTCCAATTATTTATCATCGTTAATAATTCTTTGGCTTTTTCAGGATTCTCTTCTGCTAGATTATTTTCTTCTTTCCAATCTTCTTTTTCATTAAATAACTCATACTTTTCTCCGGTTACATCAACAACCAATTTCCAATCACCATCTCTAACTCCAAGTGTAGGCCAAGTATATTCTTCTTTTGAACCACCTCGCCATTCCCAAAAAATGGGTTTGCTTCTATTAAAATCTTTTCCTTTAAAAGCAGAAAGCATACTCTCTCCGTCTGGTTTATAATCTGTAGGCATTTGAATATTTGCTACTTCAAAAAACGTCGGTAATAAATCTACAGCAGTTACTACAGAAGTTTTGTCTTCTACACCCGCGGCTATTACTTTTGGCCATTTGGCAACAAAAGGCACACGAATACCACCTGCAAATAAAGATCTTTTTTGCCCTTTTAAACCTCCTGTTTCGCCAACAGAATAGTATTTTCCTAATCCTTCTGGATCATCTTTTCTGTGTATTTTTTCTTTTTCGGAACCTTCCCATTCTGGACCATTATCTGTTGAAAATACTACAAGTGTGTTTTCATCTAGATTTAACTCTTTTAAAAGCTTATTGATTCTTCCAACTGCTTCATCACCTTCTGCTATAACGGAAGCATACACTTGTTTTTGTTCATCCAAATTTCCAAATTGATCCATAAATTTTTCTAAAGGATAATGAGCTGTATGTGCTTCATGTAACCAAAGATTAATAAAGAATGGTTTGTCTTTGTTTTCTTTAATAAATTTTTCAGCATAATCTACACCAACAGATCCTGCATGTGGAATATCTATAGTTTTCGAACCATTGAACGTTGCATATTCGTCGTAACCATAATCTGTTTCAACAGGTGAATCTTTTGATCTCCATCCTAAATGCCATTTACCAAAATGACCTGTTACGTAGCCAGCATCCTGAAAATATTTAGGAAACGACATGTCCGTTGGGTCCATCCAATCTGGCATACCTCGTTTTTCATGTGCTTTCCAGCCTTGAAAATGTTGATGAATGGATTGTCTTGCCGGAAATTGCCCCGTCATAACCGCCACTCTACTTGGTGAACAAACTGGACTATTTACCGTGAAATTAGCAAAGTCCATACCATCGCTAATCATTTTATCAATATGAGGTGTTTCTACCCAGGTACTACCATGTGCACTTATATCACCATAGCCCCAATCATCTGCAAAAATGAAAATGATGTTAGGTTTATCAACTTGTTGTTGGGCCTTTGATGAACTACAACCTACTGATATTAGGATGAATAATAATGCGATTAATTTTGTTTTCATGTGTCTATTTTATTTGTTTTTTATGGGTCACATGGTGATTCCATGTGGTCATTATATTTGTTATAGAAATCTAGTTATGGAAGGTTCATATTAATTATTTATAGTATTTACTTTTTTAAAAATTTATTGAAAAATGTTTTTCCATCGTTAGTTAAAAACTTAATAATGTACATTCCTGTGCTTAACTCAGAAACACTTAAACTAGTTGACCCAGATTTGTCATTCTTTAAAAGCTTACCTCTTATGTCGTAAACCTCAATTAATTGTGGCTCTATATTAAAAGAAATATTACCCGATGTTGGGTTAGGGAATAATTTAAGTGCATACTTATTGTCTTGATATATATCTTCCACAGATAATGAACTAGCATTAACATTCATGTTAACTAACCTACTAGATCCTCCAAATGCATCACTAACTTTTAAATAAAATTCATATTCTGTATCAGTAGTTTCATTAGGCGTCCCGCTTAATGTCCACACCCCGGACTCTGTTTCTATAATAGTTAACCATGTTGGAAAACTATCTAGAGTTAAAAGTGATGTAATTATATCACCTTCTGGATCCCAAAAATCGATATCTTGAACTAATCTATGTGAATATGGTTCTCCTATAGTTGCATCTGGTAAAACTGTATGTTGTCTTGCCCAGTTTGGTGCTCCTGGTAATTGAAATTCTTTAAAATAAGTGTCTGTTAATGACAATTGGGTAAGCGCATATGGTTGAATAGTAAGAACAGGAGAATTAAGTAAATTTGTTCTTATTAGAGGTGTACCCCAAAGAATAGATCCTGCATTAATTATCCCTACACGGTTCCATTCCACAAATTGCTCATCCGTTAAACATGGTGTATTACCTGCATTCCATGCAGTAGTACTTAATTTTGGAAAAAAACGTCCCACCACATTATCATTCCAAGCTCTAGTATCACCAGTAAATGGATGCCCAGTATTATCTTGCATAAATTCGCATATTCCAAAATTCCTGTCATACAAACTAGTTGTTTCTACCATGTTGCCAGCACCACCAAATGGATGACCAAAGCAATAATCGTCAAAATAAGTTGCTGTTGTAAATGGTGCAGCTGCCGTACCTACACTATTATTAAATGCAATAGCCGCATTTGGGTTTCCTGCATGCACAGCATTTGCGAAAGCTTCATATATTCTCTGATCATTAATGTCTTCGGAAGCAGGATTATCACCACATTCTTCCTCCATAACATTATCAGCAGAATCAAAACCCCAAGCATCAATAAGATCTCCATAGCGTATCGCATACTCTTTTAAAACAAATTCTGCATAACAAAACATATAAGGCCTCCTGCTATGTACACCATCAAAATGATAAGATTTACTATTAATAAAAGTCTGAACCGTTGGATCTGTATCGCAGTAATTTTTCCAACGTTCTGATACATTCGGAAAATAATTAGATATTCTTGTTTCATCACGTGCTAGTAAATTATATGAATTAACATAGACCATTGTTTTTAAACCTGCTCCTTTAATGGCTTTTAGCCAGCTTAAAAAAGGATCCGAACCAGAAGAAGCTCTAGGAACAATTAAATTAATGGGGTTTCCATTCGAATCTGTATCTCCTTCCCAAAAACTTTCTAAAAGTGTGCTTGGAGCACTATGAGATGGAGAATAAATATTTGATTCGGTTAAATGAACTTGAATATAATCAATAGTTCTAATATCTTTTAAATTTTCGAGGTATGATTGGATTGAAACATCTTCAATAAGACCACTATAAAAATTTTCAGGCTTCCAATTTAAACCCCAACTACCAAGCATCCAATCGGCACGCTTACCTTGATTGGGATCTGGCACTTGAGCTTTTACCTCATATACTCCAAATAATAAGCAAAAAAGTATGAGCAAGAAATTACTCTTGGTCATATAAATTGATGCTTTTTCTTTGATTCTCATTATTAATTAGTTAAAGTTGATTTTAGTATGAAGTATATTTTATAAATATTTTTATTATGGGATCACCTTTAGCACTAACCCCTTTTAGTATGTACATACCCGATTCGACATTAGTTATATCTATGCTTTTTGTTTCAGCAGTAAAGGTTTTCACAACCTTTCCTGTTAAATCTATAATTTTAGCATCATGTATTGTCTTATTAAATGAAATATTATCTTTTGCAGGGTTAGGATATAATCTAAAAGTATCTGATATACTTTTAAGGTCATTAATTCCTAAGGTTAGCGATGACTCATCTATGGAAACCTGAACCGTAATATTATTTACTGACCATTTATCGTTTGTTGCTGTAGAACCATTTTTGATTGTAAAACTCTCAATTTGCGCATCTGCTGCTTCTATTACTAAATCTACAACACTAGTTGGTTGACTTAGTTTACCCATTTGAAATTCTGATGATCCGTCAGCTGAGAACGTAAATCTATCACCCGAACTCTGAGCATTTACTATAGTTATTGATTTGAAAGTATCGATAGTAATATTTTCTGTTGTTAAGCCACTAGACCCAGATATACTTCCTACTCTAGCATTACTCATAGTTGCAGTAAATTGTTGTTCACCTGCGAATATTCTATCGCCTGAAGCATCGTTTGTTCCATCATCACTTATACCCCAACTTTTTGTAGTGGAGTTGCCGTTTGTATCACTTGTTCCTGAGACTATTACGGCATTTGGATAGGTTGTGAAATCACCATCAGGTGTTACCGTTATATCAATTTCAAAAGTGGCATCATAACCAGGAACTGTTGCAGTACCCGTCATGGTAACTGCTCCCGATGGATACGTGGTGTTTTCTGTAGCTTGTATTTGAACATCAATTATGATTGGTTCAGGCACAAATTCTTCATAAACGGCTAATTTCACCGTTCTGTTTCTTCCACTAGAAGCATCACTAACTCTTAAATCAAACTCATAATTTGTATCTGTCGTTTCATTAGGTGTACCACTCAAGGTCCAAACACCTGGTTCTGTTTCTGTAATCGTTAACCAAGTTGGGAAACTATTTTGAGCAATAAGCGATGTAATAACATTGCCTTCTGGATCCCAAAAATCAAATCCTTCTGTTAATGTATGTGCATATGGCATTCCTATGTATGCTTCAGCTAAAATAGTATATTGTCTTGACCAATTTGGTGCTCCAGGATATTGAAATTCTTTTAGGTTAATATCTGTAAGTTCAAACTGTGTTAGTGCATATGGTTGTAATGTAAGGACAGGCGAGTTTTCTAAGTTTGTTCTCACTAGCGGCGTTCCCCATGTTATGGAGCCTCCACTTATAAGCCCAGTAGTAGTCCATTCTACAAATTCCGCATCCGTTAAACATGGCGCGCTACCAGCATTCCAAGATGTTGTACTTTGTTTTGGAAAAAAATGGGAAACTACTTTATCATTCCAAGATCTTGATTCGCCTGCTTCTATAAAAGCATATCCATTATAAGTTCCCATCCATTCAATGATACCAAAATTATAACCATATAAAGGGTCTCTAGGTTCAACCATATTACCGGCGCCTCCAAAAGGGTGTCCAAAAGTATAATCGTCAAATAAGGTTGCTGTTGAAAACGGGTTTCCTTCTCTATCTCCAACACTATTATTAAATGATATCGCCGCGTTCGGATTCCCTGCATGACAAGCATCTGCAAAAGCTTGATAAATTCTCTGATCATTCAAAATTCCAGATGCAGGATCGTCGCCACACTCATTCTCCATAATATTATCTGCCGAGTCAAAACACCAAGCATCAACTAAATCTCCATAACGCATGGCATATTCTTTAAGAATAAACTCTGCATAGCAAAACATATATTTACGCCTGCCATCTCCACTGTGATACGTTTGGCTGTTAATAAAAGTTTGGGCCTCTGCATTAGTATCGCACCATGCCATCCAACGTGCTGATACATCCGGATAATCTGCTTGAACATTTTCTGGAAATCTTGCTAGTAAATTATATGAATTTACATATAGCTCTGTTCTTAATCCTGCGGCTCTAAGCGATTTAAGCCAAGTTAAAAGCGGATCGTCTACTGCTTCTCTAGGAACTGCCAAATTAATTGGATTGCCATTTGTATCGGTATCATTTTCCCATAAACTTTCAATTATAGGATGTGGAGCAACATGGATTGGAGAAAAAATGTTTGGGCTTGTTAGAGGTAACTGAACATAATCAATAGTTCTTAGGTAATTGATTTGAGTTATAAAATCATCAATTCGTATACCTTCTATATTGCCATTAAAATTACGCTCTGGCAGCCATAGCAAACCCAATGCACCACGCATCCATTCTGCTCTTAATCCTTGATTGGGATCAGGTACTTGGGCTTTAATATTAAAAATAGACAATAAAAAACATGCTATACATAATAGTAAAGTACGTTCTCTATTTTTAACATGTTTTATTTGTTTCCTTTTCATAGTACTAACAAATGGTAAAAATTATAGTATGGTAGATTTAGAACTTAGAATTTTAAATTATTTTATAATCAATCTACCAGTAGCTATGCCAACTTCAGACTGTATTTTAACGATGTATAATCCAGAAACAAGTCCAGACACTTCTAAAGCATCAGTAGCACTAAATGTTCTTACTGTTTTACCAGTAATATCAAAAAGTTGTAATGTTTCAAACGCTTTGCTTACTGTAAACGTGTTTTCTACTACTGTAGGGTAAATAGATAATGCACCTTTTTTAATAACATCGTTCACAGATAGTGAAAGGTCTTTTTTAAAAGTAAGCGCCCAGTTAGTACCAATAATTTGGTAAGCATCAGCAGCATCTGTAGTACCATTAGACATAGTAAAAGCAGTTACCCCTGTAGTACTCCCAACTGTGGTTTCTACTGCTGCTGCATTCGTATAGGGATCACCAAAAGTAATCGTTGGAGCTCTTGTTGCCGTTACACCTATGTTAAAATTACCAGGATTAGACCCTCCAACAATATCAAAAACTATTTGATCAAGAGCATTATTGGAATTAAAAAGAGTAATCCCAGTAAAATGTAAGTCTGAGATATCGGCTACTGTGTAAGATGTTGTACCAGGATCAAAATCAATAACTGTTAAATTACTAGTTTCAATACTTTCAACGTTGTCTCCTTCAATTCCAGCTCCATCAACTCCATATCTATTAGAACCATTACTCTCAATAAATGCTGAAGCACCTGATAAAGCTGAATTAGGAGTAAGAGTAGCTTGAATTTTAAATGTTGTTCCCTCTACACTTTGTACACCTGATTCAATTGTAATTGGTCCACCTGCATATACATTAGTGGTGATAGTTCTAATGTTGTCAGTTACAAGTACATCTTCCGTTTGAGCACTTACAAATGTAAAGCTCAAGGCCATAGCAAAAACTGCTAACCCGGTTTTAATTGTTTTCATTCTGTAATTTGTTTTCATAATGTAATTGTTTAAATAGTTAATAAAAATTTGTTAGTTGTACTTCAATATAAAGTCAACTGTTTTTTTGGTTATTACTTCTAGAGTTGGGTCAATGGGTCCTCCTGCTTTTCGCCAATTATGCCCTGCATTTTTTACTATAAATATTTCGACGTTAGCACCAATTTCATCTGCTTTCTTTTTTATGTGATACGCATGACCTACTGGAATAGTGGTATCATTATCAGCAGCCATCATGAACAATGGTGGACTTTCTTTTGTTAAATAAAGTATAGGACTCATCTCTTTGTACATAGCCTCCATTTTAGAAGGATTAGATTCTGTTTTTGTAATTCTAGAGCTAAATCTATCTGCTTCTTTCTTAGCATCATCCGTTTCAAATAATTCTTTTATTGTAAAATCAGAAGGTCCATACCATGAAACCCCTGCTATTACTTTGTATTGATTTCCATAAAGTTTTTTATCGCCTTTAAAGTCATCTGGATTAGCAAGCAATAGCATTTGTGCTATATGTCCTCCTGCCGAATCTCCTAAAACAAAAACTTGGTTAGCATCCAGTTTTAATGAATCGCTATTTTTAGAGAGATACCTTAATGCATCCATAGCATCAATAACACAATCACGCATCAATACAGATTTACTTCTTGTAAGTCTATAATTAATTGAAACTACTGCAAAGCCTTGTTCTACTAATTCTAAAAAAGGCTCTGCAACAGGAGATCTCACAATGTTTTCTTTACTGCCATTAAACCAACCGCCTCCGTGGGTGTAAAATACTATAGGGTATTTGTTGCCCTCTGATTTTTGTGAAGGATAATAAATATCCAAATACAAATCTTCTTCTTTTGTTGTTTTGTATTTTACATTAAGTTCAATATCTCCCTTAGTTTTCAGATATGGAATATCAAAATTTGAATATTCTTCAAGCGTAAGCTTCTTATTATTATCAGAATCATATTTTCTTAAAAGTTTCCAAATTTGGATGACCTCTGCTACTTCAAGAACGCCATTTTTATTATTATCCAGTTTTGAAAACTCTCTTTTGGCATCGACTCTAGTATCCGTTTGCAGGTCTTGAGCTTCTAATGTTCCAAGAAACAGAAAGCTTAAAGCGAGCAATGTTGAAACTCGATGATTTATTTTATTTGAAAATATGATTCTCATTATTTGAAATAATGTTTATGGTTAATTAAAAGTCTTATTATTATTTACACTTACTCCCAACTTCTTTAACAAAAGTCATCACCTCTTCTCTAGACTTACCTGTTAATTTGCCTAAATCAGCAAAATATTTACGATTAATTCCTCTAGTTTTTCCTTTAACCTCATCTTTAGTAATTTCTCCAGCTCTAACGCCTTTCTTAATTGAAGCACGTTCTTTAGAAGCCTGTACTAAAAGTTCATTTAATTCAATTTTTTTATCATCAGATAAGTCAAATGTTTTGGCAGCTTCTGTTAAATAACAATCGTTATTGGCAGCTTTACCTTTTTTCTTTTGCGCTGTTACAGATAGTGTTATTAACATTACTGATAGTACTACGATAATTTTTTTCATCTTTTTAATTGTTTAATTGTTTAATTGTTTAGCTTAATTATTTTTTTCAACATTTACATAAAATGCATTTGTTAAAGTTCCATTTTCTAGCTCGAACCAAGCTAATAATTCTGTCTGTCCTTTTTCAAGAGTTAATTGTAAATCAGTAGATTGTGAAGCATTATCAACATCAACTGAAACTTCTTGATTTCCAATCTTTACGAAGGCTTTTTTAAATCGCATTGCCTTTCCTACAATAATAGCATCTGTAGTTTCTGTGGCTGGTCTGTCATCTAAGATTTCAGCTCCTAATGACATTTTACTTTCTGATGGCCAACGTCTTAATTTGAAGGTGTACTTACCTGGTTTGACAAAATTCACGAAAAACGATGCCGGTTTCATGGGCTCTCCATTTCTTATCATTTGTTGATTCCAAGGTGGATAATAATCTACAGTTCTTGCATCATGACAAGTAATCACTTCTTCTTCATCAACACCTAAATCAATAGTTGAATATTTGACTTCTTTGATAACACTTTCCCACCAAGTTTCATAAAAGGCATTCATATTTGAAACTCTATCCGGATGTTGTTCTGCGATGTTCATGGTTTGTCCTGGATCATTACTTAAATTGTATAATTCATCCCCATTCATTAATCTCCATTCGCCATCCATTACACAACTATTTTTTCCTTTTTCGGGCCAAGCAATACGTTGTGTATCTGTTACTAAATAGCGATCCTCTATTTTGGATGCACCTATTAAATATGAGCTAATATCAGTACCATCCATAACTTTATCTGAAGCAAAATCAATTCCTGCTAATGATGTTAATGTTGGTAATAGATCTACATGGGCAGTTAAGTCTGAAAGTGATTTTCCGGCTTCCAATTTTCCATTAGGCCACCTGATTATAAAAGGTACTCTATGTCCACCTTCATATTCGCTAGCTTTTGTACCCCGCATTCCTGCATTGTATCCATGGACTGCTCCCGTTTCTTCATCTACTTTATATCCATTAGAAGTTCCATTATCTGTAGTAAAAATGACAATGGTATTGTCTGCTATTTTTAACTCTTCTAATTTATTCAACAGTCTGTCAAAATTATCATCCACATTAGTTATCATACCATAAAAACGTTTTTGAGTTTCTAATAAACTTTCTTCGTCTTTATAAAGATCATAATATTCTTGAGGCACATTGAAAGGAGAATGAGGCGCATTTAAACTTAAATAACACAAAAACGGATTGTCCTTTTTGTTTTCAATAAATTTGATGGCTTCATTAAACCAAACATCAGTACAGTATCCTTCTACTTTTTCAGGCGTTCCATTTCTATAATAAGTGTCATCAAAATAATCGTTGTTCCAATAATCTGGTGTTTGACCAACACCTCCACCACCATGGTAAAAGGTTTCTTCAAAACCGCGATCTTGTGGAGCGAACGGGTGGTTGTCTCCTAAATGCCATTTACCAAACATGCCAGTTTTATAACCATTTTCTTTAAATACATCGGCAATAGTTACTTCTTCTCTGTTTAACATAGAAGCTCCCATTATGGTATGCCAAACCCCATTTCTATTACAATTTCTACCAGTTAACAATCCTGCTCTTGTAGGCGCACAAGTTGTACCCACATGATAGTTTGTTAAGCTTACCCCTTGCGTTGCAAACTTATCAATAGTAGGAGTTTTAATAATTGTGTTTCCATTATGAGCGACATCTCCATAACCTTGATCATCGGTAATTACAATTAGAATATTTGGTTGCTCATTAACTTCCTCTTTTTTTTCGGATTTACACGAAATCGTTATAGTAATTATAGCAATTAGCGTTATGTATTTGAATAGGTTTGTCATAGTTTTAGTTATCGGTCTGTATATATTTTTTTTTAAGATAAGAGCTAAAACAACTAAGCTCTTATCTTAAAAATGATTGAATTAAATTATTCCCATAATGGATTTTGAGTCAAGGCACCACCTATATCTTTACTTTGCAATACTTCATTAAGCGGTATTGGTAAAACCAGATATTGTCCATCTTTTCCAGCTAAAATTATGTCGGCCTCAGCTTGCGCACGTGCTATAGCCTCTGCAGGAGCTCCCGCATCTGTTTCTGCAGCTGGCATACCAATAATTATTGATTCTAATATTCCCCAACGGACAAGATCTTTTTTACGGCCCCAAAATCCTTCAGTAACCAATTCCCAACCACGTTCATTTCGGATGTCTTCAATTGTAATAGCGGTATATGGCGCTAAGCCGGTCCTAGCTGTGCTTCTTACTTTATTGATAGCTGCAAGCGCCGCAGTAGTAGATCCTCCTATCATAAATTCAGCTTCTGCAAGTAATAAATAAGCATCTGCTAATAAAAATATACGATCTGGATTACTTCCATTTCCGTTTGGCTCATTAAATGACATCAACGGATCACTTACTGGTACTGGAGCGCGTTGTACCTTAGGAACATATACCCAATTAAACACTGCTGTTGTTGTACCATTTTGTTGTAACTGGCTATCCCAAACGTTATATAATTTTCTTTTATCATTAGCATTAAAGGTGTTGGCAAAACTTTTTCTTAAACAAAGTGCCGAAGATCCTTGAAGGACACCTAATTGATCCATAGCAGTTCTCGTAGGGCCATTCTCTGCTGGTCTATTCCAATGAGCCGGATTTGCATTTGAGCCTTTTATGTCTGCTAATAATTGCTTACCAAAAATAATCTCGTTATGTAATTCCTTACCTTCTCGATACATTTCAGCATAATCATTACTTAATTGATGTGGAGAATTGGCAGTTACTTCAATTAGCTCTGTACGCGCCTTTGCCCATTCCGTTTGATCATATTGAGCAAGCCAAACATGACAATGCGCTTTTAACATGCGTGCTGCCCAAACTGTAGGCCTTCCTTCATTTTCATTCCATTTTTTTGTGGACAAATAGCCCGATGCAATTGCCTGTTCTAAATCTGCAATTATACCATTAAGTATGACTTTCGAATCCGTTTTACCTAACAATGATACTGCTTCAATATCATTCAACTCATCTCTCCAATATGGTACATCTCCAAATTGAGTAACAAGATTTAAATAGACAAATGCCCTAAAGAAAAGTGTTTGAGCAATGGCATTACCTTTTACTGCATCAGACAAAGAAGATCTTTCAATACTAGCCAAAACTAAATTGGCATCTCTAACTACTGTATAATATCCGCTCCAAGTATTTGCTACACGGCCATCATCGGGCGCATATTCAAAAGCACCAAATCTAGCTGCTGCCGACAATGGTTGTCTACCACACACGCCAACATCGGTTCCCAAATGATCAAGAAATCCTGCACTACCAACATTATCATTTAAATTATTTAAGGCTAAAGTGGCTTCTTCTGCATTTTTAAAAAAAGTATCTGGAGTCAGTAAACCTCTTGCGTCTTCATCTAAAAGGCTGTTACAACTCGTTATGCTACCACATAAAATGGTAACAAAAGCTATAATTATATATTTATACTTATTTTTCATTATCTTATTTTTTAACAATTAAACTTGATTTAAAATGTAACATCAATTCCAAAAAGGATTGATCTATTTTTAGGGTATGCAATACCATCAAACCCACGTTCAAGGCCAGTTCCGGTATTTACATCAGGGTCAAAACCTAGGTAATCGTCTGATTTTACTAACAACAAGTTTGTACCTGTAATATACGTTCTAAATTTACCAATGCCTTTAATTAAATTTTTAGGAAGGGTATACCCTAATTGCAAAGTACCAAGTCTTAAATAACTAGCATCCTGAATATATAAACTACTAGAACGATCATAGGAATAGCTGCTAAAACCAGGATATAGCGCATTATCGGTGTTTTGCGGCGTCCACATATTGTTTCGAATTAAAGCAAAACTATTCGTTGATGATTCAATGGCTCTAAAAAACTCTTCATTGTAATTTTCATTCCCTACACTAAATGTAAAGAATGCCGATAAATCGAAGTTTTTGTATTTAAAGTTGGTTTGAAATCCTCCATAAAAATCAGGATTAGCATCTCCTATAATGGTGTCGTCAAACTCTGCAGTGTACTGTCCATCTGGCTCCCCATTTGGCCCACTAATATCCCTAAAAATAGCCTCGCCCGTTGCTGGATCGAAACCATCATAAATGGCTCCCACAAAAACTCCAAAAGGCTGCCCTACTCTTAATTCACTATTACGATCATTCGCTGGAGCAGTTAATCTATTGGTTTCTATAAACGTGCTCTGCCCTAAACTAAGCACTTCATTTTTATATTTAGAAATTGTAAGAGAAGCATCCCATTTAAAATCGTCTGTTCTAACAAAAACGCCATTTAACGTTACATCAATTCCTTTGTTTTCAACCGCTCCAATATTTGTTAATTGGCTACCAAAACCAGTAAAACCAAGTTGTGGTTCATTCAATAATAAATCCTTTGTTTTTTTATAATATAGGTCTACCTCGGCAGAAAATCGAGAATTAAACATAGAAAACTCTAATCCTAAATCATACTGATCTGTGGTCTCCCAACCAAGATCCGGTTTTGCCAATTGTCCTTGAGTGATTCCAGGAACGGTTACGCCATCCACAATTATGGTGTTATTTATAATATTAAAGTTTGCAATTGTTACAAACGGATTTGCTCCCTGATTTCCTGTTTGCCCATAACTCATTCTTATCTTTAAGTTATCAATCACGTCTATATTCTGCATAAATGGTTCTTCTTTTACTTTCCAAGCAAGCCCGACAGATGGAAAGTTTTTCCATCTGTTATTAATTCCTAATCGTGATGACCCATCTCTTCTAATAGAAGCAGTAAGCAAGTATTTATCTTTGTACCCATATTGTACCCTTCCTAATAAACCTATTAAATGATCTTCGGTATAACCTGAAGATATCGATACACTTTCTGCAGGTGCCAACTGAACGGCATTAACGCCTACTCCATCACTAGGTATATCGCCAGCATTAGTTTGAGAAGTTTCTCTACTATGGGTCTGGAACGTAACAGCTCCTAAAAGATTTAATGAATGATTACCAAATGTTTCTGTATAGTTAAGGGTATTTTCATTTAAGAAATCTGCATCGTAAAATGTGTTAATTATAGCCGAAGCCAATTGATTGTTACGGATTTTGGAAGGATTTGTAGAAGGTATAAACCTGTGGCGTTTGCTATAAAGGAAGTCTCCAGCAAACGTTGACTTTAGTATAAGATTGTCCAAAATAGATGCTTGTACATAAGTATTAATAAAGATTTTATCAAGAGTAGTATCGTCTTGATTCAATTCGGCATCTGCTAACAAATGGTCTGTTTGATTGCCCAAAAGAGGGTTATCACCAATGAAATAATTTCCCTCGTCATCGTAAATAGGTTTTGATGGATCTGCTCTTAACAATTGTTGAAAATTAACATCATTATTGTCTCTATCGGTTCTGGAAAGTGCGAGGTTAACCCCTGCCTTAAAGACTTTTGATATTTTTGTGTCGATATTAGTACGTAAACTATACCTTTTAAAATCCGAGCCCTTTACGATACCTTCTTGATTTAGAAATCCAGTTGATAGGAAATATTGTGTATTATCACTACCACCACTTACAGATAACTGATAGTCGGACATTTGAGCTGGCCCAGTCATTACCTCTTGCCAATTAGTTTCAGTTCCTGGAAGGTTATTCAAATCCCAAGGTAAATTATTTTGATCTGGAGCAAGGTTATTAAACCATGTAGCTAGCTCACGACTTGATAGCACATCTATCTGATCTGGTATCGTTTGAACCCCACTAGATGCTTTAAAGTTCACAACAGGCTTACCTATTTTTCCTTTTTTCGTAGTAATTAAAATCACCCCATTCGTTCCTCTTGCACCATATATTGCCGTAGAGGAAGCATCTTTTAATATTTGCATGGATTCTATGTCATTAGGATTCAAAGATGAAATATTTCCAGCTCCAACAAATCCATCAACAACATATAATGGTGCATTTCCGCCAGTTATAGAGTTCCCACCACGAATTATAATATCGGGTGCCGAACCTGGTGCGCCTCCACTAGATACTACCTGAACTCCTGATGCCCTTCCTTGAAGTGCATCTTGTACGCTTGCCACTGGAGCCATTAAGGCTTCCTCTGCTTTAATGACAGATACAGAACCTGTTAAATCTTTTTTCTTGACCGTTCCATAACCAATAATAACAACTTCATCAAGAGCTTCAAGGTCTTCTTTCAATGTAATATTGATTGTGTTTTTACCCTGAACTGATATTTCCTGATTCAAAAAACCAACATAGGAAATTTTCAATATGGAATTTTGATTTGCAACACTAATTGAGAAATTACCATCAAAATCTGTCAGTGAACCATTAGAGGCACCCTTTTCAAGTATGTTTGCACCGGCGAGGGGTTGACCAGTGCCATCTGTTACTTTACCTGTAATTGTCTTGTTTTGAGAAAAGACAGATATGGATATAGTAACCATAAAAGCAAAAAATAGGTTTTTCATAATTAGTTTAGTTTAGTTAAAATTTTAGTTTTATGTTTGCTCTTGTTATTATAATTATTGTATAGGTTTAATAGTTACTGACTTTAAGCTTGATGTTTCTGGATTACCTTCAACCAATGACACTGAAATAGTATGTTTTCCTGCGGTTTTAAATTCCAAAATTCCCATGGGATACTCTTGATATTTTTCTGTGGCAGCCTGTTGATTTTGAACCATTACGCCCTCATCGGTAGTAGTTTTCCAAACTAGACGACCTTCTCCTTTATAATTTAAATCTAAATAGTAATATCCTGGCTCTAACACATTAATAGTCCAAACGGCTTTACTATTTTCTTTCCAATTACTTATTTGGCTAGTTCTCTTCCATTCTCCAAATTTCTCCATCCATCTAATGGATTCTTTATTTGCTTTAAAAACTTCAGCAAACTCTGTTAAAAATTCCGATTCAATATTTGGATAAACTCCAAGATTATTATCCACTTGAATGTTTTTAACATCATTTTTCAGTTTAACTTCTATAACCGAAACTGGTGAGTCTGGCGTTTTATAAGGGACATCGAATACCACCCAATTATTTTTATTTTCATATTTGAGCTTTTCAGAATTATCTATTCCCAATATTTTTGCTGAGATAATTTCGCTCTCCAAACCTGGCAAATAAAGTTTTCCATCTTGTGGCCAATTAAATACCGAAAGAAATAATGAGTTATCTTTTGTAGTAACATCTCCCCAAGGTAATGCATGACCCCAAGGTGAACTTCCTGCATCATAAATTACTTGTGGATATTTCGCAATCCATTTACCAGCTTCTTCCAAAAATTGAGCACCAATTTCTGGAACCTTTCCATTTCCATCTGGACCTATGTTAAACAAATAGCTTCCTCCTCGACCAACCGTAGAAACTAACCTATGTAGAATCTCTTTTGGTCCTTTGAAATTATTATCATACCAAGCGTAAGACCATGAATCATTATTGGTATCGCAACTTTCCCATAACGCATCTAAGTTTTTGGCAGGCACTTCCATATCTCCATGGCTTATATAGTCTCCAAGTCCGTAACCTACACGACTACAAAGCATGGTATTGGGCTGTAGCTCCCTTACTAAATCTGCTAATTCAATTACATATTCTTTTTTCATTCCACCAGGTGTATCAAACCAAATGAAATCTATATTTCCATAATTAGTACAAATTTCTCTTACTTGCGGTTTACATTTTTCATAGAAATATTCTTCAAAGCTAGCTGTAGTTCCATCTTCATGAAGTTTAGGTCCATTCCCACCACCTGGTGTTGTCCAATCTTGATTGTGTGAGTAATAAAACCCGAATCCTAAACCCAAATCATGACAGGCTTGTGATAATTCTTTCATTGGATCACGTTTAAATGGCGTGGCATCTACAATGTTAAAATCGCTTACTTCAGAATCAAACATAGCGAAACCCTCGTGATGTTTACTGGTAATGATTATGTATTTCATCCCAGCATCTTTTGCTAATTTTGCTATAGATTTAGCATCAAATTCTGAAGGGTTAAAATCTTCAGCTACTTTCATGTATTCTTTTGGAGGAATATTAGCCACTCTAGGATTCATAAGCCACTCACCAATGCCATAATATGTTTTGCCCTTCCATTTTCCAGCTAAGTCTGAAAACAAACCCCAATGGATAAACATGCCAAAATTGCTTTGATCAAAAAACTTACCTCTTCCTTCTCTTAAATTAGAATTTAACACAGAAGCTTCGCCCCACATTTTATCCATACTTTCTTGATCATCTTTTTTTTCTTGTGAAAAAACATGTAGCGTTAAAAACAATGAAAGAAATAGTGTCGAAAAGGATTTTAATTTTAGCATATAGATTAATTTTATAAGGACTATTCGTCCTTTCTTTAAAAACAAATTATGCTATAACTACTAAAATACCCGAATGGGAATTCTTAAAATATCCAGTTAAAGATTAATCTTTAATCAGGATTATAAACCGATACACCTATTTTCAATTTTAGGATTAATTCTCTAATGTTCAGTATAAAATAAGCAAAAGGAACAGGTTTAAAGTGGTGTATGATTTAGTTCAGTTATAGTTTAACAAATATGCAAAGACAATAACAGACCCATTTACTCGTATCACGCTTTTTGTTTGGGCGATTCACGCAAGTGGATTTGAGCAACATTAAACCTTTATTTTAAAGAGTTAACAGATGCTTGTTGCTCAAATCGATCATTGTTTTTTTATGAATTCTGATGGGGATACGCCATGAATTTTTTTGAATATAGAAGAATAATAAGACTTAGACTCTATGCCAATTTCATACATAACATCAGAAGCAGATAGGTTTTTATTGGCAGTTAATAATTCCGCAGCTTTTTGCAAACGGAAATTCCTAAGGTATGCATTTGGAGCTTGTCCAGTAAGTTCTTTAAGCCTTCTGTAAAAATGAGAGGTACTCATATTGATTTCAGAAGCTAACTCCTCAACCCCAAACTTAGAGTTTGACATATTTTTATCAATCGAGCTATTTATTTGCTCTAAAAATCCCTTATCCCTGGCAGAAGTTATTAAAGCATCTTTAGGCAAAGAGCTATACATGGTATAATGCTCAAAAATACGTTGTTTGTTTTCAATGAGTGTTTTCACCCTAACTTCTAAATACTTTATTGAAAAAGGTTTGGTTATATAATCATCAGCTCCTAATTCCAAACCTTCAATTTTCTTAATATCATCATTTTTTGCTGTTAATAGTATGACAGGGATATGACAAAATTCCGTGCTGGTCTTTATTTTTTCACATAGCTCATAGCCATTAATTTTTGGCATCATAACATCACTGATGACTAGTTGAGGTATATTTTCATTTAACTTTCTTAATCCTTCCTCCCCGTCTACCGCAAGTATGACATTATACTTGCTTTTAAAAGCTTCGTAGAGAAAAGAGCGCACATCTTGTTCATCATCAACTACCAAAATGGTTGGACGCACTTTATCCAAAGCATCATCTATAACACTCTCTAATTCGACAGGTAACCAATCTGTTACCAACTTTTGATAGGTGTTCAACGTCACTTCTTCAAAATAATCTCCTTTATCAACAATAGGAAGAGTAATTCTAAAAACAGTTTTCTTGTCAAGTTCACTTTCAACTGTAATTGTACCCTCCATTAATTCTATCAATGATTTACAGAGTGCTAAACCAATCCCTGTGCCACTCCAGTCATTTCTTTCATCAACGCCCCTATAATAACGATCGAATACTCTATCAATTTTTTCTTGAGGGATACCATCGCTGGTATTTGTTACTTGAATAAAAAGGGATTCATTTTCATTATTATTGGTAAACCCAGCTTCAATGCTTACTTCTTTATTTAAATTGGAATATTTAACAGCATTGGAAAACAAATTTAAAAGGATGCGTTCCGTTTTATCTATATCCAATGAAATGAGCTTATTAGGTTCATCAACTTTATAATAAAAATTTAGAAGTCCTTTTTCGGAATATTCTTCAAAAGCCTCTATCAAAGGATAAATAAAATTTCCTAAAGTGATTTTTGAATAGTTTAATTCAAGATGACCGGTTTCAACTTTTCTATAGGAAACCAGTTGATCGATTAGGCGATGTAGCCTTGAAATGTTATTTTGAATAATCGAAAAGTACTTTTGATTTCCTGTGTCTTTATTTTGTTCAGCAATTTTTTCCAAAGGCCCAATAATTAATGAAAGTGGTGTTTTAAAGTCATGGGATATATTGGTGAAAAATCGCAATTTTGCTTGGTTCATACCCTGAACTCTTTCTTTATCCAATTGCTCGAACTTCAGTTTTTGATTTAATTTTTCTAACCTAACCAAATATTTAAATATCCCGTAAGTGATAAATGCAACTAAAACCACCCATAGTGCTATACTCCACCACCGTAAATACCACGGGGCTAAAACCCGTATGGTGAAATTCTCTGTTTCTGTTGTCCAAATATCATCACCGTTAGCTCCTTTATAGACAAAATTATAAGTACCCGAACTTAAATTTGTATATGTAGCGGTTGTTTTTCCTCCGTCAATTTCAATCCATTCTTTATTTACCCCTTCCAGCTTATAGGCCAACTTGTTTTTGTTAGGAGTTGCACTATGTTGCACAATGATATCAAGTGATATATTTCTGTTTTTATGGTCTAACACTATTGATTTTGTATCGGAAATAGAACGCTCAAGAATAACTTTATCATTAATTTTTTTACCGGCTACAATAGGCTGATTATTTATTTTTAATCGAGAGATTAATATCTTTGGGGTAATCTCATTTTTTTTAATTTCTTTTGGATCAAAAATTGTTAAACCACCAACTCCCCCCATTAACATGATTCCTCCTTTAGTTTTTAAAAAAGCAGATTGTCGAAAATTATTGCTTAAAAGCCCATTGTTAACATCATAAAAATCAAATGTTTCTGCCTTGGTGTCAAAACAACAAATCCCCATATCGGTACTCAACCACAATTGTTCTTTATCATCTTCTAATATACCATAAATAGCCTCGTCACGAAGCCCATCTACTCTGTGATAACTTTTTATTTGTACCGGTTCTCCTAAGTTATTTAATTGAACTTTCATTAAACCGCCACCAAATGTTCCCAACCAAATATCTTTATTTGAACTTGCGTGTATAGAAAAAACACGGTTATGGCTAAGTTTTAATTCCTTAAATTCTGAACTTGTTGTTAAGTGGTTTTTTATCAGCCATCTACCATTCTTATAAACAATTCTATAGACCCCATTCGAAGAGGCAAACCAATAGTTCCCAAAACTATCTTTTACATAATCAATGATCTGGGCGTCTTTTATCAAATCATGTAATTCTTGGTTGATTCCTACCGGTTTGTCGTTTAAAATATCATTCCAAGGATCGTTTATTATGGAAATATGAGACCCACCCAATATGATTTGATCAGTGTTTATTTGCGCTATGACACGATTAAATATATGATCAACTAAATCGTCTTTAACTTTAAAACGAACCTGTTTAAGTTTATCCTTTTGCTCATCATACAAATAAACACCTTCATCGGTACCGATCCACCAATACCCCTTAAAATCTTGATAAAGCCTTAAAACCCATTGATTATCTAATTTCTTTAATTGTTCTTCGAGCCTTTCAATAACTACTAAATTACCAGAATTGAGTTTTAATTTTTCTTTTGTTCTACTTATCGAACTTTCAAAAAAAGAAATCCAAATTCGTCCATTATTATCTTCTGTTAAATCAGTAATTAGATTACTTGATAAGGAAGTATCGTCATACGCATTATGAGCATAATTTTGAAAGGGTTTTTGGTTTTTATCAAATTTACACATGCCTCCGTGCGCCGTTCCTATCCATAATACCCCAAAATCATCTTCATAAAAACAATTAATTCGATTACTCGTTAATCCATTATTATATTTTGAATCGTGCGTAAAAGACGTAAACTCAGAATTATCTAAATCATATTTAATCACACCATTCTTCTTCGTTCCAATCCATAATTTCTTTTCTTTATCCAGATAAAGCGATAAAATCTCACAAGGTTGGTTGAAATGACCATTTTCCGAATTAAAATATCCTCCGAGTGTAATTAACCTGCTATTTTCGTAAAAAGTATGATAGAGTCCAGAATTGGTTCCTATCCATAATGAATTATCAATCTTTAATATATTTTTAATATAATCAATACCAGAGTCTAACTTTAGCTCCATGATGCCAATTGAAAAATTTGATTTTTCATTAAAATCTACTTTATACAATTTGTGGTATGTAGAGACTAGCAACTCCGAATCTGAAAGAAATGCGATATCAGTTATTAACTGACCTTCCAATGCCTTTTTAAAATTTATTTCTGCTATTTTATCAATCTTATCTAATTTATTATTAGCCGAATAATATATATCGAGTTTATGATGATTTCCGACCCAAATCCGTTTTTTAGAATCCTCTTTTATAAAAACTACTCTTTCGATGGAATTTTGAATGGGTATAAATTTCTCCTTATCAGTTAAATAAACACACAATCCACCTCTTGTGCCAACCCAAAGCCGTCCATTAGAATCACTTAAAAGATTTGAAACAAAGTTGTTAGGGAGAGATTCATTATTCTCTTGATTGTAGTAATGGTAATCAAATGAGTATCCATCGTACTTTACCAAGCCATTTGGGGTGGCAATCCACAAATATCCATTAGAATCTGAAACAATTGCATTGACTGTATTTTGGTAAAATCCCTGCTCATTTTTAAAGCTCTCTATACGTTGATTACTTGGTTTAACATTTTCTGGTTGAGCATAAATAAAGCTAACGCAAAAAAATATTAACAGATGAATTATATATACTTTCATAAGTATTTAAAAATAACTTTTAAATAAAAAAATAGCGTCTAGTTTTCGTAAATTCTAAGCAAAATACTTTAATTAAATAAGGGGTACCAGCTTAATAAACACGTTACTTTTTTTTTAAAATGATTGGTGCAATTTAACAGCACCAACTTGAAACCTTTAAGATTATAGAGGTTAAATTTAAGAAACAATTTTTTCAATAATAGAGTTTCCGAATTATTTATTATTTAGTTTTTTACACCCTAGTACAAAAAACGGCTAGACAATACCACTCACAGCGGATTAAAGTGAGCATAATTAAATTATCAAAACTCATTGTATTTCATGTATTTAAAGCCGTAAATGATCTGGTTCAAATTATTCACTTTTAATGGTTATCATCATCCGTCCCATCCAACCACATACAAATCACATCAAACTCCATAAAATGATTTCCTTTAACAAATACAACCTCCTAATTACACCAAAAACACAGACATACTAAGCGCTCCATGAGCTCCTATAACCAAAGATTGTTCGATATCTGCAGTTTTGGAAGGCCCTGATATAAAGACCCCAAAATCTGTTTGATCACACGATAATTTCCTATATGCCTGATGCATAAAAGTAACAATAGCGTCCTTTCTTAGAACAACTACCAAGTGCTTGGTTATAAATGGTAACACCCGCATAGGCAATTGACTATCCTTAATCCAAACGGCTCCATTTTCGGCAACTCCTAAACCACTTTCCAAGATTAGTATATCTAAATCTTCCAAATCATGTGGTTTATTAATGGCATCAAGGTTGATGGTATTAAAACCGTCGGTTCCTTTTAATGTCGAAAAATTGACTTTAGATTCTGGAAACATAGCGCTAACTTGTTCTGTCACATTTTGGTTTGAAGTTGCTTCAAACACTTGGCCACCTGCTATCTCTACTTTCATCGTAAATTCAGTTTTAACGTGTTTCCAATCCATGAATAATTCAAGTGTGATAACCGGTTCTTCTATAAACTCTGGTTTATGCGCTTTTATTCTTGATAAAATATGATCTCTACTACTCATTTTTTTTTCGTTTTTTATACCATTCATCAAAACTTTCTGTAGGTCCTAAAGGTAAATCTCGTTCTTTCCCCCAAACATTTGGTTTGGAGTTTATAACACCTTTAGGTAAATTTCTTAAAGACCAACGTGCTACCTTCCCAACCTTTTCAAATTGTAATGGTTTTGAGAACAAATTCCCCATCATTTTCATAGACGTCTTTTTAATAATAGGTTGTGGTGTTTCTTTAGTAATTAATTGACGCCACTTATATAATTGAGAATGAATATCAATTTTTACAGGACACACATCGGAACAAGAACCACATAAGGTAGATGCAAATGGTAAACTACTGTGCTTTTTTAAATCTTTTCCTGGTGAAAGAATAGAACCGATGGGACCAGGAATGGTCGCATCATAACTATGCCCTCCACTTCGTCTATATATAGGGCATGTATTCATACAAGCACCACAGCGAATACAGTGTAATGATGCTCTAAAGTCAGGTCTGCTAAGTTGTTCGGTTCTCCCGTTATCAACAATAACGATATGCATTTCAGAACCTTTTAAAGGTTTTTTAAAATGTGATGAATAGGTAGTTATATGTTGACCTGTAGCACTTCTAGCTAATAACCTTAAAAAAACACCTAAATGTGTTTGTTTTGGAATCAGTTTTTCAACACCCATACAAGCAATATGTACGGGAGCTAAATGCGCACCCATATCTGCATTCCCTTCATTGGTACAAACAACAATGCCACCCGTATCTGCTATTGCAAAATTCACTCCTGTTATGGCTGCATCTGCCTGAATGAACTTCTCTCTTAAATGTTTTCGAGCTTCACCAGTTAAATACTGTGGGTCACCATTACAAGGTTTTGTTCCTAAATGTTCTTGAAATAAGGCATCAACCTCTTCTTTAGTTTTATGAATTGCAGGCAGAACAATATGACTTGGTGGTTCTTTTGCTAACTGAACAATACGCTCACCTAAATCTGAATCGATAACTTCAATACCATCGGCCTCTAAATACGGGTTTAAGTGGCATTCCTCAGTTAACATCGATTTACTTTTTACTACTTTTTTAGCCTGATGTGCTTTTAAAATTTGATGTACAATTTTATTATGCTCCTCACCATCTACAGCCCAATGTACTTGAACTCCATTTTTTTTCGCGTTTTCTTCAAACTGAATTAAATAGTTATCGAGGTTTGATAAGGTATGAGCCTTGATACCATGACCCAAATTTCGAAGCTCCTCCCACCCTTTTACGGTATGTACAGATTTATCGCGTTTATGGCGAACAAACCAAAGCGCTTTGTCATGCCAATTAACTTTATTCTCATCCTTATTAAATATAGTTGCAGCTTTTGAATGACTCATTTTTCCTATTTATTAATCAACAACACTGTTTAAAATTTCAGCGATATGTCTTATTTTCAAAGGTTGTTTATTTCTTGTTACTAGTCCCTCTAAATGCATTAAGCACGAAGTATCAGTGGCTGTTATTACTTCAGCTCCATTATTTAAGTGGTCTTGAATTCTATCCTTTCCCATTTTAACTGAAATGGCTTCTTCTGTTACAGCAAAAGTGCCTCCAAAACCACAACATTCATCTTTTCTTGATAATTCAATAATTTCTGTTCCCAAAACTTCTTTTAACAACGTACCTATATGAGAATATGGTTCAGTTACCTTTTCGGAGCAAGACCCTAATCTCAAACCACGTAAGCCATGGCAACTTTTATGAATACCCACTTTATACGGAAAACGAGCTCCCACGTTTTTAACTTCGAGCACATTTACTAAAAAATCGCATAACTCATAAATAGTATTTCGAACCTTGGTTACTGCATCTGTCTGTGGAATAATATCATAGTGCTTTTTTACATGATATGCACAACTTCCTGATGGCGTAACGATATAATCAAACCCTTTGAAGTTTTCTACAAAATTATTGCAAGTACCAACCGACTCATATTCATAACCAGAATTAGCCATTGGCTGACCACAGCATGTTTGCCCTGAAGGATATATAACTTCTACCTGAAGCCTTTCCAAAAGCTCAATCGTTGCTTTGCCTACTTGCGGATATAATTGATTGATATAACAAGGAATAAATAACCCTACTTTCATTTTGAATATTTTAACGTATTTCAGATAACAACTTATTAAAAGCTAACTCGGAAGCTTCATTTAAGGAGATTTTATCACCTATTTTAAACTCGTCAGTTAAAGATTTCCATTCCATGAAAAATCCTTTTTTTGAAGCTTTAAATCCTAATTCTTCAATACTTTTTCCAATAATTTCCATTTATTATTAATTTAAAAAGTTAATTACTATGTACTTTAAGTGTTCTATACCCGTAAATAGTTATAAAACAAAAACATAAAAACGGTAATAAAAAAGACACGTTAACCGCTGCAAAACTGCCTATAGTTCCTTGATCGATAATTAAACCTTGCAAAATTGGCATTAATGCCCCGCCTACAATGGCCATAACCAAACCGGCAGCACCTAGTGTAGAATCTTCTTCGGTTAAACCATTAAGCGCTATACCATAAATGGTTGGAAACATTAATGACATAAATGCTGACGTTGCAACAAGTAAATACAGTCCCATCATACCTTCAATTAAAATAACACCAGATGTGGTAGCCATGGCACCAATGGCGAATATGGTTAGTAGCTTTTTTGAGTTAACATACTTCATCAATAAAGTACTTATAAACCTACTTGATAAAAAGATGGCCATAGCAACAATATTGTAATTTTGCGCCGTTGCTTTGGAAATACCCAAATGGTCTGCATATTGAATTATAAATGTCCAACACATAATTTGGGCAGCGACATAAAATAATTGCGCCAACACCCCTTCACGATACTTGCCGTTTTTAAATAATCTTTTAAAAGAATCGGCGGCAGAACCTTGTGCATTGGTTGTATCACGTTTAGGCATTTTTGATATTGAAATAATACCAAACATGACAATAACTACGGTACCAAGAATAACATAAGGGTTTCTAATAATACCTAAATCGTGTGTTCTTATAACTGCTTTTTGAGCTTCATCTAAGGTGGTGAAAATCAATTCACCCATTTCGTTTCTTTTATCAGAATCTAAAGCCGTTAGAATGAATTTTGAAGCGACAAACATGCCAAAAAGAGAACCTATCGGGTTAAAAGCCTGTGCTAAATTTAAACGTTGTGTTGCCGTACGTGCATCTCCCATTGATAGAATATAAGGGTTTGCGGTAGTTTCTAAAAACGCTAACCCAAAAGTTAAAATGTAAAGCGAGCCCAAAAAGAACCCAAAAACCTCATATTCAGCCGCAGGAAAAAACAATAAAGCACCAAAAGCATATAAAGCTAAACCTAAAAGAATGCCTTTTTTATAACTATATTTTCTAACAAAAAGTGCTGCTGGTATGGCCATAGTAGCGTAGCCACCATAAAAAGCAAATTGAACCAATGCTGCTTTTGCTGTAGATATTTCCATGACGGTACCAAACGCAGCAACCATAGGGTTGGTAATATCATTTGCGAAACCCCATAATGCAAATAATGAAGTAATTAATATAAAAGGAATTAAAACCTCTTTTTGTACTACTGGAATTTTTTCGACTTGTTTCATGAATTGAATTATTTTATGGATGTTTGAAAAACATTATCTGTATTGAGCATAAATTACTTTAGTTTGCAAATATTCTTCCATACCATGTTTACCATCTGCACCACCTAAACCAGATTTTTTCCAACCTGCATGAAACCCTTGAATGGCTTCAAAATGCTCTCTATTCACATAAGTTTCACCAAACTCCAATTGGTCGCAAGCATGCATTACTTTATTAAAATTCTCTGAAAAAATAGAAGATGTTAAACCATATTCATTATCATTTGCCAAAGCAATAGCTTCGTCTAAAGTTCCAAACTTCATTACTGGTAAAACCGGTCCGAAAACTTCTTCTTGGATGATTTGCATATTTTGAGTCACGTTTGTTAGTAATGTTGGTTGATAAAAATAACCACGATCAAAATGCGATGAGCGATTACCACCTACCACAACTTCAGCACCTTCTTTTTTAGCAAATTCAACCATTTCTGAAACTTTATCTAGTTGGTCTTTAGACACCATACTACTCATGTCTGGATTGTTTTTAGAAAATGCGTCTTCAACTTTTACATCGGCTATTTTCTTAGCTACCTTATCCATAAACTCATCGTAAATTGAATCTTCAACATACACACGTTCAGCACAGTTACAAACTTGACCACTAAAAATAACTTTAGATGATACTATGGCGTTTACTGCCAAATCTAAATTAGCATCTGCACACACAATAGCTGGGGCTTTACCTCCTAATTCTAAAGAGACTTTAGTGATATTTGCTGCTGCAGCTTCCATTATTTTCTGGCCTGCAAGAACACTACCTGTTAAACTCACAATACCGGTAATAGGGCTTTTAGTAAGCGCATTTCCTACCACTGGTCCCGTACCACAAACTACGTTTAGCACGCCTGCAGGAAGACCTATTTTATCAATTAAGGTGATAAACTCCAATATAGTGTTAGGTGCAATACAACTTGGTTTAATAACACACGTATTACCCGTTACTAAAGAAGGTGCAATTTTACGAGCTGCCACAAAAAACGGAAAATTCCAAGGACAAATACCAACGGCAACACCTATAGGCCCTTTATGTAAAAAGATATGTTCCTTTTTTCGATCACTTTGAATAATTTCTCCTTCAATGCGTCTTGCCCAACCTGCATTATAATCATAATAATCTGCAGTGACGTCTATTTCAACTTGGGCTAAGCCTATAACTTTAGCTTGTTCCTTTGCCAATGTTTCTGCTAAAAACACTCTGTTTTCACGAATTACATCAGCCATTTTATGTAAATAACTTGCTCTTTCAATGGCGGTAAGCGATTTCCATGCATGTTGCGATGCTTGAGCTGCTTCTAAAGCGGCATTCGCATCGATTACAGATCCTTTTGGTATAAGTGATAAAACTTCCTCGGTACAAGGATTTAAAACTTCAGTAGTTTCAGTAGATGTAGATTTTACAAACTTTCCATTAATGTATTGATTAAATTCTTTCATAATTAGTGTTCGTTAATTTTTAATTTAGTTTTAAATTGGCTATCAATTAGGTCTTTAACTCCTCTTTTGAAAAACACCACTTCAACTTCAACATATAAGTGGGTGATTGAAAACAAAATACGAGTGAGACAAAACTACACTACAAGACAAACCTTCTATTTATCCATAACAATCTACTTTATGTATAATTTAAACATCCACTTAAAAATGGAATAAAATGAATGCATCACATGTCCTTAAACTAAGATTAGCAGAGGCTCAAAGCCTAAATTATTACATATATTATATATAAATAAGCACAAAAGAAGGAGAAGTTTGTTCTTAAAATGGTTTTCATACCATATTATAAACTTGCGCATCACAGGTAAAATACTGGTTATTACGCTATTGATATAAAACGAATAAGCACAAAATGTTTAAATTATACACAAACACGCTACATTCAAACATGTAACCATTTTAGGCAATGCCCTAAATTTACATTCAAATAATTACTAAACACCTCATTAAATGAAAGCTAGAAACGTTCTACTGAAATAAAAACAAAAAAACGACCAAATAAGTTACTCAAGTAATCATAAATAGAACCATTAAAACACAATACGCTTTTTAACAAGCTTTAACTAATTTCAACTATGTTCGTTACCAAGCAATTACATAGCTTCATGCCATTTTTGGTATAGGACACTAGCATTTTAAAAAATTTAATTAAGCTGATTTTTTTTATCTTCGTCGCTCACTGTCACTTATTACAGTTGTTTCATTCAAAATAACTAAGTTTTATGATTAAAAAACTAAAACATTTCAAACTTATTTTATCAGCATTTTTGATATGTCTTAGCCTATCATGCTCTTTTTTAGAAGCACAAAACTTTGAAAGATTTTCAAATAAAGAAGGCTTTAACCAGAATACAATAAATACTATTTCACAAGATCGTTATGGGTTTTTATGGTTTGGCACACCTAACGGTTTAATAAAGTATGATGGTTATGAGTTCGAAACCTACACCACCCAAACTAAAACGAATGGAGCCATTTCCAGTAACCATATAACTAGTTTGTTCAATGATTCCAATGGGGTATTATGGATTGGAACTAATATTGGCATTAATGTTTATGTGCCATGGCTTGAGAAGTTTTACACCATTCCGCTTACTTCAAAATTAGCTATAAGTCATATTTGTGCTGGACCCAATGGTACTATTTGGTTTTCAGGAGAAAATAAATTATATGCCTGTACTATTACAGATGTTACGAACGGTCGTTTTCAAGTTTCAGATGATTTTTTAGACTCTTACACCAACATATCAGACATTAATCAATTTAGTTTCACCAATAACAACTCCATAATTTTAGGAACTTCCAGGAGCCTTAATGAAGTTTATTTTAATAAAGGTACCATTGGTATTAATTCAATAATTGAAAGGATTGTTAATTTTGAAAATTTTGATGATAATAATGTTACTTCAATTAAAACCATAAAAAACATTCTTTGGATAGGTACCTATGATGGCTTATTTAAAACAAGTTTTGAGAACAGTCGAATACATATAATCCGCAAATACAATACAACCAATACAGATACCAAATTACCTTTAAAAATAAACACCATTTTTGAAGATAACAATGGAGCCATTTGGATTGGAACCAGAGAATCTGGTCTTTTAAAATATTTAGAAGCCGAAGATAAATTTAAAAGCTACACCTACAACCCCAAAGACAACCTGGGCTTGAGTAGCAACCTTATTAACTCCATTTTTCAAGATAATTATGATGTTTTATGGATTGGTACAGCGCAAGGAGGTATTAATAAGTTAGATATTACCCAAAAGCAATTTATTACTTATTCAAAAAACCCGTACGATAAACAATCAA
Source organism: Mariniflexile sp. AS56 (assembly GCF_030552475.1). Lineage (GTDB taxonomy): Bacteria > Bacteroidota > Bacteroidia > Flavobacteriales > Flavobacteriaceae > Mariniflexile. Next base: position 218,261 of record NZ_JAUPED010000006.1, on the reverse strand, counting down.
TAACCGATAATTTAACGACCTCCATTTTAGAAGATAACACAGGTAAACTATGGATATCTACGTATAACAAGGATTTATTTAGAAGTACTAAAGCTATTAACGACAAATCTGTTCTTAATATTAAATTCGACAACTTATCGAACCAGCTAGACGCCATAGGTTCTAAAAACATAATAAGATGTATTTACGAAGATAACAAGGGCTTTATCTGGATTGGCACCGATTTAAACGTCATGGTGTACAACCCAACAACACAACGTTTCAAAAATGTTATTTTAAAGAATAACGGAAAAATTGTTCCGAAACAATTATACCGCAGTATTTACCAAATAGACGATACGAGTTTACTGTTTTTAGGAAACCAAATTACGATTATAAAAAATCCATGGACCGAAATACAAAGCAAAAACAATCCTGAAATAGAAGCAAAAACAATTTTAGATTTAGATTCTAGAATTGTATACCAATCTGTATTAAAAGATAAAAACAAAAAGCTTTGGTTTGGGACGAGTAATGGTTTGTTTTATGGGCATTTTGATGGAGAAAAAATCAAGATAGAAAATCATATTTCAGATGAAGGAACCAGCAAATTAAAACTAAGTTATTCCAGTGTTTTTTCGCTTCATGAAGACCATGAAGGAAATATTTGGGTGGGAACATTTGGTGGTGGCTTAAACAAAATAAGCTTAGATACTAAAGGCTTACCTTCCAAAATAGAATGTTTCAGAAAAAACGATATTTTACCAGACGATGCCATTTATGGTATTTTACAAGAAAACGATACGAACTTATGGATTAGTACAGATATGGGGTTGGTGAAATTCAACACGAACACCCACAATGTTGACGTTTTTGATGTAAGAGATGGTTTGGCACAAAACAATTTCCGTCAAGCCTCTTATTTTAAAGGAAAATCTGGTTATTTTTATTTTGGAGGCTTAAACGGTTTAACTGTTTTTAAACCCAAAAACATTCAATTAAATAGTACACCTCCAAAAATTTTGATCACATCGCTTTTAGTAAATAATAAGGTGATAAAAATTGGAGAGAAATTAGACAACAGCGTTATTCTTGAAAAATCCATTTCAGAAACAGAACGAATTTCTATAAGCCAAAATGAGCAAACCATCGCTTTTCAATTAGTTGTAGAACATACCTCTACCCCTTCCAAAAACAAATTAGCATATAAACTGGAAGGCTTTAATGAAACATGGATTGAAGAACAAGTAGGAAAAAAGACTGTAACATACACCAACCTATCTGCTGGCAATTATGTTTTTAAAGTAAAAGCGGCAAATGCTGATGGTGTTTGGAGTCCAGAAATTAGAAGCTTAAAGGTGGTTATACTACCGCCTTGGTATCAAACTTGGTGGAGTTATTTACTCTTTTTTATAGTAACCGTTTTAATATGCGTTGGGATTATAGTCTATTTTGTTCAACATGAAAAATTAAAACAACGCCTTAAATATGAACAACTTGACAAGGAACGCTTAGACACCATCAATCAAGGAAAGTTTAGATATTTCACTAATATTTCACACGAATTTAGAACACCTTTAACTTTAATAGCTGGACCTTTAGAGCATATCATCTCTGTAAACAAAGATGCTGGAAACACAAAGTATCTAGCAATCATTGAAAAAAACACGAAGCGTCTACTTAGTTTGGTCGATCAATTAATAACCTTTAGAAAAGCTGAACAGGGCTATATCGATTTAAATTTTAATCAAAATACTTTAGGCGGCTTTATTTACCCAACAACCGAGGCTTTTGAAAATTATGCCACAGAAAAAAACATAAATTTCTTTTACAAAGTTAATTCTCCTAATGAAGATATTGTAATTGATACGGAAAAGGTTGAGCGTATCCTTTTCAACCTACTTTCCAATGCTTTTAAAAACACACCCGCAAACGGAAGTATCAGTATAGAATCTGATATCGTATATGTTTCTGAAACCAAAATGATACGTATAGATGTTATTGATAATGGAAAAGGCATTCCAGCAAAAGATTTAGATAATATTTTTGAACGGTTTTATCAATTAGGAAATAAGGACGAAAACGTAAGTGGTGGCGGTATTGGACTGGCTTTTTGTAAATCGCTTATAAATTTACTTGAAGGTGAAATTTCAGTAAAAAGTGAACCATTTGTAGAAACTAGATTTTCTGTTTTAATACCCACAGGAAACATTGAAGATTATGAAGATATTGAAGTTAACAGCAATATAAAATCGTTTATTAAAGATTGGGTACCACTATCTACCGAATACAAAAATGAAACTTTAAATGAAACTACTAGTGATGAATTAAAGGAACATCATTTATTAATTGTCGAAGATGAAGAAGATGTTCAAAACTTTTTAATAAGCACCCTTTCAGAAAAATACAACATCACCATTGCAAGCAATGGTATTGAAGGCTTAGAGAAAATAAAACTGCAAGAACCTACTCTAGTAATTAGTGATGTAATGATGCCAGAAATGGACGGATTTGCCTTCTGTGAAAAAATAAAATCAGCCCCTGAAACATGCCATATTCCTGTTTTACTATTAACAGCTTTAGGTACTAATGAAGATACCATTAAAGGTTTAGAATTTGGTGCAGATGAATATGTAAGCAAGCCATTCTCGATAAAACTTTTAGAATTACGTATCAAAAAACTTATTGATAACAATATAAAAATAAAGGAGTACTTCACAAAAAACAGCACCATCCCTAAAAAGGATATTGAATTATCTACCAGAGATGAAGCGTTTTTAAACGATATCATCCAAATTATGGAAGAGAATATTTCCAATTCTAACTTTGGTGTTGAAGAACTTTCAGCAAAAATGAATTTAAGTGCTTCCCATTTTTACAGACGTTTAAAACAACTTACTGGGCAAATTCCTAATGCTTATTTGAGAAATTTCAGGCTGCAAAGAGCTGCTGAATTATTAAGTAAAAACGACGGTACGAATGTTACCGAAGTCATGTACCAAATTGGTATAGAATCTAACTCCTATTTTTCTACCTCCTTTAAAAAATTACATGGCGTTTCACCGTCTCAATTTATGAATAGAAGCTAGACCGTTTTTGTATTAGAATCTTTATTGATGTTCTTATAAATACTCGTCTTAAGCACTTTATAAATTTATTACAACATTTAAGACAACTTAATTAAGGAAAACAAATTTTATAATAGAACAAAAAACCAGAGACATTAGCGTCTCTGGTTTTTTTGTAATAAACACCACACAACCTTTGCTTATTATGCTCAAAAAGAGCACTTTATTCACCTCTCAAAGTAAGTTTAAGCAAATAATTGGGCTATTTGAGCAATTAAAAACAACAGATTGCAGGTAAGTTTGTTGTAACTAATTAATCTAAAACCCTTTAAACGATGAAAAAAAAATTCCTTTTTATAACAGTGTTGCTTCTTGCTTCATTTGCAACTTATGCACAAAATACCTGGTACGACCATGACGGTGGTGTGACCGACGTGTCCATTACACCTGCAACTTCTTGTGATGACTGTTCCGTCTCCATTGTACCCAACCCTGACAATTCTGACTCAGCTTCAAGTGTAACTCTACTTGAAATAGCTGAAGGTAGTTCATCAGGAAACAGAGGGTTTATTGTTAATTTCCCTACTAATTTAGGAGTTAAAGAAACAGATGTCAATGGACTCACTGTCACTGTACGCTTTTACCTCACGAGCTTCTCCAATTTCAGCAACTATGATTCAAATAAACGCGTTCGATTTTATTTGGCATCTACTGAGGCCAGTAATGTTACACAGAAACAAGTCAATTTTTCTGAATCAGATGAAGGCGTTTGGATAGAACACACATTTACTTACAATGTCACAGATGCTGGATTTATAGATTCAGCTGAAATCAGACTGATTGGAAATAGGTTTACGGACTTAAATAACGGTTTAAAAATTTATGTTGATACTATTACAGCTACGTCGGCCTTAAGTACTAACCCTAATATATCTCCAGATGATATTGATGATGATGGTGATGGTCAAACAGAAAATGCAGGTGATTGTGATGATACCAACCCTGCTATCAACACGAATGCTACAGAAATTTTATATGATGGTATCGATAACGACTGTAACCCAGAAACACCAGACACCCTAGATGCGGATGGTGATGGTGTAAACTCCGACACGGACTGTGATGATAACGATGCGGCTAGATTCCCTGGAAACACAGAGACTCTATACGATGGCATCGATAACGACTGTAATCCAGAAACACCAGACACCCTAGATGCGGATGGTGATGGTGTAAACTCCGATACGGACTGTGATGATAACGATGCTGCCAGATATCCGGGTAACACAGAGATTCTAGATAATGGTATTGATGATGATTGTGATCCTTCAACACCAGACAGCTCTGTGGATATTGATAATGATGGTGATGGTCAAACTGAAAATGAAGGTGATTGTGATGATACCAATCCTGCTATCAACTCGAATGCTACAGAGATTCTATACGATGGTATCGATAACGACTGTAACCCTGAAACACCAGACACCCTAGATGCGGATGGTGATGGTGTAAACTCCGATACGGACTGTGATGATAACGATGCTGCCAGATTCCCTGGAAACACGGAGATTCTAGATAATGGTATTGATGATGATTGTAATCCTTCAACACCAGATAATTCTGCTGATATTGATAATGATGGTGATGGTCAAACTGAAAATGAAGGTGATTGTGATGATACCAATCCTGCTATCAACTCGAATGCTACAGAAATTTTATATGATGGCATCGATAACGACTGTAACCCAGAAACACCAGATACCCTAGATGCGGATGGTGATGGTGTAAACTCCGATACGGACTGTGATGATAACGATGCGGCTAGATTCCCTGGAAACACGGAGATTCTAGATAATGGTATTGATGATGATTGTAATCCTTCAACACCAGATAATTCTGCTGATATGGATAATGATGGTGATGGTCAAACTGAAAATGAAGGTGATTGTGATGATACCAATCCTGCTATCAACTCGAATGCGATAGAAGTTGAAGATGGTATTGATAATAATTGTAACGGAAGTATTGATGAAGGTTTAACTACTACATGGACCGGCGCACTAAATTCAGATTGGACAAACTCGAGCAACTGGGCTCATAACAATGGCCCTGGTTTAACGCCTAGTGTTGATGTAATAATTCCGAGTAACCTATCAAACTACCCTATTTTAACAACAGGCCAAAACCTAAGTTTAGAAAATGGTCTAAATTTAACTATTCAAAATGCTGCTTCATTAACCATCAACCCAACTGTTGTTCTAACTAATAACGGCACCATAACCATTGATGGAAGTATGACTTTAAAATCCAATACTTCAGGATCGGCTTATATTGGTCAAGGAACAGGTTCCTTTGTTGGTGATGCAACCATAGAACGCTACATCCCAGCAAGAAGAGCATTTCGTCAAATAAGTAGCCCTGTAACAACAAGTACCTTTATTCAAAATAACTGGCAATTGGGAACACATATTACAGGCACTACTAATGGTAATAATGGTTTTGACACCACCACCACTGGGAATGCTTCTATGTATACTTTTAATAATAATGATTATAATTATGTTGCAATACCGAGTACAGATGCCACTAATTTAACTGTAGGTCAAGGATATCATATTTTAGTAAGAGGTGATCGATCTATCGATTTAACATCCAACAATCCAAGTCCTACAGAAACGGTATTAACCTCTACAGGTAATTTAACTGCTGAAAATAACGCTTCTAATAAAGTGGAAGTAAATGTTCCTAATAAGCGATTCATTTTCATTGGAAACCCTTACCAAGCGCCTGTAAACATGCGTACCGTTTTAAATGAAGGCACTACTAACATCAACAAAACGTATTATTGGGTTTGGGATCCAAATTTAGGCTCAAGAGGTGCCTATGCTACGATAGCAGTAAGCGCTGGAGCTTCATCGGCTGGAGATGCAAACCAATATTTACAAGCAGGACAAGCATGTTGGGTATATACAGCCTCAGAAGCGCCTGGAATAGCATCCATCAATTTCACACAAGCAAGTAAAAACGTGTTAACATCAGAAACGGCCGTATTTAAAAGTGCTACTAAAACTGCAAATACTGGCCAGTTGAAACTATCTTTATATGAAAGTAGTGCTTTAGCAGCGAATCAGTCGGCTGCAGATGGGTTACTTATACTTTTTGAAGACAATGGAAACAACGGTATTAATGATGAGGATGCTCCAAAATTCACCAACTTAGATGAAAACTTTGCGACCTCCAACAATGGTACTTTATTAGGTATAGAAAACAGAGCAACTCCTGTAGACGCAGAGTCTGTGCCTCTAGAAATTAACACCTACCGTAATAATAACTATACCATAGTTGCTGAAGGTAAAGCAATGCAAGGTGCGACGCCATATTTGATTGATTCGTATACCAACCAACAAACTGAAATTCCACAAAACGGAACAGTGAACTACCCTTATAACGTAGACACAAACATCCCTGCTTCTAAAGATCCTAGTCGATTTAGTATTGGCTTTGCTACAAAAACCTTATCGGTTTCAACAGAGGCAATTGACCAAATTCAATTGTATCCAAATCCATCAAACACGGGACTATTTTACTTAAACACACCCCAAAACATAGACGATTTGGAAGTAACAATCTACAATGCATTAGGGGCTAAATTGTTTTACAAAAACAACTTCACTCCTGGAAAAGAGAAAGCTATCAGTACTCACTTTACTCAAAACAAAGGTGTGTATTTTGTTAATCTAACATCAAAAGGGGTTACAACAACTAAAAAATTAATCATAAACTAAAACTAAGCATCATGAAAAATAAAAGAAACCAAATGATTAAAATAATCAGTATTTTCTCAATAATAATGGTAATGGCAAGCACTGAAACTATACAAGCACAAATTCCATCAGGGCCACCTGAAGGTGCCTCGGAAGTCTCTGACAGCAACAAGCCAGACTCCATTCCACTAGATGGAGGCCTTGCAATCTTATTAATTGGAGCGGCAGCCTTTGGGGTTAAGAAACTTCGAGATAATAAAAAAGAGCTGCTTTAATTTATTTTTCATCTTTCAACTCCTTTTAATGGAGTAAATAAAGTTGATAATGATACGTTTCGTTAAGAATCAAAATCAATTACACACTACTAAATATGCACATGATTTTAATAATCTTGTGCATATTTTTTTATCATTTAAAAACATATTTCAGATATATCTATAACTCTTATTTTTTATAACCAGGAATCGGCATCAATACATAAAAACCTAATAAACAGCACAATAACACAAAAACCGACAACACATAGCCCAATTAGAGCAAAATAAAGACGAAAACAAGAAAGCTTTTTTTTATAAAATAAGTTTAATTTGTACAGAGGTTTAGGTTTTAATAAATACCAATCCTCTTTACCCTTCAAGCAAAAAAATAGAATGTTTAATTTAAAAAAACGAAAATGAAAAGAATTGTATTAACAGTAATTGTAGGTTTATTAATTAGTCTATCTGCCATGGCACAATCAAAATCAGAAAAAAACGCAGAAAAAAAAGCTCAAAAGGCTGTTGAAAAAGTACAGACTGCTATTGAGTTGACAGAAGAAGAGAAAGCAAAATATTTTGAATTACAAAAAACTCAATTTTTAAACCGAGCTGAGTTGCCTAAAGGTTTAAAAGAAAGTGACCCAGATACTTTTAAAGAAAAAACAAGAGAAAACCGTAAGCAATTTGAAAAAAACCTATTGGAAACTTTTGGAGACAAACGTGGTAAAGCCATTTTGAATGCTACCAAAAAGAAGAAAAAGAAATAGTGCTCTTTACGCACTAAGACTTTTATCATATTAATACTTTACAGTACGCCTTAACATCTTAATGTTAAGGCGTACTTTTTTTAACCAAAGCTAAAATGATAGTAAAAAGAAAAAAAATAACAGATTAGAGAAAACGATTGTAAACATAAAGTAAGTTATTTGAGCTATTCGAATTTGCAACATAAGGTGTGCATACAACAAAATACAAACGGTTGGGTTTGTAAAAAATAAAAAAAAAATTAAATGAAACATATACAAAATCAACTATTAGTTTTAACAATTTGTTTGTTTTTTAGTTGTAATGCCCAAAAGCAAACTGAAACTTCTAATAATAAACGACCAGAACCCAACGTCGTTCTTTTACTCACAGACGACCTAGGTTGGCAAGATGTTAAATGTTATGATATAGACGAACCTTCCCCGTACGAGACTCCAAATATGGATGCTTTTGCTAAAAAAGGTGTTCAATTCTGGCAAGCCTACTCACCCGCTCCAACCTGTGCACCAAGTAGGTGTGCCATTATGAGTGGCACACACCCAGCACGTGCACAAAAAACACATGTGGTTGGTGGTGCGCCCCCAACCGTGTATGCGAATAAAGATATACAGCGTATTATGGACCCTTGGTATAGTGGCCGCATGCCCGAAAACGAAATGACCTTAGCCAGAGCATTACAACAAAAGGGATACAAAACAGGACATACCGGAAAATGGCACATGGCCATCAACCACTTTGCATATCCACAACCTACCGATCAAGGTTTTGATGTATCTACTGCAGACAGAGGTGCAACAACACCTCAAACACCACATAGATTAACAGATTTTGCTACCAATGAAGCATCCGACCCTTTTCGATTGGATGAAAACGGTTTTCCTTATCATCAAAACAGTCAAGATGCTTTAAACTTCTTAAAGGAAAACAAACAGGATCCATTTTTCCTATATTACGCTACTTTTTTGGTGCACGCACCTATCCACACTAGAAGTAAAGCCCTTTTAGAGAAATACTGTGAAAAATTAGGCGTAGCATATCCAACAGACCCTAACCATTGGGACGTAGAAGGCCAAAACAACCCGTTTTACTGCGCCATGGTAGAAATGTTAGACTACTATGTAGGACAAGTTTTTAATTATTTAGAAACCACCGATGACCCACGTTGGCCAGGACATAAATTAAGTGAAAACACTTATATTATTTTCACATCAGATAACGGAGGTATGGAAAATGCGCACGGTGATATCGTAACCGATAATTACCCGCTAGACAAAGGGAAAATTAATGCTAAAGAAGGCGGAACCAGAGTACCTTTAATGATTGCAGGCCCTGGAATTAAAAAAGGAATACAGACTGATGTTGTTGTAAACGGTCTTGATTTTTACCCAACTATTTTATCTTTATTAAATATTGACAAACCAAACGGTAAACATTTAGATGGTGCCGATTTATCAACCTTGTTATTAAAAGACCCAACAAACCCTAAATTGGTAATAGGTAAAGACGGAAAAGAAAGAACCACGATGATGTGGCACTTTCCGCATGCATCATACCAAAGTACTTTACGTGTTGGCGATTATAAATTCATAAGAAACTACGATTACAAAAACAACCCGAGAACACCAGAATTCGAGCTTTATAGACTTTATGATTCGACTAATGGAACTGAAAAACGTGTGGATATAGAAGAAGCGAACAATTTAGCAACATCGGACCCTAAACGTGTTACCGAAATGAATACTCAACTTAGCAGTATCTTAACAGAAATGAAAGCCAGCTATCCTTCATACAACCCGAACTACAAAGGAGATATTGAACATAAAGAAACGGTTCCTACGGTAATATCTGCATTAAAAAAGAACAACCAAGTCTCTTTTAAATACAAAGAAAATGGTGCTAAAGTGATACAAGCTAATTTAATTTACTCCACCAATGGAGGTCACAGATATGAAGAATGGTTTAAAGCGGAAGCTCAAATTAATGCAAATAACACGGTAACGGCCACTTTACCAAAGGGAACAACCCATTACATCATCAACTTAATTGATGAACATAACTTCTTAGTGAGTTACCCTGAAATGCCTACCTCAAAATCCATTAAAAAAACAAAAGAAACGTTCTCTAAGTTTGCTTTATCAAACCTATAGATTTGTTAGAATAAAAATACATTTAGCTTATAGACCTAAAACTATAAGCTAAATGTATAATTATAACAGTATCACCGCTAATGATATTGATGCTTCAAAAAAAGCTAAAAACATTTCCTATCACTTTCTTTTTAGGTAAAAATATTCCTGCAGATAAGAATTTTAGTTTTTAACAAACCGTAATCAGCAGTATTTCATCAAAATTAAAAAAAACAAAAAAACTCACAATAACATACTGATTACGAAACCATTAAGAAGAAATAATATAATTTAAAAAACATTATTTATAATTATGTTACAAGAAAAGAGCAAGTATTTGATTGATTTAAACAAACCAAAAAAACAGCATCTATCTATATTTGAATTATTAATTAATCCAACAATTTTAAATCATGAAAAAACAATTACTTTTTACAGCAACATTACTTTTTGCTTCATTTCTAACATTTGGGCAAGCAACGGCACTTGATCCATTGGAAACTAATTCACAACAAGTTAGAATAGCAGAAACAACTCAAACTAAAAATTTTACAAGTGGAACTTTTGGAACGGCAGGGAATGGCGCTCATGTTAATTGGAGTCATGCAACTGATGTTAATGGAACTATTAGTTTTGATGTGGTTTCCTCTGGAGCAGATTTCTTGGCATCCATTGTATTCCACGTAAGAAAAAGACATGGTAATTCTGGTAGTGTAGATTTTACTTTTGATGGCACAACTGATCCGTCGTTTGCGTTAAATGAAGATAATACTCCTGCCACCGTTGATGATTTTGAAACATTTAATAATTTAGCATATTCTCAAAATGTAACTATTACATCGGTTCCTAAAACTATAACATTGGATGTTGATATTACAAAAGGTTCTGCTTCTGACGTTGTATTTAGATACTATAGTGTTACTTTTACACAACAAACTTTAGGTGTAAATGACGTTGAATTAAATAACGCTTCTATTAGTGCTTACCCTAATCCTGCAACTAACAGTTTTCAATTAAATTCTAAAGAAAACATTGAGCGTGTAAGTTTATATAATATTACGGGACGTTTATTAAAAACATTTAAAGCAGAAGCTGATTATGATATTAGTGATTTAGCAACAGGTATGTACATTGCAAATATCAAAACCCAATCGGGTTCTAAAACTTTAAGAATTGTTAAAAAGTAAAATATTAATTACACACTAAAAAAGTCCCTTAGTTTATTTAAACTAAGGGACTTTTTTGCTTTACTACCACACTACAACAGTCTTTTAAAATTAATTGGTGTAGTTAATCGCGATACCATGAAGCATGAATAGCGCCCTGTCTTGCTTCATTAGCATTCCTGGGAGTTATAAACTAATCCAACAATAGGCTATAAAACATATCTATCTTCCCCTTATATATAGTTTTATTCTGGCTGTTCTATTATAGACAATCTATAGCTTTCAAAACAATCTAATATAACGCAGTCTTGGTATCAAGCCAGGGCTATTTCACCTTTAAAATGCACTGCTTTTAATTACAGAAAGTAACCATTATTCTTTTAATAATTTTAAAGTTTTTTTACTGCCATCCCTAAAATTTACTTGTAATAAGTATAAACCTGTTTTTAAGTTTGATATGTTTATGTCTTTATTCTGATTATTAAATTCGTGCGCTTTTGCTCCATATAAATTATACAAAACACCAGATTCTACTTCTTTTGAAAGACTAAAAGTGTTTTTTACTGGATTGGGATATAGATTAAGTTTAACATTATTATTTGTAACCTCATCAATACTTAATACTTCAGAAACATGAAATGTAACATCATACAACCTAAACCTTGGTGTTATACCATCTTCAGAATTCTTTAATGCTGTTGTTAAAAATTTAATTTCTTGAGATTCGCCTGTAAATGATATTGGTCCCGAAAAATCAAATTCAACATCTTCGCTATCAACAGAACTTGTATAAGTAAAACTTTGTGTCACATCACCAATAGTCACATCAAATTTAGACGTATCATTTGCTTTTGATCTAACACCAAATGTAACTTTACTGCATATAATAGTTTTGTTATTAGCACTTTTTACGTAAAAGTTAGCACCTTGTCCTCCTTCTGCCGCTAAGGCTTGTAAATAAGCATCTCTTACAGAAATATCTCCTACAGTTTCATAAAAAACATCTGATGGATTAAAATTTTGTACAGTATCTGATTCATTAAGTGTAATTCTTGTAACAGAAGCTACTGCAACTTCTTGAGATAAAACGAAAAAACCATTTTCATCAACCATATAAAAAACAACTTTAGTAGCTGTTTCTGGAACACTAGAAGTTACTACATTACCTAATATAGTTGTTGGTGTAGTTGATTCATGCCACTCTTCATTTACTCCATCTTCTACATAAAGTAAATAAGCTTTAACAATACCAACTTGATTTGATTCTGTAGAAATAGTAGCGGTTACAATTTGAGTTTCTTGATTATAACTTGTAGAAGCTACTGAAGGTACAAATACTCTATTTGGTAAACCTGCTTGGTCATCAGGATTCCACATAGGGAATTTAGCATTATTCTCATTTAGATGTGCGTCTAATGAAGCTATCATACTTTCTTTTATGTCTGTAGGCATTGTTTCTATAACATTATTTGCCTCCTCAATATCAACAAGAACGTCTCCGTCATATAATCTATATGCTTCATAAGAATTGTCAAGGTATAATTTATACAATTTATAATCACCTCTTCTAATTGTTGATTTCGATTTAAGATCATCTGCAACGGCGTAGTGGAAAAACATATCTGTTCTTTCAGAACCATTAGCTTTATTTACTGTTGTAGATTGCCCACTCAATAAAGGATTTAAATCCACACCGTCTAAATCGTTTAATATGGCATCTGCCACTGTAATTCCTGTTACTGATACTATTGTAGGATAAAAATCTAATCCATTAACTACATTACTATATTCTTTATTTGGAGTAACGGTTGGCCCTGTTATAATTAAAGGAACACGCACACCACCTTCTTTTGAACTTGTTTTTCCTTGATCTAAAGGAAAATTATCAGCTACAACTTCTTCTTGTCTAGAAACATTACCTGACGCATCTTCAAAATCAACATTATTTTGTTCGGAAGCTCCATTATCTGATGAAAAAATAACATAGGTGGTTTCAAATAATTTTTTCCCTGGATTTCTTGGGTCATCAGTGGCTTCTAAATAATTAATTATTTTACCCAAACTCCAATCTACAGTTTCAACCATGGCACCATAAAAAGGGTTATGATCTCCTGCTGCAGTTAAAGGTGTTTTAATAGTAGGTATCCCATTTTCAAGATCTTCAGCAGACAATTCTCCACGACCAACTAATCTTTCAGATATTTTTTGTAACAATGCTAAATCTCTGGTTTGAATTGGTGTATGAACCAACCATGTTGCCATGTATAAGAAAAATGGATCTCCATTAGCGCCTTCTGCAACACTATTTTGCAAGAATTTTTCAGCAGCATCGGTTACACCGTCAAAAGGAACACCATCCTCATCTAATGGATAATTACTGTTATTTACTCCAAATTCAGAAAGTGTATACCTATCGTTCATACCTCTGTGTACACCTCTATCAGTAAACTGAGTTTTAAAACCTTGATCCTTTGCTTCTGGAAATCCATTAGCTCCAGCTATATGCCATTTACCTACATGTCCTGTATTATAACCAGCGTCTTTTAGAGCTTCTGCAATGGTGTATTCCTCATCTTGCATTCTTAAAGGAGTAAAAGGACTAATCAATTTATTGCCAAGTTTATTTCTTGATAAACCAGGTACTTCTCCGCCAGAAACTTGGGTTAATTTTGTTTTAAGCGCATTTCTACCACTTAACATTGCTGCTCTTGATGGAGCACAAGTAGGCATTGGAGAATATGCTTGTGAAAATTTAGCTCCTAGTTTAGCTAATTTGTCCATATTGGGTGTTTCCCAAGGAGCGGGTTCTCCTAAGTTGTTCAAATTAGTATCCTGCCAACCTAAATCATCTGCATAAAAAATAATAACATTTGGCTTAACTATATCTTGACCATATACCTGAACTAAAAAAAATATACTAAAAAAATAAAGTAGTGTTCTGTTTCTCATCATGAAATTATTTGATGTAAAAATAAATTTTATTAGGAGGTGTAAATTGCTAAAATCAACCAAAAACTTACTTATATCAATCATTACAATTAATAAAATGAGTTTATTAAATAGTACTTACCAGAACTAGGTGAATAGGCTTAAGATGTATACAAACCCAGTATTATAAAAAATAAAGAACTGCAACACGATGCCCTTGTTACTTATGAATAATTGATACATTAAGAATGTCAAAATTTATTGGCTAATAACAAGAGAAGCACCATAGAATTAAATCTACAGTGCTTCTTTTGATTATAATAATTTTTAATTATTTAACAGGAATTGCTTTAGTTGCAAATACTTGAGTTGTTTTTTGGTAACCCGCATCTGGGTAACTTATTAGAAAATTGTTTTCATCAACTAGATTAAAGACATAATGGGTAGTTCCTTTTGGTAAGGTTACAGAAACTTTATCACCAGTAAGAGTCATAGTAACAGGAAACCAAATTTCACCAGCGATACCGCCATTTTTAGTATATATAAGCTCTGCTTTAACAACTTTAGCTCCATTATTCTTGTATTCTAACCAAACTTTATCACCATCTACTCCATGTTTCACAACTGTAGGTACTTCTGCTTTATTAGGTACTTCTGCTTTACTAGTTGGATTTAAATAAGGATATCTGGCATGTAATTTTTCCAATTTTTCTTCCAAAAGACGATTCATTTCTTTTGCTTTCTCCGGCATTTTACCTGCAAGATTTTTAGCCTCTTCAATATCTACTCGTTTAGTACCGTTTTCATACAATTGATACAATGCTAAACTAGTTTTTTCTTCGGTAGCAATATATTCACGCACCAATTTATAATCATCAATTCGCAACGTAGATTGCATAGAACTGTTAGGGAAATGCCACATCATCGTATTTCTAGACTTACCTGTTTCAGGGTCTAAAACTAATTTGGAATCCGTTGGATCTTTATCTAGTAATATTGATAAATCGGCACCATCTAATATTTGATTGTCTTGTTTTTTGGTACCTGTCCAACTCAATATGGTAGGATAAAGATCCAGACCATTCACCATCACATTAGATTCTATATTTGAAGAAATTGTAGGACCTGTTACAATAAAAGGAACTCTAGTGCCTCCTTCTTTTGCATTTATCTTTCCTTTATCTAAAGGGTAGTTGTCTGTAATAATTTCTTTAGTATGTTGTTCCATACCTCCATTATCAGACGTAAAAACTACATAGGTATTTTCAATTAACATATGTCCAGGCCATCTAGGGTCTTCTGTTTGCTCGAGGTATTTAATTAATAAACCGGTGTAATGATCTATGGTTTCAATCATGGCCGCATAATAGGCGTTTCTTTGTCCTTCTTCATCCCAAACATCACTTTCTCTAGGATATGCTATTCCTAATTTTTGATAGTATTTTTTTAACAAGGCTTCACTTCTTGTGTGAATTGGGGTATGTACTAAACGAGAGGCATAAAAAAGAAAAAACGGATCCTCTTTATTTTCAGCCATAAAATCAATTCCATCTTGGGTAATGTCATCAAACGGGAAACCCTCTTCGTCTAAATAAAAAGGATCTGACTTATCTGTAGTAGCGAATCCTTTGGTACGATCGGTCATTCTTTTATGAGAACCAAAACCGTGTTTTGAAAAATCGAATCCTTGATCTTTAGGTTCTGGATAGTCTGTTACTGCAATACCTACATGCCATTTACCTGAATGTCCCGTTTTGTAACCGTTTGTTTTAAGAGACTCCGCAATGGTAATTTCCGAAGTATCTAAAGCACCTCGCATCCAAGGACTTATTAATGAAGACCCATAATTAAAAGGTAATGGAGGATGCCCGCCTCTTACACTGGTTCTTTCTAAGCGAACCGGATGTTTCCCCGATAAAATAGATCCTCTAGAAGGTGAACAAACCGTTGCAGGAGAATACCCTTGCCAAAAAATCACGCCTTCTTTGGCTAATTTATCAATATTTGGTGTTTCGAATGGAGAAGGTTGATCTATGTCGTAACATTTTACGTCTTGCCAACCTAAATCGTCTGTTAGTATTAGTAATACATTTGGTTTTTTGGGTCTTTCCTTACTGTTATCCAATGGCAAATCATTAGCAAATAAAACAGTTGCATTTAGATAACAAATTAGTGAAAAAAGGAGTGTTTTATACATGGTCTTTAGGTGATTTTATTATAAACAAGAATGAAAATGATTCTGCGCATAGCACATTAGTCTCTTTTCTACTTATTCTTCTTATTTTTTTTGTTTTTCTTATTTTTTTTAGTTGTTTTTTTATTGTCTTCGCCTTTATTTTGAGATATATCCTTAGTTCCAATTAAATAAGGCTTCTTGTCTTCAGCGGTTGCATTTCTGTCAAATAAAACAGCATATTTTTGGTATAAATTATCCTTAGTCGCTTCTTTTTTTAAGGTATTAAGATGTGCATCGTATAGGGAACGCATTTTTTCAAGCTGTTTTTCTGCAGAAGGATCGGTGGCTTTGTTTGTCATTTCCAAACGATCTTTTCCAATATGAAAAAGTTCCTCGGTAGTATTCATTTTATCATCTTCATAATTCCAGAAAATATATTTCCAATCTTTAGAAACAACGCCCATAGCTTGTATTTCGTCATTACCCCACATATTTGTAAGCGCAACGGTTTCCCGTTTAAATTTCTTTGGCTTTTCTATCAATACACGTAAATCTTCACCATCCATATTGGCAGGAGGCTCGATGCCTGCATAGTTTAAAATAGTTGGAGCCATATCAATATTTGCAGTTACTTCTTCACGCCTAACACCTCTTTCTTTAATAGGCGTTCTTGGATCGTAAATAATTAAAGGCGATTTTGAAGCTTCTTCATAAGGCAACACTTTTCCTCCAAAATTATGAGCACCACAACTGTAACCGTTATCACTGGTAAATATGATGATGGTATTGTCTGCAACGCCTTGTTCCTCTAACGTTTTTCGAATCATTCCTAAAGCGTAATCTACACCATGGATTAATTGGTTGTAGTTTTTAATAGTTTCTTGGTAGCTTTCTTCAGAATCACGCCAAAAACCATACTCTTTATATTGTCTTCCTGTCTTTGCCTGAGGCGCTAGATGTGTTGCATTTTCGGCTCCATAGTTCTCCGGTTTTTTATACTCTTTTCCTTTATAAACATAATCGAAATATTGATCTGGAGAGAAGGGCATATGAGGCGCTTTAAAGCTAATGGACATAGAGAAAGGCTTGCCTGTTTGTTTCGCTTCAATAATAAAATCTTCTGCCCAGGCAGCATATGCTCTTGTACTATGCGGATATTTTTCAGCGTATTTTGAAATATACTTGTTTTTCTCTGTTTGGTAACTAGTTTGGCCTAAGCCTCCTGCCCAATTGTCAAAGGCATCTATTGGAAGTGTATCCCAAGTATTATGACTTGTACTATTGCCATCATCAGAAACAGCCAACCCAAATTTACCTGCAAACCCCGTGTAATACCCTTGTTCTCTTAAAAGAACAGGATACGATTTGGCAAACTTCTCTTTTCTTAAAGGACCGTGATCAAAATTACAACCCGCTTTGTATTCGTACATGCCCGTTAAAATAATGGCTCTACTTGCCATACAAATAGCGGTTGTGTTATAGTGATTTTCAAATAAAACACCTTCCTGCGCAAGCATATCCATATTGGGTGTTACTACTTGGTCGTTACCATAACAACCTGTGGCAATGCTTGTTTGATCATCAGATAAAAGAAAGATAATGTTAGGTCTTTCTTGTGCAAAACTACTTGTTGTAATGATGCAGATAACGATTGATAGAACTACTTTTTTCATGAATTTATTCCGTTATTTTTATGTTGTTTAGATATTATTTTTTATTTAGATATTATTATTTTTTGAGTGATGGTATGATTATTACCATTAGACAGTTTTATAAAATAAATTCCTGAATTTAAAGTAGATACATCTAATTGTGTCGTCATAGATCCATTACTCCATACCTTTTCTAGAGCTGTAGTACCTAAAATAGATATAACTGTTATATAATCTATACCCGTTGATGTTCTAGTAATAGTTAACTTATTTACTGCAGGGTTGGGATAAAACTTAACTTGTGATGTATTATTATGCGCACTAGTTGATAAAGTTGACTCCCCTACTAGAAAAGCCCCTTCTGGTCTTGCATAAGGCTCATAATCAGGCACAGGGTTAGATAGAAGTCTATCATTAATTGCTTTCATAATTAGCATTTCATCATCCATCATATAACCTTTGCCACTACCAATATCATTTATAGTGGTAGCAAAAGTTACGCCAGCATTGGCGTTTACAATACGCTTTGCAAACCTATAAGCATCTTCCGTTCCAAAAACTAATGGCTGTGACGAAACATGCCACCTTGCTCTTACTGGAAACCAAGCGTGTTTTAATACGGTATTCCCTTCATACATGGACCATGGATTTTCAACCATGTGAGGTATCGTAAATTCTTCATAAGCCCAAGAATTAGGAGGCGCTCCTTGTCCTAGTGGTGTCACATGTCCTCTTGTAAAATCTTGGTACCTATTAACGCCTTCAAATTTTATTATTTTGTAATCCCTTGCATCTTCATCATCAAGACCATCAGAATCTACTAAAATATTTTCACCGTTTTTTTGGAAATAAGCTGCACCAACTCCAGTGACTGAGACAGCAGCCCCAGGATCAGTTACTTTAATCATTTCAACAAAATCTTCTAGATGTCCATCATCGTAAAGTTCTCCAGTTGTATCCAACCAATAGGCATCTGCATAATCCTTTACACGTTCTATAAACCCTTCAACTAGGTCTTTATAAGCCAAATACTCATCTCCTGCAAAATCAATATGGTTTGTATAATAGTCTACCCAAGCAGCTTGAGTTTCCACATCTGCTCTATCCAAATAATTGGTAGAGATATACAAAATAACTTTCTTTCCTGAATCTTTAAACTTTTGCATAACCTCAAAAATTATAGCTTCATTCGCTAAACTTGGCACCAAGCTTTCATGTATTTCTGTTGCTACATCCACATTGCTATTCTGTCTTAACGTAAAATAATGTGAATGCGCAAAATAGGAAAGATTTGTAATAACATGTCCTGCAGCAGGAAGCTCATCCACCACTTCCTGAGCACCCGCGGGAAGATTGTAACCTCCAGCAACTTCAGCATCTAAACGTTCTCCTCCAAAAACAGGAAAGGTAACGCCCCACGAACCTGATAACCAAGCCGCTGAATGTGTTGTGGTATTTGCTACTTGTTCTGTGGTACCACTTATAGTATCTATGTAATATGTGGCTGCTGCTACAGATGTAGAATTATTTGCAAAACCTATTCTAATTTGATTAAAACCGTTGGCATTTAATATTTCCTCAGGAATGGCAACGCCATTAAAATCGAAGGTGAAAGATTCCCATGTTTGTCCCACAGAAAAATTTAATTGTTTATAGGTTTGTGGTCCTCCGGAAGCATTTAAGAAATACATTCTTAATTTCGAATTACTATTCGTCAATGCTGCGGTAGGAATATCTAAATAGGCTTTAATGGTAATCGTATACCCCGTGAAATCCATTACTGGCTGGTACAAATCAAATTTTAAAAAAGCACTTGTGCCTTCGTCTCTATTAAATTTAGAAACCACAGCATTTGTATTAATTCCTGTATTATTTGGATTGGTAATTTTTGTATAAAAATTCCCTGACGTTGTGCTTTCTAATTCAATTTGATAGGTGTTTGTTTCATTTTCATACCATAAAAATTGAGCATGGGATAATTGAACGAAACAAAGTAAAAAAAAGAAAATAGGTAAAGATTTAGTCATTATTAATAAGTTAGCTTCTAATTTTTAAACCAAAGATATATAGTTAATGGGGAATCGTGTTTCTTTAAATAGTCAAATACTTGCTCTAAAACATCATTGGTAATTAACTAATCTGAAATCATTTAATTCTTAAAAGTGTCTTTAATCATCAATTATATAAAGTGTGTAATTGTAACGTTTGGGGATGTTTGTTTTAAACATATAAAAAAGTTTTTAGTTAAATATTTAACTAAAAACTTTTTTATATGTAATCTAATTAGACGAATAACCTATTGTTTTTTAAGAAAACGCAAAGTCTTTTTTGTTCCCCCTCTAATTTTGCATAAAACATATATAAACTTGTTAATGAACTTAAAACATTAAACAGCCTATATGCTTTATTTTTTTTTACAGCTATACTCTAATTGTTATAAATAGTAGCTGAATTAATTGGTCTGGACAACTTCTAAAATATTATCTATATTGTTAGATAATAATTTTAAAGCATTACTTTCTAATGACTTTTAATCTATAAATTTGTAGTGATCGTGTCAATATAAAATTCAAGACCATTATCTATATTTGTAAATTTATTACCTATTAATCTAATTTCTCCACTAATTATATCTGATGTTAGGGCAGGACCTGATGGTGTTCCTGTAAAATCAAATTCCATAGTATGCCATCCAGCTTCGTTAGATTCAACAAATTTACCTTGTACTTGTTGTTCATTAACTCCATCACTTAAATAGAATCTAATACGCTCATTACTATCATAATTACTAATGTCATTGAAACTAGGCCAGTACATACGTACGGTTACTATTAAGTTAGCATAATCAGCAAGTGTAATACCCTCTCCGTCTTTGAAATCAAAATCAAGACTTTTGTTTCCACTGCCAGAAGTAGAACCTATAGTCCATTTTGTTACATTCGTAGCTTCTGCATCTGCAGCATCAGGGTTTGCCACTGTTTCTACAGAACAGTCTGTACAAACGGTTGATACTGTTAATTTTTCAATTGAATTATCTACATCTAGCCAAGTATCTTGTGCCGGTTCAGGTTCATTACCACCTTTATTTATAATTACTTTTGATAACTTAAAAATAGGAGCTGTTGTATTTCCTTCAGTTAACATCTCATCCAGTGTAATAGTAACCGTAAGCGTTGTGCCTGAAACAAGTGAAATAGTTGATGCAAATTCAAAATCGATAGCTGGAGCACTACCACCATCAACAGTTGATGTCACTTCATAAGAAAAAGGTGTATCTGGATACCCCGTTACAGAAACGGTACCTGTAACGCTACCTTTTTCTCTTTTTGCTAATTCTAAATTTAAAGTAGCATCAATTGCAGTAGCTGCATCTGTAGTTAATTCAAAAGTAAAAGTTGCAGTGGCACCATCATCACTAGGATCTTCAGTAGCAACACCTATAAAACTAATGTTTTCTGAAACTATACCTGTACCTCCCACGGCTATAATATTAGCATCAAGATCATCTGTGTCTTCTATTCCTACATTAAATGTTTGGCTATCGCCTCCTGTTTCATTAAATGATATTTTTGTGTTAAATATGTATTCAACATCACTGAAATAAATTCTATCGTATCCTGTTAATTCAACTCCACTATTATTAACGACCTTAACTTCTACTAAAAAACTTTCAACCTCTAATAGTGCTTTCTCATCTAATCTAAGTTTTGTCGCTGAAATTTTATATTCTAAATTATTGTTCTCAGTTACTGTAATAGTAGGTATAAAAACATTGTCTAAATCACTTGCATTTTCTCCTTCACTAGGTTCTGTTTTAGGAGGTGTATACGGAACTCCAATTTCATCTACAAAACGAACGGATGTAGATTGGTAATCTCCGGATTGAATGGTTACTGTAATTTCATTATCAATAGATTGAGTATCATTGTCAATAGTAAAATCCATGAATTGATTAGGAATTTCAGGAGACTCATATTTATTATCTAAATCTGTTGAACAGGATATGCTTAATAGTAGTAATAGAATAGCTGAAATATACTTGGTTGCTTTCATAAAGTTTAAATTAGTATTAATATTTTATCAAATATCTTGTAATTATAGGAAAAGACATTTCTTTATTCGGTCAAATGCTTGCTCTTTTTTTGCATTGCTAAGGTTTTGGCGTTAAATAGCGCATTAAAATAAGGTTATAATCTTCAGTTGGTCCAATATCTTGAAAGTTTAATTTTGGGCTATTCGAGTTTTTAATAAAAAAAATAAAAGCACAAAAATAGTAAACATTTAATACTTCAATGTTTTTTATTATCAGCTAAATTATTACTTCATAATTATAATTTCTTACTCCGATAAAGGGACATCATTAAACATCATTAATTTAAACGAACCATCCTCTTGTTGTTCTACCATCCAAATACCGGTATTTGTTATTTGAGGAAAACCATTTAAAGGATTTTTTGTAAGCATTCTTAAAACTGCTTTTCCGCTGCTTCCATGTCCGGATAAAAGTATCGTTTTATGAGAAGCACTGCGTTCATCAATTAATTCTAGAACACGATCGATAATTACCTTCGCCATCGCATTTTCTTTTGCACTCTCGGAATGATCTCTAGGAAATCGCATTTTCTTAAATTCATGCAAACCATCTTTACGCAACGTAAAATAAGGAGCTTCTTCTGGAAGTAAAGTGATAGCATCTCCAGCACCTAGTATTTTATCGGTTGCTGTATGTTCTGGTAAATCTGGCGAAACCATAAGATTGGTTGCATAAATTTCAGCAAGTTCTGGCCAAATCTCTGCTTTCATTTTGGAAGCTTCTAGATATAGTAATACGGTTTTTTTACAACGCCATGCAGGACTTACGGCTACAAAGTCGAAATTAAACCGGTTTAACTTATTAGTCACTCTGGACAGTTGCATAATTCCTTTAGGCGTAAATGTACTATGATCACCAACATAAGAAGGCCATTCGCTTTCTGGGTATATTCCCCATTCTTTTTTAACATTATGTCCACCTTCTGCATGTCTTATATAGTAAATTCGAAGCTTCGATTTTGTGGAGTCTTTCTTCTGAATTACTTCGGTATTGTTAGAAGTTTCATTTATATTGCTTTTCGGAAGTAGCATTCCAAAAATGAAGATTCCGATGACAATAGGAAAGGTTAGTAGTAGCTTTTTCATGGGATACTATTTGAAGGTCAATTAGTTTAATTCGGAAACAAGGATTTTACATCTTTCTCTGTATGCATTTAAAACGTCGATGTAATCTTTGTTTCCAACTAAGTTATTCTGCTCTTTAGGATCTTTTATGATATCGAATAATTCCTCATAGATTGGTTGTTCATCTGTATCTATTGTTTGTTCTGGAACGTATTTATTTCGATCGTTTTCTTTACTGAAAGAGCGAATGTATTTATACTGTTTACTTCTTACACCTTCTTGTCTTGGGTAGCCTTGATCGGTAAATAAGTTTTCTAAAAAGATATCTTCTCTCCAGTTATCATTTTTACCATCTATTAATGGAAGCATACTTTTTCCTTGATAGGATTGCGGCGTTTGTACACCACACATTTCTAGTATCGTTGCAGGAATATCTTGTCCGACTACCAATTCCTCAATCACTTTTCCTTTTGTTTTATCCTTGAAAAATGGCGAATACACAATCATAGGAACATGCACCGATTCATCATATAAAATGGTTTTTCCACCTAATCCGTGTTCGCCTAAAAACAAACCATTGTCGGAACAAAATACAATAATGGTATTATCCGCTTCGCCAATTTCCTTTAAAAAGGCACGTAAATTACCTACCATCAAATCGATAGCGTAATTAGCGCGATCCATTTTTAGCTTTTCATTTAATAATTTGCCTTTATTAGCAGTGACATAATATTTCATTAAATCGGATGTCGCATACACATTTTCAGGTAAGCTAATATCTTGAGGATAGTTATCCGGAAATTCCATTTTATGCTTTACATCGTCATACTTTGTTTTGTAATATTCAGGATCTGTATCGTGGGAACCCATACCTCCAATACTAGAGGCATGCGGAAGATTTAAATTAATCCATGCCGAAAAGGGTTTGTTAGGATCTCTTTTTTGAAGTTGATTTTTAATGGAAGGGTCTGCATTTTCGTAAAAATACTTATAATCATCACCTTGTGTTAAGTAGGCTTTCGTAGCTTCTAATAAACCTTCCACTTGGGTTTTGTTTTTTAGATTGCTGAATTGTTTGTGTTTTTTTTCTGGATAGAATCCTAAATGGCCATTTCCATAATAACTAAAATCGGTGTTTTCGACTAAAGGTGTATCTTTTCTATCTCCAATTTTAGTGTGGTGTTTTCCAATAAAAGCAGTGGAATATCCAGCATTCTTTAATTGTGCTTGCCAACTGTCTTGATAGGTCTTTTTAGAAATCACATGTTTTGAAATATTGGTAAACCCAATTTTGTTTTTTCGTTCCCATTGTGCCGTAAAGATATTTGCTCTGCTTGGTCCGCAAATAGGACTAGTAATATATGCGTTATTAAAAAAGACACCTTCTTTTGCTAGTTGATCGATATTTGGAGTTTCTGCTATAGGATCTCCGGTCATGCTCAAAGAATTGAACCTTTGGTCATCCGAAAAAATAAAAATGACATTCGGTTTTTTTTGTTGTTCTTGTGCTTTGCAGGATATAAAAGAAGCGCATATAAAGATGCTGTATAAAAATGTTTTCATATATTTTTTAATAAGAACTGTAATAGTCATGACCTGGTAGTCGTTTTGTTTTCTTGCCATAACCGAATAGATTTTGCTCTGCTTCCGATTTTGGTAATTCTTGAATACTTAAATCTGTTTTGTTTATTTCTTTGGAAGTAATAATAACAGATTCATTTTGCTTTAAATCAATAGTATAAAAACCATCGGATGTTTCAGGTATAGAAACCGATTTTCCGTCGATATAAAATTCCGGATTCTCAAAATCGACTTGAACGATACAAGCATTTCCTTTTAAACTTTTTACGGAAACAAATTCGGTAACTCCTTCTACTTTTTTAGCGCTTACTAGAAAAGCACCTTGGGTTCTTAAATCATGAAAAGCAACGTCTTTCCATTTTTTTGGACTTGCAGGAAATACACGTATTTTTCCTCCCCAACTTTGCAACATCATATCGTGTACACTGGTTGCAAAAGACAACGGACTTTCAATCACCGGATTGATTTTCCCTTCGGAATACATCGTGGTAGACGAAATATTTTTATGCTTGATTAGAAAATCTAAATAATAATACGCTTTTTCGGCATCGCCTAAATTGGCATACATAGAAGAAGCTCCAGTTGCGGTATAACCCGTTACTGGCATGGCTTTAATTTTCTTTCCGCTATTAAAAGTAACATCTAACCAATGATCTAAAGATGTACGTAATAATGTTTTGTCTTCTTCTTTTTCAGGAGTAATCACCATTAAAGGATAAAAAGCCAATAGATGGGAATAATGTCTGTGCGGATTCGCAAAAGGTCTATCTTTTCCTACCATCAGTCCGTTTTCATCAATTTGAAAATCTACTAAATTGTCTAATAAGTGTCTCCATTCTTTTTTAAGTGGGTCATTTATTTGGTGCTTTTCATCAATGTCGATTAGCGCTTGGCAACTCCAACGAATCAGCGCCAATGTGAAGTTAATGTCTTGACCACGACCTGGTTTGTATTCTGGGGACCAACTATATTTAATATGAATTTTGCCATCTTCGGCATCTACAGGATTGTCTTTTATATAATTCAAATAACTATTCACCGTCTTTTTTAAGATAGGAAATAGTTTATCTCGCATTCGAATATCATCTCCTGCAAATTGGCAATGCAACCAATAATCGTTTAAAATCCACGCTAACATATCTGGCACTTTTGCACCATTAAAAGCGATGAGGTCTTGCGGCATTAAAGCAGCAACGGCAGCACTGTTTTTCCATTGCGGAGGCACGTTGTCTTCTAGGTTTTTGGCGTATCTATCAATGTTGTTTGGTAGAGATTCTCCAATAGACATTCTATTCGCTGTTAAATGTGTCCAATAAATTAATTGCACATTTAAATCACCCCAAACCATTGGCCAAAAGGTTCTGTTATACCAAGGTCCCATTAAATCTAAAATAGGTCCGTTTCCTCTAGAAGCAGATCCTAATTTATACATTTGAATCCAATAGAAAGATTCTTTTTCAGCATCATTAATAGTTAAAAAACTTAAAGGATAATAGTCATGCCACCATTTTTTATGGGTAGATACAAAGTTGTTTTCTTGGATAAGAGCTTCGGCAGTTTCTAAATTTCCAGTAACAATTTCTAGTGAATTATGGTCTGGAAAACAATGATGCACACTCGCAATTAATTGTTGTTTTTCGGAAGGATTACCCGTTATTTTATAACCTGTAGTGGTTTCTCCTCTGTTATCGAATAATGGTTGGTAACAGAAATTGAAACCGTTTTTCTCAGTAAAAGTTGGTTTGGGTGCCATTTCTAGAGTTACTTCTCTCATATTATCCCAAGTACCACCTTCTGGACCACCACCGCTTTTTAAAACTTCATAAACTGGAGGAATAGGATCTTCGGCATGCCAAGTAATTTCTATGTTTTCATCTTTGGTATCGGTTTCCAAATAGATAATATCATTCGTACTATGCGTAAATCCTTTAATTTTATAACTTCCTTGAGACGTTTTTATAGTACCTGTTAATTCGGCATTCCATAAATCTAAACGCATGTCAACTCCGGTAATTTTCCCTTTAGAGCTTAGCTTAAAATGACCCAATGGTAATCTGCTTCGTTTGATCCAAAGCATTTCATCTGCTTTTGTTTCTGCTTCTCTATGGTCGTAATAATCATGACGTCCAATATGCAGGGAGATCACATTGTCTTTTTCTTCGGTTCCTTGATATAATAAAAACCCAACATTACCATTTCCTGAATACGGAGCGGTTTGCCATTTGTCTGGAACAATATCCCAAAGCATATCGTGCTTTGATAAAAAAGATTCGTAACCTACTTTAAAATCGACCTTTTGAGCATTTAGGCTAAAATTATAAAATAGCACGAAGAATAAATAACAATAAGATACTTTAGATATTTTAATTTCCATAGTTAACAATTAACATAATATAAATGCTAAATTATATAACTTACATAGGTGATACTTTCTCTTATCGCTCAAAAACTTGCTTTATACAAGCATAAAGGCATGACATCGTACTAAAATTAAAGCTTTTTATTGTTTGATAAACTGAAGAAATTCACTTTCACCATTTTTAGATATGGTTTTGAAAACATACATCCCACTGTTTAATATTGACACATCGAAAGCAGGTTGGTTGCTTTTAAATTCTAAAATTTTCTGACCACTAAGGTTATAAATAATTGCAGAATCAATTTCTTTTGATAATTTAAAACTTTGCTTTACAGGGTTTGGAAATAAAACAAGATTATTAGTATCTAACTTATTAGCATCAACACTTAATGTTTCGCCATTTAGAAAAGCACCTTCTGGTCTTGCATACGGAATAAAATCTGGTTTTGGAGATTGTACCATTCTATCATTTATAGTCTGCATGATAGCCATTTCATCATCAGTAATAAAACCATCGCTTATTGTGGTACTCCAAGTAATTGCTGCACCTGCATCAGTAAATGTTCTAACAAAACGGTATGCTTGTTCCACTTCAAATATTAAATCGGCTCTAGCAACACTCCATTGCTGCCTGATAGGTGCAAAATAATGTTTTAATGTTAGCTTACTATTATCATAAGTAGACCATGGGTTTTCAGTTATTAAAGGAAATGAATACTCTTCATATGCCCACGAGTTTGGTGGCGCTCCTTGTCCTAAAGGTGTAGGATGGCCTGCTGTAAAATCCATATAGGGGTCATTGGCTTCTAAAAAGAATACTTTATAATCTGTAGGGTCTTGATCGTTTGTTCCATCAGAATCTACCAATATTCGGTTGCCATTTTCATCTTCTATGTACGATTTATCTAGGTTAGAAGCAATGGCAATATTTGGATCTACGTCTCTAATCATATTTAAAAACGGACCTACCTCTACAGCCCTTAAACTAGATAAATTATCAACCCAATACCCATCTACCAAGCCTTTAAAACGTTCAAAATACCCTCTAGCTAACGTTCTCCAGCCCAAAGCTTGATCTCCACCAAATTTTGTGTTGCAATAACTTTCCCATGCTGCTGAAATTTCAGTTTCTATGGCATCAGAAGCTCCTTGAATATTAGATGGGCCACCTCCATTAACGTACAGAATTACTTTTTTCCCTGAAGATTTAAAAACATTAATAATATCAAGTATAATTTGTTCATTTTCTAAGGACGGCACCATGGCTGGATGAATTTCAGTGGCAACATCTACATAAGGATTCCCTCTTAAACTATAGTAATAGCCATGTGCGGGATGTGTGAAATTTGTAATAACATGCCCGACTGCTGGTAAATTATCTGCGATTTCTTGTGCGCCAGCAACCCAATCAAAATTACTTTCATCGTCTAAATTATAACCTCCTGGCAAATTAAACCTTACCCCCCAAGAACCTGATAAAAATGCTGCATTTGCCAGGGTTGGCGTTGGAGCTGTTTGATCTGAACTCCCTGAAATAGTATCGATATAATACGTTGATGTTAACATACCGTCATCTCCAGATGCTAACCCAATCATTATTTGATCGTAACCACCTTCTGCTGCAACATCATCAGGAATCGCGATTCCATCAAAAATGAAATTAAAAGATTCCCAAGTTTCCCCTTCAGAAAATGATAATCCTTCAAACATATTACTTGAATTCCCAATTGATGAATTTCTCAAATAAAGCCTAACTCTTTTACTTTGATTATTTAATTCAGCGGTTTTTATTGATGTATAGGCTTTTAATGAGATTGTATAGGTGGATAAATCGGTTATTGGATTGGTTAAATTAAAAAGGATTGTTGGACTTGTTAGTCCATCTCGTACAAATTTAGCAACCGTGGCATTTGTATTTAAACCGCTAGTTACAGGGTTTGTTTCATCCGTTGAAAAAGTTCCCTTTGCAGCGGTATTAAAAACAATTTTAGCGGTGTTACTTGAATTTTCGTACCAAATAGATTGTGCTTCCATTGCATCTATTCCGATAAATAAAAATAAGATTATTAAGTAGTTTAATTTTTTCATTGGGGCTTAGTTTATATGATTCTAGGTTTAAAATTTCTTTAAAAAAACAAATAGTATTTTCAAAGTAAGTAGGATTTTATTAGTTGTGTTATACTAAATAATTTTAAACAAAGGTACTTGCTCTATTGTTATTGGATTTTCTCTAATCAGTCTATTACTTACTGTAATCAACCAAAAAACCAGTACTAAGCGTCTAATTCTATAATAAGGAGGGAAATAATTAGACTGCTTGATTAGTATACCTTCGTTACGAAGATAATAAAATAAAACATTAACAATCACAGTATCAGACTGTTTTCTTACGTTTTACTTATTTATTTTTTTTTCCGCTTTTCCACAAAACAATTTTATTTATGTCATTTTTAGACGCTTGTCCTTTTGTAGCACGTCCATTAAACACATCCGATTCTAACTGCAACAGAAGCTCTTTTACAATTTCAGGATGTTTTTCATATAAATTTGTAGTTTCTGCTGGGTCATTTTCAATATCATATAATTGAACATGAGGCATATCTTTTGATTCTTTTTCACTAGGTGATGACCAACCTCCTGAACCTTGAGCTAACAACAATTTCCATGGACCTTTTCTGTATGCAAAATGCCCACTGATTGAATGGTGTATTACCCCCATTCTTGTAGAATGAATGGGATTACCGAACAATGCTGGTAGAAAACTCACGCTATCCTCACCACTTTTAGCAGGCATAGGCGCTCCCGTAATATCTGAAAGAGATGCAAAAATATCTGTTAAGCAAATAAGTTCTTTACTCGTAGAACCAGATGCTATTTTATTTGGCCATTTCACAATAAAAGGCACCCGATGTCCACCATCCCACAAATCGGCTTTAGAACCACGATATCCAGCGCTAACTATATGACCTTGTCTCTCTAAGTTAGGAATATTAGCCGCTTTAGAACAGCCATTGTCACTACTAAAAATAACTATGGTATTTTTAGATAAACCATTGGCTTCTATCGCTTTTGAAATAGCTCCAACAGTAGCATCTGTTTGCATAACAAAATCGGCATAATCTCCAAGTCCGCTTTTACCCTGCCATTCTTTTGATGGTACTATTGGCGTGTGTGGCGACCCTAAAGGAACATATAGAAAAAAGGGTTTTCCTTCCTTTGCTTTTGCTTGATTATTGATGTATTCCACAGATTTTTGAGTCAATCTAGGTAACATATTAATTTCATCTTCATGAAGAATTACGGCATCATTTTCAATAACAGCTTTCATATCTCCAGCATGATGAAACCCGTGATAATAATCAAACCCGCGATCTACGGGCCCATCTGGAATACGAGAACCTATTGGTGGTAAACTTTTTCTTGATTTTTTTTCAATGGCCGTTTTTGTAATGGGATCTAAATACTGGAAATTTAAATGCCATTTCCCTATAATAGCGGTATGATATTCTTGATTTTTAAGAAAATTAGCAATGGTAGGTCTATCTTCTTTAATTAAATCTGGAGCAAACCCTTGAACAACACCTCGCTGTAACTCAGTTCTCCAACTGTAACGCCCCGTCATAATACCATAACGTGTTGGTGTACATACTGAAGACCCAGAATGCGCATCTGTAAATACCATGCCCTCTCTGGTTAATTGGTCTATATGTGGTGTTTTAATTTTGCTAGTTTCTGGCGCTAAACTTTGTACGTCTCCATACCCTAAATCATCACACAATATAAATACTATATTGGGTTGTTCTTGTTTTGTTTGAGCTGTTGTGCAAAAACTTAGAAAACCTAAAACGAATGCTATTCCTGTTTGTATTATTTTTTTAATCATGCTACTTTAAAAATTTTTATGTGAAACAAAATAATCAACTGTAATTTTCTCAATCTCTGTTCTGGTTGGATTGATATCCTCCCCAACTTTTCTCCAATTATGACCTGCATTTTCAACAATTATAATCGTGACGGGGGCTTTTATTTTTTTTGCTTTTTCTTCCATGTAATAAGCGTGTTTTACAGGAATTGTTGTGTCTCTATCCCCTTGAATCATTAACAATGGCGCACTATTGTTGGTCAAATAATTAATAGGGCTCATTTCTCTATACAACACTAACTTATCTTTTGGTTTGGTATCAGGCAATAAAATTCGAGGTCCAAATCGATCTCCAAAACCAGCTCTATCATCATCATTAAACAAACTTGTTTTCTCAAAATCACATGGGCCATACCAGGACACACCAGCCACCATGTTATAGGTGTATGCTGCTAATGATGGATCTCCTTTTAGGCTGTCTGTCGAACTCAATAATAACATTTGAGCTATTTGACCTCCCGCAGAATCTCCGAAAGAATAGAAACGGTTTTTATCTATTCCCAATTCCTCACTGTTTTTAGATAAATAGCGAAGCCCGTCTTTACTATCGATAACACAATCGCGCATTGCCGTAGTTCCCTTTTTTTTCCAAAGCCTATAACTTACAGACACGACACAAAACCCCTGTTCTAAAAGTGCAGTATGCACGGTTTTAAAAGACGCATTGGAAGCTCCATGCCTACTACCTGCGGCCCAACCACCTCCATGTGTGTAAATAACAACTGGTAGTTTCTCTCCTGCAGTCCTGTTTTTAGGATAATAAATATCGAGGTATAGATTTTCTTCTTTCGTTTCTTTATACAGTACATTTAATTTTCTTTCTCCTTCGGTATTTAAGTAAGGGATTTTAGTTTCAGAGAACTCTTCTTTACTAATCCCATTATCTTTATTAACATCGAGGTAATTTAAATGTTTCCAACTTCCACTGTTTTCTTTTTCAATAAATAGACCATCCTTATTTTCATCTAATTTCTGCCAAGATTTTTGGAGGTATATGTCACGATACACTCCGTTGGATTGATCCTCTGCTTGCGCAAGTCCTCTAAAAAATGGCAATGTGATACATAGTATTACTAATAAGGTATTTACCTTAAGTTTTCTATTTCTTGTCATAATTCTACTGTACTCCTATTTATTACTAAAGCTCTGACTTTTATAGGTATCTAAAAGGTTATTTAATTCTTCAACGATTTCTGGATGTTCGTTATACAGATTGTTTTTTTCCGTAGGATCATTAATCATATCATATAAAGTTCCTGGAGCTTCGTTAGGTTTTGGTTCTATATTTTTTGGCTTTGTAAAACCACCGGAACCTAATTCTGGAGTGAATTTCCACTTGCCTTTTCTAATGGAAAACATCCCGTAAAGAGAATGATGCACAACAGCTTCTCTAATAGGCGTCTTTATATTAGCTATATAAGCAGGCCACATGTTGTAACTGTCTTCAGCGCCATTTTCTATAGTTGATTGATTTAATATACCAGATAAAGTGGCAAACAAATCTGTGGTACACATTAATTGATTCGATTGTAGTCCTGCAGGAATTACACCTGGCCATTGTGCAATATAGGGCACTCTATGACCTCCTTCATAAATATCTGCTTTTCTACCTTTGAAGATGTAATTTGCACGGTGTGGATATAATTCTTGATCTCTTTCTGTCCAATTTGCCCCATTATCTGAAGTAACTATAATTAAGGTGTTTTTTAGCTGACCTGATTTTTCTAAAGCAGTAACCACAGCTCCTACCGCATCATCTACCATAGTTACGTAATCCCCATAAAGTCCTGCTTCAGATTTCCCTATGGATTCACCAACTGGCAGCCATGGTTTATGAGGAGCCGTTAAAGGGAAATACAAAAAGAAAGGGGAAGCCACTTCTTGTTGATCATGGATGAAAGCAACCGATTCTTTAGTGAAATGATCTAATACCTGTTCAAATACAAAATTAGGTGCTTTTTCTCCTGGTCTCCACATAACACCTCGACCTGCGTTTTTTCCTTTTGTAAATTCGGTTGGTAATTCTACTGTTTTTCCGTTTTCTATATACACATAAGGAGGGATGTCTAAAGAGGCTGGCAGGATGTATGAATAGTCAAAACCTAAATCACTTGGGTCTTTTATTGGTTTACTAAAATCGACATTACTAACGCCGTCTTTTGCTATTACAACTTTGTCTCCATCTTTTGGTTGCATATCTAAACCAATGTGCCATTTTCCAATACAGGCTGTTGTGTAGCCATTGCTTTTAAGATACGAAGCAACGGTTGGTCTGCTTTCTTCTATTAAAGCTGGTTTGCAACCATTTAGCACGCCTTTTTTTAATGGACTTCTCCAAGCATAACTCCCTGTAATGATACCATATCTAGTAGGTGTACATACCGAAGAATTGGTGTGTGCTTCTGTAAAATGATCGCCTTCTTTTAGAATGTTATCCATGTGTGGCGTTTGTATTCCATATTGGATTTACAAGAGGTTATTGAAACTAATATGAAAAGAAATCCTAATGCGTTCATTGATGATTTTATTTAATAGTTGTAGGTGAAATTATTCTTTAAATGCAAATTCTGCTTGTGGCCATTCTCCAGTTATCGCATCGTTTTCTTGAATTTTGCCTAGTGTACTTCTACCTTCTCTTATTTGTTTGATTAACACGTTTTTTAGCTCTTTAACCTTTTCAGGAAATTTATCTGCTATATTATTTTTCTCCTCGATGTCCTCTTTTAAATTGTATAGAATCTCTTCTGTTGAAATATCCTTATGTTTCTTTGTTTCGCCAGATGCCATTATGCCAGAGTTAGGAGACACAATTAACTTCCAGTCTCCTTTTCTAATAGCAAAAACACCATACTTATCATGATGAATAGTTGACTCTCTTACATAATCTCCTATATGGGTTAACAAAGGCATCATGCTAAAACTATCTTCTGCCTCATTATCCTTAAAATCATAATTGATGATTTCTGCACAAGTTGCCATAAAATCTGTAGTACATATGGTAGCATTTGAAACCGAATTTGGTTTTATTTTTTCTGGCCATTTCACTAGAAAAGGAACTCTATGGCCACCTTCTAAATAGCTTCCTTTATAACCACTATAAATATAACTTGGGCTGTGTTTTTTCTTTCTTAAAGTAGCTAAATCATTAGTGGTAGCAAAACCATTATCGCTCGCAAAAATAACCAAAGTATTTTCGTCGATCCCTTGTGATTTTAAGGTTTCAAAAATGGTACCCATTAAATCATCAATCATAATTACAAAATCGGCATAAGGACTTTTAATCTCACTTTGACCTTTCCATGGTGCAATTGGTAACACCGGATTGTGCGGCGACGGTAAGGGCACGTATATAAAAAAAGGTTCTGCCTTGTTGGCGTTTTCATTTATAAATGAAATGGTTTTATTTACAATGTTTGGTAATACTTCTTCGTGTTTAAAATCATCTGCAATGTCACCTCTTATCCAAGTTGCATATGGTTCTTTGTTTTTTGTTTGAGATGTTATTGCCGTTGGAATCATAGTCGCTTTATCATTTTCCAAATACACATAAGGCGGCATATTTAAGGATGCTGCAATCATATAGGAATAATCAAAGCCCATATCATTAGGTCCAAACTTTAAAGGTTGGCTATAATCCATATCCTTGAAATTTAAACGATCTGATTTGTTTGAAAAATGATCAAACTCGGGGCTATTATTTTTCATGGTCCAATTTAAACCTAAATGCCATTTTCCAATATTTGCCGTTTTATAGCCATTATCTTTTAGCATTTGCGCAACCGTTAATCTATCTTTCTGAATTAAGCTTGGTGAGTTTCCCCAAGTCACAAATTCCTTTAGTGGAGTACGCCAATTGTATCTTCCTGTTAAGATGCCGTATCGGGTTGGTGTACAAACCGCAGAAGAAGTGTGCGCATCTGAAAACATCATACCTTCTTTACCCATTTGATCTAAATGAGGTGTCTGTATTTTACTGTTTTCGTTATAAATACTTAAATCACCAATACCTAAGTCATCGGCTAGAATATAAATAATATTTGGCTTTACACGCTCTTGGGCATGAAACACGTTACAAACTAAAAGAAATACTATTATTTTTAGATACCTATTATTCATTGTTTTTAATGTTATAAACTTGTTTCAATTACAAACCCATTTTCACTACTTTCTATGCCGTTTAAATTAACTTCAAGTCCTAAATCTGTTTGGTTCCATTCTACATCTTTATCACTTCCAAGAACTCTAACTTTTTTAACCTCGCCGTGTGTTTTGTTTAAAGAACGAATTAAAATTTTATTTGATGCCGGTACAAGCGATATAGCATATACATTATTTTCTTTAGCCGTAAACCAAAAATCTTTAGAGGTAAACGTTTTTTTAAAACCTTTAGAGGCTCTATGTCCTGTACCATCTAAAAGGGTTTCTTCTTGTCCCTCATTTGGAATTTTCCAACGGGAAGTACCATACACAGCCTCTCTATTAATTTTTATCCAAGCTCCCATGTCACGAAGCCCTTTGGCACTTGCTTCTGGCACATGCCCTACCCCATCTGGACCAATATTTAAAAGGTAGTTACCGCCTTTAGACATGATATCTACGAAGTAATACAGCAGTTCCTCTGTGCTTTTCCAATCTTCATCATACACTTTATACCCCCAAGAATTATTAGTCGTACCACAAGTTTCCCAATATTTATCAATAGTTTCATTAGCAGAAGGAATCTTATTATCTCCAGCATCTAAATAATCTCCAAAATCCCAACCTACTCTTCTATTTACCAACACGTTTGGATTGGTTTCATAAACCATTTTATAAAATCGAAACGCTTGTTCTTCCGTTGTAAAACCTTCACCATCAAACCAAATTAAACGCAATTTCGGCAATAAGGCCAGTAGTTCTTTAATTTGTGGATACGCCTTGGTTTCATAATATGCTGCATGCGTATTTTCACTAGGATCCCACAAGTTTTTACCTGATGGATGCGTAAAAATGCCTAAAGAATCATTTACTTTTTTAACGTTGCCGTAATTACCATCACCGCCCTCATTCCAATCATTCCCATGTGAATAATACACTCCAAAATCAAGACCTTCATTTAAACAAGCCTCATATAATTCTTTTACGGCATCCGCTTTATAAGGTGTTGCATCCACCATATCATACTCCGAACTTTTAGAATCGAACAATGCGAAACCATCATGATGTTTTGAGGTAATTACCACATATTTCATACCTGCCTCTTTAGCTAGTTTTGCTATATTTTGAGCAAACGACTTATCTGGATTGAAGGTTTTTGCTAATTCAGCATAATCTTCTCTAGGAATTTGAAAAGCATGCATCAACCATTCTGCAACTTTAGGACCGGCAATTGGCGAATTATTTATTTTGGTTCCTTTCCACATACCCCCAGCTTGAGAATATAATCCCCAGTGAATAAACATGCCGAACTTTGCTTCTTTAAACCAATCTAAAGCCGCTTGTTTTTCTGGTGATTCGTGCATTTTTAACCATGCTTCTTGGTGTTCTCCTGAACCTAGTGGATTTCTAAAATTGGGAATGATTCTAATTTGTTTAAAATCTGCATCGGTTTCAATGGTTAAAACATGCTTTCCTGTTTTGCTGAATTTAATTGTTTCATTAAATTCTGAAACCATTTGATCATTATAGGTTACATAACTTTCTTGAAAAGGTTCTTCTATCTCTTGATCATCGACATGTACTTTTGCTGAAGTTGTGCTTTCTGGAAATTCGTTTTCAAAAAGCGCTTGAATATTATAAATTATGGGATGCTCAACTTCAAAATCCCAAGAATATGTATTACCATCTTTTATAGCGTCTGTTTTATTTAGCAACACCCAAGTACTTGTTTGGTCAAATGCTTTTTTAACAGGTTCAGCTTGTATGGTTTCAGAATTATTTTTACAGGCGCTTAAGCCCACTAAAAAACAAAAGCAAACATAAAAGGCATGTGTTTTAGTTTTTATCATAATTAAATTAATTGGCAAGATTGTTATGAACTGTATAGTCTGTTTTTTTTAAATTTAAAAAGTTGGCGGACTCCAATTAGGGATTCCCACTTCTTTTAATTGTTTGTAATAGCGTGCATGTAAGGGTTGCTCTTTTACTTTTTGTCGGTTTTCATTTATCATCAACGGAATGGATGTTTCCCACCACTTGCTATAAGGCACTTTAAAGCTTGCTGCAACATCAGGATGGGCTTCTATAACATTGGTTGTTTCCCCAGGATCTTTCGTTATATCATATAACTCTGTATTATTTACAAAACGCCATTTTTGACTTCTAATAGCCATTTTTTCAAATTTCGCGTCATCTACTTTACCTGTCGCCCATCTTCCACAATGTGTAAACAGCATTCTATCAGTCCACTCTCTCGTGGTACCTTCTAATAATGGCAATAAGGAACGACCTTCTAAATTTTGTATTTCATTGGGAAGTTCAGCGCCTGCTAATTCAACAAATGTTTTATACATATCTACATGTGCTGTAAGTTCATTAATATCTCGTCCTTCGGAAAGAACACCTTTCCAATGCCAGAAAAAGGGCACATGGTTTCCGCCTTCATTTGGCGAGTTTTTCCCTCCTTTAAGATTGGCATTAAAATGTTTAACGCTTTCCCCATTTAAAGTTCCTCTTAAATGAGTTGCCCCATTATCTGTCGTGAAAATAACAAGCGTATTTTCTAAAGCATGCCATTCGGTAAGTTTACGCATCAAAACCCCAAAGTTATCGTCAATATTTTCTATCATGCCATATCTTCCGGCAGTACCTTCATCATACCCTAAATCTAAAAAACGTTTTTTATAGGCTTCTGGAGCCACTAAGGGCGCATGAGGTGCGTTTAATGAGATGTAAGTGAAATACGAATTTTTAGCCTCAATTTGTTCTTTTGTCCAAGCCAATGCGGCATTAAAAAAAACATCTGTACAAAAACCTTTAGTTTTCACAATAGTATCATTATGTAACAGCACATTGTCAAAATATACGTTTTCTTCATTTGCTGGAAAATCGCCTAACTTCACTTGTCCAATACCACCTGAACCATGCATTAACACTTCGTTAAAACCTCTGTTTTGAGGCAGGTATTCGTCTCCATCTCCCAAATGCCATTTTCCAAACAACCCTGTTTGATAGCCCGCAGATTGTAAAGCTTGCGGGAATGTATAGACATCCAACGCCATACGCTCACGTTCCAAAATGGTGTGTGTTACCCCTACTCTAAATTCATGACGACCACTCATTAAAGATGCTCGTGTAGGAGCACAAGTGGGACTTACATGATATTCTGTAAAACGCGTAGATTTTTCATAAAAAGCATCCATATGGGGTGTTTTCACCACTTGATTTCCCATGCAAGACAAATCGCCCATACCTTGATCGTCCGTCATGACAAAAATAATGTTTGGACGGCTGTTTTTTAGTTTTCCTGAACTTAATTGTGCATCTGCTATTTGTGTAAAAAACAAAATAGACATAAAACTAAAACTGGTATGAAAGATTTTTTTCATGACTAATTTTTAATTGATTTTATGAAGTTTTCCTTTAACCATAAATCTGTTTTCATCAATTAAAATAAAAATATATTCTTGTGCTTCTTTAGGGACATTGAAGGTGAAGTCTAATTCGTTATTAGCAGCAACTACAGGCACTTTAATATAAGTTGTAGACAGTTTTCCTCTAGTTTTCTTCCCATTCTTATCCACTGCTGGATCTCCTACTTTTACAAGCGCATAGCTTTCAACCACTTTAGATTTTCCTTTTTCCAATTCAACAGAAACTTTTCGAGATTTCGCATCGAATGAATCCGTTATAATAGTTGGAACAGCTGCTATATTTTCTTTTTCTGAAGCATCTTTTGTATTCTCTATACTTTTATAAGGTAATGGTGCATTATAGTCTTTTAAATATTTTTCTAATCTGTCAGATAAATCTTTAACGACTTTTGGCTCTTGTTTTGCTATATCATGCTTTTCTTCTAGATCAAATCGTTTACCATCTTTATACAAACGATGCAACACATAATCACCCGTATCAAAGTTTTTATACAATTTATAGTCTCCTGCTCTTATAGCAGACTGATTTTTAGAATCGTTACCATAAGGATAGTGCCACCATAAATCTTCTCTTGATTTTCCATCCTTATTTTTTACAACATTTTCATTGTTGAATAAGACTTTAGAAATATCTAAACCATCCAAATCCGCGGTGTAATTCGTTGGAATTTTACTATTAGTAAGATTTAAAATAGTTGGATATAAATCTAACTGATTAATCAAAAGATCTCGTGTTTTTTCCTTTGGAATATTTGGCCCCGAAAAAAGCATTGGCACTCTAATACCACCTTCTTCCGTATATTTTTTACCTTTATCTAAAGGTGCATTATCAGACATTATCTCATCTCTACGACTTTCAGCACCTCCATTGTCTGAAGAAAATATGACATAGGTAGTCTCGTATAATTTTTTGCCTGGATTTCTAGGATCGTCTGTTTTCTTTAACAAATCTACTACACGTCCTAAACTCCAATCTAAAGTAGTAACCATGGCGCCAAAATAAGGGTTGTTTTGGCCCCCTGCCGTCATTGGAATATCTTTTTCAGGAAAATCCAATCCTAATTTATCACAGTAATATTGTAATAATTCTTTGTTTTTAGTATGAATTGGGTAATGCACCATCCAATGTGCTAAGTACAAAAAGAACGGTTCCTTTTTATTATTAGTTATAAATTCAAGTGCGTTTTCAGTTACCTCGTCCTTTGGGTAGGAAATCCCATTTGGAGATTCCTTTGTGAACGGATAGTATTTTTCATCACTTAAACGGTATGGATCTTTTTTATCATGCGTTGCAAAATCATTCACACGATTCTTATCTCCTTTAGGTCCTTGATGCGCTCCTCTAGATTCGTGTGCAAAATCAAAACCTTGATTCGTTGAACTCTGAATTTCAAGAGCCCCTGCATGCCATTTTCCTATATGTCCCGTTCTATATCCATTCATTTTCAACGCTTCTGCGATAGTAAAATGCTCAGGAGTTAATCCTTCTGGGAAAAATGGACTAATACTTGCTGAACCTCTACTAGGTTTAGGAATATCTCCTCCAGCAACATTTGTAACCCCTGTTTTTGCAGGATGTAACCCCGTTAAGATGGAACATCTTGACGGAGCACAAGTAGGTGCTGCAGAATAAGCATTACTAAAATTTAAAGACTCTTTTGCCAATTTTACAATATTGGGAGTTTCCCAAACGCATGGGGCGTCAAGATCATTTAATTGTACGTCTTGCCAACCCAAATCATCCGCATAAAAAATGATGATATTCGGTTTTATTAAATGATCTTTCTTCTGACTATTCCCATCGTTAGAGAAAAAAAATGCCATTAAGACTAAACCTAAAAATAAATTGTTGTTTTTCATTATCTCTGTTTTTTAAACAAATATGATACTGTTATAGCTTCATAAACAGTATCACATTCAAAGTTTTATTTTATTTTACTTTATGAAATTCACTTTTTACCATAAATCTATTTTCGTCAATTAAAATGACACCATATTCAGCTGCATCTTTAGGCACATTAAACGTGTACTCTAAATTGTCTTTAACCGTATTAACTGGTACTTTTATATAAGTTGATGAATGCTTTCCTAGCTTTGTTTTCTTCCCATTATTTTTTACTTCAACAACATCAGTAATTTTTACAAGTGCATAGGTTTCGATAATTTTAGATTTCCCTTTTTCCAATGTAATAGACACTTTACCAGATTTTGCATCAAAAGTATCACCAACAACAACAGGTATAGAAACTACATCGCCTTCTTTTTTGAATTTTACAGGATTTTTATAAGGATATTTAGCATCGTAGTCTTTTAAATGTTTTTCCAATCTTGCTGCCAAATCTTGAACTACTTCCGGCTCTTTTTTAGCAATATCGAACTTTTCTTCTAAATCGGCTCTTTTTCCATCTTTATACAAACGATATAACTCATAATCACCTTTGATAAGATTCTTATACAGTTTATAATCGCCACTTCTAATAGCCGACTGCATAGTCTCATCTTGATTATGAGGAAAATGCCACCATAAATCTTCTCTTGGTGTACCATCGTTATTTTTGATAGTCTTTTCATTATCTAACAAAACACCTGTAATATCTAATCCGTCCAAATTAGTCCCGTATTGCGTTGGTATTTTACTGTGTGTAAGGCTTAAAAGTGTTGGAAAGTAATCTAACTGATTTACCAAACCATCATATGTTTTACCTTTTGGAATATTGGGTCCAACAACCACCATAGGCACTCTAATACCTCCTTCTTGAGCGTGTTTTTTACCTTCATCTAAAGGGTAATTATCTGTTACTAAATCTCCATTGGCTCTTTCTGTACCACCGTTATCTGAAGTAAATATAATATAAGTAGTCTCATATAATTTTTTACCAGGGTTTCTAGGGTCGTCTGTTTCCTTTAACAAATCTACCACGCGCCCTAAACTCCAATCTAAAGAGGTTACCATAGAACCATAAAATGGATTGGTTTGCCCTTCTGTCGTAATAGGAATATCTTTGGTTGGAAAGTCTATGCCCAATTTATCGCTATAATATTGTAATAATTCTTTGTTTTTTGTGTGAATTGGTGCATGCACTAACCACTGTGCTAGATATAAAAAGAAAGGTTTGTTTTTACTTTTGGTTATAAACTCCAGTGCTTTTTCAGTAACCTCATCTGTTGGATACGAAATGCCGTTTGGAGATGCTTTCGTAAAAGG
This sequence comes from Mariniflexile sp. AS56, assembly GCF_030552475.1. GTDB lineage: Bacteria > Bacteroidota > Bacteroidia > Flavobacteriales > Flavobacteriaceae > Mariniflexile. The sequence continues at coordinate 176,585 of NZ_JAUPED010000006.1, read as the reverse complement.
CGGGTATTTTTCATCACTCAAACGATAGGCATCATTTTTGTCGTGTGTTGCGAAATTAGTTAAACGGTTGTCTGGTTTTTTCGGACCCTGGTGCGCGCCTCTAGATTCAAAAGAAAAATCGAAACCTTGATTTGATGAACTTTGAATTTTAAGATTTCCAGCATGCCATTTACCAACATGCCCTGTTGTATAGCCGTTGGCTTTTAAAGCTTCTGCTATAGTAAAGTTTTCAGGCATTAATCCTGATGGAAAAAATGGAGTCACGTAACTTGAACCTCCAGAAGATTCTGGCATACCACCACCACTTACATGTGTTATTCCTGTTTTAACGGGATGTAACCCACTTAATAAAGCACTTCTAGATGGTGCACAAGTAGGTGCTGGAGAATACGCGTTAGTAAAATTTAAACCCTCTTTTGCCAATTTTGTAAGATTCGGGGTTTCCCAAGGACTTGGTTCATCCAAATTATTTAATTCAGTATCCTGCCACCCTAAATCATCTGCATAAAAAATAATGATATTGGGTTTAATATCTGCTTTTGCTTTTTGCGCGGTGGCTGTATAAGAATATAGCAATACGCTAGATACTACCAGTATTTTATTAATAAAAAGTGTTCTGTTTTTCATTATGTTTATTGTTATTTAAATTATTTCCAGTTTAGTTTTGCTGTTTTATTTTCAATATCTAGGGTGACATCTAAATGTTCAAATGACCTTTTATAGACATAGCCGGTGCGTACTGCAGGGCCTTTAGGTGCTCCTAATTTATTTTCATACTGCGGAAATGACTTTAACCAAACAGATGATGTTTTACTATTATAACCGTCGTGAGGATAGACATAACTGTGTTTTTCGGCACAAACTAGAAAGATAGCTAACACGTAATCCAAACGCTCCTTAAAGTTTTCGTTTGACTTAACTGCTTTTCTTTTGTCATCTATTCCTTTTACTTCTCCATCTTCTCCCTCACCAAGTCCTATAGACATAGCTACTATATTCCCTTCTTTAGCTGATTTTTGAAAAGCTTCAATTCCCTTAGAAACGTACTCTGCATACGTCATACCAAAACTTTCGTGCTCAAATCCTTCAAGGTACGTACCATCAAAATATTTCAAGTATTCTCTTCCTACGTCTTTAAACTCTGGACGAACACGTAATATATTAGCCAAAAGTATATTATCCTTACCTACACCCGCTTTTAAATCTGCCATCATCTTAAAGTAACCCGCTTCTAATTCCTTTTGTTTTTTAGCCCCTACTTTACTATTAAAAAAACCAGGAACTAATACTTTGATATTGGCATCTAGAAAGACTCCGTCAATATAAGGACTGTCGGTTTCTTTTTTCACATGATTCAACCAGTACGAACGAACGTAATCTTTGCTAAGGTCAAAATAACCTGTCTTTCCATTTGACATAAAAACTTTTTGCCCTTTATCATTTACTAATAAGGCATCAGGATTCTTTTTCAAAAATGCTTCATCTTCTGCATAAGTACTCCAATTGATTACTACATTTTTGTAATAAATAATTTTAGTCTTAGGATTCAATTTCTTAACCTCTTTTGCTGCTTCGATAGTTCCTTTTTCGGTAGAGCCAAATGTTTTGCTACCCGTTGTTTTCTCAAAAGTTACTAAAGGGTATTTTGATATATATTTAATTTCATCCTTAGTAAAAGCATCGTCTTTACGCACATGCATGTATAAGGGCATCGTGTCCCAAGAAAATTCTGGAAGTTTTCCAGTGTCTTGAATTTGAGCAGCACTGCAGCCCACAGATAGTATGGCTAGTAGTACTAAATAAACGTTGTTATAATTCATTATTGGTTATGGTTATTTTAAATATTAGCACTCTATTTCAATGTTATTTTAAAACATACTGCTGGTTGTTTTGGTAATCCCTTTGGTTGATTGATTGATAAACCACCTATGTTTTGTGACCAATTTATTTTCTCGTTGCTTCCTAATAAGCTAATATCTTTTATTTCCTTGTTTAAGACACCTTTACTTTTTAATGTTTTAATTAAAACGCCTTCCGTAGGAGCTGCCAATACAAAAACATACAAATCTCCGTTTTTAGTTGTAAAGCGTATATCTTTATCCGAATATTCTTTTAAATTCTCACCTGTTCTTTTGGTTACAATCTCTAAAGGGCCTTCGCCATACACTTTCCAAGGTCTTGTGCCATAAACGCCATCTCCATTAATGCTAATCCAATCTCTAAAAGCGCGTAAGATAATCGCTTGAGCTTCTGGTAATGTACCATCCCCTTTAAGCCCTACATTCATCATTACCACACCATTTTTACTTATGGCATCAACAGCATTACCTATTAATACTGGAACACTCATTTTAGTTTTGGCTCCTTTTCTGTAAAACCAGTTTCCAGAAAGATCTGTAGCCCACATCCAAGGGTATTCTTGCTTTTCTGCAAACATGCCCCGTTCTAAATTATAGGTAAAAGCCGCTTTATTCTCTTTTTGATTTTTAAATGACAATACGGTGGTTTGTTTTCCATTGTTTTGCTTTAAATCATGATTTAAGAAATCAGAAAAAAGTTTAACACCTAAGCCCTTCCCTTTTTTTTCATCTGGATAAGGAGAATCGTTATTAAACATGTCTGGATTGTATTTTTCAATTAAATCCCAACAACGTTTGTACCAATGCTCGTTCCAGCTATCTTGCGATGCAAATCCTTTAGGATCATAATCCATATTAAATAATTCCCACTCTGGCGTGCCTGGTTTTTGATATTGACGCGCCGTATTAAAAAAACGTGGCGACCAGTATAGATGTGTTGAGACTCCAAATTTTATACCGTTATTATATGCAGCGTCTTTCCAATCTTGAATAAGGTCTCTTTTAGGCCCCATTTTAACCGAATTATAAGAAAAGAAAGAGTCGTACAAATCGAAGTTATCATGATGTGTTGCTACTGGCATAATAAAACGAGCGCCACATTCTTTGAAAAAAGCAACGAGTTCTTCTGGTTTAAAATGCGCTGCTTTAAAAGTTGGAATAAATTTTTCGTACCCAAATTGTGATGGATTGCCATAGCGTTCTGTATGCCATTCCGTTAACTCTTTAGTCGTCCTAAAATCACCTTCACTAGCCCCTAAATAGCCTGCTTCGCCATACATGCGTCTTCCATAATGCGAACCATCATGCGGCCTATTTTCATCAATTGCAGACGACACGCCCCAGTGCACCCAAATCCCGATTTTACCATCTTCAAACCACTCAGGCACTTCATAATTTGCAGCCATTGATTCCCAATTGGGCGCTATCTTTTTCACTTCTTTAAATTTTTGTTCATTTTGACCTAAAGTAATTAGAGTTGAAGCGAACAATAAACCAGTTACAAAATGTTTTAAATTATACATGCAAATTATGCTTTGTTATTTTTTTGATAAAATTAACTTCAAATAATAATATTGACTTCCTCTATTTCATCAAAAACATGCTCTAAATGACCACTAGGCTCTTAACAACAAGACATCATACATGTATACAACTCACGATTATTATTACTCATACCCTTTCTTAAAATCATTTCTTTTCACTTGATTAGTAAATTTTACGAAAATCAAATTTAAAATAAAACTAGAAAGGCAGGTATAACGGGCTATTTCACATGTTTGCTCAAAATGAGCAAAGATTTGAGCGAATACAGAAAAACGGTTTTTTGATAATTGCTTTACATTAGCAAAAACTAAATAAACTATAATTTATATGAAAAACATTGTAACCATTTTTCTTATCATGCTAAGCGTTCATGCTTTTTCGCAAGAAAAAAGTATTTCAGGAAGTGTGATAGATGGAACAAACCAACCTTTAATAGGTGTTACTATTATTATTAAAGGCATGGCCAAAGGCGCCATAACAGATTTTGATGGACAATATGCCCTGAAAGCCAAACCTGGAAATGTTTTAATATTTTCCTATTTAGGTACAGAAACCAAAGAGGTTGTGGTAGGGAATGAAAACATTATTAATGTAACATTAATTAAATCGGACACCTCACTTGATGAAGTTGTTGTTGTTGGTTATGGAACGGTAAGGAAAAGTGATTTAACAGGATCTGTATCTTCCATTAAAGCCGAAGAAATTACTCAAGCAGGGGCTGTAAGTCTAGATCAAGCCTTAGCAGGTAAAGCAGCTGGTGTTGTTGTAACACAAAATTCTGGTGAAGCTGGCACAGGTGCTTCCATTCGTGTTAGAGCTATTAGCTCGCTAAATGGTAGTGAACCCTTATATGTTATAGATGGTATCCCGATGGATAATTCGAGTTCCGACGGATTAGGTAGCGAAGATGTAGAAAGCTCCTCTTTAAGCCCTCTGGCAATGATCAATCCTTCAGACATAGAATCTGTAGAAATTCTTAAAGATGCATCTTCAACGGCCATATATGGTTCACGTGGTGCTAATGGGGTTATATTGATTACAACAAAAACTGGAAAAACAGGTAAAGGAGTTGTTTCAGTAGAACAAGAGTATGGAGTTTCAGAAGTTCCTATGTATATAGATGTATTAGACGCGAATAACTATTATATATTAAATCGTGAAGCATCTGCTAATGCTGGTAATGGCAATGTAGAAGCAGAATCGGTTAGACTAGATTCTGCTAGAGCTGGCTTACTACAAAATAACGATTGGCAAAAAACCCTTTTTCGTCTAGGGACTACATCCAATACCAATGTTGGTTTTAGTGGTGGTAATGAAGATGTTAAATACTTAATTTCAACAAACTACCTAAATGCACAAGGTCTTGTTAAAGGCACAGATTATAAACGTGCTTCAACTAGGGCCAACATAAATGCTAATATTTCTGAAAAATTTAAAGTAAGCACTAGTATAAATTATTCTCATGTCACTTCAACCCAAAAAGCCATTAGCACGAAGGTTAATAATATTAGAGGTGCAACCAGTGCTGTTTCTAGAGCTCTTAGAGCGTCACCAACTTCAGGTCTTCTCTCTGATGATGAGGATGAAGGTATTGAGCTTTGGACTCCTATTACAGCATTAGCAGCTAACAATTACAATAATTTACTTACTCAAATGATAGGTAATATTGATGCTACCTATAATTTCACAAAGGCTTTATCATTCAAAACTGCATTTTCGTATCAAAATAGAAATACAGCGCAACGTTATTACCAATTAAATATTTTACCAAATAACGTAGCTGAAGGCGGTAGAGCGAGAACTGGAGATTCTAGAAATACAAGAACGACTATTACAAACACTTTAAATTTCAGAAAAAAAATAGGTAGAAAAAACAGCATTAATGCCATTTTAGGACAATCGCTTGAGTCTAGTGAAAGTGAAGGTATTTATGTTTCTAATTATGGATTTGCTAATGATTTATTAACATACTACGATCCAGGTTCGGCAACCTTTCAAGATCCTGATAGAGTTTCTTATTCAGAAGACAAATTAGCTTCGTTCTTTGGAAGAATAAACTATACGTATAATAAAAAATACTTGTTTACATTAACAGGACGTTATGATGGATCTTCAAAATTTGCGGCTAACAAAAAGTGGGCGTTTTTTCCAGCAGCGGCTTTTGCTTATAAGCTTTCAGAAGAGAATTTCATGAAAAATAGTTCTACTATAAATGAGCTAAAACTACGGATTAGTTATGGTGCTTCTGGTAACCAAGCCATCCGAACGTATCAATCTTTAGACCAATACACCAGCGATTTAACCGCATTTAATGAGGCTACGTCTACCATTTATTATTCTAGCCAATTACCAAACCCTAATTTAACATGGGAAACCACAACACAATTAGATGCTGGAATAGATTTTGGATTATTTAAAAACAAATTAACAGGAACACTTGAATATTATAACAAAATAACAGAGGACCTATTATTTACGGGTAATAGAATACCAGTACAATCTGGATTTGGCACGTACACCGAGAACTTTGGCTCTTTAGAGACCAATGGACTTGAAGCTTCATTCAATGCTCGTATCATAAACAGTGAAAATTTTTCTTGGAGAGTAAAAGGTAATATTGCTACAGGTAAAACAACTGTTAGAAATATGGCTTCAGATTATCTTTTCAGTGGATGGGATCCTGGAACTATTTCCGGCGGAACCCAACGTTTAATTATAGGCCAAGAAATAGGAACCTTCTTTGGTTATAAAACTGCAGGAATAGCTCAGTTTGATGACTTTGTAGAGTTTCAAGGTCTTACAAATCAAGAGCGTATCGACATGTATAATGCGACTCCTGATGCTACTTATACTTTTGTAGATGGTTACGAAGGAGGTCAGCCTGTAACAGATTTAGACCGCAGACCAGGAGAACAATTATTTGAAGATGTAACACCCGATGGGGCTATTAATGCGGATGATAGAACCATAATAGGTCAAGCACAACCGGACATAACCTTTGGTATTAGCAATGTTTTTAAAATTGGCGGTGTAGATTTTAGCATTTTTGTAGATTCTCAAATAGGAAAAGATATAGCGAATATACAAAACATTCGTCTGTTAAACTTTAGCGGAAGACAAAGTTTAAACCTTACACAAAATAGATGGACACCCACAAACCCTAGTACGGTTTGGCCAAGAGTAGATTCTGGTAATAACAGTAACAACACCAATCTTTTTAGCGATCGTTATATTGAAGACGGCTCTTTCGTTCGTTTACAAAATGTAACTATTGGCTACAACTTTAAAAAAGAATTGACTGAAAAACTAAACATAAGTAGTTTAAGAGTATACGTTTCTGGAACCAACTTACATATTTGGACTAACTACACAGGCTTTAGCCCTGATGTATCATTAAGAGGGTCTTCTACAACAAATTTAGGACACGACAATGCTGGTTATCCATCTGCACGTGTTATCAGAATGGGAGTCAACTTAAAATTTTAAAAAACAAACTTAAAACATAATAAAGATGAATATAAAAATAAAAATAGGCTTATTACTACTTGTAGTCATGAGTATATCGTGTGAGGAATATCTTCTAGAAGAACCACCAACCTTTATTTCAGAAAGTAATTTTTTCAAAACTGCCGGAGATGCTAGAACAGCTGTTGATGGTGTTTACAAAAGCTTAAGCAACGTACATAACAGGTTTTGGACCGCTGTAGATGCCTATACAGATGATCAAGTAAGTAGAAGACAAGGTGGAAATTATGATGCCTTTGGAACGCATACCTTATCACCATCCGATCCCGTATTTGAACAACATGGTGTGTATAGTGAATGGTGGATAGGCATTGGTAGAGCTAATACCGTATTAACCTATGTGCCAGCAATAGATATGGATGAGGCTGAAAAAAACAAAGTTTTAGGTGAAGCAAGAGCCTTAAGAGCCTTATACTACTACCAATTAGTGAGAGCCTTTGGCGATCAACCATTAATCGTTAATGCAATCACTTCTGAAGCCGATTTTCAAAAACCAAGAGTAAGTGCCGAAGACATTTACGATCAGGTTATTATTCCTGACCTTCAGTTCGCCGAAGCAAATTGTAGCGATGCTTTACACGATGGCCATATTACAAAATGGACTGCGAAACTTCTTTTATCTGAAGTATACTTAACACGAGCAGGTCATAGAAGAACATCTCAAGGTGATTTTATTCAAGGCGATGCGTCCAATTGGGCTTTAGCACGTGATAAAGCAAAAGAGGTTATTGACAATTCTCCACATAGCTTAAACCTTGTGGGGTCAGGAAATACACCGGCATTTGGTATGGCATGGGAAGACAACAACCCATTTACAAAAGAATCGATGCTAGAATTATCATATGTGCAAGTTGCAGGTCTTGGTAGTTGGTTAAGTAGAGAAAGTAACGGTACCGGAAGTGCTGCAGGCTACTGGGGAGGAAATGCCAATGCAACACCTTTAGAAAATGAAGGCTGGCCAGGTAATCTTAGACAGGAAACAGAAGATAACCCTGATGGTTTATTCTTCCCAGGAAGGCCACCAGGAGTAGGTGCACAATTGCCGACCCCAGATTTATATAGTGCCTTTGAAGATGGCGATGAACGACTTTGGAGCATCATGACCAGATATGACTCCCCTTCTGGGAAACCATACCTTTGCCAACCAACCTTTAGAAAATTTATAGATATCTCTTACTATCTTGGTTTGGAGGGAACAAGTTTTCAATATACTAATTCAAATGTGGTATTATACCGCTATGCGGATGCTTTGTTGATCTATGCAGAAGCGCAAAATGAAGCTGATGGTACTCCAAATACCGATGCTTATAAAGCCATAAATGATTTGAGAAATAGAGCAGGATTAAATGATTTAACACCTGCCCTATCACAGACTAATTTTAGAGAAGCTGTTTGGCAAGAAAGACGCGTGGAATTAAATGCAGAATTTAAACGAAAATTCGATTTAATAAGAACCAATAGATTGGTTGCAGAGACCACCAACATTCTTCTTGATTGGACCGAAGATCAAGGTTCTTTATCAGATTACACAAATGTTTATACCCCATTTTATAACGAAAGACCTCAATGGCCAGATAACGAATGGTTATTCCCTATCCCTCAATCTGAAATAGAATTGAATCTAGAAAATGGTTGGAAACAAAATGAAGGCTATTAAAACCTTTTAACACAAAATACAATTATTAAGGGGCTTTAATTAAACACCTTAACCAAATCCCTTTAATAATACATTTTAAACTTTTCAAAAATAAAAAAATTAATAATGACCTTAAAAAGAAAAAACACTCCTTTCTTCCTACTGGGAATGGCCCTACTTCTTATTAGTTCGAATGCGTTCTCTCAAACTAAGACCGAAAACATGGACGAAATGTGGGGTGAAACAAAAGTATCTGTAGACGCCTTAAAAAGCGGAAAAGCAACCTTTTTTGATGAAAGTAACTTTGGAATGTTTATCCACTGGGGATTGTTTTCTAATCTAGGTGGCGTTTGGGACAATAAAACGTATTACGGTATAGGCGAATGGATTATGAATCCTAGAATGGCAGGAATTCCTGTTAAAGATTATAAACAAATTGCAAATAATTTTAACCCAACTGGTTTTGATGCTAAAAAAATAGCACAATTAGCCAAAGATGCTGGCATGAAATATATTGTAATTACCAGTAAGCATCATGAAGGGTTTGCCATGTTCGATTCTAAAGTAAGTGATTTTAACATTGTAGATGCCACACCTTTTGGAAGAGACCCTATGCACGAGTTGGCAGATGCCTGTCACGAAATAGGCTTAGGTTTCGGGTTCTATTACTCGCACAACCAAGATTGGACAGCACCTGGAGGAACTAGGGGCCCTAAGACAGACGAAAAGGGCAAAGAAGCTACTTTTAAAGATTACTTTTATAACAAGTGTAAGCCACAAGTAAAAGAAATTTGCACAAATTATGGCGATATCGATTTTGTATGGTTTGATACGCCTGGAGATATGGAAGAAAAATACGTTGTGGAGTTAGCCGCTATGGTTAGAAAACTACAACCAAAAGCTATGATGTGTAGCCGTGTAGGTTATGGTTTAGGCGATTATGCCAGTGTAGGCGATATGGAAGTTCCAACAAAACGTATTGAAGGCTTATGGGAAACATGCGATACCAATAACGATTCTTGGTCTTATGCTTGGTATGATAATAACTTTAAAAGTCCGAAAATAATTTTAGGCCGATTGGTAGAAACCGTTGCTAGAGGTGGTTCTTATCTATTTAATGTAGGTCCAAACCAATTAGGTATGGTTCCTGAAATAGGTGCTGAATTTTTAAGAGAATCAGGGAAATGGTTAAAGAAATACCCTCAAGTAGTATATGCAGCAGGCGCTTCACCATGGGATTACAAATTACCATGGGGTGATGTGACTACCAAAGGTAGCAGCATGTATTTAGCAGTTTCAGAATGGCCTACGGATGGTAAATTGTATTTACCTGGTTTGAAAACTAAAATTAAGTCGGCTAAAATATTAAATCCTGAAGGTGAAGATAAAACCATTGAATTCAATCAAGGTAAAGATAATTGGGTAACTTTCAATGTGCCCTATAAAGCACCAGATCTTTTAATTTCTATTATTGAAGTGGAGGTTGATATTCAAAATAACGCTGAAATAGTTGCTGAAGATACAGCATTAGGTGTATATCCAAATACTGAAACAGAGTTAATAACCGAATTTGGAACCGTTAGCAATGCCACCCAAGAAAACAAACGTTGGATGGAAAAATTTGGTGAATGGAAACATGCCAATCAAGTTGGCGACTGGAAAGAAAACGGTGAAGTAACTTGGAAAATCGATGTTAAAGAAGCAGGCTACTACTATATAGATTTATCGTATAAAGGCGAAGACCGTTTAGTTTGGAAAACTATGACAGATGAAGGTGTTATGGTACAAAACCAACAAGCAGCCACCGAAAAATATGTATTTTACAATATGGGGATTTTAGAATTTAAAACCCCAGGAATTCACACCATAACAACTACTTTGGTAGAAGGAAATAGAGAAACAGCGAGTCTAAAATCAATAGCATTAAGACCCATTAATTAATTTATGAAACGTACTTCTGTCAAAATTGTAATTAATGCGTTGATCTTGTTTATTTGTTATCAATCTACAAGTCAAACAAACCAAGCCTTTCCAAAATTCAATTGGGATAAAGTTCCCATTGCATTTCATTTTGGAAAAAACGGCGCATTAACCAACGATGAGGCAAAATTTATTACATCCCGTTCCAATTTTATTGTTTTAGAAAAGGGACATGGGCTTCCTACATATAAAAACACAGAAATGGGTATTGAGGCCGACGCTAAAAAATTAAAGCGATTCAATCCAGATATGAAAGTTATTTTCTATTGGAATGCCTTTTTAGATTACTCCATGTATGAAGCACATGATGTTTACACAAATCACCCCGAATGGTGGCTAAAAACTAAGGACGGAAAACTTGATCTAAAAAACGAAAAAATAAAACGCTATGATTTGTCCAATCCAGCAGTAAGAAAATGGTGGGTTGAAACGGCAAAAAATGAAATCACTAAAGGTTCTACCGATGGTGTTTTCATGGATGCGTTTATTCAAGTAACAAATCCTGCCAATATTGAATTTTGGGGAGAAACGAAATATAATAGCATTTTAGACGGCTTAAAAAAGTTAATAGCTGAGACCAGAATTGCTCTTGGAAATGACAAGCTCATAGTTTATAACGGCATACGAAGTACTCCCAATAGAAATGTTGGAAATAACTTCCCGGATAACACCGATGCTGTAATGATTGAGCATTTTGGCATAATCCAAAGTCATTCCAAAGAAAGCATGCTTCAAGACATACTGGAAATGGAAAAAGCTGGAAAAACAGGAAAAATTGTTGTTTTTAAAGGATGGCCTGGATATGCTTGGATAGACAAAGATTTCATGGCGAAACCTTTAAAAGAAAAGCAAAAAATATCTAAAGAAAACATCACATTTCCATTAGCTTCATTTTTAGTCGGTGCTCAAGAAAACTCCTATTTCATATACAATTGGGGTTACCGTTTTGAACATGGAGCAACAGATTGGTATCCTGAATTTGATAAACACTTAGGTAAACCATTACACGATATGAAAGTAAATGGTTGGATACTAACCCGTGAATTCGAGCACGCTTCTGTTTGGGTTAACCTTGACACCAAAGACGCTAAAATAGATTGGAAATAGTCATAGGCTCCTTCCAAATCTATGAAACTAAAATACCTTAGAATTTTATATTCTGAATTAAAGCCTAAAAGGTCCTTTTCAGGGCTCTGGGTCCAGCTTTGCCTCTTAAATTCTAGTATCGCTAGATTTTAAAACCATTTCAAAATGGTCTATGCTTTTTGTATTAAAAGCATTAATCTATTAAAAAAACAAAAAACTATTATTATGTATTCATTAAAAGCAATCACCCTTGTTTCTGCTTTCTTTCTTTTAACCATTTCGGTACAATCTCAACAAAACTCATTGAAAATGGAAGGTGTTATTTTAGATCAAACTAAATATAGCATCCCCTATGCGGCTATTGGAATACCTTCTAAATGGATAGGAACTTCAAGTAATGAAGATGGTAAGTTTTACTTAGAACTATCAAAAGATAATTTATTAGACACCCTAGAGGTTTCAAGCATAGGCTATCTAACCTCAAAAATACTAGTGAAAGATTTTTTAGCCTTAAGCGAAAAAACAATCATTCTGGAGGAAGATATCGTATCTCTTGATGAAGTTAATATATTACAACCCGCGCAATATGTGCAGTTAGCGTTTAAAAACTTAAAGAATAATACGGTAAGCTCGGTACACGAATTAAAAATTTTGAATCGATTTTTCGCTGTTGAAAATGACGAAGCTAAATTTTTTGTTGAACATTATTTAAAAGTTAAAGATAGAGGTCCTAGTGGCGGACAAGAAGTAAACAGAATAGAGGTTGTAGAGGGTAGAAAATCGGCAGATTATAGGTTTTTTAAGGATAAAAAATCAAGAAGCATATACCCTATAAATTTTATGACTCGTATAGACCCTTTAAGAAGAGGTCTTTCTATTAATGATTATAAATGGACAAAAACCGGAGACACTTCTTATGACGGGGAGGATATTGTAATTATTGAAGCTCAAATTAAAACAAAAAAAAGACAGCCTTATTTAGATCCTATCCTTTATATAGGTGTTAATGACTTTAAGATATATAAAACCACCAATAAATCTTCTACTGTCATGTATATCTATAAAAAAAATAAAGACGGAAAACTCTATTTAAGCTATCACAATCATTACACAAGAAGACATCAAAATTTAACGGAACATCAACAAATAATTTTAGGAACAAAAACAAAAAACGCAAAAATTGCGGTAAGAAATGAAATAATCGTTTTGGGTATAGAAACTAATAAAAAAAACATAGACACTGAACATTCAGACGTTTATCGCAAAAGAATGCAAGATGTAGAAGTGAAATATAACTCGTTTTTTTGGAATAATTTCAACTTACCACCAGCAACAGCATATTACAAAAAAAGCGTTAAGGAGTTGGAATCTATTTACGGTGTGCCGTTAGAAACTCAATTCAATGCGGTTAATAATTAATGTTAAATTATTTTGAAAGTTTTAATGTACTTGATTACGATAAAATAACGGAATACTAAAAAGCGAAAATGATTTTAAAACTAATAAAATACAGTTTTTTGATACTAGGATTCTTTACATATTCTCAAAACACGAGTCATAATGTGAGACTTACCACCTCATCTCAAATTAAAAATGTAAAGCTGGTTACATACAATCCTTCAATAAAGATTAAAAAATTATATAAGGATATTAAACAAGCAAAAAACAGAACACCTAAAGAATTATTAAATTCACTTGCTTCTGAAAATTCTGTAGAATGGAGCAGGTTAAATCATTACAATAAAAATTTGCCAATTAGTGAAGCTAGAAAAGAATGGTTTAAGAGAAGAGCAACTGTTGATAGAGATAAACATTATTCTGATCTTATACAGGAAATGTATTTTGAATATGACAATAAACAATACTGTTGGGTAAAGTCTTGGTCACATACTGAGGTTCCAGGTAGAGGATATGGCTTATATACGCAAGTAAACCTTATGATAAAAGTTGACGAAAACAGATGGGAATTATACAACCGTTATGTCGATAAGGTTATTTTAAGAGACCTGTATAACTTTACATTATTTAAACACACCCTTTTTGAAGAAATCTGTACCAAACAAAATCCTGAAAACAATCAATATTTAGAAAACCTTTTAAATAAAGTATATGAAGGAGATGCACTAAATTTAAATACATTAAATTTTGAATTGATGCGAATGAAAGATGAAAAGGAAATTGCAAAATCTATAGGAAAATCATCATCAAATGAATTAAAATATTTTAAAGACGAATATACACGGTAATTCCCCTTGCTAGCGCTCGTTTGTAACCAGTGCCATGTTGAGTAAAAACAACATCAATTTATAAGATAGGTAACAGCGAATGCATAGTAAAAGAAACGAACCCCATCAGGAATATTAGTTAAGCGAAACCTATGCTGCATTGCTCTCGTTAAAATAGTTTCAATTTCGTTATTACTGAGGTTATTTATGGATGAAGTTCGAATACGAAAAGCACATGAATAAGCATGACCATCTTGATCGATATTATATAACAGCTTTATTCGTTCTTTATTATTTTTTAATAGTGTATAGTTCGAATTAGTAATTGATTCTTCTAAAAACGCAGAATCGAAACTATTGGACACATATTCTGCTTTAATTGTTGAATTAGATATCTTTTGTTTCAGATTGTACGGTTGCTTAGCAATGGTATCATTATATTAACTATGAAAGTTAGTTTTATAAAGTGTATAATCTCCCTCTATAGATGTTATTTGGGCATTTGAATAATTTACTGCAATTATTATCAATAACAAAAAGTTAAATGCATCTGTTTTCATGATTCTACTGTTTCATTCAATTTAAATATACTGCTTTTTTGAAATAAGCAATCGTTTTCAGTCCTAAATAAAGCCCCAACTAGCGCTCGTTTCTATCGAGTCCCATATTATGTAAAAAAAAAATCTATTAAAACACCTTAAATGTAGTGCCTTAATAGATCATTATATAAATGGCCTGTAAAACTTCCATCAAATTTTACAGGCAATTTTATTTGTTTTATTACTAATTCAATTTTTCAACATCAATATAAAACGCATTACAAGGCGTTCCATCTTCCATATCAAAATAGGCTACTAGTTCTGTTTCACCTTCAGCAACTTCCATTTCAAGCACTGTAGCACCCAGGTTATTATCTACATTAGCCTCCACTTGTTTACCTGCTATTTTTAAATAGGCTTTAGAAAACTTCATAGATTTTCCATCAACAATAGCTTCTGTATGTGAAGTTTCTGCTTGTCCGTCGGTTAGTGCTGCACCAAGGGATAAACCACTTTCTACTGGCCATCGTCTTAAATAAAACCTATAATTCCCAGCTTTTACAAAATTAACTGTAAACGGTGCTGGTTCCATTGGTTTTCCTGCACGAATCATTTGTTGGTTCCATGGTGGGTAGAAATCTATGGTACGTGCGTCATGACATGTAAGTACATCCATATCGGTTACTCCCAATTCGATCACTGAAAATTTAGTTTCTTTAATAACATCTTCCCACCAGCTTTCATAAAAAGCATTCATTTCGGCTACTTTTTCTGGGTGTGCATCTGCAACGTTGTTTTCCTGTCCTGGGTCTTCATTAATATTATAAAGTTCTTTTCCTTTAATTAAACGCCATTCATCATCCATAACACAACTATTTTTACCTTTTATTGGCCAAGGAACACGTTGTGTATCTGTAACTAAATAACGTTTTGGTGCGTCTGCTTTTCCTAATAAATAATCGCTAACATCTGTACCATCCATGGTTTTTGAAGACTTAAAATCTTGACCAACCAATTTTGTTAGAGTTGGTAGCATATCTACATGCGCCACCAAACTGTTTAATGATTTACCTCCTGTTAATCCACCATCTGGCCATCTAACTATAAAAGGTACACGATGCCCACCGTCATATTCACTCCCTTTAGTACCTCGCATTCCTGCATTGTACCCTAATAACTCATTCGATTTTTCATCTACGCTATAACCTCTTGCCGTTCCATTATCTGTTGTGAAAACAATAATGGTATTTTCAGCAATACCTAAAGTTTCTAGTTTATTCAACAACTTTGAGAAATTATCGTCAATATTAGTAATCATCCCATAAAAACGCTTTTGTTTCTCACTAATGGCCGTTTCATCTTTATACATATTATAATATTCTTCCGGCACATTATAAGGTCCGTGAGGTGCATTTAAGCTTAAGTAACAGAAGAATGGTTCGTCCTTTTTATCTTCAATAAAACTCATAGCTTCATCAAACCAAACATCGGTACAATAGCCTTCCTTTTTCTCAGGAACACCGTTTCTTTGATAAGAATCATCGAAATAATCATTATTCCAATAATCTGGTGTTTGTCCAATACCACCACCACCATGGTAAAATGCTTCATCAAAACCTCTTTCATATGGTCTAAATGGATGGTTATCTCCTAAATGCCATTTACCAAACATACCTGTTTTATAACCATTTTCTTTTAATACATCGGCCATGGTTACTTCTTCACGATTTAGCATAGACGCCCCCATAATAGTATGCCACACACCGTTTCTATTACAATTTCTACCTGTTAACAATCCTGCTCTGGTAGGAGCACACGTAGTACCTACATGGTAATTTGTTAAACTTACGGCCTCTGTCGCAAATTTATCGATGGTAGGTGTTTTTATAATTGGGTTTCCTGTATGCCCTAAATCTCCGTAGCCTTGGTCGTCGGTTATAACAAAAACAATATTCGGTCGTTTGTCTTTACTTTCAACTTTTTTCTGGTTCGATTTACAAGAAAAAAGCGCCATTGGTAATACCAAAAGGAAAAGGTAGCTTATGATATTCGCTCTTTTCAATAGCCCTTTTACAGGAAATTCATAAAAATGTGTTCGCTTCATAATTAGGTTTTATTTTATATTCTATTTTAATATCGTTCTTATGTTTAAATGTCTCAAAATAAATCAATGGTTATTCTTTATCAGACATCCAATGTAACTGAGCCCATCTTTTTTCACCATCATTTTCTTGAATAGTTCCTTCTGTACTTCTACCTTTTAGAACAATTTGAGCCAATTCGTTTCTATACTGCTCAAGTAATTCGGGTTCTTTATTTTGTAAGTTATTCATTTCCGCTATATCACTTTTTAAATTATAGAGCTGAAACTTGGGCAACCCCTTAGCTTCATCGGTGTTAATTTTAGGAAAACTCCATCCTCCAGAATCTGAACAAAAGACAGCCTTATAGTCTCCTTTACGATATGCAAACGAGCCATTTATAGAATGGTGAACTATGCTTTGTCTAGCAGTTGCTTTCGATTTCACTTTCAATGCTGATAAAAAACTAAAACTATCTTCCGCTATGCTATCTTCAATTTTCACATTTAAAGCATCTGTAACCGTAGCGAAAAAATCTGTAGTACACACCAATTGATCCGATTTACCAGATTTCACTTTTGCCGGCCAATGAACAATAAAAGGAACGCGATGTCCCCCTTCAAATATGTCGGCTTTATGGCCTCTAAAAACATAACTTGGGTTATGGTCTTTGCTTGCCAATTGCTTGAAATTTGCTGTGGGCGAACAACCATTATCACTAGTAAAAACCACAAGTGTATTGTCTGCAATACCTTGCGCTTCTAAAGCTTTCATCACCTCTCCTACTACCCAGTCTACCATCAATACAAAATCACCATACGGGTTATCTAAACCACTTTTGCCCTTAAAAGCATCTGTTGGTACAACAGGTGTATGTGGTGCAGGCAATGGCATATACAAAAAGAAAGGTGCTTTACCGTTGGCATTTTCTTTAATATAGTCAACCGTTTTTGCTGTAATTTTCGGAAGTACTTGTTCATGTTCAAAATCATTTGAGGTAAGTCCCTTTCTCCACATTTCTTGACCTATATTTTGAGTGTGCTTGGTTGGTACCATCGTTGGTAAATCATTTTCTACCCAAACATATGGTGCCATATCCAAAGAGCCATTAAATCCAAACCAATAATCGAAACCTAATGTTGTAGGCCCATTTTTAATTTTACTGGAAAAATCAACAGCATCAATACCAGCTTCCATATTTGCCCAATCCCAGCCTAAATGCCACTTACCAATCCCAGCAGTTTTATAGCCATGCGCTTTTAATAGTCCTGCCATCGTTGTTCTGTCTTGTGGAATTAAAGCCTTACTATACCCTTGTATAACACCCTTTTTTAATCTTGACCGCCAATTATAACGTCCTGTTAGGATGCCGTATCGCGTTGGAGTACATACCGCACTACTGGTATGCGCATCTGTAAACATAACACCATTGGAAGCTAGTTTATCAATTTCGGGTGTTTGGATTTTTGAGTTTTCATTATAACTAGAAATATCTCCATACCCCAAATCATCAGCTAAAATAAAAATGATATTGGGTGAGTTCTTACTCGTTTTTATTTTCTCTTGGCCAAAAGAAGAAAAAATAAAAACTCCGAACACGGTTATAAATAAGCCGACTGTTTTAATTTTACGCATACATTATTACTGTTTATTATAAAATAAATAGTGATTCCTGAAATTTACATTTTCAAGATAATCTCCTTAGATGACTGTTTTCATTAACAAAGATAAATTGGCCATGTAAATAAGCCTTACTCTAATCAGTCATTCACTTTCTCTATTTATGCAAAAGAAAGGTTTAATGTTATTTAAGAAGAATTGTGAGAAGTTTAATTACCGAAAACAAACACTAATAGCATAACCAAATAATATTAATTATTAATACCACGATATGTGAGCTTTTCCTGTTTCCGTATTAACCCAAACCGAGGCATGTTCAAAATGACGTGTAAATTCCCATGAATCGGCCGACTTTCTCACAAAAGATCCTTTAGGTTTTCCAAGTGGTTTTTCCAATTCTGGATAATCTAATAAAGACCCATGTGCCAATTGCCAGCCCCAACCATATTGAAAATAAGAATAAGGTTGAGCGCCTATTAAATAACAGGCATGGTAATATTCTATTTTTTCTTTTGAAAGCGCAGCAAATCGTTCATTACGCATTTTGCCTTTATAAAATTCTTCGTTTGCTACTGTTACCGAATCATACTCCACGCCGATACGAAATATTGACATTTTTCCAGCTTTGGCAATTCGAAGCATATCTTCCCAATCTTGAAGGAGTTTTTCTTTACTTAATAGGTCGTTACTATAATGCTCAAACATATTTGCATCTATCACAGGAAAAACATATTGTGCCGATTTGGTATGCGCATTATTTCCTAATAGAATTTTATCGGGTCCCAATTTCGTTTTTAAGGCAGTCATCATGTCTCCCATGGCTTTTTGCACCTCTTTACTTCTATCCTGACGTAACCAAGAAAACCCGTGCATTTGGTCTATAAAGGCACCATCGGCCCCAGAAAACTCAACCCCTTTGGCGACTGTATTTACCCACCAATCGCGAAACTCTGGGTTTAAAACATCGAAAAAGTAGGTGCTTCCGCGCTTTGCAAGTTCTTTAGTTTCTGGATCGACTATTAGAAATTTTTTAAGTTCGGGATGTTGATCTATCTTTTTTTGTACAAAAGCTTTATTATATGATGTAAATGGCCATGCGTATGCCGAGTTGAAATAGAAAAGCACTTTCATCTCTGGTTTCACTTTCTTAAAAGTTGCCACCTCATGCTTTGCCCCTAATTCTGCAGCTCCTAATTGTGCTTCACCATGTGATTTCTCAATACATATAAAATCTGTTCTTTTTGCAATGTGCGCTACTTCTTCTGGAAGCAGTACTCTTTTTGGGTCACCAAACATGTAGTACATAGGTGTTGTATCCCAACTAAATTTAGGGTAAAATGCTTTAACTTCAAATGCACTTCCATCACTTATTAGATTCGTATTTTGCGCTATTACACAAGACCAAAAAGTAACGACAATATATATGGAAGTGTAAAATAAAAATGTCTTATTCATGTTTTTGTTTTTATTTGATTGAGACACACATAGACGGAATGTGCTAAACTAAACCTATATATGATTGGTTCATGGAAACCCTTTTCCAAATTTATTTTTTTTAGCCTGATAACAGACTATAACTATATAAATAACCTGAAATAGACCTAAGAAAAATATTTATCTTAAGACTAAATCAGGTTAAAGCTATTAAAATGTTTTTTTTAGAACTACTTCTTAATAAATTTATTTTTTTATAAATCTAAGTACTTCATTCCCTCCTTTATTATCATTAGTTCTAAGTATATAAAATCCAGTATCTAGATTGGAAACATCATAACTACTTTGATTTCCAGAAAATTCTAGTAATTTTTCACCAGTTATGGAGTAAATGGATACGGATTTGAATTCTTTAGACATTTTAAAAGAATTTTTTACTGGGTTTGGATATATTTTTAATAGTGATTTGTCCTGTTCCAGCTTAGATCCTTCAGTCCGAATAGCACTCGTAGAGGTTATTGCTAACCCACTACTTGACCCAATAAGGTATTGATTAGTGGATCCTTTTACATTATCGATATAATACATGGTAGTAGCTCCCGATGAATCTCCATTTGCGAAGCCTATTGCCATTTGATCATAGCCGTCAGGATAAGTACCTTGAGCACTAAAGTCAAACACTAAATTCTCCCAAGTTTGCCCCGCGGACAACGTTAATTGTTCGAAGATTCTCGTATTTAAGGTCGTGTTTAGCAGAAAAACTCGAATCCTAGTATCTACGTTAGATGGATTACTCTGATCTATGAAGGCATCTAAAGTAATCTTAAGTGATGAAAGCTCTGTAATAGGTTTTGGTAAACTATAGTAAATTCTAGCTGTTGTTCCTCCATCTCTAACAAATTTAGCAACTGTATTACTGGTATTGATTCCTGTTTTAGATGGGTTAGAAAAATTTTCTGTAGTAATACCATCTAACGAACTTTCTACTGTAATATAGTCTGTTGCTGTGTCTTCTTCATTTTCATACCATGGAAATATTTGTTCTTCTCCAACAAGAAAAGCGCCTAAAAGACGAACATATTGTGAAGCTGCTGCATTGGCTGCTAGTTGTTGATCTACAAATTTCAATACCGTTTCTTCATCTTCCATGGTAGTACCGTCTGTATCTGTCGTCGTTGAAAAAGTAACGGCTCCACCAGCATCTGTAATCTTTTTTACAAATCTGTAGGCTTGTTCTCCTTCAAACATTAAATCAGATCTTTCACTAGACCAAGTTGATCTTATGGGCAAGAATAAATGTTTTACTGTTTGTTTAGTACCATCATAAGACGATGTTGCTGATGCTTGAATATCAGGTACTGTAAATTCCTCGTATGCCCAAGAATTAGGAGGTGCTCCTTGACCTAGAGGAGTTATATGTCCTCCAGTCATATCTGACCAAGGATCCATAGCTGTGAGCTTGACTATTTTATAATCAGTTTCATCAGCGTCTTCAACGCCATCAGTATCAACTTTTATAAAATCGCCATTAATATCTGCAAAATAATCTTTATCATAGTTGGCTGATATCATCACATTTGGATCTACATTACGAATCATTTGAATAAATTCGGCTCTTTCAATATCATTACCTGGATAACTACCAAAGGCATCTATCCAATAGCCATCTACTCCTAGTGCCTCAAAACGTTTTATGTAACCTTCACAGAAATTCATCCATGCTGCATGTTCGTTATTAGAGAAATATTGAGCAACATAGTCATTCCATGATTGAGCTCCTGTTATTGAAGCTCTATCTGCAGGGCTCATTCCGTTTAAGTACAAAATCACTTTTTTATTTGCACTTTTAAACTCGTTGATGACATCAATAATAACTTGTTCATTCGCTAAGCTAGGTACAAATTCTTCATCTATAATAGAACCTGAAGCTCCCTTTACAGCATCTACATTTTCGTTTGTTCTTAGAGTCCATAAAAATGATTTTGCATTGTTAGTCGCGTTTGTTATAACATGCCCCATAGTAGGGTAGCTACTTATTATTTCTTGAGCTCCTGCTAAATAATTATAGCCTTTACCCCCTTCAGAAATAGGCTTAACATAATCATCTAGAGTTTCACCTGCTCTCACATATAAACGAGCACCCCAAGAGCCTTGAAGCGATATTGGAGTTGTATTAATAACCGTTTGATCTGTAGTACCATTAATTTGATCTATAAAATAGGTTATTTCCTTGTCTGATGAAATCCCATTGCCATAACCAATGTACATTTGATTATAACCGCCACTACCCAATCCACTTGTCGTGAAATCGGTTGTGTCAAAAACAAAAGAAAAGTTTTCCCAGTCTTTGCCTACTGTAAAATCTATCTGTTTATATTTAATATCTCCAGTAGTTGTGTTTTTTAAATACACGCGTAACTTGTTAGGGCTAGATGATAATTTATTTTGCTTAACATCAATATAGCCCTTAAGACTTACGGTATATTCTATAGCGGTTTCAATAGGATTTGATAAATCAAAATAAGTAAAACCTTTACTTACCGATGCATCTCTAACAAATTTAGAACATAATACATTTGCATTTGCTCCATTACTGTTTGGATTGGTTTCATGTGTAGTAAAAGTGCCTGAGCTGCTGTTTGTGAATAAAACGTTCTCAGTATCTGTCTCGTTTTCGTACCACAAATACTGTGCATGTGTTTGAGTAACAAATAAAAAAAATGGAAGAAATAAAAAACTGTTTTTTAATTTTAACATAGTTTATATATTTAGTTGGTTGGTTATGCTTCCAAAGTTTAGATTTAACCCTATATATTACTTGCTCATTTCGATCTGTTTTTTATGTTTTTCATGCATTTCATCTAATCTTGAGTAAAACGAAGGAAAGTGCTAAGCCAAGAGATGACTTCAATGGTTGAAAATTAATTTGGAATCTAGCCAAATCATTTCCGTTTTTACTTCTTTTAAACTGTCAAATTATTATAGAGCAACTCCACTGATTTCTTAAATTACCTTTACTTTTATTTTCATAGTATTAGAGTGGCCGGGAAAAGTACATACAATCCAATATTGGCCTTTTCTGCGAGGGATTTCAAAATATATAGTTTCTGATGATTCAGGTCCTACTGTAGCCGTATGGTATAACACCAATGAAGAATCAGGGACATAATTGTATTTAGGAGCATCTAAACCAAGCTCAAGCGCTTTTAATCCTAAAGTATTGGGGACATCTTTACCAGGCATAGCAAACACAAGATTATGCAACATATCATCAACATTTACAAAAGTCAATTCTAATTTTGTATTACGTTTAATTGTTAATTCTTCAATATCGAATTTCATCCCAGGTTTTGTACTGATAGTCAGCTTTTTATCAGATCCATTATCCCAAGTAAAAGGCATTTCCGAAGTGTGTTTCGGTTGCTTGACACTTTCATTTTCTTTTGGCATCTTAGGCATTTGTGGTGATTTTAAAACACCACCAGGAACTTCATTTAAGGTATAATAAGCAGAACTATGCAATAATGATTCTCCATTTGCAGCTTTTACCCCATCTGCTCTTAATTGGTGAATAAACCCTAAACGCATACCATGTACCAAAAGTTTTACACTTTTTCCATCCTCGGAAACAATAGCGGCATGTACCATGGCATCTTGCTTTTGCTCTATAGGGCTTCCATAAGTTACATGATATTTATATGTAAAGCTTATCATGTTGTAGCTAGCCATATCGCTTGCCGTTTTTTTATTCACGGGTTTTGTGAATTCAAGCAGGAAGCCATCATCTTGGGCTTTCATGGTTTTGATTTCAAAAGGTGTTTTTCCAGTCCATTCTAATCGTTGTAAACCAAATGCTTTTTTTCCTGTAGAAGCCCAACCTCTACTCGTCATTCCTACAAACATACTAGAGTCGTTACCCCAAATCATTCTTAAAATTCCAGAAGAAAAGCCTTCTTTAAAAGGAAAAGAAGCGCCTTGGTATACACCATTTACTTTTTCCATATACACACGCATAATCTTACTATGTCCTTGGTCACCCACAAAAATTTGATTTTCAAAAGGCCCAAAGTCAACGCCTTTTTTATGGTATAACATATCTGAAGTAGAGATTCCTAATACGGTGTGAGGAAACCATATAGCAGGTGCTTTTAGTTCAGGTATTTTTTTAGCATATTCATAAAGTGTCAAACCTGAAAACTCTTCAATATCTTCAACTTTTAGTTTTAATGGAGATTGTGGATCGTCTGTCCATTTCAATCCCTCAACATGTCCAGCAAAATCTCCCGATTCTAAATGAGTCAATCTACCAGAACCTACCCAGTCTCCTTGGTTTTCAGTATAAAATAAATCGTCCTGATCGTTGATAGCAAAACCCGCAGGAGATCTTAAGCCTGTTGCTATGGGTGTCATGTCTCCTTCAGGAGTAATTTGTAACATCCAGCCTCTCCACTTAGTTAAACTTACTCCGCCACCAGACCAACCTAGATTCAAAGTAACAATCATATCACCATTTTTCTTGAATTTTGGCCCGTATGAATATTCATGATAATTTCCTGATAGCGGCCACGAATAAATTGTTTTAAACGAGTCTACTTTCCCATCATTGTTCCTGTCTTGTAAACGTGTTAATTCACCTCTCTGTGTTAGGTAA
Source organism: Mariniflexile sp. AS56 (assembly GCF_030552475.1). Lineage (GTDB taxonomy): Bacteria > Bacteroidota > Bacteroidia > Flavobacteriales > Flavobacteriaceae > Mariniflexile. Next base: position 152,404 of record NZ_JAUPED010000006.1, on the reverse strand, counting down.
AAACTGTTATCTCTAAAAGCTAATCCTAGTGGTTCGTGCAGTCCTGTAGCAAACTTGCCGAAAATTGGTGTTTTACTATAGGGTTTGTCAATCAACCAAACGTCTCCTCTTCGTGTAGAGACTCCAAGTTTATCATCATCAGTCATCGCTAACCCACCTACCTCTAACATAACATCATTTGGAATTGGAACATCTACAATTTTATAATATGCAGATTCTTTTATGTCTATCAGAGATTTCTCTTGTGCAAATGCCACTACATTTATTAGTATAAAAAAGAGGCTTGTGATTTTTGTGAATACGTTCATAATGTCTTTTATTTACCAAATAATAGTATAATTAATAATCTGTTTTCCACTAGGTATTTTTACAAGAAGTTCTTCCTTACCATTCGACTTCCGAATAAATGGTTTAATTGAATTTTTATTTGAGAACTTGACAAAATAGCTGTCGTTGTTAATAATATAAGTCCCATCTTTCAACAACTTAATAGACTCCCCTTCATTTATCTTATGGAATAGTTCCTTGGTTCCATTTGTTGTTATGTTACGATTGATTCCTCTGTGTTTTACGATAGGAGAAAATTCATTTGTAATGGTTGTTCCTTCTATAATATTGGTAAAAATTGGACGACCATTACTGTCAAAATCATAACCTATAAATTTTGTAGCATCATTCTTGGAAACCCAAGGAGTCTTATTGTCTTTTAGTGAAGCGAATTCAGAGTAACCAAACATAGGCATAGTTAATGCTCCTGTTCTTCCAAACTGCTCTCCACCTCTTGAAGTCCACATTAGCGTGGCGTCAAAAAAGTCGTCGCCACTCCAAACAGATAATAAAGAACCTAAGTTCATGTCATATGCATAATGTATTCCTTCTGGTGTACCTACAGAAATACAATGTGTTCTAATCTCACCATGATGTCTTAAAAAACTACGTTGAACAATAGCCCCCTCTTTAGCGCTAACGGTCATGCTTTTGTCTGTCTTTATTGTTTTTTCTGATAAAGACAATTTAGAATCCAAAGATTGTTTTTTGATTCCAGGTCCTTCAAAAGATAATTCAAAATGTTCAATAAGAGGTTTCGCTTTACTGATGGCCAAAGAAAAAGGAACAGGTGCTTCTTTTGTTAAGGTCATAATATTAGATTTGATGGTATCGTTATTGATAAGTAATACACCAATTCCCCCGCCATCTGCTTTAAAGTTGAATAAATATTCACCTGTTTCTGGAACATGTAATTTTCCTGTGTACAATAACGTTTTATTATAACTTCTACTTTTTAGATTTTCTAAAGAAATAGCTTTCACAGTCTCATTTTTACTTTCCTCTACCATGTTTAAATTAGGTATCTTTTCCTCGTAGGTAGTATTGTGTTCCTTGAAATTCAAATCAGAAAAAGTGATATTCTGTTTTTTATACAATTTGTATTTGATGTTTTTTAAAGCAACGGGACCATGATCTCCTTGAATCATAATTGGAGCCATAGGGATTTCTGTATCAAAGGCAGCGGCTCTAGTTGGTCCAGTAACTTCAATATTTTCATGTAATAGTACGCCGTTTAGCCAAACTTCATCAAATTTTGCGTTTTTAGTTTTATTCCCTGCTTTATTAAAAGTAGGTGCAGAGAACTTTATTTTAATATGTTGCCATAAACCAGGAGCTTTGGATGCATTTATAGCTGGAGGATGCCCTTCATACCCTTGTTTTCCTTTTTCTGCAGTTTTGTCCCAACGTTGGTAAATAGCACCCATATCAGAATATGTAGGTTCTTTTATCTTCCAGCTATCGAAAAGTTGAATTTCATATCTTCCTTGTAAATAAATTCCAGAATTAGAACCTATAGGCATCATGACATCCAAGTCTAATTCGATATCACCATGTTCAAAATTGGTAAAAAGATTTTTTCTACTTCCTTTTTTTGGAATATTTAGTAAAACACCGGTTCCTGAAGTCCCTTTTATTTTTTTAGGAAGAGATTGGTCTACCTCGGCATCTCCAACAATTGTCCAGTTTTCGGTCACTGGCTCAAAAGCATCAAGATTTTGGAGTTCAATTTGTGTAAATGGTAAATGCTCAATCGCTTTTTGTTGCTGCGTTACTTGATCTGAGTTTTTCTGCTCGCCACAAGAACTAACGAGAATTAAAAACAAAAAACAGGACATATAATTTTTCATAAATAGTTTATTTTTTAAATTTTGGAGTTTTTAATTAAAAGGCCTCCTTGGTATCCGACGATGTGATAGCAAATTTACATTTTTATTTCGCCTACTTTTCTGTTTTCACTTCCTTCTTCGATTCCTACATTTATATCTCCTAGTTCTTTTCGGTACTTTTCTACAACTACCATCAGTTCTTTTACTTTTTCTGGATGAGAACTTATTACATTGTATAGCTCTCCGGGATCTCTAGACATATTATAAAGTTCAGGTTGTTCAATAGCCATTTTTTTCGCTCTTCCATGAACACCATCATTTCCTGCTATTGTATCGTAAGAATTGTAATTATGTGGTAAAACCAACTTCCAGTTTCCTTTTCTAACAGCGTTTAAATTATTTTTTCTATAGTAATAAAGAATGGTTTCACGAGGTGTTGCTTCAAAATCCCCTTTCCAAAGCGATGAAATATCTACGCCATCAATTTTATTTTCAGATAGTTTTCCATCTGTAATAGCCGCAAGGGTAGGTAGTAAATCTATAGCACAAGCTAATTTATTACAAACCGTTCCTTCAGGCACATTTCCAGGCCAACGAATAATAAACGGAACACGTTGACCACCTTCAAAACTAGATAATTTACCCTCTCTTAATCCTCCAGCTGATCCAGCATGATTTCCATAATTTAACCAAGGGCCATTGTCTGTGGTAAAAATAAATATAGTGTTATCCGCAATTTTATTTTTTTCTAATGCTTTGTTTATCTCTCCTACGGACCAATCAATTTCCATCATAACATCACCATACAATCCTTGCTCACTCTTACCTCTAAACTTATCAGAAACTCCCAGAGGCACATGTCCCATCGTATGTGGAACATATAAAAAGAAGGGGTCTTTTGCGTTTTTATTGATAAAATCAACAGCCTTTTCTGTGTAAAGTGTTGTTAACTCGTCTTGATCTTTTAACGATGTTATATATTTTTTAATTTCGTTCCCTTCCATCAATGGAAGTTCTGGAAACCTTGAACGTTTATGTGTTGTGGGAACTTTTTCTCCAGTTATGTTGTCTCTCGGCCACATGTCGTTGGAATACGGTAAACCTACATACTCATCAAAACCATGTTGCAATGGTAAAAATTCTTTTTGCCATCCTAAATGCCATTTTCCAAAACAAGCAGTTCTATACCCTTGTTCCTTAAACATTTCGGCAATTGTAAGTTCATTGGAATTGATTCCTTTTTTATGGAGTGGTGTTAAAGCCGCTGAAACACCTATTCTATTGGGGTAACAACCTGTTAAGATTCCAGCACGTGAAGCACTACATACCGGCTGAGCCGCATAATAATTTGTAAACCTCATTCCTTGACTTGCCATTTGATCCAAATTAGGTGTTTGGAAACCAGTTGCGCCATAACTTCCTACATCACCATAACCTTCATCGTCTATAAAAATGATTACTACATTGGGCTTTCTGCTGTTTTGTTTTTGTTTAGTTTGACTATAGCTATTAAAAAATAGCACTGTAGTAAACAGTAATAAAAAGGTGTGCTTTCTCATAATTTAATTATTAATCTTTCTGTTTTCATTTATATGTCGTATAAATAGACTATTGTTTATTGCCTTATCTAAGGTAATTTTGAATGAAATTGCAATAAATTATTATACTTACTTTAATCATTTGGGTTAACAATATTCTTCCAAGAAGGATATAAAGGTCTTTCTATAGTCTCTCTACTTTCATCAACGGAAGGAGCTGGAGGCGCTTGATCAAGTACCTTTTGAAGATTTCCTTTTGCGTTTTTAACCGAAGTACTTTGCTCTTCTAAAAGCAAATTCTTCTTTTCATGAATATCACTAGGTATGTGATACATTCCGCCATCACGATACAACTTATATTCTTGATTTCTTACAAATTGAGCACCTACATATTTTCCTATATTTCCCCAGTAAGGTTGATAGTGCCAAAATACCCAATCTCTTGGTTTTCCTATTTCTCCTTGTAGTTGTGGTAAAAAACTACGGCCATCAATAGGGTCTTGGTCCGTCATTTTTAATGAAGCAGCTTGAGCAAAGGTTGTATAGAAATCGGCAAAATCTATTAAGTCATCACTTACAAGACCTTTCGGTGTATGCCCTTTCCAATAAGCTACAAGTGGCACATGTGTTCCCATGTCAACTGTTTCTCCTTTAGCCCCTTCAATATTTTGCCCCTTCCATTTAGAAATTATTGATTCTGTTCCATTGTCAGATGTAAATAAAATAATGGTGTTTTCAAGTTGCCCAACTTCTTCTACTTTTTTCACGATTTTACCAACAATTTTATCCAAATAATTTATCATAGCCACGTAATTGGCTTTTTTAAAATTTGCTTCTTTAGGAGCTTTATTTGCTTCTTGACCTCTCGGTCGATTACCAATAGTTTCTGGCGTAGGTACAAAAGGACTATGAACCAAAACTGTAGGGTAGTACACAAAAAACGGTTCGTCTTTATTCTTCTCAATAAAATCACAAACAAAATCGGACATAATATCAGGACCGTATTTTCCCATATTCTCTTTTATGCTTATCCGTTTCCCATTACGTTCTAATGGTGGACTCCAAAAACGCTCCCCTCCATTTACGCCTCTTTTTTGCGTTGTTACCTGCCATAAATAAGATTCATCAAAACCCGCTTTTTGTGGCCTATTTGCATCTAAACTACCTTCTGCATTATGGTACAATCCGTTTAATTGCCATTTGCCAGCAATAGCCGTTTTATACCCTGCATCTTTCATTAAATGGCCAAATGTTTTGTCTTTAGGATTGAGGTATCCGAAATACGTATAATTCCGAAAATTATATTGACCCGTCATGATTTTCACCCTAGAAGGCGTGCAAATTGGTGTAGAATAACAATGATTAAATTTAATTCCTTTAGAAGCTAAGGCATCAATATTAGGTGTTTTATAATCTTCGGCACCGTAAGTTCCAAAACAATTCCAGCTTACATCATCAGCCATAATTAAAATAATATTTGGCTTTTTAGCTTCCTGTGAAAACAAAGACACCGAAAAAACAAGTGACGTAATTACTGTTATAATTCTAATATTATTCATAACGATACCTATTTAAACAATTCTTTACTCTTTGCAAATTTTTCCTCAAACCCAAACATAACACCATCCCACTTAACAGTAAAACCTTCTCTAGCGTATTATAAATAACGTTGCTACTCCAACTTGATGTCCTCATTTATATTTTTTCTAAATGGCTTATTACTCAAGGCCGGATTCAAGTTTACAACGCAACAAACGTTGCTTTTTTATACTTTGTAATTAGGAATAGGTGACCTATAAATTTCTCTATCAGAACAATTGCGAACCATTAAAATAACAATAGCTACTGTTAATAAAATACTTTTCCTATCCACATTTTCAATAGACCAAAAGTTTCAACAGTTTATATAGCAAAATTAGGGTTCAACCCTAATCATAGGTAAAAACTTAAATTGACTTATTCCTATCACTATATTTTGGATATTAATTCCGAATGGAAAATCTCTATAATTTTTCGATATAAACATAGTAAGCCGGATGCACCACATTATTCTGATCAATTAATTGCGCTTCCATATCATATTTCCCCGCAGGAATACTACCAGTAAAGGTTACCTCTTCTTGACCTTCTTTGATTTTACCTGATTTCATCAAATCAGCAACATAAATATATGCCTCTTTAAAATCTGACTTCACACTTGCTGACATGACTCTATCCAATTCGGGAATTTTTGCTTGTTCCGGAAAGGTGGCATTAATAGCCAACCCACTCTCTCGAGGAAATCTTCTTAAACTTATTTTATAATCGCCATCTTCTACAAATTCTATTTTCCACCTTCCAGATGCCGCAGAACCTGTGGTAGCACCATATTGATGCCGTACATGACCGAATTTACCGGTTAGCATGTCGTGGGCTGAAATTCGCGTAGGGTTCTCATACAACCTAAATCATTAAATCTTTGGTCATCTGTAAAAACAAAAATGACGTTAGGCTTCTTTTGAGCCGATATCATTGTCGGTAATGCTACCAAAATCAGCAAAAAACGTATCGAGGTGATTTTTAATCTTTTGAAATTCATGATTTATTTTTAGTTATTCTTGTTTCTAATTTGGAATCCATCCATCAATTTTAACATAAAACCCTGCTGAAGGATCATCATCATGACAAGCTAGAAAAAGGTATTCAGGCTCCCCATTTTTCCATAAAATATGTGGCCGCTCAGTACGTGCCAATTTATCTCCAAAATAGTCTTCATTGGTTTTATAACCAACCTCTGGCCTACCCCAATTTATACCATCTTTAGATTTATAGATTAACCCTGGGCGGTTGCCTCCTGGCTTTATTTCTTTCTTAGGAATTGGATTTCCTTCCAGCATGTTCTTTACTCCTTTTCGGTCTTCTACAATCATATAATACATCCCTTTATAATAAAATGCATAACAATCTTCAATATCTAATTCTTTATCAGCATAACTAATAATTGGGTTTTCTGCATAGCTTTCATAAGGCCCTTCCATATTATCGCTTATTGCTAAAGAAATCTCACGATGTCTATCTGTTCCATACGCATCGGTCATGGATTTATAGTACACTCTAAATTTACCATTTTCATCTTTCAAAAAAGTAGGATTTGAAGCGTGTACAATATTAGCACCATCTCCTTGTTTTCCAGAGGCTTTTATTATTGGATTATTAGGGCTTTCCGTCCACGGTCCATCTAAAGATTTTGAGGTTGCTATACCAATTTCTTGATTAAAACCTGGCGTATCTCGAGACTTCCATAAATATACCAGCACATAAGTGTCTTCAACTTGAGATATTTGAGGGTTATGATACGTGTGCGTTTTACTTGTAAATGTAGTATCCACAAAGGTATAAGGGCCTTCTGGAGAATTTGCGGTATAGTGTACAATTTTACTATCCTTAATCCAGCTACCAGCATTAGGTATCGTAGACATAAATACATGCAACTTACCCGAAGCATCGTATATTGGAGCCATACCCCAGTGCCACCATGCTTCCGGGGCATCTAATATGTAATTCCCTGGAACATGCGATTTACTAAAAGAAGATTCCTTTACAGATAGATCACTTTTACATGATACTGTTATTAATAAAACAATACTGGCAACAAATTGAATTGAATATTTCATACACTTATAATCTAAGTGTAAATATCCCCAAATTAAGAGAAAACCATTTGTTCTAATTGCTCATTCTGTTGCTTAATTAATGCTTTCAAAACAGTGAATAGCATTGAAGCGATTCGCTACATCATTCTATCCTAATCAATTCCAGTCCTTTAAACTTATAGCGACTACTATTTTTAGAACCTATGAAAGGATGAACTTGAATTTTCTGAACCCCAATTTTATCAATCCGAATAGTCGTATTTTGAACTTTTTTACTCATGATATCAAGCTCGCCTTTAGCATTTAAAATATGGGTATCGTCTAGTGTTTTCAGTTTGTATTGCAAATCGGCATCGGCATTATCTTCACTTATAATTTTAAAAAGCCCTGGCTGGGTAATGTTAACAGTCCATATAAGTCCTTGTTTCGGGTTTTCTCCCCATCTATGCGTTACTTTTTCCTCATAATTATAACTCATTCGTCTTATTTCAAACTCACTTTTTTCGACTGGTAACTTTATAGTACCATCTTTTTGCTGTTGCAATGTTTCATCAACAACTTTAGCAATTTCATCTTCAATTTCCAACACAACTACAGTCACTCTTGGTTGCTTTAACACCTCTGGAATCGTAATTTTAATAGTGTCTTCACTTTGAGTAAAAGCCAAATTATTTTTTTCTTTATCAGCTAAACAATAGGCTTTTTTCACATTAGAGAGAATACCATTAAGCTCAACCTCCAAATTATCAAGATTTTTAATATGAAGATATAATTTATTCGGTTGGCTAGTAATGGCAAAAGGCGGGAATTTTAAAGGGCTCGGATCTGCCCCATAAATAGATTCTCCATTCACTTCCAGCCATTCTCCAATAGCCTGTAAACTATTTACTTGTGATGGCGGAATAGTACCATCTGGACTAGGCGCTACATTTAATAAATAAACACCACCATTACCCACAATACGACACAAATTATAAATAAAATCTACGTACGCTCCCGATCGATTCTTTTCACTGCCATATTTGGTATAACCCCAACCTTTTTCAGTAACAGACCCGTGAGATTGCCATGGTATTTTCAAATCTGGCAACCATGAAGAGGTGCTCACGCTTGGTGTTTTACCATTATCAATAGATACATCAAAATGACCGTAACCATTCCCCAATCTAGAATTCACCAAAGCACCTGGCTGATTATTCTTAATAACATCCATTAATGCTTCACTTTGATACTCCTGCATGCCCGCAGGAGTATCAAACCACATCATAAAAACATCACCATAATTTGTGGTTAACTCTTTTACTTGAGGTATCACCTTTTCGTTAAAATAAGCATCAAACTTTTCTTGTGGCATGTCTTTATTAAAATCCCAGGTATTACCAAAAGCGCCTTCCTCATGCCAATCTTGACTTTGTGAATAATAAAAACCAAGATCCATATCGCGTGCCACACATTCTTCTGAAAGTTCTTTAAGAATATCCCTTTCAAAACCTGCAAAATCGTTTAAATTATATGGGTTTCCAGATTTATACATAGCAAAACCATCATGGTGTTTTGCCGTAACTACCATAAACTTCATTCCTGCACTTTTTGCTACATCTACCCATTGCTTAGCACTAAACTTTTCTGGCTTGAACTTTCCGGAAGCTTCCATTTCATATTCTTTTACAGGAATGGAGGCCCTTTTCATAATCCATTCGGCAGCAACCTCTTCTCCCTTCCACATACCTTCCAACTGCGCATAAGGTCCAAAATGAACAAAAAGGCCAAACTTATCTTCATAGAGTTTTTCCATATGCTCGCGTATTTCTGGCGTATATGCTACGGCAGCAGTTCTTCCAAAATCCCTCCCTATTCCCGTTTCGGTTTGATAATCAACCTGATTTTTTTCTCTTTTTTTATTTTTACAATTAAACTGTAATATACATAGAAAAAGCAGCATCAAAATTATTGCACGATCTAACTTCACTCTATTCATCTGGCTACCATTTTTCTTAATAAACACATATTTCTAAAAGATAATTTTATTGTTGAAAATATTATCATCATTTCCCAATCCAACATCAATTATTTCATCTTTATTCAAAATTAAAAACCACAGCTTTAAACGACATCCTCTATTCCACTAATCATTTGCTCATATCTATCATTTCCATTATTTCAACTTTTTAAGCATCATTTTGATTGATTTGAGAAATAATTAAACAAGTTTGAGCAAGCCCTATCTACTCTATTTAGATATTTTTGTTTAAAATTATGTTGATATGAAAGCCCTTAAACCCTTTACATGCTTATTACTCTTTGTGATTTTTTTTCAAAGTTGCAAACAATCCATAAGTGCTAAATCAACACAGGATGCTGAAACAAAACCGAATATTGTTTTCATATTTACTGATGATTGGGGATGGGGTGATTTAAGTGCCCATGGACACCCTTATGTAAAAACACCAAATATTGACCGCCTTGTAACAGAAGGTACCGATTTTCAAAGATTCACAGTGGCCAGTGGTGTTTGTTCGCCAAGTAGAGTGGCTGTTATGACCGGGCAATTCCCTGCAAGACATAATATTGATGGGCACTTTGCCTGGGCACCAAGTAACGCAAAACGCAATATGCCAGATTGGCTAGACCCTAACACAACACTATTACCTAGATTGTTACAGCAGAGTGGCTATGCCACAGCGCATTTTGGTAAATGGCATTTATCTAACAATATGATTCCTGATTCGCCTACACCTGCGGAATATGGTTATGATACTTACGGTGCTTTTAACTGTTCTGGAGAACAAATGCCTTATTATAAAGATGCCGATAATGCGATTGCTTTCATGGAAGCGTCCAAAAGCCAAAACAAACCGTTTTTTATTAATTTATGGGTTCATGAACCCCACACACCACACCATGTTATACCTAAGTACCAACAACGCTTTCCGCACTTAAAGGAAGCTGATAATATTTATGCTTCTGTACTTTCGCATGCAGATGATAGGATTGGTGAAGTATTAAAAGCACTGGACCGCCTTAAATTAACGGATAACACACTCGTTATTTTCAGTTCAGATAATGGGCCCGCAAGAGCTGTAAAAACAGTAGAAGAATTAAAATTATATTTAGATACTGCAACTGGTGTTGGTTACGCAACCGGAGCTTCTAAAGGAATTACAGGTGGCCGAAAAGGTTACAAAGCCGCACTTTTTGAAGGTGGTATTGGTGTTCCTTTCATTGCGCGTTGGCCTGGAAAAATTAAAGCAGGTGTTATTGATGACGCTTCCTTAATTTCGGCGGTGGATTTATTACCAACATTTTGCGATATAGCTAGTGCCAAATTACCAGAAAACTACAAACCAGACGGAATTAGCCAAGTTTCCACACTATTGGGTAATTCATATCCTGTTCGAACCAAACCTCTTTTTTGGAAAATAGGTGCGCAATGGCCAATTAATAAAAACACTCCCGACCATTGGGTATCTTTTGCCGTGGTAGACCATCATTGGAAGTTAGTTGCTAATCACGATTTATCGTATGTGGAACTTTATGATATAGCCGCAGATGTTTATGAAAAAACCGATTTGAAACACGACCAGAGTGCCGTAGTAGACAATTTGACAAACAAGATCATTCAATGGCAAAAAACACTACCAGCGAAGCCTAGTAAAAAACTGTTTTCTAAAGAAAGAAATTAGGTGTTTCTATAAATAGAATTGACTACTTAACAAGATGCGCTCCTCTTCTAAAAAACGAATCTAATTTAGATAAATGTGTTTTAGATAATAATAGTAATATACAAAAATTAAACATTTTGTGTACAATACAAACATTTTACACTCCTAAGGCATTTTAATAAAAATTCTAAGTATACCTACCCGATTTATAAAGCGCTGGCGAAATACCTATAACAGATTTAAAAACTCTAGAGAAATGGTAACGATCTGAAAAACCTAGTTTAAATGAAATACTCTCAATAGTATCATTCGTGTACTCAAAGATCTCACATGCTTTAGCTATTTTTCTGTTTTGAATAAAATTATGCAAGGTGATACTCATCTCTTCTTTAAACAATCTCGCAAAGGAGTTTGGCGCCATATTCACAATAGAAGCCAATTCCGAATTACTCAACTTTTCATTAATATTAGCTTCAATGTAACGATGCACCGTTAATACGCGCTCATCAATATTTATAGTTTTCCACAACTCTGCTCCTATATTAGAGATAGCTTCCCGAACAAAGGATTGTAACTTCAAATTAAAAGTAAGCTTAAAATCATGGTTTTCAATCTTTAAACGCTCTGTTAAATAAATGAGTCGCTCCTTAAGATGATCGGTTAATTCTATTTTAAAAATACCCGGAAACACATTATCAAACGGTGTTCCTAAATTAAAATGTGTAAAAAAATGAATTAGAGATTTGTTTTCATAATACGCCTCGTTATGTCTCTCTGTTAAATTCTTCCCAGAAACATGAATACCAGAATCGTACTTATGATGCTTTAAAAAACGGGTAGAAAAGGAAGTAAACGGAGAAATTATATATAAAAAATTGGGATCCATTTTATAAACATCATCTTGAAGTGTTAGCTCTCCACCTTCATTTTTATTCCAATAAATACGCCAAAAAGGAAATACCATATCGTGGCAATCCCACAAATCTAAATACCAATACCTACAACATAACATCTTCAATTTAACATTAATAAAATTTTGCTTTTTAGTCGATGGATCTCCCAATTCAATCTTATTTACAAACTTCATAGATACGGCATGTTTAAATTATACACAAATATACAAATTTTGAATATCTATTTACCTCATGCCATCATCTAATTTTACACCCTAAGAATACTTAAATATTATCTTTTTATGAGCGATATAAAACTTCCTATTGAAGTACAAAAAGAACTAAAGAAAATTTCTAAAGTTGCTGGTTATTTATGGCAAAGAGAATGGGCTGAAAGAAATGCTGGAAACATTTCTATGAACCTAACTTCTTTTTTTGATTTAGATGAGATAAAACAAAAAACAAAGAACAACACATTCGTTCCGTTTGAATTTCCAAAAGGCACCGCAGGCTATGTTTTATTTATTACAGGAACGGGTTGCTACTTAAGAAGTTTAGTAGACAGCATTGAAGAAGCTTCTTGTATTTTATATATTAATGAGGACGCTACAGGTTATACTGTTATTTGGGGCGGAAAAAGAGAAGGCTTTGGACCTACTTGCGAATTGATATCGCACTCTAGCATCCATCTTTTTAATACAGAAAACAACCCTACACATTTAGCTATTGTTCACACGCATCCACTTGAATTAATAGTGATGAGCCACCACCCTTTATTTGATAATGAAGAAGAATTAAACAGACAAATATGGATGATGTGTCCTGAAGTTCGCGTTTTTGTTCCTAAAGGAATCCACTGTACACCATACGCACTGTCTAGCACAGAAGCTTTAGCAAAAGTAACAATTGAAGCCTTTAAAACAAGAAACGTTTCACTTTGGGAAAAACACGGAGCAACAGCTACAGGTGAAGATGTAGAAAAAGCATGGGATTACTTAGATGTTGCCAACAAAGGCGCCAAACTATTATTAATGAGTTGGTCTGCCGGATTTAAACCAGCTGGTTTATCCGATGCGCAATTAAAAGAACTAGAACAATTCACATAATACTAAACAAATAAACAGACTAAAATGAGTAGATTAATAGGTAGATTACCTAAAATAGGAATTCGTCCAGTTATTGATGGTCGTGAACATGGAGTAAGAGAATCATTGGAAGTGCAATGTATGGATATGGCGAAAGCTGCAGCCAAATTAATTGAAGACCACCTACGCTTTCCAAGTGGAGAACAAGTAGAATGCGTCATTGCAGACACCACTATTGGTGGCGTTGCAGATGCAGCTGCTTGTGCAGATAAATTTAAAAGAGAAGGTGTAGAAGTATCTTTAACTGTAACGCCGTGTTGGTGCTATGGGACTGAAGTTATGGATACCGACCCATTAATACCTAAAGCCGTTTGGGGTTTTAACGGTACTGAAAGACCAGGAGCCGTATACTTAGCCGCTGCTTTAGCAGGTTATTCGCAAAAAGGACTACCCGCTTTCGGTATTTACGGAAGAGAAGTTCAAGATGCTGGCGATATGAGCATCCCTAAAGATGTAGAAGAAAAATTATTACGTTTTGCTAAAGCAGGATTAGCAGTAGCACAAATGAATGGTAAATCTTATTTATCGATTGGCTACAGCTCTATGGGAATTGCAGGCTCTATGGTAGATGTTAATTTTTTACAGGATTACATTGGTGTGCGTTCAGAATTTGTTGAGTCTGTTGAATTATTACGCAGAATGGATGAAGGCATTTATGATAAAGAAGAATACGAAAAAGCATTAGTATGGACCAAAGCCAACTGCAAAGAAGGTAAAGATTACAACAGTCCTGAAGCACAAAAATCAGCCGAAGTTAAAGATCAAGAATGGGAAAAAGTTATTAAAATGACGCTTATTTGTCGTGATTTAATGGTTGGCAACCCTAAATTAAAAGAACTTGGTTTTGGTGAAGAGTCTAAAGGGCGTAATGCTATTATGGGTGGTTTCCAAGGACAGCGTCAATGGACGGACTATCAGCCTAATGCTGACTTTACAGAATCTATTTTAAATTCATCATTCGACTGGAATGGTATTCGTCAAGCCTTTGTTTTTGCAACAGAAAACGATTGTTTAAATGCGGTTTCTATGCTATTTGGTCATTTATTAACCAATACAGCCCAAATATTTTCGGATGTAAGAACCTATTGGAGCCCAGAATCTGTAGAACGTGTTACAGGAAAAAAACTAACAGGTATTGCCAAAGATGGAATTATTCATTTAATCAATTCTGGATCAACAACGTTAGATGCTACAGCACAACAATCAGACAAAGAAGGCAATCCTACAATGAAACCATTTTGGGATATTTCTGAAGAAGAAGCTCAAAAATGTTTAGACAACACCAAATGGCCCGCTGCTATTGGCGAATATTTTAGAGGTGGCGGTTTTTCATCTCAATTCAAAACCAAAGGTACCATGCCGTTAACCATGTGCAGAATCAATCTTGTAAAAGGTATTGGTCCCGTATTACAAATTGTTGAAGGCTGGAGTGTCGAGTTACCAGAAGATATACATACGGTTTTAGATGAAAGAACCAACCCAACATGGCCAACCACTTGGTTTGTACCCAGAGTTACTGGAAAAGGACTCTTTAAAGATGCGTATTCCGTTATGGCTAAATGGGGCGCGAACCACGGTGCTATTTCTTATGGACATATTGGTGCCGATTTAATCTCATTAGCAGCATTATTAAGAATTCCTGTGAATATGCATAACGTCGCAGATGAAGATGTTTTCCGTCCAAGCGCGTGGTCTGCTTTTGGAGAGAACTTAGAATCAGCAGATTATAAAGCTTGTGCTACTTATGGTCCTCTTTACGGATTCAAATCATAATTAATAAAGTAAAACGGAAGCCTATAAACTACATTTAAGCACGACTTATCTTTTGTTTATGAACTCCTTTTACTATCAATAAAATAACTTCCTCTTACACCAACAAGAGGAAGTTATATCTCACATAAACTTTTAAGACATGAAAAAGGTTATAGCCGTTTTTGATATTGGTAAAACCAATAAAAAAATATTTTTATTTGATGAAAATTTTAATGTTGTTTACACAAATTCCATTCGTTTTGAGGAAGTGGAAGATGATGACAACGACCCATGTGACGATATAGAATCTATTGAAACTTGGATACAAAATGAAATTAAAACCATTCAGAATAAAAACGAATACACCATTAAAGCCATCAACTTTTCAACACATGGCGCTACTTTAGTGTATTTAGATAAAAACGGAAATAGAATTACACCACTATACAACTATTTAAAGCCATTGGACATCGATTTTAATCCGTTTTATGAATCTCAAGGCGGTGTTGAAGCATACTCCAGAAAAACAGCATCTCCCGCTTATGGCATGCTAAATTCTGGCTTACAAATATATTGGCTAAAACATTGCAAACCTCATTTTTGGAGTCAGGTTGAAACGATACTACACTACCCACAATATTTAAGTTATTTATTTTCTAAAAAAGCTACAGCCGATTTTACATCGGTCGGCGCACATACAGCCACATGGAATTATGATGCCATGCAATATCACGATTGGTTAATTAATGAAGACATCCATTTACCTGAACCAAAACCAGGAAAAAACGCTGCTTTATCATTAGTGAACCATCAAAACATATATATCGGTAAAGGCTTGCACGACAGTTCCTCTTCCATAATTCCGCTATTGGAAAGTAACGAAAACTCAGATAGAGAATTTGTTTTACTTTCTACAGGTACTTGGATTATTTGCATGAACCCCTTTAGCAAAGAAACACTAACCACTAATCAATTAAAAAATGATTGCCTTTGTTTTATGACACCCGACAAAAAACAAATAAAATCATCGATGCAATTTTTAGGTCGCGTGCATGAAGTAAACGCCATTGCTTTAAGTAATTATTTTGAAGTTGATAAAAGTCATTTTTTAGAACTGACTTTAAATAAATCACTCTGCAGCAAGATTCTTACCAGTTCTAAACATGTATTTTTTCCAAACGACATTCCAACGGATTTTATTGGAAATATGGATCAACTCCATACCTTCAAAAGTTACGAGCATGCTTATTACCAATTAATTTTTGAAATAAGCCAACGTGTTCACCAAGGTATTGAGCGTATTTTAGATACAAAGCACAATTTAAAAGACGTTTACATTTCAGGAGGCTTCAACAGGAATAACATATTTGTTGAATATTTAACTCAAATGATGCCGAATCAACATATCCAATTTCCTAAAGGAAAAAATGCGAGTGCTTTAGGCGCTGCCATGTTAATGAAAGAATATTTCAACCAATAATATTAAACACAACTATACTTTATGAAAAAAATAATGACCCTAGGCGAATTTATTATTGAAAACCAATCTTCATTTGCTTATTCAACTGGTGAATTATCTAAACTCCTAAATAGCATCAGGCTTGCTGCAAAAATGGTAAACCATGAAGTGAACAAGGCAGGTTTGGTTGATATTATTGGTGGTGCTGGCGATGTTAATGTACAAGGTGAAGACCAACAAAAATTAGATGTTTTTGCAAATGACAAATTCATTCAAGCCATAAAAAACAGAGACATTGCTTGTGGCATTGTTTCAGAGGAAGTTGAAGATTTCATTTCTATTACAGGAAGTGACGCCTCTAATAACGGAAAATACGTGGTACTGATGGACCCTTTAGATGGTTCTTCAAATATTGATGTCAATGCATCAGTAGGTACTATTTTTTCGATTTTTAGAAGAATTACACCTGTAGGCACACCCGTTGAACTTAAAGACTTTTTACAACCTGGCAAAGACCAAGTGGCCGCTGGATATGTTATTTACGGCACATCAACTATGTTAGTATATTCTACAGGGCATGGCGTTAATGGCTTTACTTTAAACCCAGCCATTGGATCGTTCTACTTGTCGCACCCCAATATACAAATTCCAAAAACAGGGCATATTTATTCGGTAAACGAGGGTAACTACAGCCACTTTCCGCAAGGCGTGAAAAATTATATAAAATATTGTCAAAAGGAAGAAGAAGAGCGCCCCTATACTTCAAGATACATAGGCTCTTTGGTTTCAGATTTTCATAGAAACATGCTAAAAGGAGGCATTTATTTATACCCAAACAGCACTAAAAATAAAGAAGGTAAATTACGACTGTTGTATGAAGCCAACCCCATGGCGTACATTGCCGAACAAGCTGGAGGAAAGGCCATAAGCAGTAATCAAAGAATTTTAGACATCATCCCTACAGAGCTGCATCAGCGAATTCCCTTCTTCTGCGGAAGCACCGAAATGGTTGGTAAATTGGAGACTTTTTTGTAAAACTAACGATAAATTAGGACATATTTTTTTAGAGACTAAATGATAATGGCATCGGGAAATATAATGTTTAACGGACGCAACAAACCAGTGTCCTTTTACTTGAAATTTGATTGATAAAGTATGGTTGTTGTTAGCGATGCATTGCTATATAGTTATTGCACCATTTGGATGGATAATTTATCCTCAGAAATATTATCGAAGCTATTTCTAGCAATATGTATACTTATTTTTTTGCCAATACCAGTTCTAAGCTTCTGAAAAGCTTCCTGCATATGTATTAAACTCTTATAGCATCCCAACCTTAGAGCACATAATACATAGGTTAGGTTCCTCCTCCCTTTGGCTACTTGTAAACACCAGGAAAATCTGGGGTTTTATTCTTGACTTCCCTAATCGTTTCCTAAAATATTTGAGCCTTTTATTTACTTATAAACAAACCATGCAGTGGCTTTACAAGCGCTACTAGAATTTAGCTGTACCCAATGTGCACTAAATCCTTCGGGGAATTTATAAGTTAATTTTTCACCTGCTTTTATCTGAAAGGTTTTAAACAAAACAGGCTCGTCTGAATAATGATTTATATCAATGTATAAATCAAACTGCGTATCCACATCAGATTCAAAAACTACTGTTTTTTCGTCATAACCGGTCATCAAATACATATCAGATAATTGGTTTGCTTTTACTTGAGTGTTTTTCCATGGACCACCTTCTCCTACTGGCTTTCCAAAACTCCATAAATCGTCAATACCTCCAAACCAAAGAGCCACGTTACCATCATCAGATTTATAAACGTGGTCTGACTCTTTTGCGTCTTTCTTTACTCCACTTAAAACCAATAAACCATTCCAAGTATTAAACTCAGTAATTTGTTTATTGTGTGTTGCAACAGGTCGCATCATTTTATATAAAGGTTCTTTACCTACTTTATATAGCGGTAGCTCATAAAATGTACCCGAAATATTTGCCAACTCTCTTTCGGATTCAACTTCTCTGGTTACTCGTGCTGTTTTTGCTGAAAATTGTCTTGAATAATCGGCATGTCCTTTTGGTAACCTTAATTGATACTCTTTTGCATGTACTATGACAGATGCATCATCTTCTGACCAAATCTCTTTTTGAATTTCTTTTCCTTCCGAAGTACTTGCTACATTTTTATTAAAAAAATCAACTTCTTCTCCAACTTTTTTATTCTTTAAAGCGTTTATTGACAAACTATCTTTTATACCATCTACATACCTAAAATCATACTTTAAAAACTCATATAATTTTGTGGTTTTAAAGGTGTCATTGTCTATTTCTCCTGCATAAACGCTTAAATTATAATTGGTTTTATTACTAAATAGTTTTGCATGGGATACTTCTGCAGTTTCATCTACATCTGCAAGACTTTTAAACAACTCTTTTCCTGCAGTACTATTTTTAAGTTTACGATCTGTAAAATGAAAAGCAGCAGTTAATTTACTGGTTTTATCAGCAACCAATCGTACCCATTCTACTTTTAAATCCTTCTTAAAAATATAATAATTATAGCCTTCTTTTTCTAATGCTACCGTTTGTAATTCTTTCCAGTTCCCTGTTCCATCTTCATCAACATGAATGGTAATTGTAACTGGCATTTTATCAAAATTATTTAAATGTAAAATTCTGTTATCAAAACCAGCAATTAAAAAAGGAAGTGAAGGTTGATTCGCAATAACCTCATCATTGATCCAAATTGCTCCATAAGCGGATTTTGGTCCCCAGTTCGCCAATTCTTCACGTTTACCAAACCAAAGATTAGATTGTGGCTGACCTGCTAAAGGATTTCCTTGTATACTTGTTTCATCTGTGGCTAAAACGACCTTATTGTTCCAGCTTAAAAAATCGGGTATATAGCGTAAATGGGAGCCTATTGGTTTGATTCCTGAAGTTTTCGCATGAGAAAACGTTGATGGGAAATCATAAAACATCCCATGCATGTCCATCATCATTTTTCCGTTACCAATTTCTCTAATTCTTGGCCACTCTGTAAACCAACCGTGAGAAGGATCATTATTATAAGTAGCTTTAGGTAATAAAAAAGTTTTCCACTCTCCTTTTTCAAGTACCTTCAATCGTATCGATCTTTTATCCCATCCCATTGCCCACAATGGAGATTGATCATTTGGCTCTGCGTTTATTCCGTTCTTAGTGGTAACATCTGTAAACTGTCTTCTTTCTACTATTTTAAAATTATCTCCATCAAACTCGGCTAAAATTCCATTATCTTCTTTGTTGTTTTTATTTTCTAGAGTAACTTTCCACTCCGCTCCGCTTTCGTTTCCATGCTCGCCATTATTTGCCAATATTAATTTATTTTGACTTGTATAGGCGCCTTTTCCATGCCAACCTGGCAACGGATTATTGTATAGCTTTTTTACATTCAGAGTATTTACATTTACCTCGTACAACATGCCTTCCATATCATAATAGTAAACCATATTTTCTGGGTCTTTTAAATGCCTTGCGATCGCTGTTAAACGTCCTTTCATATCTTTAATTGGAATAACTCGTACGTCTCCAGAACTACTAACAACATAAGGACCAATAAGTAATTGATTCGATTCTTGATGTATCATTCTAGCTGCTGGTGTACCACCAATACTACCTTGAAAAACCTGCATATTATTATCTTTATCGATAATATACAGTTTGTGCTCACTTCCTTTTGGCTCATGTGCTGCATAATTAATCATATACAATTTTTCATTCCAAACAGCCAAGGCTCCAATTCCGCATTCATTTCCAAAACTATAGCTGCCGTTTCCTCTTGCATGTGCATACGTTGTTAAATGTGGGTAAACACCGCTTATATTTCTTGTTCCAGAAACTGAAGTTATTTCTCCTTTATCAATCTTAACAGTCGTGTCTATATCAACCTTTTTTTCTATTAAAGATTTACAACTTAAACAAAATAAAACTAGTGACAATAAGCTGATTTGTGATAATCTGTTTTTCATTTAATTGTCTTTATTTAAGTTGTTTTATTTTTTAAGGTTGTAAATAATTAGTTTACAATAAGAAGCAAAGCGTATTGAAGTTGATTTCACAAAGAAACAATCATTCACTTTTTAACGCTTCTGTCCACTCACTAGCAAATCCCCATTGTTTAATCACTCTCATTTTATAATAAATAGGTATTCCTTTTTCAAGATTGGGAATATTAAGTACTCCTTGTACTTTGGAAGTTATTATATGATCTAATTTATTAGGGGCAAAACCATAAGCTACTTCATATAAATAATCGTAGGGAGATACGCTATAGGCTATAAAAAGATTAGTTTCAAGACGTTTTGAACCCCAAATTATTGGTGGTAATTCGTCTTCGTCTTTTATGAGTAAAACTGGTTCAGAAGGGATACTCTCCCCTTTATTATTAATGGCTACTAATTGATATGTCCAGGTTTCTCCAAGCTTCACTTTTTTATCTTCGATTTCGATAAAGCTGTTAATTGTTTTATCAGACTTAAAAATGGAATCTCCTTTTTTATACTGAACATAATACTCCTCTGCATCTTTACTTTTTTTGAAATAAAGACGGACCGCATTGTTCGCTGTATTGGTAAATTCAATAACGGGCTGTTGTGGCACTTTAAAGTTGACAATCTCTTCATACACTTTATAGCCTTGCGGATCGATAAAAGTGATTTCTATCATACTCAGATGAGCATCTGCCTTCCAGTTTAAAGGTATTTCAAATGCAGCATCTCCAGGGAAAATAGTTTTAACAGATTGAGTTTGCGTTTCAACAAGTTTAAAATTATTATCAAAAAGAGTCCATTGTAATTGATAGCCCCTCAATATATTGGCAGGAATGTCTAATTTATTTCTGGGTTGAATAGTAACTTTCGCTTTTCCATTTTTAGTATCAATAGTTGAAATAGTTAAGTCCCTAATAGGAGAAAACTCCTTTTGAATACTCTTAAACCCTCTTTTCTTTTCTCGAAAAGAAGTTACAATTCCCCATGCTCTATTTTGTGAGGGAGGTGTTGCCCATCCTGTTTTCCCATAATAGGTACTCCTATAATCATTAAAAGCCCATAACGAAGCACCTAAAATATAGGGTTTGTTTCGTAATTCATTCAGCATTTTTTCGGCAGGAATATCGCCTAAGTTTGGGTCTTCCGAATTTAGTTCTTCTCCAAACTCCGACATGAAAACTGGTTTCTGATGATTTTTCCAAGTACCCTCGGCTTTTTTGCCCCAATTTTGATACCCATTAAGCATTGCTAAATCGGAGTACATGGTCGCTTCTTTAGCAGAGTTATTCGCCGTATTTGACACAGATACCGCTATTCTATTAGGATCTAATTCTTCTGCCAATTGTAGTGCTCCTTTTACATATTCATTAACTTTAGGATTTTTAGATGCCATTCCTAGTTCATTACCTACACTCCAACCTATAATTGCGGGATGGTTATAACTATTTTCTATAATTCTTTGCAACCATTCTTTTGGTTTTGGATGGTCAGGATCTACTAATACATCTTTCCCCCATAAACCCACTTCCTCAAAGATCATAATCCCTTTTTCATCTAAATAGTCCAAATATTCTTTGGGTAAGTTTACATGGCTTAGTCGTGCCATATTGGCTCCAAGACTCTTCATCAAATCTACATCTTCCTTAATACGTTCTATGGGAAGCGTGTTTCCTGTAAAGCGATCTTCGGGCACCACATTAAATCCAACAGGACGAATACTTTCGCCATTTAAAAGCAATTGCAACCCCACTATTTCTATCTTTCGAATACCAAATCGATCTGTGTTTGAATGTAAAACAGCTTTGCTATCAGACAGACTAACATGAGATTCATATAAATTAGGAAAATCAAAATGCCATAAGTCTACTTTAGATTTTGGTAAGTTGTACGACCAGTTGATAATATGGTTGACGGTGTTGGCTGGAATGGTAGTTTTTACTGTTCCTGATGCAATAACACTTCCTTTTCTCTTAATGTCAATATTAAATCTTACCGCTTTTGGACTAGAACCAGAATTGCTACTTACGACTTTTACATTGAGTTGCGCCGTACCCTTTTTCAAGTTAGGAACAGCGTCTATATGTTGCAATTCGATACGTGTTTCAGGTGTTATTTCTAACCAAACTGGTCTTCTAATACCTCCCCAATTCCACATAGCGCCACTTTTGAAAACATTATTAACCAAAACGGTTACTCTGTTTTCTCCACCTTTATTAATGTATTTGGTGATATCTAAATGAAAAGGTAAAAATCCAAAATGATTCTCACCTATAAAATGCCCATTGACCCAAACTTTAGAGTCATTATAAACGGATTGAAATACTAAGCGAAGTTGCGCCGTATTTAAGGTTTCATCAATCCTAAAGGTTCTTGTGTACCAAGCATCGCCTACATATTCTGAGTACTCATTTACCAAATCCCAATTTCCAGGAACTGTCATAGTGTCCCAAGATGCAGTATTTACATCTTTTGCAAACCATTTGGATGATTCTCCTTTAGCGTAAGGATCCGTTTTAAAAGACCATTCGCCGTTTAATGCTATTTTCTGACTATTTTGTGCGTAACAAAAACTTGTTACCAAAAAACACAAAAACAATTTAAAAAAATGCTTACTAAAAATGGATTGTTTAAAAACCAATAAACCTTTTATCATATCAATTTTATAAGAATTCAATTAATTAAAAACCTGCTTTCTATCAAATTAAATATCCTATTAACAAAATTTTATTCCGTTCTTTTATGTATTAAATAACTTCCTACTACTTGAACAAAACTATTTAAATTCTAGGATACTATTTGACTTCTCATTTTT
The DNA here is from genome assembly GCF_030552475.1 of Mariniflexile sp. AS56. Taxonomy (GTDB): domain Bacteria; phylum Bacteroidota; class Bacteroidia; order Flavobacteriales; family Flavobacteriaceae; genus Mariniflexile. The sequence goes on along the minus strand of NZ_JAUPED010000006.1, from coordinate 129,318 downwards.
CCTTAAACTCTAACGCCTTCATAGTCTTCGGATTGGAGTATAAAACCTCTTTATTCTGCATTAAACGTTTGTGAATGTGATAAGTTACATCCATCCACTCACGTTCTTCACCCCACAATGGTTCCATCATTTTAGTTTCCCAACTTTTCAATTCGTCTTGTAGCCGTTGAAATGCTTCTGTTTGAATGGTTTCAAGGTTGGTTGTTTCACCTAAATCAGTTGTCAAATTATAAAGAGACGCTCCATAATTTTGCAATCGAACCAATTTATAATCTCCTATTCTAGCTCCTGCCTCCTCTAATTTTCTCCAAAACAATTTATCATGTGGGTTTCCAGTTTTATCGCCTTTTAAATAGGGCAATAAATCGACACCATCTAAAACTAAGTTTTCTGCTTTTGTGATTTTTGCTGCCGCTAAAGACGTTGTAAAAATATCTAATGAAGAAGATAGGCCGCTAAATGTTTGTTCACCTTTAATTTCTTTGGGCCAGCTAACTATAAAAGGCACGCGATGGCCACCTTCAAACTTATTACCTTTCCACCCTTTTAATGGTCCACCGCTAGAACTGTTGTTCGCCGCTCCCCCATTATCACTTAAAAAATAAATCAAAGTATTTTCTTCTAAGCCTAAGTGTTTTAGCTTTTGTTGCAATTTGCCAACATTTTCATCCAAAGACCAAGTCATCGCTGCTAACTTTTGTCTTGAGTGCTTTTTATATTTTTCTAAATGCTCCGCTTTAGCTTCCATAGGTGTATGCACCGCATTATAGGATAAATACATGAAAAATGGTTGATCTTTATTCGCTTCAATATATTTTACAGATTGGTCACCTAAAACATCCGTCATATAACCTTTAAACTCAACACGCTCGCCATTATGTTGTAGCATATTATATTTTGAAGGGTTCTCTAGCGGAAAATAAGATCGACTTCCTGTTTCAAAACCAAAAAACTCATCGAATCCTCTTTGGTTTGGGTGGTCTGTTTTGTCCTTTCCCAAATGCCATTTCCCTAAAGCTATCGTTTTATAGCCATTTGCTTTAAACACATCGGCCATGGTTACTACGTCATCAGAGAGTCCTATATCTCCAGAATCACCATAACCGGTATTATTAGCTTCAAATCCAAAACGTTGTTGATATTTCCCCGTAATTAACCCGGCTCTTGAAGGGGCGCAGACCGTAGCACTTACATGCGCATCTGTTAAAATAACACCGCTTTTAGCAAGCTTATCTATATTAGGAGTTTCTAAATCTTTACTACCCATAAAACCAAAATCGGCATAACCGGCATCGTCAATTAAAATAACAATGATATTTGGTTGTTTTCCAGAGTTTAACGTTTTTTTATCATCTGCCGCACTTTTACAGGATACTGCTAGAACTAAAGTTAAAAGCAATATATAATAAGAATGAATGTTTTTTATTTTTGTGTTGAATAATAAATTCATTCTATGCTTCTTTTTAATTTTAAAATGACCACGACACCCAAACGTGTTCCATTAGTAGTGTTCTTTTAAATATATCTTTTGAGTATAAACACTAATTTGAATCATGTCAAATCACCATCTCCAACCTTAAGATAAGATTTGAGATTTAGATTGGGTATACTCACCACAACTATTATCAAACACCTCTAAAACTTAGTATGATGAATTACTACTATTATGTTTGATGTATTCTTAAAATTTAATTAATCCACATTTAAGAACGTCTCTTGACTAAATGTAAAAACATCTGAAGGCGTTCTTGCTTCTTTAAAAATAGCTTCCAATTCTTCTACAACATCAGGGAACTGCGCTGCAACATTGTTTGTTTCACCCAAATCGTTGGTTAAATTATAAAGTTCTAAAGGGGTGTCTGGTGTTTTTAATACATTATACTTCACCGCTTTCCAATCGCCCATTCTAACGGCTTGTCGACCTCCTTTTTCATGAAACTCCCAATACAAATATTTATGTTTAACTTGCTCTGCCTTATTACCTAATAATTCTGGTAACATTGAAATACCATCTATATTTTTAGGGGTATCAACACCTGTGATATCTGTAAACGTTGGAAAAATATCCCAAAAAGCAGAAACAAGCTCAGATTTACTACCTGGTTTTATTTTCCCTGGCCACTTCGCAATCATAGGCACACGAATACCACCTTCATATAAATCTCTTTTAGTTCCTTTAAAGGGGCCATTACTATCAAAATACTTAGGATCGGCTCCACCTTCTTTATGCGGTCCATTATCTGATGTGAAAATAATAATCGTATTATCTGCTATTCCAAGTTCTTCAACTTTGTCCATGATTTCCCCAACTTGTTGATCTAATAAATCAATCATCGCTACAAAAGCAGCGTGAGATTCATTTTGCGAGGCATAAGACCCTTTTCTATAATCAGGACCACTATCTACCCCTTTAAATTTCTTCTCTGGCAGAAATTTGTTTCTATATTTTTCCATAAGAGCTTCTGGCGCTGCCAATTCAGCATGTGGAATTATAGAAGCAACGTATAAGAAAAATGGTTTTGATTTATTCTGCTCAATAAACTCCATTGTTTTATCATGAATCAAACTAGGCGCATATTCAGTCTTTGAAAGGCCCGCATTCCCTTTTAACACAATCGAATCATTATTAGACCATAAATGGTCTGGATAATAATGGTGTCCTAAACGCTGACAATTATAGCCATAAAACTCATCAAACCCTTGACTAATTGGGTCTCCCTCAGATCCAGGATAACCAAGTCCCCATTTACCAAAAGCACCAGTTTTATAGCCTGCTTTTTTCATCACTTCTGCCAGTGTATATGTATTATCTGGAATAGGGTATTGTCCCTCTGGCTGCATTTCTTTGTTACCTCTAACAACGGTGTGGCCAGTGTGCATTCCCGTTAGTAAAGCAGACCTAGAAGGCGCACAAACGGTACTACCAGAATAATGCTGAGAAAACAACATGCCTTGAGATGCCAACTTATCGATGTTTGGTGTTTTAAATTTATCTTGACCATAACAACTCAAATCACCATATCCAAGATCATCAGCAAGAATATATATAATATTTGGTTGTTTTTCATTGATGTTTTTTTCATTTTGAGCAATGGCCTCTGTCTTTTGATTTTTATTCGAAAAATCACAAGACGTTAAAAGCACCGCAACAACTAAAACTTGGATAGATAAAGAAAATTTGAACATTTAAGTTTGATTTAAAAAAAGGGAGTTGAAAACCCAATCCCTTGCATTTAGTTATAAAAATTTAAAAAAATCTAACGAAAAGATTATTCGTTAATTCAACCATATAAAATACTTACTATCTCCTAGCTATTATTTTACAGTACCAAACTTACAACCAACATTCAAACTAATATTCTCTTTTGTTGCTCTCATATGTTGCAAAATCCTTAAAAAGTTAAGATATTGCCGTTTTGAGACATTATTACGCTCCTTTTACAACATGATTGGGTGGTAAAAATGTTGCAGTGTCAGAAAAAAAATAAGATATTGTACAATCGTTGATTTCACCATTATCTCAACAATTATTAGAAGTGGAAACGCTTCCCAACTTAACAAATAAATAGCCACACACATGTTTTTTAGAAATAAAATTCGTCCCCTAACAACTTGCTCCTTTTATCTATTTCTACTAAGTTTCACATTTAGTTATGCCCAATCAAACGACACTTATTTTCATGAGTTGGAAATACAAGGTGTGCCCTTTAATAAAAAAGTGAATACACAATTTGTAGACAGTTATGGTTATTTATGGATTGGGTGTGATACAGGACTATACCGCTACGATGGTAATAATTTAATCTCTTTCCAGCTAGACGTTTTCGACGAACACTCCATTCCTAACAATGGTATAAATTCTATTATAGAAGACGACAACACAAATCTCTGGATTGGAAGTGAAAGCTATTTAATACACTATAACAGAAGTGAAAATAAATTTAAAGGCTTCTACAAAAATATTACAGTAACGGTACTAAATAAGTCTTCTAATGGAGATATTTGGGCCAATTTAAGGAATACAGGGCTTGTTAAAATTAGAACGACTAAGGAATATGACAAAACTTATTTTGATACCAAATTCAATTATACGAACGATGCTAATTTAATTAGCTTTGAAAGACAAATAAACTCTTTTGAAGAAGACCATTTTGGAAGGTATTGGTTGGGTACACCAAAAGGCATTTTTATTCTAAACGATAAAAATGAATACATACAATCCAATTTCAAAAAAAGTATTAAGTCTTTAAAACTTTTTGAAAACAACAAAATTATAGCACTTACAGACAAAGGTCTTTTTGTTTTAGGTTATAATAAAACAGACTACAAAGTTGAGATTTTAGAGCATTATGAAAACTTTATGAATCCTACGGCTCCTAATGCAACGTCTACATACCTAACACTAAACCCAACCAATAATGATATATGGATAGGCACAACAGGAGGGTTATTTAAAGCTGTTAGAAATGATAATAGTTATGAGTTTACCAACTTTTCTCAAAGCCCTTCAAAAGGCAGTTTAAAAAGCAACCATATAACCAATACAACATTTGATACCAACGGAAACTTATGGATTGGTACTTTAAAAGGTATTAACAAATATTTAGGGCGAACCTCTATTTTCAATTTTAATAAAATAGAAACCATAAACAAGATTGATAATGCTATTGGGCGGAGTCTATTATTCTATAACCCAAACACCATTTTAGTTGCCATGAACGATGGGTTATACAAATACAACCCCAAGTTAAATACTTACTTTAAAATTGAAACAGGAATTAATAACCTCAATCTTATATACAGGAATTTCGAAAAAGATAAACTTCTTTTAGTAAACAACTCAGCACTATATATAACAGACAGCTACACACCCCAGAAACGTAACTTAAAACTAACAGAGATAAAAAAATTCAAAAACATAATAAATGATATTGCTGTAATAAACAATAATGAAATATGGGTAGGTTTATGGAATGGAGGCGTAGACATAATTAACTCCGAAAATCAACTATCAAAATTTAAACAAGCCGTTAAAACCAAACTAGCCAATAACCATACATCAACCTTGTTATACACTATAACAAATGAATTATGGATTGGTACACGAGGGGAAGGCCTTTTTAAGGTTGATTTTAATAATGAATCTATTGAAGAATATTTACCATCCATAGAAAACGGATTAACATCAAACGCTATTTTAAGTTTATTTGAAGATAGTAGCGGCACCATTTGGATAGGAACCAGAGGTGGTGGATTAAACCAATACATTAAAGGTGCCAATAAGTTTAAACATTTCACTAAATCAAACGGTTTGGTTTCCAATACTATTTCGTCAATCGAGGAAGATCGAAATAAAAACATTTGGCTGAGTACCCAAGATGGATTGATTCGGTATAATTTAAAGAAGGAAAAATTTAGACATTTCGGTATAGAAGAAGGTATTCAAGAAAGCCAATTTATTTATAAATCTAGCGCAACAAATAACATGCGCGATCAAATATATTTTGGATGTTCTAATGGGTTTTATAGTGTTTTAACAAATGAAATTTCTCAAAACACCAAGACTCCTTCAACCGTTATTACTAATTTTAAAACACTTGGCGCTACCAAAGCAGATCAAACCAATTCAGAATTAAACACATCTAGCGATATTAAAATAGGATCCAAAAACCCTATTGAGCTTCCTTATAATCAAAACAATATTGTTGTAAGCTTCTCATCCTTAGACCTTACAGCACCTATTAAAAATGAATACGCGTATAAACTAGAAGGCCTTAATAATTATTGGATTTACACAAACGGATCAAATAGAAATGCCAATTACAACGACTTGCCTCCTGGTTCTTACACCTTTAAAGTAAAAAGTTCTAACAGCGACGGGTTCTGGAACGAGACACCAACAGCCTTAAAATTCACTATAGAGCCACCTATTTGGAGAAGTAATTTGGCTTATTTCGCTTATTTCCTTTTTTCTGCCATTTTACTTTTTATTGGTGCTGTTTTAGTTCGAAGATGGTACAATTTAAAGAAGAATTTAGTAAAAGAGACTATTAGTAGAGAAAAGGACAATGAACATAACCGGATGAAAATGGTGTTTTTTACCGATATTTCTCATGAGTTACGTACGCCACTGTCTTTAATTTTTGGCACCATTGAAAAAGTTATAAAAGAAAAGAATTTCACGCTTAGTCCCGTAACCTCGCAACGCATTTACAATAACACCTTAAGAATGCGTAGGCTAATCAATCAAATTATGGACATCCGAAAGTTTGATGCCGGTAAATTTGAACTTAGAATATCCAAAAATGATATTGTTAAAGACATTGAAATTATAAAAAAGGCTTTTAATGACTTTGCTAAAATGTATCAAATTAAATATGGATTTACGTCCAGTGAGAAAGAAATTAAAGGGTGGTATGATGTTGACATATTAGAAAAAATACTTTTCAATCTACTTTCTAACGCCTTTAAGTATACCCCAAAACAAGGAGAAATAAATGTGAATTTAGAAAAGGTCGATATTACCGCTGAAAGCGCGACAACACTCCGCCTCGACAAAGGAACTTATATTAAATGTACGGTTCAAGACAACGGTGTTGGCATACCAGAATCCGATTTACCTTTTATTTTTAATAGATATTATCAGGCAACAAAATCGACTAGTAACAACATTCCAGGAACCGGAATTGGTATGGAATTAGTTGAAAAACTAATAGATAGACATCACGGTATTATCACGGTTGAAAGTAAGGAAAACACCTATACTAAATTTACGTTTCTTCTTCCTATAGATAAAAATAAATATACTAAAGGGGAACGCCTGCAAATGGCTGAACCATTGAAAAAGAACTTTATAAAAAATTCTGAATTTCAGGTTATAGAAGAAGTCGCGATGGCTAATGATGCTAAAACCCAGCCACAAACCAACAAACCGAAAGTATTGCTTGTTGAGGATAACCTAGATTTAAGGCAAATGCTTAAAGAAGAATTAAAAGACGACTTTAATATTACTGAAGCATCCAATGGAAAAGAAGGTTATGAAGCCGTTTTAAAAGAAAAACCACAGCTTATTATTAGCGATATATTAATGCCTGTAGAAGATGGAATTTCTATGTTAAAACAAATTAAAGCAAACCCAGAAATAAACAGCATTCCTATATTCATGCTTACCGCAAAAAACTCTGAAGAAACAAAAATAGAGTGCTTAAGTTTAGGTGCCGACGATTATATTGAAAAGCCGTTCAGCCTAGAGTTTGTGAAATGGAAAGTAAAAAACACCTTTATAGCAAGAGGTCAACTTAAAAAACAATTTGGTAAAGTGATAACTGCAGAACCTTCTGAAATTGAAGTCGATTCAAACAGCGAACGCTTTATACGCAAATTAGTCGCTATTATTGAAGAATCTATGAATGACAATTTATTAAGCGTAGAATACTTAGCCTCTGAAGTTGGTATGAGTCGCGCCAACCTTTATAGAAAACTGCAAACCATTTTAAATGATACGCCCGTAAACTTCATTAAGAAAATCAGATTAAAACGCGCTGAACAACTGCTTAGAACAAATGATTTATACCTTTCTGAAATAGCATACATGACAGGATTTAATAATCAAAAATATTTTGGTAAATGTTTCCAAAAAGAATATGGTATGAGCCCTACCGAATACATTAAAAAATATAAAGATCAAGATTAATGCTATTACAAAAACTTTTAAACACTGCCCTTATATTTTTTGTCTTATTAGCACTAGGTTGTAAAACGGCTTCAAAAGAAAAAGCTATAAAAAAACCAAACATTATACTTATTAATGTTGACGACCTTGGTTGGAAAGACCTCGGCTTTATGGGGAGTACCTATTACGAAACGCCCAACTTAAATGCTTTAGCAAAAGAAGGTCTTGTGTTTACAAATGCCTATGCTGGTGCCGCCAACTGTGCGCCTAGTAGAGCCTGTATGATTTCTGGATTGAACACACCCAGACATGGAGTTTTCACCGTGAGTCCTTCAGATAGGGGGCAAATAAAAACACGACAAATCATTCCTATAAAAAATACAGATCACCTCAATGATTCTATTTATACGTTACCTCAAATGCTCAAATCGGCCGGCTATATCACTGCGAGTTTTGGGAAATGGCATGTGGGAGAAGATCCATCGAAACAAGGTATTGATATAAATGTGGGAGGCAGCAGTAAAGGAAACCCTGGTAAAGGTGGTTACTTTTCACCGTATAACATCGATTTTATTAAAAATGGTCCTGATGGCGAGTATTTAACAGATCGCTTAACAAATGAAGCCATTAATTTTATTGAAAAATTTAAAGACAGTACGTTCTTTGTTTACCTACCCTATTACACTGTTCATACCCCCATTATGGGCAAGGAACATTTAATTGAAAAATTCAAAAACAAGAAAGGTGTAGCCGGACAAAACAACCCTGAATACGCAGCTATGGTAGCCTCTATGGATGAAAACGTAGGCAGGTTACTCGCTTCTTTAAAAGAAAAAGGTTTAGAAAAAAACACCCTCATTATCTTTACTTCAGATAACGGAGGTATTCGTGCCATTTCGCATCAAGATCCCTTACGTGCCGGAAAAGGCTCGTATTATGAAGGTGGTGTTCGTGTACCTTTAATCATAAAATGGCCAGATCATTTAACAGCCAATACGGTAACCCATACAAATGTTTCAAATTTAGACTTTTACCCTACGCTTCAAACCATCGCACAACCAAAAAACCGAGCTAAAGTATTGGATGGTTTAGATTTAAACAACCTTGTTAAAGGAGAAACTATAAAAGACAGAGACTTATTCTTTCATTTCCCTATTTACTTACAAGCTTACAATAAGGGAAAAGATGGTAGTAGAGATCCTTTATTTAGAACTAGACCTGGCTCTGTAATAATCTCAGGACATTGGAAATTACATCATTATTTTGAAGATAACGCCATGGAACTTTATAATTTAAAGGAAGATGCAGGTGAACAACATAACCTTGCGGAACAAAACCCACAGAAAACAAAAGAGCTTTATAAAAAACTAGAGACTTGGAGACTTGAATCCAATGCCCCTGTACCCACTGAAAGAAACATTGAATATTCAGCAGAATTTGACACACAGCAGCAAACTAAATTTCAATAAGGCATCAATGAAACCAGGATAATACGTTACAAATCAGTAGATATAACACTTAAAAAGGACAATTAAAATCATATTCATCTCATTCTTTCAAAACTGAAACATTTTCACTCCTTTATTGCTACAATACTCCCCAGTATTTAGATAGATTTTAAATAGTTTAGCATTATTACTAACTATTTAAACTTTATTAAAATGAAACAAAAAACTACTTTTCTAAAATCACTCTTCACGATGACTGTTCTTATTTTGGCAGGAAACAGTTTAAATGCGCAAACATTAGAGGCCCATTATAAGTTTGATGGAAACTTACTTGACGAAACTACAAATTGGAATTTAACAGAATCTACAGGGTTTACTGCCGCCTTTGAAAAAGGACAAGACGGTGTAACAAATGGAGCAGTAACCGGCTTTACTGCTGCAGATTATTTAGAAACTGCCACCGATTTTAGCATTTCTGGAAATGCATCACGAACCATGGCCGCTTGGATAAAATTAACATCCATTGTTGGTAGCGGGCAGGCTATAGTTGGCTTAGGTGAAGCTGTAAATTTTAAACGATGGACCTTCCAAGCTCAGGGTGTGAAACTTAGAATTGAGATTCAAGGTAAAGGTTTTAATGTATCGTCACCAGATTTAGTTGTTGATACTTGGTACCATGTGGCTGTTGTATTTGATAACTCTGTTGGTCCTAATAGTATTAAATTATATATAAATGGTGCATTTCTTGCCAATAACAACTGGCAGACAGATGTTGATACAACGGCTTCAAAACTTAGAGTAGGTAACGACTACAATGGAAATCCAGCCGCAAGAGGTTTTACAGGTGCCATTGACGATTTACGTATTTATTCGGGTGCTGCTGATGATGCTTTTATTTCGAGTTTATATAGCTCAACCGTCCTTGGTGTTAATGATATTCAATCAAAATCCTCATTCAATGCCTACCCAAACCCAGTAACAGACCGTTTATATTTTTCAACAAAAGACATTGCTTCTGTAGAAATATATAACTTATTAGGTTCTAAAATAAGCACGCAAAAAGTAAAAGGTGGTGTCGATATGTCCGCATTATCAAAAGGTATTTACTTAGTAAAATGTCAAAACTCCGAAGGTGTTAGTATAGCGACTGTAAAAGCTATAAAAAAATAAAAATCAGCATAAAACTAGTATAAACAAAGGAGTGATTTATAGTTATTAATCACTCCTTTGTTACTTAAAATTGTCTCAAAAATGAAAAAACTACTACTTCTCAAAATACTGTTTCTTTTTTGTTTATCCGTAAATGCACAATCAGATATTATTACGATAGACCCCACATTACCTAACCAAAGTGTTGTTTTTGGAGGCGATAACAAATTAACCATTAAAGCTTGGGCTGAAGGCAATACCAATAGCGTATCTGCCAAGTTATTTCAAGATATGAATCTACAAATACTAAGAGTGCCCATATTTGCTTTACAACCCATAACCGATAATATTTATGATAATGTTATTACAGTTATAAACTCTGTAAAAAGCTACAATCCAGATGTTAAAATTTTTGCCAGTGTTGCGAATGGTGATGGCTATGGTATAAATTATCATAATGCTGAAAAATTCCCAGCTTCTTGGACAGGGTGTTGTGCTTATAATGTTTACAGTCTAAACCTTACCACCTATTCAGCATATTTAGATAGTTTTATGCAACGCATGACCGATGCCGGAATTACCGTTGATTATTTAGCACCTTATAATGAAGATCCAGGTGATGATTCTGATTATTTAAAAATTATTAATCAGATGACTAAGTTAGGAAGCACTGAAATGGTTGGTGTTGAAAGTTATGCCCTTTCAGCTGCTGTAAATTCTGTCGATGATATTGAAGACCGCGTAGCCATCGTAGGATCTCATTTTTATGATGATGGATCTATCGCTGAATCTGATTGGGATAGTACATGGGCATCATTAGTAGCAAAATCAGAAGATCCCGTTTGGTATACAGAAGCGACTAGATATTCCACGGGAGACGGCATAGGGCTTCTTATCGCTGGTATTGATAATATTTTTGCACCTATTAGAGGTGGTGCTGAAGGCGTTATTTTCTATCAAGTTTGTAAACGTTTTGTATATGCCAATGGAAGTGCTCTCCCTGTTAAATATAGTGGTTTTAAAAACATAGTAAATAATGCGGAAGGTCAAGTTATTAGCTCTACCTCTAATAATAGCAATATTAAATTGGTTGTTTTTGGAAATGAATCGACGCTCGATGTCCACATTATAAACAAGAACACCACAGAAAACACCGTCGATTTACAATTATTAAACAATTATATGGGTGATGGTATTGTTAATAGAAAGCTTTGGACTTCTACCGATACGGGAACAGCATCCACATACCCAATAACAAACGCTTCCAACTGGAACATTGTGGTGCCAGCAACCTCGTACTCACATCTTAAAATCACTTTAAATAAGTCTATTTTAAGTACTAGTAAAGTCTCATTTAATAATCAAGAAATAAAAATCATCCCAAATCCGTCCGCTAATGGTCGTTTTCAAATAAAAATCCCTAATAGTAATCCTTCCGATAAAATTATCATAAAAATGTATACCGTCGATGGAAAAGAGATTTACAATGACATCCGAAATTTTGAGCCAATTCTATTATTAAATCACCCATTGGTTTCTGGTATGTATATTATTTCAGTATCGAATGGACAGCAAGTGTACACCAATAAAGTGATGGTGAGCCAGTAATTGGTGTTTTAATAAGGAACAAAAAAACTTCACAATTTCACGTAGCGTAAATTGAAGCTTAAGTGTTATAAATACTATTAATTAAAACCCATAAACTTGATTACTAAGTACTAAACTGTGAAATGCAACATTTCCCCCCATAACATGTCACCATTTTACCCCAAAAACATTTACACTTTTATGTAGTTTAGTGGTTGTTAATTAATCCATAAAACTAAATTAAAATGAAAAAAATTTACTCAACCATTTTATTATTAACCCTTAACTTTTTAGTTTATTCTCAAGGTCCAGAATTTACAATCGATTTTGAAGGAACAGACCCTCTTAATAATTTACCTAGTGGTGTTACCAGTGTTGACCCTGACAATACAAGAGGAAATGTCTTGGCCTTTGTAGGTGCTAATGTGTATTTTTTTGAAACAGATGGAGGTGATATAGTACAACAAGATACTGGTGTAGTTGAAGATCGTGCTCAATTTGCAAATACTATTTTTACTGATGGAGGAAATAAGCTTTTACAAACTGATTACACGGGGCACATCATAATTAACGAAACAGCGTTAGGTACTGATAGTTTCACACTTAGATTGAATTATATGGTATTCGGTCATGGTATGGGTAGTACCGACTGTGGAATTATAACGATAGTAGGTAATGATGCTGGAGTTTGGAAATCAGATAGAATAACTTCTAGAAATGGTGGATTTACTACTGGTCTGGATATAACAGCCATAGGTACCGCTACTGGAGGATTTCCATATGGTACGGTTGAACCAACATCTAGAGATTTTGTTATCACATACAACGCTACAGATAAACTTTATAGATTATATAAAGATGGTGCATTATCAACAACTTCTACCGTTGCACAACCAAGTGGAGAATGGGATACTAGAAAAGTGTACCTAGGTTTTAGTGGGCGAAACTCTATAGGAAGTGGAGATGGAGTAGATCATATCAACACTGCTACAGGTGAATTTACAGCTAATGGAGTAAGAAATGATGGAAGAACTGCAGATTTACAAACTAGAATGGATAATATCCAAGTATACCAAAGAGCTATATCTGATGCAGAAGTTACGACACTATTTAATGGAGGTACCCTTTCAGCTTACAGTCAAACTAAAGAAATATTCAGTGCTTACCCAAATCCTGTTGTAGATTATTTAAATTTCTCATCAAAAGATGTTTATTCTGTAGATATTTATAATATTCTAGGAGCTAAAGTTAGTTCTCAAAATGCTTTAAACGGTGTAGATATGACAAAACTTAATAAAGGTATTTACCTTGTTAAAACTAAGAACAATAAAGGTTTAGATCTTGCAACGATTAAAGTTGTGAAAAAATAATTTGATTATTAGTGAAGTCCTAAGTAATCTGAACTGATTACTTAGGATTAATTTAATTAAAGCTGAACAATTACAATAGTGTTCAGCTTTAATTTTTTTAGTACTGTTTTATTTAATAGGCACACCTCCAATCCTACCCTCAATACAAGCCTTCTTTTCCAGCTTAAGGTTATGTTAATTTCACACCCAAACAATGTTTTGGGTATCCCTCTATCTAAATCAACCATAAAAAAATCATGATACGCTCACAAAACAAATCCTTATTATTTTCTGTCGTTATATTAATGCTAATAAGTTCATATATAACGAAGGCTCAAGAAAAAAGACCTAATATTTTATGGTTAGTTGTAGAAGATATGAGTCCGTTTTTAGCTGTATATGGTAACGAATTCACCAAAACACCCACTATTGATGCTTTGGCTAAAAATAGCATAGTATTTACCAATGCCTTTTCTAACGGAGCACAATGCTCTCCAGCACGTTCCACTTTAATATCAAGTATTTATGCCCCCATGTTAGCTACAGATTGGCATCGTGAAAAAAGAGCAGTTCCTGAAGAATTTTACTTCCCAATATATTTAAAAGAAGCTGGATATTACTGTAGCAACAATAGTAAAACAGATTATAACGCGAATAATACGCCGAAAACCATTTGGGAGCAAACTAATAAAAATGCGAGCTACATAAACAGAAAAGACAAAACCAAACCTTTCTTTTCAGTATTTAATTACAATGGTACCCATACACAACGCGTAGCGACTAAAAACACTAAAGGAAGGGAACCAAGAACAATCGCTTTAGATAGTATTACTTTACCTCCTTATTTACCAAATTTACCCATAATTAGAGATGATATCGCATGGTATTATGACTCGGTAAATGAAATGGATCTTTGGATTAAAGAGAAGTTGGACGAACTTAAAGCCTCAGGTGAAGCAGAAAACACCATCGTTTTCTTTTATTCAGACCACGGCGGCTGTTTACCAAGAGGAAAAGCATACTTGTACGATACGGGCACCCGAGTGCCTTTAATAGTGCATTTTCCAGAGCAATACAAACATTTGGCACAAACAAATATACCTTCTGTAAATCATAACTTAGTAGGCTTCGTCGATTTTGCACCAACCGTTTTTAATTTACTAAATATTAAAACACCAGAGTTTATGATGGGGAAGCCTTTTTTAGGTAATAACCTACCAGAACCAAGTACAGAATTGTTTTTATACAGAGCTAACCAAGAGCAAAGTTTTATCCCGTCACGAGGGTTAACAGATGGTCGTTTTAAACTTATTTGGAATTTTAATGCAGCCTACCCCAACGGTACGCGACAATCATATCAATGGCAAATGCCCTCCTACCAGGCTTGGGATCATGCCCATATAAAAGGCAACTTAAATGACCTTCAAAACGTATTTTGGGACCCCACAGAAGCCTTAGAGTTTTTTGACACGCAAACCGACCCCTACGAGGTTAACAACCTTATAAACGCTCAAGAACATCAAAATAAAATTTCTGAAATGAAGCACAAACTCTTAAACTTCATGAAAGAACATAAAGACTTAGGTTTATACCCTTGGTCTATGCGTAGAAAAGACGAAACAACCTCGTTCTATAATTACGTTAGAAATAGCAACCAACCCGTTAGTACTATTATTGATGCTGCTGCATTTTTAAGTACTGCAAAACTCTCAGATATGGAAACAATAACAAAGCATTTAAATTCAAAAGAACCAGCCGTTCGCTATTGGGCCACGGTGGCTGTTCTTAAATTATTGCAAGATCAACACCTAACCAAAATTCCTGAAGAAATAACTTTAAACTTTAAAAACGAAGCTGAAAATATCGAGGTACGCTTGATGAGTGCTGAAGTATTAATAAATCAGGCTAATAATTTAGAAGCATTACACTACGTTTTAGACCTAGTGAAAAACAATTATTTTATCGCCTATGCCACGTTACAAAACTTAGGGCACCGCATAAAACCTATAGAAAATGAACTTATAGCACTTAGAAAACATAAAACACTCAATCAATTTTACTTGAAATCTGCTCTCATAAATACAGGGTATATGCCATATGAGGAATTATGGACTAAGTAACAACGGTAAAACTGAAGATCTTAACTACTAGAAATAAAATAATTAGTATGCATCTACAGATTGATAGTATACCTTTTTATTAAATAATCTGACACCTCTTTCAATTCCTTATCTGAAAGAGGTCTTTCAAAAATCAAGAAACGGGCTATTTCACCATCAAAAGATTCTGCTCCGGGATGATTGGTAGCATCTCGCTCCTGGCCAATAGCCATTTTTGATGGGTTAGCATTTGGGTTTACTGGAAACGGTTCTACCACAATAGGTTTTATACCGTTTACAAATAACTCCATAGTCACCGTATCTTCACCTGCTCCCAGACGTCCCATTACAAGATAATAAACCTCTTTTTTAAATGATTCTTTTGCAAGTAGCAACGGGCTATTTACATTCCAAGTTCCTTTTTCTAGTCCATTTCTAGACGACATCCAAACATGATTTTCTAAATTCACACCTCCCCAAAAACCCTCAAACTGGCCTTGTTTATCGAGGTTTGTATTTCGTAAGTTCCCGAAAAATGAATTCACACCAGGTTTTCCTTTTACTTGTTCATAAACAGACATCACAGAAAGCCACGTAAAACCAGATCCAGTGGTTAAATGGTCGAAAGCATCCTCATGATTATTTATAAGTTCTTGTCGGTGAAACACAATAGAATTGTGCCCATTCAAACCTGAAACATTCATTTTTAATTGAGGCCTACCTGAACCTTTAATTTTCCGGCCTTCGTCTTGCTTTACAAATTTTCGAATACTATTTTCTATTTTATTTCCCCATGCACTTACTTTGTCTCCATCTTCAACAAGTACGTTGTTATCAGCATCTAAATCTAAAAGCAGTCCGTTTTGCACTGGTAAATCAGTCTCTATTTGTGAACGATTTGCTGCCCATATAATACCACCCGCTATCAATTTCTGATAGTTTGGATCCGCATAAATTTCTTTGGTATGTCCTAGTGAGGTGAAAAACGAACGTCCCCCATCATAATATTGATACCAAGTAAACGGATGGTCTCCACCCATTTTTTGTACACCTTCATACGAATCTTCATCTACAGACAATAATACATGGACATGCTTCCGTGGGTTGAAGGAAAACCGATGCCATTCATCTGTAACAGTCCATTCTTTTTGAAGATGTTTAGTACTGGGGTGATTTACATTTTCTACTATCAATTTAGCTGACTGTACTTTTGGATGGTCTACAAGTTTAGTCCCTATCAAGCCTTCATACCATAATTGAAATTCACCGCCTTCATTCCAAATGGCACCAGCGCAATGAATCCCTACAAAGCCTCCATCATTTCTAATATATTCCTGAAAAGCCATTTGTTGATTATCAGACAATATTCTTCCTTTATTTCCACAATTATTGTTGAAGATTATAACATCAAACTGCAATAATTTTTCAGAAGTAAAAATAGATGCATCACCTGTGGATACAACTTTCCATCCGTTTTCTTTAGCTAACTTTTCTACCAGATTCATCCCTGCACTCTTAGATTGATGGACATATCCATGATCTCCATTAAAATTAAGGATACTGATTCTATTATTTTGAGTGTTTCCAAAATAGCCAAAGCACGTAAATACAATAATTAAAAGGTACTGCTTCATTTTACTAATTATTTAAATTCGGTAAAAAACACTCTAGCTAAATTAAAGTTGCTTCTCAATTATTTTTGAAACGGGCTTCGATAACCATTCATAACCAATCTTGGTGTAATGAACATCTCCTCCAGCCTTTCTATGCTTTTTGTGAATTCTTTTTGAATACCTACTCATGTTATTCACTTTAACACCATGTTTTTTCATGATTTTTAGAGCCACTTTATTATATTCAATATTGGCATTTTCAAACCTACCTACTTCTCCTTCTGGAACATAAGTAGTGGTTGCAAAAACTAGTTTTGCTCCCGTTTGTTTTAATCGCAATACGAGTTTCTCCAAATTTTCACCATATTGCTCGGGAGTAAAAGTTTGTGAACCTTCTTTTTTATCTCGGTTCCCTTGATTTAAAGATTCTGGATTTCTATAACATAAATCCCATAAACCCCAATTAAAATGAATAACATCCCATGTGGTTTTACCCAACCAGCTGTCTATTTTCTCTAAACCAATACCCGTATGCTGTGCATTACCTTGGTTGTGAAATACCTCGGCTTTTCCTTTTAAATGTGCCTCTACAAAGGGCGTATACCCTATAGAAATGGAGTCTCCAATAATTAATACCTTTGGTAAATCGCGCTGTTTAAACGCAGAAACAATTACTACCAAAGCCAACAAGCACGTTATTTTTTTCATATTATTTTATTTTAAACATCATAATTCTGCAATAGCACCCTATCGTGTTATCTTAATTTCTTGACCAGCAACTGCCATTGCCACATCAGATATATATAAGTGACCGCCTAAACTCTTAAACGGAACACCGTTAATTTTGGGTACGCCGTTTTTACTCCAAACCGTTAAAGGTCCCGATTCTTTCATAGTGACGGTTATGTCGCTTTTAGAAATAGATTTCACTTCTACGGTACCTGCAGCCAAATATTTATCGGTTCTTCCTATTACAGCCCAACCTTCTATAATGGGACTTAACTGAAACAATCGTTCTTCTCTGGTTTTCAATTCAAAATTGAAGTCTTCTGTGAGTGGTTTTGCTGTTTTTCCATAAGCATCATAAAGAAGAATGCCTTCTTTTGGGATATCCCAAAGTCCTGCATAGGGC
This sequence comes from Mariniflexile sp. AS56, assembly GCF_030552475.1. Classification (GTDB taxonomy): domain Bacteria; phylum Bacteroidota; class Bacteroidia; order Flavobacteriales; family Flavobacteriaceae; genus Mariniflexile. Next base: position 111,269 of record NZ_JAUPED010000006.1, on the reverse strand, counting down.
TGTATCATCCCTCCTGCAAAAGGATAATCGTTTATGGAAATTGACGCGTTAAGAGGCGTCCCTTTATTCAAATTAACGGCCATGATACTGGCAGATTTATTTTTAAGCGGTGCAATAACCTTAAAAGCTTTGTTTCCCACATATGGGTCTTGTTTTAAACTTTCTGGCAAAGGCACACCTGGTGCTAACGTTCCAACAATTTCACCATCGTTATACATCAATGGGTTTAAGTACGTAGCGTCAATATTTTTAGTTTCATCGGATAAATAAATTGGTCCTCCAGATATAGCTCTAGACACCGCCATAAGGCGTGCCGTTTCTTTAAAACTGGTATGAAACATATCTTGATCCAGCCAATGCACATGCCCCAACCAAAGCGCATTGGTGAAGTTTTGAACAATGGTTAAATCGATACGATCTAAATCTATTTTATAATCAACACTCGATCGAATGATATTGCTATAGGTTTGATTAAACACATTAAAATTCTGCATCGCAATACAGTTTAATAATTTTAAGTTTTTCTCTTTCACCTTCGTTTCTAAAGCCCTGTTATTGTAATGCACACCCAATACAGGGTTTTCTTTGCCTTTGTTGAATTGTAAATTCATGGATTGAAAATCGACCTTAATCATATCAAATCCATTATTTTTTGTATCCGATGTCATGGCCTCATAAAACGCATTGGCAGATTCTTGCGTGTTTTTCGCCATCATACGGGTTTGGTTGTTATTTTTACCATGAAAAATAGTATCGAGATTACTAGAAATACCTTCTAAACTGTTTTCTGTAGATACGCCTCCCATATACCCATTAAAATTTCTCCAAATACCCATCCATTTTATTTTGTCGTCTTTTAAGCTTGTAATGGTTTTCCATCCATTAGGAAACTTAACTTTATCGACTCCAAATGACAGTAATTGTCCGTTCCTTTGGTCTAAATACCCATCATCAATTAAAACCCAACGAATGGGTAAATCGCTGGTTTTTATGTCGTGAATGGAAGTCGTTATGATATCTTCATTAATATCTTTTTTAAAATGTTCCCAAGTACACCATCCTAAATATTTAAAAGGCTCGGGATATTCTTTGTTAGATCGCCAATTAAAATTCCCTTTAACGCCTTCTGCTTCTTTGGCTAATTCCCAAGCCAACCGCGTTGCTTCATAAGGACTTGATGCTTCTGCATAAGAAAAAAGAGGTACTTTAACGTCTATAGATTGGGTTCCGTAGGTGGCTAATTGTAATGAGAAATGATCCTTTTCAACATCAAAAGTGTTTCCTAGCATTTTAGATACGATGGGAAGAATTGCTAAATAATTTCCATTATTCTTTTGAAGTAGAATGAAACTCCCAAAACTCATATTATCATCTTCCCTCGGTTTTTGTTTTTTGTAATTTGATAATTCTGAAACGTTTGTAAACCAAAGTGCTTCCATTCTATTTCCTGAAGCTAATTTTTCAGAAAACGGACGGTAATACATCCCGTTTTGATACTCAGGGAGCTTTAGGGCAACCTCAGCAATAATACCATCGCCGTTTGGTGAAAGCAGTTGTTTATTTAATGAGTAAAGACCCGTTGTACCAAGATTCCTTAAATCTAAAATATTTGGAATTTCCTTTAAGTTAATACTTGTCGATTCTGTAGGTTTAACGTCTTTAATGCCACACCCTATCACAACAAGTACACCACAAGTAAAAAGTATCGCTGTTTTTATTTTTGAATAATTATTGAACAGTTTCATCTGGTTTATATTCTTAGGGTTTAACTTTATTCGCACTCACACCATTTTGCCAATTATTGTTACACTCTTTATACAGTATTTGTTTTAGTGATTCGGTTTTCTTCTTGTATTTTGATGATAAATCATTTTCCTCTTTATAATCATCAGGCAAATAATACAGTTGAAACACATTCTTTTTCAATAAGTAACGCAGTTTCCAACCTTCTTTAGTAACCAAAGCGGGCCCCATTGTAGATGAATATACCGTATAGGTTCTCTCTTTACTTTTTTTACCAAAAAGGGTTTTCGCATAAGAAACACCATCTTTCTCTTTCAGCGTTTTTCCACCTACTATTTCGGCTAGTGTATTAAGAAAATCATAATTACTCACCATTTGATTTGAAATCGTTCCTGGCTGTATTTTCCCTTTCCAATACCAAACTAATGGAACACGTACGCCACCTTCCCAGTTTGAACGCTTTATACCAGCCATTCCATCATTACCATCAAATACATCACCTCCCAAATGGCTATAAAATTTTGTACTTATATTATTATACGTTTGCCCTGTTGTTAAATCGTGTGTTTTATCACATCGGTCTTTTTGGTGGTAATAAAGTTCATGACCATTATCGCCTGTAAACACTAAAATGGTATTATCTAAAACCCCCAATTCTTCCAACTTTGTATAAATTCGACCCACATCTGTATCTAGCATTTTAACCATGGAAGCGTATTCCTTTTCAAGTTCAGATAAGTTAGGATTGTTCTTAAATTCGGGTGCTACTTCTGGAATTGAGATAGGCCCGTGTGGTAATTGTGAGGGGAAGTAAACAAAAAATGGTTGTTCGGTTTCCTTTTTACTTTGCACCTCCAAATAGTCCAACAATTTATCCATTATAATAGTTTCGGAATAGACTTTTCTACCCGTCATATCCCAACGTTTTTTATAGTTTTCAGGCGATTCCCCTTCAGGATTTTTACCACAATCAATTAAAGTATTCCCAGGAATGTCAACTTTTTTTCCATTTTCAAATAAGAATGACGGATAAAATCCATGACAGCGTTGGTGATCATAATAACCATAGTGATAATCCCAACCATGACGATCCAAACGTTCGGGTGTTGTGGAAAAGCCCCATTCTAATTTACCAAATTCGGCCGTGGTATAGCCTGCTTTTTGCGCCACTTCGGCTAAAAAAATGGCGTCTTTTTTGGCTGGCATTGCCACCGCATTCACTCTGTCTTTTATTTCATCCAAGCTTAACCCATTATCTAATTGCATGTAAATACCTGCTTGGGTAATATTGTATTGGTCTGTTCTGCAATCGTGCATACCTGTTAATAAACTAGCTCTGGCAGGTGAACAATAATGGGAACCATAAGCATTATCAAAACGAAGCCCCTCATTGGCCAATTTATCAATATTGGGCGTACTAATAATTTTCTGCCCGTATGTTCCCAATAAACCACGCCCAAGATCATCTGCATAAATAAGAATGATATTTGGTTGTTTATCTTGTGCCGCCATCATGGTATTTACCAATACAACAACACCGAAAATAAACTTTAAGCTTCTGTTTTTCATCTTATATGCCATTTTAAATTTGTTTCAATTCGCTATTAAAACTTAAAACTTGACCTTTTTTCGTTTCTATTTCCTTGACTTCATCCTTATAACGCAGCTTTAAAGTATTTCCTAATTTCGATTTGATGACTAAGTTTTTTAACTTTCCGGCTTCCCAAGTCATATCAATCTCAAACCCTTTTTTAGCAACAATACCTTGAATACTACCTGATGCCCATGCTTCTGGCAATGCAGGAAGTATATGAACTTCATCAATATGACTTTGCATTAACATCTCTGTAATTCCAGATACCACACCAAAATTTCCGTCAATTTGAAACGGAGGATGTACATCTAACAAATTTGGTAATGTAGATTTTCGTTGTAATGCTAAAATGTTTTCATGTGCTTTTTCACCTTCTAACAAACGTGCATAAAAATTGATAATCCACGCACGACTCCAACCTGTATGTCCACCACCTTTAGACAGTCTACCCTCAATTGTTTTTTTAGCAGCTTCAAATAATTCTGGTGTTTTAGATTTTGAAATTTGATTTGATGGATGCAACGCGTATAAATGAGAAATATGTCTGTGTCCTGGTTGCGCTTCTTTAAGCTCTCCTACCCATTCTAACAATCTACCATCACTACCAATTTTAAGCGGTGGCATTTGTTGAATTTTACTTTTAAGAAGGTCGCTAAATTCTTTATCACTATTTAAAATTTCTGCGGAAGCAATACAGTTTTTAAACAGTTCGAATACAATGGCACGATCCATGGTTGGACTCATATTCAGCGTAGCTTTTTCCCCTTCTTTGGTTAAAAAATTATTTTCTGGTGAAATAGATGGTCCCGTAACTAAAAGTCCTGTTTTTGGGTCTTCCACCATGAAATCTACAAAAAACAAAGCAGCTTCTTTCATGATTGGATAGGCATGATTCTTCAAATAATCTATATCCTCAGTATATTCATAATGTGTAAATAAATGCTGAGCACACCAAGCAGCTCCCATGGGCCACATACCATATCTGGCCTTTCCAAATGCCGCTGTAGAATGCCAAACATCACTGGTATGATGTGCAACAAAGCCTCTAGCTCCATATACTTTTTGGGCGGTTAGGCGTCCCATTTCACGCAAATTACCAACAAATTCTAAAAAGGGTTCATGGCATTCTGCTAGGTTTGTCATTTCAGCCATCCAATAATTCATTTGAATATTGATGTTGATATGATAATCAGAATTCCATGGCGGTGTAAATCCATCTGCCCAAATACCTTGCAAATTGGCAGGCAACGTACCCGGTCTAGAGCTACTAATTAATAAATACCGCCCGAATTGATATTGCAGTTGGGTTAAGTAATTATCTTCAGCACCTTGTTTTACTTTCTTTAAACGTTCATCGGTTGGCAAAGCATCACCTGTATCGTTTGAAATTTTAAAATCCAGTCTATTAAATAGCGATTGATAATCGGATGTATGTCTCTCTAAAAGGGTTTTAAATGACGAGGAAGCTACTCCTTTCCATATGTTCTTACAATCTGTTACAGGATTCGAACCGCGATAATTACTAGAAGCGATAACTTTTATAATAACGCTGTCTGCATTAGAAATAACTAATTTCCCATCCTTTACTTCTGCTGTTCCGCCTTCGGTTTCAAAATGAACGATGGCATGAAATTTAACACCATGGCCATCACCTACATGTTCAGAAAATATAATTTGATTTTCAGACACTGAAATTTTAGTTTGTTCATTACGTTTTACCCAAGCAGACATATTGATTTCTCCTTTTTTATCTGCTGAATATTTATAAACCATCACCTTATCTGGAAAACTAGAAAAGTAGTCTCTTTTAAATCCAACACCATTATTTACAAAACGCGTTGAAGCAACGGAATTATTGAGGTTTAACACCCGTTTATACTGGCTTACTGAGTCTAAATTTGGTGTCTCAATAAATAGATTTGCCAACATTTGATACGTGCTTTTACCATCTGATAAACGATCTGCAAGAATCTTATCTTGAACAACGGCTTCTGCATCCATATAGGCACCCGAAAAAAGGAGTTTTTGTATGGTATCTATATACTTTCCAGCATCTTTTTTATCTCGGTTATAATCTTTACCGCCTGTCCAAATGGTTTCTTCATTAAGACATATAATTTCTTTATTCGGTGTACCATAAATCATGGCGCCTAGGTTTCCATTTCCAATAGGAAGGCCTTCGTTCCATTTCGTTGTGGGTTGGTTGAACCAGATCTTTAAAGGTGTTTGCTCTTTGGGTGCAGGAGTTTGAGCACAACTATAAAAACCTACTAGTAATAAGGTGCTGATTATGAATTTCATGTGTTTGTATTTATTGTTTTTTAACGGTCACAAGCTGTTCGCTATTAGTCATTACGTTAGGTAATAAACTTTTTAGCATGCTCGTTTTATCTACTTAATTTTTATTTACTATTCTTAATTTATAAATTATTGACAGGCACTAATGTAACATCTCTAAAAGTCATCAAACCTTGATGGAGTTTTATAGCTTCATCACGTATTACTAAAGGCTTTATTATTAATTTGTACCTTCCTGGTTTTAAGGTTATCTCACCCAAATTAAATGTTTCGTATTTCACTATTAATGGTGATTTTTTAGCTTTTGGATGTAATGGAATTGCTTTAACAGTATGTTCAAAACGTTTACCAGCAATAGTTAATTGAAATGCACCTCCATCCACTAGATTGCCGTAAGTAATCTCAATATTGTATACTCCATCTTGTTCTACCAAGACATCCCACTCAACCCATTCAGAAGTTTCAGTCCATCCCTTTAAGTTTTCACGTTGTGCCCCTGCTCCCGTTCCATAGTTAAAATGTAAATTTTCACCATGACTGTTTCCAAATCCTGCTGGAAAAAAATAACCACCAACAGGAACTCCTCGCATGGCGTCTTTTGTTTTTAATTCTTTTTGAAAAGCCCTTACGGCATGGTCTACTTCTGGCGCGTTAGCTAATTCAACTTTAATAACATTAGCCATTTTATAGGGTGCCACTTTAGGTATTTTGATATAAACATTTCCTTGTTTACGTTCAACTTTTAAAGCTGCGTTCGATGCATCTGCTAAAAAAGAAGCTGATCTAACTTTTGTTTTCAAACCCGGTATTATAAGCTGACCATTTTCTGGCCAGTCAAAAATGTGATAGTACAATGTATTTCCTCTTCGGGTGCTTGTTCCCCATTCTAAAATATAATGTGGTCCTTTTTCGGTTTCATAAATGGATTCGCCATTAACCCGAAGCCAGTCTCCCACTTGCTCTAATTTATTAACACTCGTTTTAAGAAATGCTCCTTTTGGAGTTGGCCCTAGATTCATTAAAAAATTACCGCCTCGAGAAGCCGCATAACACAGATTATATAGTGCCCATTCTGCAGATTTTGAATCTTCACTACCATTGTAAAACCAACTGCCGTCAAATTTTGCGCAAGATTCCCAATAGTCTGTTTGGTTTCCAATGTAGGGCATGAAGTTCTCAGGTGAGTGATGGTCTCCTTCTCCTTTTCTTCGCTGACCAATACGATTAGCAATTACCGTATTAGGTTGTATGTCCCTAATTTTGTCTCGAAATTCTGTAGCACGCTCTACCGTCCAACTATTCACCCATTCTCCGTCGAACCAAACACTAATCATTGGTCCATAATTGGTTAATAATTCTTCAACCTGTCCCAACATGAACTCATGATATTTAACATAATCTGTGCTACCAATGTTCTCGGTATAACTTGGGTGATGTATATCCCAAACAGAATAATACACACCGAAAGGCATATTTTCTTTAGCACAGGCTTCAGCTAATTCCTTTATAGGGTCGCGCTTAAAGGGTGTTTGCTCTATGATATCATAATCCGTTAATTTGGAGTCGTACATTGAAAATCCAGCATGATGTTTGGCAGTAATCACCATGTATTTAAAACCTAAACGTTTTGCGGTCATGACCCATTCTTCGGCATCAAAATCGGTAGGATTAAACTTTTTTAAGTCGTTTTCTGAAATTAAATATTCACCGCCTGCTCGTTGTGGCCCCCAATGTATAAAAAGACCATATTTAGCGTCTGCCCATTTTTCAATTCTAATCTTTTTCTCTTCTAAAGATTCGCCAGGAAATCCTTCTACAGGTGGTTCCCCAACTTGAAATTGTGCAAACCAAGGAAGATCTTTTTTTAGAAGCGCAGACTTTTCGAGTGAATCAACTAAATTCTGTTGTTTTTGAGCGTTTACACAAAAAACAGCCTTTAAAAAAACTAAACAAAGCAGTATTTGATTCCTTTTTTTCATATTATATTTTTAAACGATATAAGTCAGAATGAACTCAATTCATTCTATTTGTTAAGTGCTTTCGGTTTTTCTACAAATCCGGCTGGTCTACATTTATTACTGAGTTCCTCTCCAATACCCAATTCTTTTTCAAAACCGTTAAAATATTGATCTAATTTTTCAACAATTTCAGGATACTTACTTGCCACATTTACAACTTCTCCCAGATCTGTTTTAAGATTATAGAGTATCTTTTTTTCACCTTGTTTACGATACTTCCAATTTCCAGATCTTACCGCTTCTAGTTGGTTTGCTTTGTAATAATAAAATTGTTCGTGTATCGCTTTATTCTCTTCTTGTTTTCCTGAAAGAACGGACCAAATATCCTTACCATCAATAATTCTATCATTCGGTATTTCTGCATTTGCTAATTTTGCAAATGTTGGTAAAAAATCCATCGTTGTTAAAATTTGATCAGAAACAGTACCAGCAGGTATATTTCCTGGCCACCAAACAACAGCAGGTTCTCTCATTCCTCCTTCAAACGTTTCGCCTTTATTGCCTCGTAAAGGACCAGCGCTTCCTAAGCCATTTCTTGATGGACCATTATCCGAAGTAAAAATAACCAGAGTGTTTTCATCCAAACCATTGGCTTTTAAAGATGCTAAAATTTTCCCTACAGAAGCATCAATTTCATTAATTGCCTGAGGATAAATTTTATCTCTCACTTTATAATTGACGTTTCCATTTTCTTTAGCTAGCTCTGTTTTAATATCACTCGACACCTCTTTCATAAACTCAGGAGAAGCATACAAAGGCTTGTGTGGAAGAGGATGTGGAATGTACAACAAAAAAGGTTCGTCTTTATGTCTCTCTATAAAATTGACCGCTTTGTCTGTAATTCTCTGTGTTAAATAATTTGCATCCGGGTTTAATTCAACCACTGTTTCGTCTTTTAATAATGGTAAATCAGGAAAATTAAACTTCACATTATTTGAATGGAAGGGATGAATATCATGACTATAAGGCAATCCATAAAATTCATCAAAACCTTGTTTAGTAGGCAAAAACTCTGGTTGATCTCCCAAGTGCCATTTCCCTATAATTCCTGTTGCATACCCCTTAGTTTTCAAAACTTCTGCTATAGTAATTTCATTAGGATGCAAACCTTTAGAATCTGCAGCAAGTAAAACTCCAAAGTTTGAGCCAGTTGCCATGTTTATTCTTTTAGGATAACATCCGGTCATTAATGCAGCTCTTGACGGACTACAAACAGGAGCTGCAACATAAAAACTGGTAAGTTTCATTCCCTCTGCTGCCATTCTATCAATATTTGGAGTACTAACATGCGCTCCGCCAAAACAACCAAGATCTCCATAACCTTGGTCGTCTGTAAAAATGATAATGAAATTAGGTGACTTTACTCTATCTTTTAATTGTCCATGAACGCTACTACAAAACCATAGACAAAACAATAATATCTTAAAACCACTCGATTTTTTCAAATTAAAAAGGCATGTTGCCATATTTATAATCTTATCTTTTTTAAAACCTTATACTATGACTTCATTTCAAAGCGCACCAAATATGCTAATCCTTTCTTTTGAATCATTCCGATTCCCCAACCAGGGATCTCCGTTTCAGTGTTACCATCTTCTAAATGCGGACGATACAAACCTGGTGCTTTAGGTATATTTTTCAGACTATCTTGTAATACAGAAAAATGCTCACCATCCTTAGCATAATTTATGGTAGCATTAATGGAGGCTAAAGAGGCTACACCTCCTTGTCGTTTCCATATTAGTACTTCATGACTTTTATCTAATAAAGCGCCTTTATGTTTTTGATAAGGACCTTCTGCAGCGTTAGCATAAGCTACACTCATTTTGGTTTTTTTTGGTCCATCTTTTCCATCGATAATAGACCGTCCTTTATAGAATAACCATATTTTTTCATCTTTAACTAATAAACTAGCATCATCAATTCTAAAGCTATCAAAATCTGAAGCCACATTACTAATCTCTAAAACAGGATTATTTTCAACTCTTACAAATGGCCCTTCTGGACTATCTGATACAGCCAGACCAATTGCGGTGATATCTGTGGTTGAGTTACCTTCAAACTCCTTGTTTTCATTTCCTGGTGTTGGTTTCACACCTGTGTAATACAAATAATATTTTCCTTTATGAGCTAAAATATTTGGGGTAAACACCGAGTGGCTGTCAAATTTGCCTTCTTCCCCCAAACCAAGTGCCATACCTTGTTCGGTCCAAGTATGTCCTTCATCCTGAGATGTTGCATACCAAATGGTTGCCCAATACCCAGAAGTTACGGGGCTATCCATACGGCTATACCAAATATAATAGGTATCCCCTACTTTTATAATATCGCTATTGTCACGCCTGTTATACAAGGCATCCTTACCTATTCCTGCAACTTCCTGATATGAAAATTTTATAGATTCTGTAGCAGTAGCAACTACTTCGTTTACACTATTCGATTTTTTAGTAGAATTACAGGCCAGTAAAAAAGTCCATGTTATTACAATTACTAAACCTGTTTTCGTTTTACGCATAACTTGCTTTACTTTTAGGATTACTTAAGATTAAATACATTGTTAATTTCTGAAATTGAAACACCTAACACCTTTTCTGAAATTTTAGTAAGCTGCTCTGTACTGCCTTCAAAATGAGAAGTCAATTGAATATGAACGCCTCGTTCACCTACTTTTAAATTTAAAGCTGGTGAAGAAGTTTCTAATTCGTAAAAAGGTCCTAATGGTTTTTCTCCGGGTTTTGGAGCTCCATCATTATATGAATTCACAACATCGCCTGAATAAGGTTTGTCTTGTAGTTCCCATAGCGAGTTTACATAATCTGTAACTGCTTCTGGTTTATTATATTTCACTATAGTTAGTGTTTTACTTAAAGCATCATAAGACCCCAACACATTCTTTGCGCGTTTTGGAGATAAACCAATTTTACTTCTAAATTCACCATCTCCTTGAAAATACAAGGTATTCTCTTTAACTATCAAACGTTCCGAAGGTACTTTTCCAAAATAATCATCGTTTACAGGAATGCCAAGTTCTACTTCATCACCAGATATATAAGGAATTACAATGGTGGTTTCTGGTGATGGATTAAACATCCCTAAAAGCCAAATAGACAGCAAACCTGTTTCTTTTTCCCAATTAGCATCCCCTAAATTGGTTAAAGAATTGGTGGTTTGATAGGCAACTACATTGATTTCATCATTCAGTTCAACGCCTAAGGCTTTTGTGATTTCTTGAGTTGATAGTACTTTTACTTCACGCTCAATACCAAAATCAAACTTAAAACCTGAATAATTTACCAAAGATGCTTTTTTAGAAAAAGTAACGGCGTTTGTAGCTGATTTTTCTACATCGAATGGTTCTAAATCTATTAGTTTCGGTGTATACCAATCATCTAAAGTAAATGCACTTCCTTTTTTAAAGAAGATTGAAAACTGCCCCCCTTCTGGTCCTATCCAAAAACGTTCTTCCCCTCCAAAAACATTGATATGCTCTAGTGTGTCTTTCGATTTAAAAAGCGCTCGGTTTATCCAACCATAGCTTCTTCCTTCATTATTTGATGAACTACTCGTCATCACCCGACCTTGTAAGGCTTTAGAAACAGCTACTTTTGCTTTTCCTGATGCATCAGTAAGTTCAAGAACATCTATATAATCTTTCATAAAAGCGACATCATCAGCATAACTAATGTAACCCGCCTCATCTTTATTATCTACCTTTTTGTCAGACTCTTTCGATTTACATCCGACTAAAAAAACAGAAAGCATTACTATATAAATTAACGTAAATTTCAATTTGAAAGACCTAAAATGTTTCATAGTTTAATTATTTATGATTCGTTTTTATTTTAAATGAAACTGTTTCATCTTGCTTGAAAGTTTTTCCTCTTTTAAATGAAATAGCACCAAACCCTTTAAGAGTAAATGAATTAAGATTTACAGAACCATTTAAAACGGTAAGAGCCACTGTTTTCATTGAACCTTCAGTTGCTATTTTAACATTTCCATATTGGTAACCATTAGACCAAAAGTACGTACCATCTTTTGCATTAAATTTCATCGATTTATCTACTGCAGAATAATTAAAACCTGTGGTAGCCAATACACTTCCCCAAGCCATCATCGCTCGTGCATAATGATTGCCAAATTCGGCTTCATTAAAAGGGTTTCTTTTTTTACCATCATAACGATCCCTCACATCTTGCATCGTTTTAAGGCCGATAGCATCCTGATTTTCATACAGCATCCCAACGGCCGCTGTATACTCGAAACCTGTCATCACTTCTGTGAAATACGGAAACGGTTTGTCTGGACGTTCACCAGGATAAGCTGCCATTAATAAAGCAGACTCGTCACCCAAGGCATAAGAACGCATAAAATTTGGATGTTTGGAAAGGTTTTCTCTATGGTTATATTTAATAATCGCCTCGTGGGTTTTCTTAATATTTTTCTCGTTTGCCAAATATCCAAAATCAAGAATGTGAGCCAATACCTGACCAACTAACTGATCGACCAAAACACCTTTTCCTAACTGATAATCCGGAGTGGTTAAATCCTTAGTTCCCATGCCCATCATAAGACCGGGTGCTACATTTTCTTGTAGCATTGGGGGCTGAATATCTTGCTCGTAATATTCACCATTGAATAAATTTGCATCCATCCATTTTGAACCGTTGTCATATAAACTTTTACAAGTTTTAGCAAAAGATTTTTCACCCAGATGTTTCGCCATTTTTTCAGATGCTTTTAGAGCACCGAGATACCAAAACCCCATTTGTGGGTTAGGTCCAAAATATTCTACATCCATGGTATTATGCTGCGAACCTTCCATCACGCCATCTTTATTAGCATCCCAACCACCTTTTATCCAGCAAAATTCTAATGCTTTTTTTACCATTGGCCAATGCTTCCTTAAAAAGTCATCATCTCCTGATAATTGCCATTCTCTATAAAACTTCATGATACTACCCATTTGTCCATCAGCAGCAGCCACTCCATGTTTTTGAGCCGATGTACTCAATGGAAGCTCTATTCTAAAGCTCATCAAACCTTCTTCTGTGGTAGCGTACCCAAACTCCGTATCTCGCATAGTTTGTGCAATCTCTCCAAAAAGAAAAGGGGTTGTTTGATCGTAATTCCATACATGCGTACAAGAACCAATACCTCGCCCCACATTATCAGCAGTACCTTCAAACCCTAAAAAATGACCTTCCTTAGTTCTGAATCCTAACTGTGTTCTTAAATGTGCTAAATTGAAAAGAGAAGCTTCCTTGGTTATTTGAGGAATATCACTAGCTAAAAATGTATTAACAAAAGTTTCTGTTCCTTTTTCTAAGTCTGAAAGTTTGGCTATTGTTTGTTTAGCCACATCCCAAGAATCTTCATACTTGCTGGTATAATAATTGCCAACATTAACTTTTTGGTTTCGCCATGCTGGACGGTTTGGAAAATGCCAGGTTATAAAAAAACGAATGTCTTTTTCTTCACCCGGAGCCAAAGTGGTTTTTACGGCAAGTGAGCCCATAGGAGCATCTGCATCATAAGTAGGTCTTTCTTCTAAGAGTCCATCTTCGGTAAAATCATCCCAAAAATCTAGCGTGGTATCTCCCCACTTTTGAGGAATCCAATTGGTACGATATGAAATCTGCTCTTTACTATTGGTTGTTAAACTAAATGTTCCATATTGAAAACTGTTTTTATCAACACCATTGGAGGTATAGTGAATTCCCTTAACTCCATCTTGATCTTTAAACGTGTTTATATTTTTATCGGTCTTACCTCTACTTCCGTCAAAACCAATAAAATTTTGAACCGTTCCTGCTAAAGAAATGGAAACAGGCTTATTAGAAATATTTTTAACTTTATAACTGAGTATCGCTGTAGGTATGCTACTAGCATCGACATTTCCAGGAATGAGTGGATTAAATGCACCCACTGTTACCTGCACTGGCAACTCCTTATCTTTAAGAAGTACCTGTCCAAAAGGATAGGCTGTTTTAAAGGTGGCTTCGGCAAAACGCGGTAACCCATGGTTGGTTGCAACCGCCCCCCGTTCGCCGTCATAATAACGATCTGATACAGGACCTTCTAACAGAATAGCTTGCCCTTGGCTTCCTTCTTCTTGAATATTAATAGCAAAAAAAGCGGCACGGTTTGATGGTGGTCCTTTAGGTATAATGGCGTTAAATCCTTTTGCTGGATAACTCATAATTTCCCAATCCTGTATAGCCCCATTTCCTGTTAATGAAATGGTACCTGTACCAATACCTCCAACTGGCATGGCAATACGTTTTAAATATTCTCCTGTATATGTTTTTAAAACGGGCCACTTTTTTTGTTGGGCAAAACTATTGCTTACAACAATTAATAAAAACAATATAGATGAGGAACAAAAGCATGATTTTTTCATAATTTATTATTCAAAACTAATCTTAAATACATGTGAACTACTTCCATAACCTGGTTTTACCTGAACTCCCGTAGCTAAATACAAATAAGCTGGTTTATCATCAATGAAAAGTATTTGCGCACGTTCAAGATGACCATCTTTTTTACCTCGGTATGAAACAGCATCTTTCAAATATTCTTCACCTACATAATGTTGCAAATCTTCATAAGCACGTACTGTTTTTTCAGCAGGAAAAGAAAAACCATCCCCCGACTTCCATAGCAAACCACCGCCGCTATTCCCTAAAGAAGCTCTAAAATCGCGACTTATCATGTATACGGAATCCTTCATTGTAAAAGCGAAAGCATCTTCAAGTGGCATTTTTTCCTCGGTTACTCTTGTAGGCTTATGGATATAAGGCCCTTCAACAGCATCTGCAACTACAACACCATAGGAGTAAACATATCCTTTAGGTTCTTTTCTGACTACCGATTTATGATATAAAGAGTACTTTCCCTTGTATTTAATTAATGACGGATTAGAAACTCCTAATCTTGCGGTATAATTCCATACTGTAGAATCTTTAGTTTGACGTAAAATAGTACCATCAGCTTCTCCTCCTTTTGCCGGTCTCCAAGTATCTTTCAGATCGTCGGCCACATACATCACGATGCGTTGGGTCGTTAAATCGTCGTTTTCATTAACAATAAAACAAAGTTGATACTGTCCATCGATATAGCTAATAGTTGGATTGTGAGGTGAATTAAACATCCCATCTCGGTCTGGTACCGCAATACCTAGATACTCAAAGGGGCCTTCTGGACTATCACTCACATAATGGCCTATTTCACAATCTTTATACCAACCATTGAAATCAGGCTGTGTTTTGGTAGACCATTGTGCCGCATAAAGATGTGTTTTCCCTTCTTTATCTTGTATAGGTGAAGAACCCCAAACATGCATTCCTGCATTATCTGCAGCATTACCTACATAATCTATCTTCATTTTCTGAGCTTGTGTTTTACATCCTAAGAAGGTGAAAATCAGCATTAATAATGTGAATTGTTGTAATTTCATTTTGATTTGTATTAACGTATTTAATTGTTCCATTTATTGTAGTTATGCAGTCGTTGATCTTTTGGTTTATCATCGAAAAAACGAGCTCCAGCACCTATAACATTGTTATCGCCTAATTCTTTGCGCCCTTCCTCAATTGAAGCCATGAGTTCTTCTACTTTTTCAGGGTATTTTGTTGCCAGATTAATCTGTTCTTCTTTGTCATTTTTTAAATTGTATAACTGAACCTCATCAACAGCATCTATTTTCCGTGCCCACCAACCCATATACTTTGGTTTTTCTGGTCTTGGTAATACCAATTTCCAGTCTTTGTCTCTTACTGCTTGTAAGTGCGTGTATGCATAATAATAGAAATAGTCATGTTGACTTTCTCCATTTTTTAAAATGATATCTGTAAAACTTTTACCGTCTATAGTTAAATCTTTGGGTATTTCAGCGTTTGAAAGTTCAGCAAAAGTTGCAAAAAAGTCCATGGTTGTGGCAATTTCATCACTTACCGTTCCTGCTTCTATTTTGCCTTTCCATTGCAAAACCGCAGGAACTCGAATACCACCTTCCCAGGTTTGCATTTTGTTTCCTTTTAATGGATTGGCACTTCCTGCATGGTTACCTATAACATCTTCTATCCAAGGACCATTGTCTGATGTAAAAATCACTAAAGTATTTTCGTCCAGACCTTGTTCTTTTAAGGTCTTGAGAATTTCTCCCACACTCCAATCGAGTTCTTCAATCACATCCCCATAAAATCCGCCTTCAGATTTTCCTTTAAATTTCTCCGAAGCCCCTAAAGGAACATGTGGCATATTGTGAGCTAAATACAGAAAAAAAGGATTTTCTTTATTCTGTTTAATAAAACTAATGGCTTCTTTTGTGTAGATTTTGGTGAGTTGCCCCATCTCCTCCATCGTATTTATAGTTTGAATGGTATCTCTATTCCTTAATAATTTACATCTGAATGGCGTATCTTCTATCAACTTGGTGTATCCATTAAAGCGTGGTGTTCCAACAAAATAATCAAAGCCCTGTTCATTGGGCATTTGACCTTCTTTTTCGCCAGCATGCCACTTACCAAGGCAAGCGGTTTTATAGTCTTTTGCTTTAAGCATTTCTGCAATAGTGATTTCTTTTGGATGCAGTTGCGTATGAAGAGCTTTCATATTGTTTGGCTCCCCAATTCTTATAGGGTAACTACCGGTAAGCAATGCTGCACGTGAAGGGCCACACACCGTTTGAGCATAAAAGCTTGTAAACTTCATGCCCTCTTTTGCCATTTGGTCTATATTGGGTGTTTTAATATTCGGGGAACCAAAACAACCTAAATCATTATAACCTTGATCGTCTGTTAGGATGATTATAAAATTGGGTTTTTGAGCGTTCATAGAAACGCTCAAAAAACATAATAAAATAAAAGACACAAGTCTAATCATTATTGATTTAATCTAAAATCATTCATATAAAGCAGCTAGCATGAGGTTTCATTTTCTTCTCTAGGAAACTAAAAAAAAGAATATCTCCTTATTTACAGCTATTAAATTGTTTACTTAATTTGTAACCTCACTCCCCCACCAATCTTTGTTAGGTTTCCAATCTGGGCTCAACATTTCTTTACGTTGTTTTTCTAGTCTTGGTAATAATACTTTTTTTTGATGTTCTAACCATTTTTCACGAGCTGCCTTGTCCCATAAAGGATCTTCAACGGCATAATGTGTATCCATAGAATGCAACCAATCTAAAAGTTGGGTTTCCATTTGTTCTGCCATTTCAGGATTGCTTTCTGCAAGGTCGGTACGTTCACCCAAATCTGTATCTAAATTGTATAATTCAGCATGAAGGTCTTCCCAATAATAAACGAGTTTCCATTTTCCTTTTCTAATAATAGAACTTGGTTCGCCACCTTGATTTCCATAATGCGGATAATGCCAATACAGAGGTCTTTCATCTATATTTTCTCCTAATAAAAGTGGTTTTAAACTAACCCCATCCATATGTGCTGTAGGTTTAAGTGGTAAACCCGATAAATCTAACAAGGTTGGATATAAATCTGTACCAGATACAGGTACATTGATACTTGCGCCATCTTGATTCAACCAAGGCACATGAATAAAATATGGTATTCTTATTCCACCTTCCCATTGGTATCCTTTTCCTCCTCTTAAACTAAGTTGATTTGTAGAAAAGTTATCACCAGAAGTAACACCTCCATTATCCGAAGTAAAAACAACAATGGTGTTTTTATCTAAATTTAAATCTTTTAATGTTTGCATTACCGTTCCAATAGCTTCATCTACATGCTCAATTAACCCTGCATAAACCGGATTATCTTGATGTTTTCTAGCAGGAAGTACGCGCTCCATTTCGAAACCCTCTTCAGCGATTCCCATTTTTTCTGCTTTATTTCTGTACTTATTCCATTTTTCTTTTGTGGTTTGTATACCTCCGTGAACGGCATAAAATGACAGGTAGGCAAGAAACGGCTTGTCCTTGTTTGTTTTAATGAATTTGCTTGTTTCATTTGCCAATTTCATAGACAAATTCAGCCCTTTTTCTTCTGGTAAATTTGGTAAATTCGGATTGTTAAATGGAGAAAAATAGCCACCATTAGGGCCACCAGCGTGGTTTCCACCTATATTTACATCAAAACCATGATCTGTTGGTAACGATTTTTGTTCTTCACCACCCAAGTGCCATTTACCCGCAAAAAAAGTAGCATAGCCTTGTTCTTTAAAAGCTTCTGGTAAGGTTACCGAACTAGAATCTAAATGATGTCTAAATTCTGGGGGTAATAATTTGGTATATCGTTTACGTTCTTTCCAAGCTTGCCCACTATTTCTTAATCCTTCAAATTGTGTAATACCATGTCGTGCAGGAGATTGCCCCGTCATTAAACTGGCTCTCGATGGGCTACAAACGGTACAAGCTGCGTATCCATTTGTAAAAACGGTTCCAGATTTGGCGATTTTATCGATGTTTGGCGTTTCATAATACTGGCTTCCCATCACACTTAAATCGGCATAGCCTAAATCGTCTACTAGCACAAAAAGAATATTAGGTTTTGTTGGTTTTTGCACTCCCTTTTTCCCTCCACAGGCCACTAACAAAAGTGAGCATAGTGTAATTGATACTAATTTATTCATTTTTAAATATTTATTTTTTTAATAATCCTATGTATTGTACAAATCTCACTTGGTTTTTCCACCATTAAAGATCATGCCCGTTTCAACTCTCATTTTTTATTCTGGTCTAATCCACATACAATGGCCTCCACCAGGAGCCATTTGTGCTTTTATAAGGTCCCCTTTTTTAACAACGGCTGTTCTTACTTGGTAGGCTTCTGGATTGGTTTTACAATGCGTTTCCGCGGTATCTTCATAAAAAGTTACTTCGTAATTCTTACCTTCCTTTAGGAAATCTAAATTGATAGTAAGCGTTCCTCCTTTTTGATTGTAAACCGAGCCAATAAACCAAGCTTCACCATGCCTTCTAGCTGTTGAAATATAGTCGCCCATTTTAGCATGAAGCACTTTACTTTCATCCCATTTTCCAACTGGCATTTTTTGAATGAATTCGAAAAGATCTGCTTTTTCCTGATAAGCCTCTGGAGCATCTGGTATACACACCAAGCCACTATATATTATTAAGGTACGAGCCGCTTCTGATGCTACCGTAGAAAAATAAGAATCTTGTTTTTTAGGTCCTTTTAGTCTGCTCCCGTTGTTAATTCCAGTTAAATCGAAATTTCCATTATTCATATCTAAGGGCCCTTGAATCGCATTAATTAAAGCCATTTTAATAAAGGTTTCTGGAGTGAAAGCTCTTCTTGAATCTTGTTGCGCATGGCAATACTCCTTCGTTATAGCGTTTGGCAATGTGCGTTCTATACCTGTAAAAGGTACTGGTGAGTCATGGAAATCGACTAATAAATAATTTTCTGCACTTTTTTGAATCGCATCAAGCGTAAAAGAGACATTGTGCCCCATGAAACCATATTTAATACCGCTCATTCCTAAAGATTGGAAATAAGGAAACAAAGCTTCGTCTCCAAAATCACCTTTATGCCTATCGTAATAAAGGATCAACTTAACACCATTGCTCGCTGCATATTCAGACACTGCTTCAAGATCAAGTTCCTCAGGCACTTCAAAATGGCCTTTAGTCACTTTTGAAAACCAATTAGCATCTATTAAAAAGTACTCGATTTCTTTTTCTTCAGCAAAATCAATAAATCGCTTATAGCTTTCAGTGTTTATACCATAGGTAAACCCATCTTTTGTTTTATAATCGTGCACTCTCCAATCCCAAAGTGTTTTCCCTGGGGTTACCCAAGAAGCATCTTCTAATTGGTTGGGTGTTGCTAAATTAAGAGGCACTGTATTGGTTACTAAATCGCCCACACGACTATTAACTAAAATAACGCGCCAAGGTGTTAAGGAAGACTTTCCTGTAAGTTTCTTTTTGTTTGAAGAAGCAACCGTATTTTTCGCTTTATTAAAATTGAATTTTATAACCCCGAATTCAGGAGCTACAAATAAATCAGATTCTAATAGCGATAAAAAAGTGTTTTCCGATTTATCTACTACAATAGGCATCACTAATTTAGGTTGCTTTTCAGCAGATGCTAATTCTTGAACAACAATGGGACCTAAAGGAACATTTTCTCCTGCCGGACAATACAACACATCTGTATTACTTAAATTATACTCGCAATAAAAATTAGCTTCTGCTCCTTCTGAATAACCTTCCAATTGATACCTTAATCCGATACCCTCGTTATAAACACGCACATACAGTTTCGCCTTCGTTTTTTCAATTTCAACATCTAAAACAAGTTCATTGTACTCGTTTTTTATTTCGCTGAATTGCCCCCAAACAGGCTGCCATGTGTTATTTTCTGAGCTTAATTTCGAACTTTTAATTATTGCTGAAGCTTCACTTGATAAAATGGATATTTCTGAAGTGTTTATAAGCGCTTTCCCTTCTTTCAACAATGTATAACTCACCTTATTTTGGTCGTTATTTATAACAACAGATAGTTTGCCTTCTGGAGATTTCACTGTCAAGATGGGCTTTTTATTAGCGCAAGCATTCAGTGTGAAAAACACTATTAAAAGCAGCAGATTGTGTTTTAGTAATGAAAATGATTTAAGATGCATATTATATGTTATTTGTTGAAATTTAATTTAGGAATGCTTTCACTTTAAAAACAAACTATCCGTTTATGATTTATTACTATATCCTTGATTTCTATACTGCTCTAAAAGTAGACTTAGTTCTTTTACAACCTCTGGATGCTCGCTATAAACATTATTTTCTTCCTGTATATCGGTGTCCAAATTATATAAAGTTCCAGCGGCTTCACCATTATTTGGTTCCATCCTTTTAGGTTGAGTAAACCCACCTGAACCCAAATGTTCGGTATATTTCCATGGTCCTTTTCTAATGGAAAACATCCCATCAAAAGCATGATGCACCGTTGCCACTCTTATTGGTTTTTCAACATTCGAGGTATAAGCGGGCCAAAGGTTATAACTATCCTCTGCGCCATTTTCAATTGTAGGCTTGTTTAATAATCCAGCTATGGTACCCATTAAATCTGTTGTACACATCGTTTGGTTGGATTGATGTCCTGCAGGAATAACACCACTCCATTTTGCAATATATGGCACTCTGTGTCCTGCTTCATAAATATCGGCTTTCTGTCCTTTAAAAATATAATTAGCACGGTGTGCATATGCTTGCTTATCTTCTGGTTTCCAGTGCGAACCATTATCTGAAGTCACAATAATTAAGGTATTCTCTAATTTTCCTGCTTTTTCTAAAGCTATAACAACGGCACCCACAGCATCATCTACCATTGTAACAAAATCGCCATAACGCCCTGCTTCCGTTTTCCCATTAGCATCGCCCGTTGGCAACCAAGGGGTGTGTGGTGCTGTTAATGGAAAATAAATAAAGAAGGGGGTTGCTTCATCTTTCTGTGCATCGATATAGGATACTGTTTTCTTTGTAAAATGATCTAAAACATGATCAAACTCAAAACTTGGAGCCTTTTCTCCTGACCTCCAAAAAACACCGCGACCATCTTTATTTTGGTTTTTTCCATCGGTATAATCTGTCGGTAACTCCTCGGCTGTACCATCTTCAAAATATACATAAGGTGGCATGTCTAAAGATGCTGGAATAATGTATGAATAATCGAAACCCAAATTATTTGGTCCCGTGATTTTTTTGTTAAAATCGACATTGCTAAAGCCCTTTTTCATAGTAATAGCCGCACCTGTTTCTTTGGTTTGTAAGCCTAGACCTAAATGCCATTTACCAATACATGCCGTGTTATAGCCATTACTTTTTAGGTAAGAAGCTACAGTAAGTTTATTTTCATCAATTAAAGATGGGTCGTAACCATTTAACACCCCTTTTTTCAATCGGCTTCTCCAAGCATAAGCACCTGTAAGAATACCATATCTTGTAGGTGTGCAAACAGACGAATTGGTATGTGCATCTGTAAAATGCATACCTTCCTCAATAAGTTTATCCATATTTGGTGTTTGAATACCCGATTCTGGATTTAAAGCAGATACATCGCCATAGCCCATATCATCTGCTAGAATATAAACAATGTTTGGTGCATTCGTAGAACTTACTATAGTTTCCTTTTTAAGTCCTTTTTTTGCTTGGCAAGACACTATTAAAATTAATACTAAAAGAACTCTAACTATTTTCATTGTTTTGGTTGTTTTGATTCTGAAAACATGGATTTTTTAAAAATAATACAATTATTGAAGCTGACAAGATTAATCTGTCTGAATACTCTTATTTGGCAACTTACTAAAAAGGCTTTTCCCATTGGTGTTTATAAACGCCTTAATCGCGTATTTTGATTTTTTAGCCAAATCTGAATTGGGTACAAAGACCTCAAACGTTTTTGAATTATGCGACAAGTCTCGACCATGAACCAATTGTTCTTCAACCGTTAAATAGGATATATTCTCTATTTTGAGTCCGTATGAATAGTCTCCATCTAACAGAATATTTTGAAAAGCGACTTTAAACAAAAAGCCATCGTTTTCTTTTTTAACCGACTGAATATCGATTGCGAATTCATCCTCAAAACTTAATAAAGTTGCAGTATTCGGATAAAAATTACTTTCACCAGCAGATGTTTCCGCTTTTACGGTATAGAAATAAACCTGATCATTTTCTACTGAAGTATCTTTATAAAAGGTTGTTTTAATTCCTTCTGCTATTTTTTGATACTTATGAAGTTCTTTCCCTCTATACACATTGTAAGTCGTTTCCGGATGGATGGAATCTTGGGCAAGCCATTTTACAGATACACTACCATCTTCAGCTTTAATGGCCGATACATTTCTTGGACTAAACGGAACCTTTTCAGATAAAACAAGTGTATTTACTTTTGAAAACTGCCCACGACCAAGCCCATTATTCGCTGCTACAGAAAATTGATAAGGAACATCATATTCCAAACCTTCAACCCTATAACCATACACATTATTGGTTTCCACTAAAGTTTCTTGTCCTGATGTTTCATTTAAATATTTAAGCGTATAACCCGATGTATTTGCAACACTTTTCCAAAAAATGGTAGCTGTTGTATTTCTTCTTGATATTTTAAAAATTTCAGGTGTTTCAGGAATACTGTTTTTTATATTAATTTCATTTGAAAACGGACTTACACCTTGTTCGTTCTCTGCACTCATTTTAAAATAATAAGTCGCGTTAGTATTCAAATTATTAATCTCGATTGTGTTTACGGAAGCACCTTCAATCTTAATTGTCTTATTTAAATTTTTAGCATCTTCACCATAAAAAAGGGTGTAATGTTGTACATTTTCAATAGCTCCCCAAGTTAATTTGATGCTTTTAGCAAGCACTTCGCCTTTATAAATAGTTGGAACAGCAGGTTTGGTTACCAATTTGGAAGCCCATTTTGCTACAGAGACACTAAAGGCAGGAATGTTAATTTTACCTGAATTGAAGCTGGACTGTTTAATTTCGGTGTTTTCAACCTCTATGGAATCGGCTGTAATATAACTTACCTCTATTTTTTTATTTAGCGGCACACCATCAATTACAATTTCAAAATCTTTAGATTGATTGGTTCTGTTGGTAAATACTAGATAATCATAACCATTTATACCACGGTAAGCTTGTGTGAAGCAGCCCGTTTCAACAGCGTTTTTTAGCCCTGGAGCCTTAAAAGCACTTGTAATACTAGAGTCGAAAATATAATCGGAATGGTTCGTGACCTTATGGTAAATTTCATAGGCTTTCCCTTCCAAAGTTCTGTTTATACCTGTTAAAATACTATCGGTATTAAGTGTTGTGCCGTTTTTAAAAGCAGCTTCTATCTCATTATTAATATTCTTTTTTGGGGCATATTTACTACTAACTTCATGCGCGCCTACATACCACGTATTTGTATGTTGTAATTGGCGCATCACGTATTCAATATTATAAATACTTGAATAGATTCCGTTTAAGGGTGCGTTCCAAACTCCAAATTCGGTAATAACCATTGGGATATCTTTGGATGCGTACGCTTCAATTTCCTGCATAGCAGCAGGAGACGTAGCTTCTAATAATTTGGTGTTGGCTCTTTTATAAGCGCTTTCTACGGACTCCTTTTTACCTGTATGTGGTGCGTACGAATGTTTAGAAAATACATTCCAATAAGCTCCTTGCTCTTTTTGGTAGCTATTAATTTCTTTCATAAAGCCCCAAATACCATCCCAAGTATTATTTAATGCCAGAAAAGCGTCTGGATATACCTTTTTAATAGCATCGGCATGAGGTTTCATTTTTGCAGCGTAATCGTACCCGTTATTCCACCAATAGCGTTCTCTGTGAGGCACATAAAAATAGGGTTCGTTGCAAAATTGCCATGTAGCGACTTCTATATTATTGTTTTTACAAAAACGGGCCAACTCATAAGTCATTTCTGGTGTTTCGGAAAAACCATTGATTGTTATGATTAATTTCCCATTAATTTCACTTAGTAAATCATATAAATCGATGATGCGGTGCGGACCTTTAATTTCAGTAAACCTATAGCCTTTAAGGTACTGTTTTGGATGGTCGAACATCATGGCATAATCCATATCATACTGCCCTGTAGCACTGCTAAAAGCATCACCCATGGTGCCAGAAAAATAACGAAGCCACCCTGGTTTTAATTCATGTACGACTTGCCTAAAATCTGGATGCAGAAAACTCCAACTTTTATCTGCAATACGCACATTAAATCCGCTAGAGCCCACTTTAATCTCATGACCATTTTTTGTGTCAACATGTATAATTCCTTGATTATTTTGAGCGACTACTAGTTGAAAACAAAGGCTAACAACAACTAATGAAACTAGTTTTTTTAAATACATTATTCCGATATAAACCTTTATTTTTTAATAACTTTTAATGTTCTTGAAACTTGATCACCTTGTAATTTCAACACATAAATCCCTTTAGAAAAAGCACTTAAATTAACCTCAAATACTCTAGCACTATT
Organism: Mariniflexile sp. AS56; assembly: GCF_030552475.1. Lineage (GTDB taxonomy): Bacteria > Bacteroidota > Bacteroidia > Flavobacteriales > Flavobacteriaceae > Mariniflexile. The sequence goes on along the minus strand of NZ_JAUPED010000006.1, from coordinate 86,634 downwards.
AGAAATGTTACCACTTAAAATTTGTTGTCCGCTAATGTTATAGATTTCAAATTGGTTGAATGTCGCTATGGGTGCTGCCACCTTAAAGATATCGGAAACTGGATTCGGGTACACAGAAACAGGAATCGTTTCTTTATCATTAACAGACAAACCTGCTTCTGCTTCGTAAACTTGTACCTCTGCTAAAGCTAAGGCGTTATTTGAATTTAACTGTATTCTAATAATTTGCCCTTGAACATTACCTGCATTAACTACAACCGAAGGATCTGGAGCTATTGTATATGTTTTAGAAAAGGTAGTTGTTCCGCTAGCATCGATAACATATACCGTGAAATCCGACATTCTATTTTTACAGCAAGAATCTGTTCTATTAAAAATTTTAATATCATCTATTCTTTTATTCGCTCCAAGGTCAACTTGCCACCAAGGATTTTCTTCAACATTGGTAAGTGAAATAGATCCGTTTCCAGATGCAAAGCTACCTGCAGTATTTCCATCAATTGCACGAGACGCTTCCATATTCCAATCATGATTTGTTGATGATTGTGATGCTGTACCGTTAACTGCGATATTAACGGGTATCGTATAGTCTTTTAGGTATAAAAGCATTTGATTTTGTGCCGCTGGGTTTATAGACCCATCGGTTAAACTAATGGTATTCCATGAATTGTATAAAACCAAGCCGTCAACTTTATTCTCAATGGCTTTTTCTAATCGTGTTCCGTTATCTTTTGCATCATTATGGTTCACTTCAGAATCCCAAACAGGAAAACCTTCAGCCTTAGCCAAAGCTATAAAGCTAGACCATTGGTTATGATTAAAACCTAAATTATGGGTTGCTGCAACAGTAATATAATCTGCAATAGCAGTATTCTGCAACATGTCAATTCCCGCAGGAAGCCCCCAAGTACAAGGTCCTATTAATTCTGCACCGTTTACACCATGATTATAAAGTCTTTGATATATTTCATTGATTTGACTGATACTCCAAGTACTATTAGTTGCCCTTCCATCCTCATTAAATGGATTTATCCATTTACATCCTGGATATTGATTTGAAAATTGTATGACTCTATTAACCAATTCATCGGTTGCAGCTTGAACACCATTTACAGATGACTCTGCACCTTCATTAGAACCATTTCCATTAAGTCTATTATTTGCTACTCTATGGCCTCCACCTCCTTGGGCAGGGTTTGCAAAAATATCAAAACCTTGAGCCAAGGCTTGATTATAAAAATAATCCATCATTGATTTGTTAGGATTAAGATCGACACCATCAACACCTCTTCCAAAAAGCGGGATACGAATACCGTTTACCTTCAATTTAGCAAAACCTTTAAGTAAATTATCTGCTTTTTCTATGGTTGTAATTTGATTTGTAATAAATGCTTGCTTTGTATCACCTAGCACATAATCCATATCATTAGTATAAATAGTTTGGCTAAACGAGTTAAAACTAAGACATCCCGTTACCAAGGCAAATAAAATAACTTTAATACTTTTTGTGTAATTTTCTATTCTCATTTTTCTGAAATTTAAGTGAACTTTGAGGTCTGTTTTTAATCGGTTTTGACCAACTTAAAACATCGAACTACTCATTTTACAAACACCCTTTTCCGTTTTTTTAAATAGGAAAATAGGTGTTTTAGCTCTTTAACACAAAGTAAACATTTTCAGAGCTTTCTAAATTCTCAATTATGGAGTCAATTTGTTGCTAAACCATTGCTTTCTTATTGAATTCAAGCTAATAACATAGAATCCTACTCAAACAAAAAAAGCAGCATCCATGATAGATGCTGCTTTGTTAATTGTGTACTAGTAAATAGACGTTCTCTTAAAACTAATTCTTAATAAGCTTATGGATTTTAGAAGATTCCGCTCCCATTAATTTTAATATATAAATACCTTTGGATAGCTCACCTAAGTCAATCACTATTTCAGACGCATCGTTTGAAATTTTATGACTTAACATTTTCTGTCCATTAATGTTGAATACTTCATATTGATTATATATGGATATAGGTGCTGCCACCGTAACACTATCGGAAGCCGGATTTGGATAGACCCTTACTTCAACACCTTCACTATAATCAGCTATGGATAATTGTGATTCTGGAGCAAAAACTTGTACTTCTGCTATTGCTAAGGCCGCTGTTGCATTTAATTGAATTTTAACAATTCTACCAGTTACATTACCTGTTTCAACTACCTGTGCTTGATCTGGAAAATCTGTGAAAGTTTCAGAAAAAACTTCTGCACCACTAGTGTTTGTGACTGTCACTGTAAAATTAGACATATTGGCTTTACAACATCCATCCGATCTATTAAATACTTTAATAGATCCTATTTCTGTATTAGAACCGAGATCTAGCTGCCACCAAGGGTTTGTTTCACTACTTGTTAATGAAATCGATCCGTTTCCCCCCGAAAAGCTCCCTGCAATATCACCATCAATGGCACGAGAAGCCTCCATATTCCAACTTGGATTTGTTGATGACTGTGTAGCTGTACCAGTAAGTGCAAGGTTAACAAATGGCTTTAAATACTTAGACATATAGACTTCATTAAGGTCGCCTATTTTTCCATTATTGATATTAATGGTATTCCCAGAATTGTATATAACTAAGCCATCTACTTCATTTGCTATTGCCGCATCAATTCGTGAAAGACCTCCATTATTACTGTTATTCACTTCAGAATCCCAAACAGGTAAAGGATTGGAAACACCTCCAGTTGTATTCGCATTTGCTAAGGCAATAAAATCGGGCCACCTCCCGTGATTAAAACCTAAATTATGGCTTGATGCCACAGTAATATATTCACCGATATTGGTTTGTTCCATTACTAATATAGACGCTGGAAGCCCCCAAACACATGGCCCTATTAACTCAGGAACATTTGGAATTTGGCCGTTAGCAAAATACGATTCCATGTTTGCTTTAACGCCACTATAGATCGCATTCATTTGCGCTGCACTCCAAGCATCTCCAGGTTTTCCATCTTCATTAAAGGGATTAATCCATTTAAGTCCTGGGTGGTCTAATGCAAATTGAGAAACCACATTAATAACGGTTGCGGTTGCATTCGGATTGTCTCTGGTTGTAATTAAATCTGCGCTTTTTAGAGAACCACTCGCTATTCTACGTGCCCCAGAATCTTGTGCTGGATTCGCAAAAACAGGAAACCCTTGAGCAAGAGCTTGTTCGAAAAAATAGTCCATTATAGCTGGTTCTGGGTTCTCACCTATTGGAAAAATAGGAATACGTATTCCATTTACCTTCATAGTCTTAAATCCCGTTAACAAATTATCTGCCTGCGCTTGTGTTGTCACTGCCCCTGTAATGAAGCGTTGCTTTGTGTCTCCTAAAACATAATCCATGTCGTTGGTATAAATAGTCTGGCTAAATGCCTTAAAATTGAAGCAACCTAAAATTAAAACAATACCTATTATTTTAATTTTATTCACATGTAATCTTTTCATCATTTTAATTAATTTCATTTTGTTGGTTTTCACACTTTAAATCCACTTTAGATCTTGTCCTGTTCTTTTATAAACGTAAACCTTATTGAATTATAAATTTTTTAGTAAAAACCCCCAAACTAGATTCTATTTTAACAATATATAAACCACTAGACAAGCGGTTAACATTTATTTCAGTACTAGAGTCAGACACCTTATTTACAAGCTGCCCTGAGGTGTTGTAAATACTAAGTTCTATTCTACTGTTTTTGATTTCATCTGAATAAATCAAATTTAAAAAACCATTTGACACTACTGTTTTTGAAACCAAAACATGCGTTGACATCGCATTGTTATTTACAGATAGTTGTTCGCCTTGTGCATAGGACTCCTGACTGTAAGCTAATGGTGATGTATGATCTCTATACATGATGCCAGAACTACTTAAGGTTACTGGATTACGAACAGTCATTAAAGAATAAACCGGTTTATCTGGTTGCCAAGTAAATACAGCATAACGCTCTATAAAACTAGTGTTATCTAACATATTCATATAAGATTGCAACCCATCTCTTGCTGCCTCATTTGAAGCAGGTTGATCGGTCCAAGTTGCTCCATAATTAAATTCCTTAATCCAGATAGGACGTTGCCATTTATCATGAATAGCTTTCAACCAATTGTAAAAATTTGCAGGTGAGGTTTTTTTATAATAATGAACTACAATGTAGTCTACACGATATCCTGCAGCTTCAGCTTTGGTCATAAATTCATCACGCCATACGCCTCCTTTTGCATTATCTTTATTTGCTGGTGAACCTAAACGTAAACCAGAAGCGAGCATATCTTCATATTTTTCAATAGCTCTATCTACGGTCATATTTGCTTGCTCTGATCCATCGGGTTCGTTAAAAGACATATAATGTGAGATGTCCATTCTATTACCTAAACTTATTGCGTTAGCAACAGAACCTCCACTCCATTGATTTGGAACAAATTTGGCATCACCCACATCTGAACCTGAAATACTCCAGTTATAATGCCACGAATTATCAAACTCAACTATAACATCTGTACCTTTTCCAGCCATTCCTTTCTTTTGCACATTAAACCATGGCGAAACACGAATGAAAGAGGCTTTCTTTTGTAAAGTTGCTGGTAAATTAATTGCTAAATCAGTATCGGCGGCTATATATACTTTACTTACTCCCGTACCGTTTATATTTTCTGCAAAAGTGACCATATATCCTTTTTCTAAAGTAAAAGAAACTGCCCAATCATTATAAGCGCCTAAATCACCATTATAGTAACCACAATACATTTCATGTTCTTCACCAGCAAAATTATAAGCCTCATAAATTTTAAGAACTGGATCATTTACTCGAGACCCTTCAAAAATATCTTGAGCTATTTGCAGGTCTGAAATAGACGTGTCAATGGTATTTGAAGCAGAATCACAATCTGAAAGTACCGTATTAGCATCATTTATTTCCAATTGAAAAGCATCAACAGCAGACTGTGGATATTGATTATAACTATCTCCAATAGATGCAGATGCCAATAAATTTTCAGCAGCAGCCACATTGCTCGTTAATTGCAATCTGTTGGCTTCTCCACGTAATATCGATATATTATCGAAATAGAATTGCCCATTATTGGCGTACATATAAATTAATTGGATATCAATTTTAGTAACATCTTCGGCTAATTCTAAAAAAGGGATATCGGCCGCCATTAATATGCCGTCACTATAAATATTTACTTTTTTATTTGTAAAATCAACTTGAGTAGAAAGTGTGTAAACGGTATTCGTTTTAAAACTTACTTCTGGTGTTCCAGGAATAAAACCACTAGGAACGCCACCTTCCATGATTGTAGCATATTTTATAGTCGCTGGTCCAACACCTACAGCAATACTAGATAAGTATTTACCTGTTGATGACACCAAGTGAATTTGACAATTCACAGAATTACGTGAAGCAGATACATCAAAAGAAAAGGCCAAATCATTAGAAGTAGGACTGAATGTGCGATACGCCGAAGGCTTGGTGGTATTGTGGTTAAATTTCAAATTACCGCCCTCTACAGTAACACGCCCCGAGGTGTTGTATTCGGTCCAGCCACTTGGTAAAGCTCCGTCCACTTCAAACGTATCGTCAACAACACTACCACAGGTAGTTGTTTGAGCAAAACCAGAGATGGTAAAAAATAATATAATTAGTAGTGTATTTAATTTTCTCATAATCTGATCTTATTGATTAACTATAATTTTTTTTGTCACATTTGTTTCCGAAGAAATGAACTGAATGAAATAAATGCCATTACTGAACTTAGAAACATCAATTTGTTTAGATGCATCATTTAACTTTTTTAATTCTTGTCCTGAACTATTAAAAATTCTAATTGTAGTATCTTTTGAGAAGTAAGAGTCTCTATAGTTAACCGTAATTATACCTTTTGTAACCGGGTTTGGCGAAATGCTTAACCCTTTATCTCTATCAAAATCGGAAGTACTTAATTGGCCTTGCGCATACACTTCTTGAATGTATGAGGGATTTTGTGATTCAAGGTCTCGATAAAATTGCCCCGTGATATTCAGTTCGCCATCAGTTATACCGCCTATACCGGAAGCTGCACCAAAGAAATAATACCAATTGTAACGTTCAACAAAATCTGCCCCTTCAAGAACTTCAGTTAAGCCCTTTATATTAGTGTAACCTTGTTCTACTGTAATATTTGCCGACCCCATATTTGGGTTTCCATAGTTGTATTCTGTTACCCATATCGGAAGATTATATCGGTCATGAAGACCTTTAAAACGTTCCAAGAAGCTAGACTTTGAACGACGCACATAATCATGAGCTGGAATAAAATCAACACGGTAACCACGTGCTACACACCCGTCCATAAATGCTTTAATCCAAGAATCTTCATTAAACGAATCATTTGTTGAACTATATTGTACATTCTCAACACCAGGAGCACCCAGTCTAAGACCAGAAGCCAAAAGTTTAGGGTAAGCATCCAAAGCCTCTTCTACCGTTAAGTTCGATTGTCCCGAGTTATCCGGTTCATTAAACGCCATGAGATTATTAAAGGACATGTTCTCCCCAACTGCTTTCATCTTTTCAAGCGATGTCCAATTATCAGACTTACTCCACGCCATTGGAACAAATTGCACTCCTGAGCTCTGACTAGGCGATTCCAAGCCCCAGTTATAATGCCAAGTAGTATTATAGTTATCTGCCGAACTCCATTTTATATCGCCTCCTAAACTTCCTTTTTTACCTACAGGAAACCAAGGACTCACACGAATGAATGAAATAGAACGCTGCAAATCTGCAGGCAAGTTAATCTCAATAGCATGATCTTGAGCAATATATATTTTACTAACCCCTAAGCCATTCACATCTTGAGCAAACGTTGCCATATACCCTTTTTCAAGCGTAAATGAAACAGCCCAATCTTCATAGGCTCCTAAACCACCATTGTAATAACCACAGTATATTTCGTGTTCTTCACCTGAAAAATTAAAACCATCGTACACTTTAAGAACCGGATCATTTACTCGAGACCCATCTAAAATATCTTGAGCCGCTTGAAGATCTGACATAGATGTATCTATAGTATTTGAAGCGGAATCGCAATTGGCAAGTACTGCATTAGCATCATCAATTGCCAGTTGAAAAGCATCAACAGCAGATTGTGGGTATTGATTATAGCTAGTGCCAATAGATGCAGATGCTACTAAATTTTCTGCAGCATTTACGTTGCTAGTTAATTGTAATCTGTTGGCCTCTCCACTTATCAAGGAAATATTATCGAAATAGAATTGCCCATTATTGGAATACATATAAATTAACTGAATATCAATTTCAGCAACATCTTCTGCCGTTTCTAAAAAAGGAACATCAGTTGCCATTAGTTCACCATTACTGTAAATATTTACTTTTTTTGAAGTAAAATCTACTTGCGCAGAAAGCGTATAAACGGTATTCGTTTTAAAACTTACTTCAGGTGTTCCTGGTATAAAACCACTAGGAACGCCACCTTCCATGGTTGTTGCATATTTTATAGTCGCTGGTCCTACCCCAACGGCAATACTAGATAAGTATTTACCTGTTGACGACACCAAGTGAATTTGACAATTCACAGAATTACGTGACGCAGAGACATCAAAAGAAAAAGACAAATCGCTAGAAGTTGGGCTGAAAGTACGATACGCCGAAGGCTTCGTGGTATTGTGGTTAAACTTCAGTTTACCTCCCTCAACAGTTACTCGTCCCGAGGTATTATATTCTGTCCAGCCATTTGGCAAGGCTCCGGCTTCCTCGAAAGTATCATCTACTTTAGTGCCGCAAGGATCCGTTTGAGCAAAAGAATTCATAGCACAAAAAAGTGCGAATGCATAAAGTAATTTAATTTTCATAAAGTATAGTTTAGTTTCTTTTTAAATCTTAATTATAGATTTATAAAATGCTTAATTATTATTTTCGTTTTCCTAGTTGAATTATTGAATTACAAACTTTACAGTTTTAGACGTCTGATTCACAAAAATGCTCAAGAAATAAATACCTTCTTCATATTTTTGGGTATCGATGTAAAGTGTATTCGTATCGACATGCATAGCTGGTTTCGCCAATTGCTGCCCTAATTGATTCACTATTTGAACTTGTGGTTCCCCTTGGATGCCACTTGAATCTAAAGCAATATTAAGAGTATCCCCTTTTTTTACCGGATTGGGATACGCTAATAGCTTAGCATCATTTATGCGTAAATCATTAACTCCCAAACTTTCTGCTGTTTTAAGTGCTTGAGACATAAAATTGACCATTTCAATTAAAACATCTTCATAAGCTGGTTTTCCGGGGTTAAAAAAGGCATGAACTTCACCTGGGTATATTACTGCCGTGGCATCGCCTCCATTCGTATTAATAGCGTCTGCAAAAAGCGTACTTTGAGTATGGGATATGGTTGTATCTGCATCACCATGCATCATGATCGTTGCTGGTGGATTGGTTTTAAGTTGAAAAATAGGTGAGTTAGCCTCTTCACTTGGCACATTTTGCTTGTACCAATTGCCTGTACCAAAATCACCTGCATCATTTACAAAATCATAAATTCCATTAAATCCAATAAACCCAATAACATTAGGAAGCCTTTGCGATGCTAAGGCTGCTAAAGGTGTTCCCGCAGACCCTCCACTAAAAAAGACTTTAGTCATATCAAAATTATAGGCATCTGCATTATCTAAAGCCCATTGGTATGCGGTAGCTACATCTTCCATTGCCAAAGTAAAAGTTCCGCTAGAACCTGAACATCTATATGCAATTCCTAAAGTCGCAATCCCTAAATTTTCAGCTAAATATTCTCCATGAGGAGAATAAGCCCCTGCAGATGCAGCGGCGGTTCCTCCTGACCAACCGCCACCGTGTACCCAAATATGCACAGGCATTTTATGAGTTCTATTGGTTGGTAAGTTTAATTTCATTCCTAAGGTGTGCCCTTCTTGAGGAAAATCCACCGTTGCTATGGATGTTAGTACTATATTTTCTGAAACACCATAATCTTCATCTGTTTCTACTATGAAATTGTATTTTGATCCTTTAGATAAATCGATGGCAATACCATCAGTCGATTTTAGTCCTTCTTGTATTTGCAAAGACACTAATACATTCGCTGGCCAATTTTGATCTGGTGAAAAAGTAAGTGTGTTAGAAGGTGATAAACTCCATGTTCCAGTCGCTTCCACATCACTTTTATCAACATAAATTTTTGGTAATACAGAAGTAGCATCTACATTTTGACTAAAGTTTATTACAATATCAGATGTGGCAGGCAACCCAGTACGGTTAGCTGGCAACACATCTGCCACTGAAAATTCTGCTGTAACAAGTTCTGGGTATTCTGTGGCTAATCGCGTGTATTCATCTTCAAATAGAGTCGTAGAAAGTGCGCCATCAAACATGGTTAATTCTACAACCTCTGTGTGGTTGTATGTTTGTGCTCCAGCTACTTCTTCAAAAATATTAAATTTAAGATTTTCATTAGGGTTAGCACGCATGTTGTTAGTGATAGTGCCTGACGTTATTAGAGGAGAAGTGCTATCAAAATATTGATAATTCCCTAAAGCATCCATCGTAAAACCAAAAAAGAAATAACTATTTTCAGTTATTTGATTAGTCCCTAAAGTTACCCGTGTATAATTTGGTCGTGCATAGTCAAAACCAATGGTGCCATCTTGCAGCCTTACAAACCTAATGCCATAGCAACTAGAAAACCCTCCACTCATATCATAGTTTCCTAATAAGCCCGCAGGTTTATTCGTTGTTAAATTCTCTGTTTTGCCCACATAAAAAACACTGTAAGCGTTATCTGAAATAGAAGTATTTGAACCTTCAAGTTCTAGAAACGAGCCGTCTCTATTAAATAGAACTGTTGTTTTTCCTGGGTAGGTTTCTTGTGATTCTTCGGCACCAAGATTTGTATTACTTTGTGTGGCATCTCCATAGCCTACAATTTGGTTTTCCCATTTAATTACCGAGCCTAAATTATCGGTTACAATTCCGGTAGCATTCTGTAATGACAAGACTTTAGTTTGACTGAATAAACTTGAAGTACATAGCAAGAATAAACAGGTACATTGTAAAATATGTTTCATTATTAGTTGGTTTAGTTATTATCGTTTTTAAAATAGTTTTTTATCTGCCTTTAATTATTAAGGCGCTTTCTTAGTGCTATTTCCCTCGTGGTTAAAGGAAATTCTTTATGCTCTGTCCTAATCTTTTTAAGTAATGTGAGCATTTCGTTTAATTTATCTTGTTCTTGCAAAGCAAGGTTTTTGGTTTCCCCTATATCAGTAGAAAGATTGTATAACTCTGGTTTTCCTTCAAGTTTCCAAACCAATTTCCAATCGTTTTTACGAATGGCTTGAATAGGTCCTTGTTTTTCGTTGAACTCCCAGTATAGATAGTCATGCTTTTTTTGTTTCTTTTGATTTCCCATCAATTCTGGTACTAAAGAAATTCCGTTTATGTCGTTATGAGTAGGTGTCACTCCAACCAATTCACAAACGGTTGGTAAGAAATCCCAAAAAGCAGAGATGTGACTGCTTTTAGAACCCGGAGCAATTTTACCGGGATACTTAACTATAAACGGGATACGTATTCCGCCATCATATAAATCTCTTTTCCCTCCTTTTAATGCGCCGTTGCTATTAAAGAATTTATCATATCTTTCATATTCAGGCCCATTATCACTTGTAAAGAAAATAATGGTGTTATCTTCAATTCCTAGAGCCTTTAGTTTCTCAAATAAGCGCCCTAAATCTCTATCCATTCGAGAGACCATACCAGCATATGCGGTATTTCCTTCTTCATCATTTTTATAATGGCCTGTGGTATTCATTTTTCGTTTAGGCCATCCTAATTTTTGATAAGGTTCTTTGGAATCTTTAGGAACCGTTAATTCTAAATGAGGAATTGTTAGTGCTAAGTACAGAAAAAACGGATGGTTCTTTTCCTTTTCCACATAAGCCAATGCCTCGTTTACAAAAACATCGTGTGTGTATTTACCTTGTTTTAAGGCGTACTTATTATCCTTTAAAATAAAAGCATCATTATTACGGTATAATGTATCCCAGTAATAATGATGTGCATGACGGTGTTCTTTGTACCCTAAAAAATAATCAAAACCATGTTCCGATGGCATATTCTCATTAGTAACACCTTCAGAAAGCCCCCATTTCCCAATGATAGCTGTTTTATATCCCACTTTTTTAAGCTCGGTAGCAACTGTAATTTCATTCCGTTGAAGGTTCACAGGGTTACCACTTTCCGTCCAAATAGGATTCCCTCTCACACTGGCATGACCTTGATCATAACCTGTTAGTAAACTGGCACGGGAAGGCATACACACCGTAGAACCGGCATAATGATTGGTAAAAATCATACCCTCAGAGGCCATTTTATCTAGATGCGGCGTTTTAATTTTTGTTTGTCCATAACTGCCCAAATCGCCATACCCCAAATCATCGGCCATAATGAAAATGATATTGGGTTTTTCTTGGTTTTTCTGAAATGCCATCACCTTAGTATTGAAACAGCATGCAAGGATACCGATGCTTATAAGGTTTCTGATTTTAGCCATTTGCTTGTGCGTTTTCTTGGAGTAAAGTTTAACTTCCTTTTATTTTATTGTTTTAATCTTTCGAAAATTTGAACCATGTCTTCCAATTTCTCAGGGTTCGATTTGGCTAAATTAGTTTCTTGACCAAGGTCTTCCTTCAAATTAAATAATTGGTATTGTAATGAAACCCCTGTTTCCGTTCCTACTTTTTTATTCATAGGACTGCCTTTGTATGGCGGAATCATAATCCAATCACCGCTTCTTAAAGCGGTATTCGAATTTGCTTCAATAATTAAATGACCGCGTCCTTTTTCTGCTTCACCTAATAAAGCATTCAATATATTTTCACTGTCTGTTGTTTTATCTTCAACACCTACAAGACTCCCTAAAGAGGCTAACAAATCTATTTGACACACTAAAGCATCAGACACATTTGGCTTGATGTGATTTTTCCAATAGGTAATAAAAGGAACACGAGTACCTGCTTCAAACAAGCTGTATTTACCACCACGTAAACCTCCTTTTGGGTCATGATTTCCTAGTTTCTCTACAGCATCATCATAATACCCATCATTTAAAACAGGGCCATTATCACTAGAAAACACAATCAATGTATTTTCTAAAACACCTTCTGCCTCTAAAGTTTTCATGAATTCACCAATACACCAATCGGCTTCTAAAATAACATCGCCTCTTGGGCCCATTCCAGATTTACCTACAAAACGCGGATGTGGCGTTCTTGGTACATGCGGTTGTTGCATGGCGTAATACAGAAAGAACGGTTTCTCTTTATGTGTCTTCACATAATTTTGAGCTTTCACTAAAAAATGATCAGCCATATCTACGTCACTCCATTTTGCTGCTTCACCACCTTTCATATAACCAATTCTTGGAATTCCGTTTACAATACTATTGTTATGACCGTGATGCCATGTCATTGTTTGCATTTCCGGATTAGAAATAGCGGTAGGTTCGCCTTCAAAATTCTTTTTATAGTTAACTTCTATAGGATCGTTTTTATCTAGATTAACTACATTTCCATTTTCAATATACACAGTTGGCACTCGATCCTGTGTAGCTGCTAGAATATAAGACACATCAAAACCTACTTCATTCGGGCTTGGTTTAATAGTTTCATTCCAGTTTACATCACCAGAACCCAAACCTAAATGCCATTTCCCGATAATACCTGTTTGATACCCCGCTTTAGATAGTAATTTTGGTAAAGTTTGCTGTTGCACATCTATTAACAAAGGGGCATCTCCTGGTAATATTTTAGCATCTTTATTTTTCCACGGATACATTCCGGTTAACAGCGCATACCTACTTGGTGTACAAGTGGCAGAAGTTGCATAACCATTCGTGAATTTCACACCTCCAGTTGCCAAAGCATCGATATTAGGAGTGTGAAGTTCTGTAGCTCCATAGCAACTTAAGTCGCCATATCCCAAATCGTCCAGATATATAACAACTATGTTTGGTTTTTGGAAATCGCCCTCCACATTTGCCGTTGCATTTTGAACTTTACTCTTACAGCTCATGTTTAAAACCATTAAGGCAATGCCAAAAAGGAATACAGGTAATTTTATTTTTTTCATATTAACTAACTATTTAAATATTCTTTACACAGAAATTGTTGGACCGTTCTTTTTTCAATTAAAAAAAATAAAAATGAACTTCCCTTTTTTTTAATTCACACAATTATTTAGTGCCAAGTGTATTACACTTCAAATTTAAGTTGTTTAATGAAATTTAATTTCTCAATTAAGGGGGTGATATGTTACTTATTAAGTGCGTTTTCCGTTGAAAAACCTTTATTCAATGATTAAATCCTCTTTAAAAATTTACCACGGTACTTTTCAAAACTCATTTTAAAGGTTTATAACTTTTATTTTATGTCGACATTAGCACTTAAAAGAAAGAAGCTGTATAATGTTGCAAACACCTCTTTTTAGGCGTTTGTGCTCAGGCTTTTATATGTTTGCAACATTTGTGGGTAGTAATTGATAAGCAAAGGCGCATTTAAGTTGATATATTTGAAATCTATTATACATTATAAAACCTACCCAAAACACATGGGTTTTGAATAAAAATTCAACTACTAATTATAAAATAAAAGTATGCTTAACTACAAAGGGAATTGTAAAACAAAAAGTATCACAAACTTGATTCTGTTTTTAAGTCTATGTCTAACACTCACTGGATTTCATGTTCAAGGACAAACTAATATCGAGCGACTAAATTTCAATGCGAATTGGAAATTTGTACAAGAAGATGTTGCCGGTGCCGAACAAATGGCATTTGATGATGCTTCCTGGAGAACTTTAAATTTACCACACGATTGGAGCATTGAAGGCGCGTATGACGAAAGCAACCCTATGGGCGCACAATGCGGCTATTTACCTGCTGGTTTTGGATGGTACAGAAAAACAATTACTGTTCCTCAAACTTGGAAAGGAAACCATATTGAAATTGCTTTTGATGGTGTATTTATGAATAGTACCGTTTGGGCAAATGGTAAAGAATTAGGTGCCAGACCTTATGGATGGATTTCTTTTGCATATGATATTAGTGAACTAGCTCAAAATTCTGAGACGATAACATTTGCTGTTCGCGTTGATAATGATAAGCAACCATCAGCACGTTGGTACACTGGAAGTGGTATTTATGCAAACACATGGATTGACGTAAAGAACAAAGCCCGTATTTCCAGAGATGGGATTTTTATTAGAACTGAAGGGAACAAAATTCTTATTGAAACACAACTAGTTAGTAATAATGATAAACGCAAAAACGCAAAACTAATCACTTCAATTATTGATAAAAATGGTCTTGTAGTAGCGACTACAAAAGATAAAACAAAGCTAGATAAAGAAGCTGTAATTAAAACCGAATTAGACATCAATACCCCCAATCGTTGGTCTACTGAAACACCTTACTTATATACTTTAAAAACCGAATTACGAATAGGCAACAAGGTGGTAGACCTAGTTGAAACCAAATTTGGTATTCGAGATGTGGAGTGGAAACCAGAAACTGGCATGTGGTTAAACGGTAAAAACGTAAAATTACAAGGTGTATGTAACCATCAAGATGCTGGCGCTTTAGGTGCTGCGGTACCTTACAAAATACTGCGTTTTAGAATTCAGCAATTAAAAGATATGGGCGTGAATGCGATTCGAACTGCTCACAATCCACAAACACCCGATTTTTACGACATCTGTGATGAATTAGGCATGTTGGTTATGGATGAGATTTTTGATGGTTGGATGAAAAAAGCTACTAACGATTATGGCGCACATCATTTCGATACCTGGTGGAAGCAAGATTTAACCGATTGGATAAAAAGAGACAGAAACCACCCATCCATTGTTATTTACAGCGTTGGTAATGAAACACGTGGCGCTATTGGTAAAGATTTGGTTGCAGCTTGCAATGCCTTAGACCCTACCCGACCAGTAACTTCAGGACATTCAGGATCTGAATTCATGAATGTTTTAGGAGTAAACGGAAGCAGCGAAAAGAAAGGTTTTCTAGAAAATTTAGAAAAAAACCAAGAAGGCAAAGTCTTTATAGGTACAGAAAACACCCATACTTGGCAAGTTAGAGGCTATTACAGAACAAAAACATGGTTTCGAGATGGCTTCCCTAATAAAAACCAAAGACCTTATGCCATTGCAGACTTAACCGAAAAAGAAGTTTTTACACACGATTGGGTAGCGGAAGCAGACAGAGAAAACAGAAAACAAATTTTCAACTCCAGTTATGATAACGCCACGGTACGTGTTTCTTCACGATTAAACATTGCGCAACTAAGAGATATTCCGGCGTATGCAGGCTCTTTCCGTTGGACGGGTCATGATTATATTGGCGAAGCAGGTTATGTACACGGAGGTTGGCCTTTTAGAGCCTTCATGGGAGGTGCTATCGATTTAGCTAATTTTGAAAAAGATTTATTCTATTTATATCAAAGTCAATGGACTAGCAAGCCAATGGTGCATATTTTACCACATTGGACACATCCAAAAGTGGCTTTAGGTACTGAAATTCCTGTGTGGGTTTATTCCAATTGTGATGAAGTGGAGCTATTTTTCAATAATACATCCTTAGGAAAACAAACGCCAGGAACAGCATGGGAAACCATGCAATGCCAATGGATGGTGCCTTGGAAACCAGGAACCTTAAAAGCTGTTGGTTATAAAGCTGGGAAAGCAATTTCAGAAGAAATAATAAAAACAGCAAAGCAACCTTCTAAAATTAAATTATCAGTAGATGGTGAATCGTTAGGAAATATAACGGATGATATTGTGCAAGTTCGTGTTACCACTACAGATGCCCATGGAACCTTTTATCCATATGGAGAAAACAGAACCTATTTTAATGTCATTGGAGCAGGTAAAATAAAAGCCTTAGATAATGGAAGTCCTGTGGATGTAGAACAACATGTAGGTCCTAACCATAGAAAAGCTTTTTACGGCTTAACGCGTGCTTACATTACGTCTACAAACCCAGCAGAACCTATTAATCTATTGGCGAGTTGTATTTTGGGAGAAAAGAAGTTAATTACTTCTAACCAAGTGAGCATCGATATTAATATTATCAATTTAAGAGGCGCAAAAATCAATCCTAAAATAGATATTTATTACACTACAAATGGAGACACTCCAACCCAGCAATCTGCCATTTATACAGAAGCTTTTCAAATTAACTTGGAAACAACTGTAAAAGCGTTAATCGTTGTTGATGGGAAGCCTATACAAGTTTTAGAGGAAACTTTTGGACAAAACGAAGGTTTTACATGGAATGAAACCCTAGCGTCTCAAGGGCAAATAGGAGATCAAGCTGAAGATGCCACTATTAAAAATGCACAAATAGCATCAAAAGGAGAAGGTTTTAATGGTAGTGGCTATGTTAGCATGGATCAAAAAGGCGCTTCCATCTCTTGGTATCAAGAAAATGATGGTGGTGCGGGTAATGCCGATTTATATATTCGTTATAGTTCAAAAACAGCAAGCAAATCTGGGACCCATATTAAAGTTATAGTGAATGGACAGATAGTAAGTAGCGAACTATTTTTACCCAATACAGCAACCAAGGGAAGTACTTGGAATCAAGTAAAAGCACCTATTAAAATAGATCGTGGTGCGAACACTATAACCATAGAAACCTTAAATAACAGCGGTCTTTTTATAGATGAAATTGCTGTAAAATAACCAAATTGAATACAGCAAAGCTTTTTTTTAGGAAACACATCGTAAACCTAAGTTCTTTACATTTTGAGTGCTTTTCATACAGGAATTAACATTTCTGTAACATTTGAACCCCTTAATTGAGAAACCCTAAACGATTAAACCTGCTAATTTTGTAGAAGTAATATCTTAACACTGATTTTTTACTCGTAGGATTAAATAAAACTTAAAACCAAAACTAAAAACTAATTAAATTATGAAATTATGAAGTTAAAAATACTTACACTCTTTCTATGTTGTTTTAGTCTCGTCTCTGCATGGTCACAAACCGTGGTCTCAGGAACAGTCACAGACGAAACGACCATGCCTCTTGCAGGTGTTAATATTATAGTAAAAGGTACATCAACCGGTGCCGTAACAGATTTTGATGGAAATTATACATTGAACGTTAAACAGGGAGCCGTTCTTATATATTCTTATGTAGGTTTCGAAGATCTACAAATTACTATTAAATCTCAAAAGAAGCTAGATGTTGTAATGAAAGAAAACGCTTCTGCTTTAGACGAAATTGTAATTGTAGGTTACGGTAGTCAAAAGAAAGAAAGTGTTTTAGGAGCTATTAATCAAGTTAAAGGAACCGAACTATTAGAAACTGGTTCTGCCAACATAACCAATGCCCTTAGTGGTCTATCACCTGGACTTAACATTGTTCAAAGTAGTGGACAACCTGGAGCAGATGATGGTCAAATATTTATTCGTGGAAATGCAAACCCACTAATTTTAGTAGATGGTGTCGAAATTGTAGGTGGATTTTCAAACATAGACCCAAGAGACGTGGAAAGTATTAGTACACTTAAAGATGGTGCTGCAACAGCAGTTTACGGTATTAGAGGTGCTAATGGTGTTATTATTATAACAACGAAGCGTGGAAAAATAGGTAGGCCTAAAGTAAGTTTTACTAGTGAATTTGCTGTAAAACTATACCCAGATACGTATGATTCTTTAGATGCTTATACTGCTGAGAGTTTACGTAATGTAGGGGTTTATAATGATGCTGCTTTTGATAGTGGTTTTTCTTCGCAAACTGATTTGAACCATTGGAGAGATGGCGATTTACCATACATCTACCCCGATACAGATTGGATTGATTACACCACAAAAGATTACGTAACAAGTTCGAATCAATCGGTCTCTGTAAGAGGTGGTACTGATTTCGTAAAATATTATGCTTCTGCTGGATATTTACAAGAAGGTGATATTACCCATTCACAACAGTTTTTTAACTTCGATCCTGAGTATAAATTTAAAAGATACTCTTTTCGTGGAAATTTAGATTTCACCCTATCTAAAACAACCAAATTAAAAACCAGTATTAGTAACCGTGTTGAAGACCAGAATAAGGCTGGCGGAAGCGGTAACTTTTTAGGCTTATATACATTATCCCCTGGAGGAAGCGTACCTTTTTACCCAGAATCGGTATTAGAGCAATACCCAGACCCGCTTTATCCCGGATTAGTAGAAAAAAGATTCCCAATTAGTGGTACTGTAGGTAACAACTTGAGTGGATCTTCTAATGTGTTGAACACTGTCTTTTCTATGGATTTCCAATTAGAACAAGAATTGGATTTTGTTACAAAAGGTTTGTCTTTTATTGGTAAGTATAACTTTATAAGTAATTACGAAACAACGAGCACCATTTCATTTGATTCATCAGTAGAATCACGACTAGATCGCTATGATTTATTACGTGATGGTACATGGGATTCTTTTGAAGGTAGAGATTATGAGCGCCCATTCGACTTTAATTTAGGTGACGAAAACATTACAAGTACTCAAGAAATAACCTATCAAAAAGCACAATTAGATTATAAGCGTTCTTTTGGAAAACATAATGTTACAGGTTTAGCTGCTTTTAGCCGTAATAAGAGAATTAACAATACGCAATTCCCTTATTTTGAAGAAGTTTGGGTGAGCAGAGCGACCTATGATTATGATACACGTTATTTTTTCGAGTTAAATGGCTCGTATAATGGCGATGAAACTTTCGCAAGAGGTTCTCGTTTTAAGTTTTTCCCATCTTACTCTGTAGGTATCAATTTAGCTAAAGAAAAATTTGTAAAAAAGGCCATTCCTGCTATCAATAACTTTAAAATTAGATATTCTCATGGTACAACTGGTACCAAAAGTGGCTTGGGTAACAACCGCTGGCAATATTTAAGTTTCTATGATTCTTCAAGACCAAGAGAAACATGGAGATATAACTTTGGTGAAGGTGACACAGACCGTCTGTTCCCTATCTCTGAATCTCAAATAGGTAACGAACTATTAACATGGTCTACTGTTACAAAACAAAATTTAGGTATTGAATTCGGTTTTTTTAATAATAAAATATCAGGAGAAGTTGAATTTTTCAAAGACCAAAGAGATGGTTTGATTAACAGACCTTCGGCTACAATTCCAGCTTACTTTGGTTCTAACGCCAGTCTTCCTTTTGCTAACCTAGGAGCATCAGAGAGTCATGGTTACGAAGCCACACTAACTTATAAAAACAAAACACCAGGAGGCTTTAAATATTCTGCAACCGCCGTTTATGGTTTCTATGAAAACCGTATTCTCTCAAGTCCTGCAGATGGACCTGGGACGCCAGAATACACAAAAATAGCAGGTAAACCAGCTGGGGCCTCGGCTTTATTACAAACAGATGGCTATTTTCAAAATATTGACGAACTAGTAAACTACCCATATTATGCTGGTAACCCTGGATTGGGAGATTATAGATATATAGATTATAACGCCAATGGAACTGTAATTGGAAATAATTTAGAAGATATGATTCGTTTCGATTTACCAGATGCACCTCAACACAGTTATAGTTTAAAACTTAACTGGTCTTATAAAAGATGGTCTATGAGTACCTTAATTAACGGTATCGAAGGCCATAAAGGGCTTGTTAATGGAAGTTTAGCCTACGCACTACCAGGTGGAGAATCCGTTGGACGTTTTGGCCAATTAGATTATTGGACACCAACCAATACTGATGCGAGTTATCCAGCATTACACGTAGGGCTGGACAACCCTAATTTAGCCGCAGCAACAACAGCAAGAATTGTGAGTTTAGACTATATTAAATTACGAAACGTATACATTGGCTATGATTTTAATATGGACAACAGTAACAGTCTAAACAATTTAAGATTATATCTTAGTGGCACAAACCTACTTACCTTTTCAGACTTGAAATATGCCGATCCTGAAGGTAATTCACCGGGTTCTTACCCTATACTACAAAGAATTAACCTAGGTTTAAATATGAGCTTTTAAAAATTAAAACTATGAAAACAACAAAATATACATTCATTTTAATCTTTGTTAGTCTATTTTTCAGCTGTGAAGATTATTTAGAAAAAGTCCAAGATTTCGAAGGATTAGACCAAGACGATGTTTTTAGCGATATTCGTTTGGCTAAAAGATTTTTAGATGGTGCTTATACCAGTTTAATATCGGAAGTAAGTGCAAAATCCAACAATCCAGATGTACTCCCAGCCATGACCATGGCAGGAGAAGGCTACCCTGGAAGAATGAATAACAATGTGCCAGAAAGGTACCAGTCTTATGCAAATTCAGACTATTTAACCTTAATGAACCTTAATGGTGATGTAGGTCAAGGTCAAACACCAAATTTTGTTTCCAGGTATTTTGAATCTTGGAGAGGTATTAGAACCGTAAACAGTTTTCTTGCAAACAGTGACAAAATAATAAACGCTACTGAAGCCGAGGTTAATGAGTTAAAAGGGCAAGCTTATTTTCTAAGAGCTTATTTTTACCATCTAATGACGAAGCGTCACGGAGGTCTTCTTTATTTAAAGGAAAACTTAAACCTTAATAACCCATTTGATCAAGAAAGAGAAACCTACGAAAGTAATTTAGCAAATATGCTAGAAGATTTAGATGTTGCCATAAGTTTACTTCCTGTAAGTTGGACTGCAGAGAATTTAGGTCGCCCAACAAGAGGTGCCGCTTACGCCTTAAAGTCTAGAGTAACATTATTCGGAGCCAGCCCTTTAGTAAACACAGCTAATAGCCAACAAGCATGGGTAGATGCCGCAGCAGCAGCTTCAAACCTTATTAATTTCGCTAATGATAATGGATTATACACGCTTGCTAGTGCGCCTAATGCCAATAGCATAGATGTTGATCACGAAGGCGCCGATCTTTTTGAGCCAGAACCAGAAGCATTACAGCCTTACAGAAGCATGTTTGTAGGCCCTGGGAAATCTAAAACATTACCTCCAGAAGTTATTTTCATGGAAGTAAACGATTTTACTGCTGGTGGTGGTGGTACCTTAGTGCCTCTACCTAGAACCTATTTAACAACTGGTTTTGACATCGCAAAAGGAAATAACAACCCGATGAACATAGGTGCCTTAGCTAATTTTGTCGCCAAATTTGAAACAAAAAACGGTTTGGCTATTGAGAATGATCCTTCATACAATCCACAAGAACCTTTTATAAACAGAGATCCTAGATTCTACAATGCCATTTTATTTGATGGTGTGCCATGGACGGTAACATCCTCAAATGCAACAAATAGATCTGGCTTTGCCGATTTAGCAATTGTGAACGAACAAGGAAACCTTGGATTAGATATTCACGATCCCAATACGCCAAATAATAGACTATGGCAGGTTAAAAATAAAACGGGATACCGGATTAGAAAATGGATTCCTAATGGTTATTTTTTAACCCAAGGGTGGAAAGGTCAATTAGATTATTATGCCAATAATATTTTGTTCAGAATGGGTGAAGTGTATTTAAATTATGCAGAAGCAGTGAACGAAGCTTATGGACCAACAGGTACCGCTCCTGGAGCTAACCTAACAGCGATCGAGGCCATTAATATGATACGAAATAGAGTAGGCATGCCAAATGTACACGCTTCTTATACAGGCTCTAAAGAAAGCTTTAGAGAGCGTATTAGAAATGAACGTGCCATTGAACTGTGTTTTGAAGGTTTTAGATATGATGATATAAGAAGATGGAAAGTAGCACATTTAGATGAAAATTTAAAAGTTGAATTTTTAGAAATGCGCTGGCAAGGTGGAACATCTGCTCTATACCCTACTGGTTTTAGTTTTGAAAATGTAGAACAAAATGATCTTAGAAAAACATTTTCTGACAAGAACTATTGGTGGCCAATTCCTAGTTCAGAAATTGAAGCTGTACCAACATTTAGACAAACAGAGGGGTGGTAAACAAACGAATTCAAAAACGTGAGATTCCACAAACTAAAAATTATAAAATCAAACAAATGAAACTAACCATAACAGAATTGAAAATTTTTATTTTCTGCTTACTAAATGCGGTAGTTATTAATATTGGTGTGGCTCAAAATACACCTCTAACTAATTTGGCAGCACAAGATTCGCTCCAAACAACTAGTAAAGACGAGATGTTGACAACACCTTTTGGGGTTTTCAATTTAAGTAATTCAACAGGGGCCGTATTTAGAGTCTCTGGTGATGACCTTCGTAAAACACCTGGTGATAACTTATCTGAAGCCCTAAGAGGACGCGTACCAGGATTAAAAATTATAAGACAAACAAATACACCTGGTGCCGATGGTGGGTATACCTATACATTAAACGGAGGTACGCCTTATGTGTTAATTGATGGCCAACCTAGAGGTTTACAAGTAGATTTAAGAGAAGTTGAAGAAGTATTAGTACTTAGTGATGGTACTTTTAATTCTTTGTTAGGAAACTTAGGTGATAACGGACTTATTTACGTGATTACCAAAGGAGGTAAAATAGGAAAACCTACTATAGAGGTTAACTATCAAAGAGGTCTTAATACCACAACACGCTTACCTAAGCTGTTATCAGCTTCAGAGTACGCAACAGTTATAAACCAAGCTGCGAGCAATGATGGTTTAGGCGCTATTTATAGCCCTGAAGCAATTGCTGCCTATAGCAACGGTTCAGACCCTATAAACTTTCCTAATGTAAACAGACAGGATACTTTTCTGGAAGATTCGTCTCCATCTAATTTTGCATCGTTTAATTTTTATGGTGGTGAAGAAAATGTATCATACAGTGCATTCCTAGGGTATTCCGATTGGAAAGGTATTGAGAAAATTGGTGACCCTATTAAAGGAAGAAACCTTACTTTCAGAACCAAAATAAACACTAAAATTAATAACTTATTAACAACACATGCCAGTGTTTATGGAAAGTTTGGAGAAGATGACAGACCCGTACTTAATGCTGATGCTATGTTTAATTGGATTACTTCAACACCAGCAAACGCTTTCCCTTTAAAAGTGGGTGATTCTGCCTATGTAGTAAGTAACCAGTTCAACACAAACTTATTATCTGAATTAGAAAACGGAGGAACTAGAACAGATTATACAGCCAATATGGTTTTCGATTTAGGCTTAGATTTCGATTTTAAAGACTATGTACCAGGACTTAAGTATAGTACGTATGTGATGATGCGAACGTATAATGCGCACTCGCTTATAACAAACAATACACCAGCTTTATATACCCTAGAAAACTTACAAGATGAAGCTGGACTAGATTCATTAGCCTTAAATTTGTACAAACAAGAATCGATAGACCTTAACGTAGGTAGATCGAATGCAGCTATTCAAAGAAACTTTGCTTACGGTGGTAACTTTAACTACTTTAAGGACATGAATGACGCTTCATTAAACTTAAATTTCAGTCATCTCTTGTATTACCAACCTAATAGAGAATCTACACAACCAGATAAACGTAACCTAACCTTTAATTTAAATGGATCGTTTGCGTTATTAGATAAATATGTTGTTTACGCCAACTTAAACTCTAGCAGTAGTTCTAAGTTTATTGGTCACAATAGAACCAACCTATTCCCTACCCTTGGTTTTTCTTGGATCGCATCCAATGAAAACTTCTTAAAGGATAGTAAAACGGTCGATTATTTAAAATTCAGAACCTCTTTTGGACAGGTAGGAACAGAATATACAGCTTCTACATTCTATTATTTAGACACATGGGGTGGTGGTAGAAATAATGGCACCATTTTTCTAGGTACTGGAAATAATTCACAAGATGAATTTGGATACAGACAAGCGACTACAGGTAACGAAGATATCGACTGGGTAGTTTACAATCAAATGTTTGCTGGTTTTGAATTAAGTATGTTCAAAAAGTTGAAATTAGATATTAATTACTTTAGTATTGATATTCAAGATCAATTAACAAAGGCCAGTCAACTTTATGCAAGTGCTTTAGGAGATGATGTGTATTTACCTCAATTAAACTTTACCCAAAGAAGTAATAAAGGTTTTAATTCAAACATTACTTTTAGTGATAGTTTTGATACTTTTAAATATTACGTAAGTGTAAACGCAGGTTATAATAAGATTACCGGCGAAAAAATTGCAGAAGTACCTTACCCAGATCAATACAGATTACAACAAGGTCAAGCGGAAGATAACATTATTGGTTACGTAAGTGATGGTCTTTTTACGGCAGATAATATAGGTTCTGCCCTACCTCAATTTGGAGATGTAAAAGTAGGCGACGTTAGGTACGTAGACCAAAATGGAGATAATGTTATTGATGTAAGAGACCAACGCGCTATTGGTAATAACACACCACGATTTAACTATGGTATTAATGTGGGTGTTGCCTTTAAAGGCTTCAACTTAGATGTTGTAGGTATGGGAGTTTCCGGTTATGATATTAACCTTAACAATTACGCTTATTTTAAACATGGTGGTTTAGGCAACTACTTCGGAAGCGTAAATAGCGATCTTCCAAATGGTAACGCCAACCCAAGGTTAAGTACTATTAGTAGTATTAATAATTATAAAAATTCTGACTATTGGTTGGTAGATGGTAGTTTCTTTAGAATATCTAATTTAGAATTAGGTTATACCTTACCACAATCAATCATTGGCAACGGACCATTTGCAGACGTGAAGTTATTTTTAAGAGGAAGTAATTTAGCATTATTTAGTAAAATGAACGATTTAGATCCAGAAGATCCTAGATCTGGAATTTATGAATACCCTATGATGAGAACGTTTGTTTTAGGTGCTTCTTTAGATTTTTAATAAGTAAATGTTAAAAAAAAAACACAAAAAGATGAAATTAACTAATAAAATATTAACCATTATAGTCTTGGGATTAAGCTTTTCAGGATGTAGTAGTTTTTTAGAAGACGAAATTCAATACACCCAAGAGGAAGAAATAACATCTTCAGGATTACGCTCAAGAGGTCTTATTGAAGATGTATATACCGATTATTCTTTTGATTATTTCAGAGATTTTTCAATTGAATATCTAACAGATAACGGCGTTTTAAATTCACAAGAAACAGCCCTAGTAACCAGTTATTGGGGACCTACAGATAACCCTTACGGCTATGTTTGGCAACAATCCTACGATAATATCAGACAAGTGTATCAATATATTGAATTAGTACACGATAAAGGTTTACCGTATTTACCATCTGAAGCAAGCTCAGATTTGAACGATATCGTAATAAGCAGATACTACGGCGAAGCACACTTTTTAAAAGCTTTTGCTGAATGGGAATTACTAAAAGTATTTGGTGGTCCTGATGAAAATGGCACCATGCTTGGCTTTCCTATTATAGATGGAATTTTAGAGAATGAAGCCTATGCCTCTATAGCTAGAAACACCTATGCAGAATGTGTAACTCAAATTATGGAAGATTTAGATGTAGCCATCGAAAATTTACCACTTACCTATTCTGGTAATGAAAACAACAACCCAGGGTATAGTGATCAAGAAATTGGTAGAGCAAGTGGTTTAGCTGCTTATGCACTAAAAGCAAAAGTAGCTTTAATGGCTGCAAGTCCTGCTTTTAACCCAACAAACGATACTACTAAATGGGAATTAGCTGCAAGTTTAGCACATGAGGTTATTGTGAAAAATGGCGGATTAAAATCATTACAATCATTCGATTTTAGTAGAGAAGACAATCCAGACCATATTTGGAGAATGCGTAATTCAAGAAACAACAATAGTCTTGAAAACAGATTATACCCTCCAACCTTATACGGTCAAGGAGAAGTTAACCCTTCTCAAAACTTAATCGAAGCTTTTCCAGCATCTAATGGATACCCTATTAGTGCTGCCAATAGTACTTACGATGCTACCACACCATACGTTTCTAGAGATAATAGATTCTATAAATTCGTTTTCTATAATGGAGACCAATGTTTTACATCTGCGACTTGTACCGATTACAACCCTATAGAAACTTTTCAAGGTGGATTAGATACTTATGGAGGTTTTATCCCTAACGAAGGCACAAGAACTGGTTATTACTTAAAAAAATATCTAAATAACTTAAATTTTGACCCATCGGCCATAGACCCTATCACGAACCAACCTAAAGTGTATGTACAATTAGGTTTAACAGAAATTTATTTAGCCTATGCCGAAGCTTTAAACGAAGCTTATGGACCTGATGTAACACCTGCTGGATATAATTTTTCTGCAAAAGACGCTTTAGCGAGAGTAAGACAAAGAGCCGGATTATTTTTTGATCCTTATCTAGATGAAGTATCTACTACTCAATCAGATTTTAGAACCCTTCTAAAAAATGAAAGACGTATTGAACTTTGTTTTACTGGCGAACGTTTTCATGATTTAAGACGCTGGAAAGATATCATTAACACAGAAAATGTAAAAGGTGTTAAGATTACTAAAAACACCGACGATACTTTTTCTTATGAAAATGTAGATGTAGAAAGAAGAGTGTTTGAAGCTAAAAACTATTATTTACCATTACCATATGCCGAGTTATTATTAAACAAAAACTTGAAACAAAACCAAGGATGGTAAAAAATTTAAATATAAAGATTATGAAAAACAATAAATTAAAACATATTACCATGCTAGTGGTACTTGTAGTAGGGTTCCTTGCTACATCTTGTTCTTACGACGATTTTGTTGATAATGAATTTGAGTTTACCTCTGTTTATTTACCTAAACCACAAATTGACCGTACTTTTATAATGGGAGAAGGTCTGCAAATTGGTGTAGGTGTTGTATTAGGTGGAAGACTGTCCAATACAGAAAATGTAGAAGTTACATTTTCATTAGATGATGCTTTAGTAACCGATGCTGGTCGTACGGTATTGCCACAAAGCCACTATACCTTGGTTGATGCCGATGGAAACCCTGCAAATAACAAAATTATTATACCAGCAGGAAAAGTGCAAGGATTTGTTTATGTAAAAGCAGATTCTATTAACTTTCTTGCAGACGATGTGTCCTTAGGAAATAACTACGCACTAGGGTTTAAATTAGATAATGTAGTGAAAGCAGATTCGATTTTATCAAATTACAAATCGTCTGTAATCACGTTCTCATACATCAACCAACTATATGGTAATTATGTTCAAACTGGGCAAGTTGTAAAAACAGAAGGTGCTGCAGAAGAAACCATTGTATACCCTGGTGGCATTACAGATGTTTTAGAATTATCTATGGTAGCTCCAAATACAGTTAGCTGTAGTGGTTTGGCCGATTTAAGAGGCTCAGACAAACGAATGAACCTTGTGATAGCTGATGACAACACAATAACAATTGAAAGCATCTCTGGAGCTGTACCAGTTGTAGATGATGGTGGTTCGTTCTATGATCCTACTACACGAAAGGTTACTATTAACTATTCCTTCGATTTTAACGGAGCAAGCTATAAAGCAACGGATGTTTTAGACTTTAGAAATAGAATTGTAGACGGTGTTAATCAATTTGATTTATAGTAAAAAAGTTTTACGCAAAAAAAAGTCTCTTAAAAGTTTAAACTTTTAAGAGACTTTTTTTTTATCCAATAACGAGCTAAATAGAAGTTATTATGTTTATTAAAGTGCTTTGATGAACAAACGAGTCGTTTTATAAACAAATGCGCTTTAAGCGCCTTAAAAACCGGGCACAAGCCCAGTATTAACTCTTACATTAAGTATAAAAGAGGCTTGAATTAATTCTGGAGTTCGAGGCCATGTCCCCAATGTTTCATCTCTAATATCTAAATTATCGAACTTAAATGGATATAGCGCTTTATTATTCCCTGGTAAAGGCATCTCTTCACCTATGTACATCTCTTTATAATCTTCTCTAGACGAATGGGGTTTCTTTATTACCAACTACATAGTTATTTAAATAGTTCATAACTGTATCTGAAAACATATTGGTTGAATAACCTTTGTTTACAGGTTCACTTAGCTTACCATCACTACCCAAACTTCTCATGGACGTATTATAATGGTCGGCCATACGCCCTTTTATCATCTGCAAAAATAAATAGCACATTGGTTTTTTGTTTAACCTTCGTCGCTTTTTCTGGTACCATCGCTTGGATTGAAAGTGCACAAAAAACACCCACAATAAATAAAGAACTTCCTAAAAGAAGTTCTTGTATCATTTTATTTTTCATATAACTGTTTACGAATTTAAAATACGTTCCCAGCCTTTAGACTTAATATTTCTACTTTCTTAAGGGATTCATTTTTAATCCAAAAAAAAAGAGCTCCTATTTGAGAAAAATAGGAGCTCTAATTAAAACAACACTGTTATTTTATAGGGATTATTTTATAGGCATACTCCAAATTTTTGGCCTGCACTCTAAACTCCTCATGTGCTAGTCCTTTTTCACTCCAACTGTTATCACCTCCTACTCCAGTTTGCTTGTAGTCGATATTGATGTTTACAAAATCTCTTTTCTTAATATCGGTAGTGTGACGTTGTTGTTTTGATTTTCCAGAATCAAAATCATTATTGTATTGATGGTGTGCACTAAAACCTAATAATTGTTGCCCTTCTATTTTAACACCTTTACCAGAAGTGTTCGTGAAAGTTACCCAACGAACATCTGTTTTATATCCGTTTTCTTGCGGACGAATGTATGGGAAATACAAATCGCCAACCGATGCTTTATAAACACCAACCAATGCCGATGTATTTCTATCATTATAATTTTCATGAGGCCCTCTACCAAACCATTCTACATTTTGGTATTCATTTTTAATGATAACATTATTTCCAAATCGTGGTAAATGAGGTAACGTTTCATCTATATGACTCAACTTATTGGTTACTGTAATTTCCCCAGAAGGGTGAATACTATACTCAATAGTTACATGCCCTTTTACTGCATTTAAATTAAAAACCGTTTGAATTTGAACGGTTCCTTTTAGCTTCTTTGCTTTAGAACGTTTTGAAGTTGAAATTTCTTTTGAATTATTAAAAATTGTAACCGTTTGTAATTCCTGATTATTAGAAGCTTGATTCCAAACATCTAATTTTTCAGGCGATTTTGCACCATAATCATTATCGGTTACAGCACGCCAGAAATTAGGTGTGATACTTTCAACTAAAACATTACCATTTCCGTAATCTAAAGCCGTTAGTTTTCCTGTACTCATATCTACTTTCACTTCAACATTTTCATTTGAAATGGTTGTGATATTATTTTCTGAAATGATAGAAATTTTCTCTTTAGATTCTGAAGAAGTTACATTAAAACGTTCTTTTTCCAATTGAAACTGCTCGTAAGCCACCACATGATTCACAGGCATTAAGTCTGTTTTGGTTTTGTTTAGGGCGTACACATTTAAGTGATATTCTGAAGTTTCATTCGTTAATTTAGGCAAATCAATTTGCACTGTTTTAGTTACGTACGGTGCAATATCTAGTTTTGGTAAATTCCCTTTTGCTATTTCTTTACCGTTTTCTAACAATACCCAGTTAAAGTTATAGTCACTTAAATTCGTGAAATCGTAAATATTCTTAATATCAATTTCACCTTTCTTTAAATTAGAAGCTTTAAACTTAATGTATTGGTATACTTTTTTAACTTCAAATAAAGCGGGATGCGCCGTTCTATCTGGGTTTACAACACCATTTAAACAAAAGTTCACATCATGGCGGTATACATGGCCACCTAAATCGCCACCGTAAGCCCAATAAGCTTCACCTTCTTCATTTTTAGTTAAGATCCCTTGGTCTACCCAATCCCAAATAAAACCACCTTGCATGATATCATACTTCTCAATAACATCCCAATATTTTTGTAAGTTCCCCGTACTATTTCCCATAGCATGTACATACTCACATTGAATTAATGGTCTTGTAGGATTGTTTTCAGCATATTGAATCATTTTATCAATAGTCCAATACATAGGCGCTTGAATATCTGTATTTGCATAATTTGTTGCACCTTCATACTGTGTTGGTCGTGTGGTATCGTTGTCTTTCAACCATTTATAGGTTGCAAAAAAGTTCTCACCATTTCCTGCTTCATTTCCAAGAGACCATGTTACGATAGAAGGGAAATTTTTATCGCGCTCAAACATTCTAATGGTTCTATCCATATGCACAGCTTTCCATTCTGGTAAGTATGCAGGGTGTATGGCTTGTCCTTTTTTATTTTTATCTAAACCTTGATTCGTAGTTCCTAAACCATGCGTTTCTATATTAGCTTCATCTACCACATAAAAACCGTATTTATCACACATTCTATAAAAATGAGGGTCTTTTGGGTAATGACTGCAACGTATGGCATTTAAGTTATTCTGCTTCATCACTTCCAAATCTTTCAAAGTAAGTGCTTCTGAGATGGTATGCCCTTCAGTATCACTATGGTCATGCAGGTTCGCACCTTTCAATAATACAGCCATTCCATTTACTAAAAATTGATTTTTTACAATTTTTATATTTCTGAAACCTACTTTAATAGAGGTTGCTTCTATTGTTGCATCCTTTTTATCTTTTAAATGAACAAGTAATGTGTATAAATTAGGCTGTTCTGCATTCCACGTTTTCACGTTTTTTAATACCTGACTAAAATCGACTTGGTTTCTGCCTTTTTTTAATTTGATGTTTTTGGTTGCTGAATACACTTCTTTATCCCCATCCATTAACTTAACTTCAACAGTGTTATTAAGTTCCTTTTTGGTATTATTATCTACTTGTAAGCTTGCTTTGAATACACCGTCTTTATAGTTGTTTTCCAAATCTGAAGTCACTCTAAAATCACGAACCGTCACTTTATTGGCTGCATATACATACACATCGCGTTCAATTCCACTTAACCTCCAGAAATCTTGATCTTCCATATAACTAGCATCCGACCAACGTAATACTTGAACAGACACGTTGTTTTTTCCAGGTTTCACATAATCTGTGATATTGAATTCGGCGGCCGTTTTACTACCTTCATTATAGCCTACTTTTTGTCCGTTTACCCACACATACATGGCACCACTTACACCTGCAAAATGTAAATAAATGTCTTTACCATCCCAGTTTTCTGAAATATCAAAATCTCTTTTATAACTCCCCACATTGTTCATATTGTGTGGAATGTATGGCGGATTCGCTGGAAATATATAAATACGATTCACATATACAGGAATTCCAAAACCTTTCATTTCCCAGTTTGAAGGCACCTCAATAGTATCCCAACCATTTAAACTGAAATCGTTTTTATAAAAATCTGTTGGTCTTACTGAAACGCTATCTGCAAAATGAAAATTCCATTTTCCGTTTAATGAATTATACATAGAAGAATTTTTCCAACTATCATTCTTTAACGCATCCTTCGTATTGGGATACTTATAAAAAGATGCTGTAGGCTCTTCTCTATTAATCTGAAAAATTTCAGGATTTTCCCATTCAGGATTCTCCCATTTCTCTGCGGAGTAAACGGGTTTTTCTTGTGCCTCTCCACTTAAAAAAACGAAACTAGAAACTAGTAGTGCGTAAACGTATTTATTCATTTATAATAATTATTTATTTTTAATTTAAAGATTCTGCTAACTTAAAAATCAAACTTAGATTCGTTCATAACGAACCTTAAGCGTGCTCAGACAAATTTAACCTAAAATGTAAGTTTATAATTATCATTTAAGGGGTTTAAATGTTGCAATTGTAGGAAACGTAGAATTCTAAAGCCGCAATTGTTTATTTAAAAATTAAATAATTATGAAGAGTATTCGCATTCACGGAAAAACCAATAAAAATTGTTTTGTGGGTACTTGGAAGGTAAAAGGTAGCGTGTCAAAATAACATTTTGACACGCTAAAAGTATTCCCTTAAGAAGTTTTTGAAACTAAATTTAAAGTTAATAAACTTATTTACAAACTAAAACCATATGCCAAACGCAGCATTAACTGGCCTAAGCCATTATCTGCAACGTTATCTTTCACAATGGGGAAATCTTTTAAAAATTCATACCTCACACTCACATCAATATACTTGGTGCCTAAACCTATACTTGGTGCAAAAAGTAAGGAATTATAACTATACTCTTTAGTTGTAGAAAAGGCTCCGCCTAGTTCTCCCATAACATAAAAATTATTACTAAAAATGAATGATTTATATCCCACCTTAACTGGTACATAATTAAAATCAGTACCATTCTTTTTAACAAATAAATTATTATATCCAGCTGTGAAGCAAAGTGAATAAGTTGTCGAAATATTATATTGAAGCCTAACATCTCCCCCGAGGTTAAAACTATATGGATCACTCAAAGGTAATCCTGTATTAACACCTACTCCTAGTTTAAAATTTCTATTATAGGTATCTACCCCTTGTTGTGCTGAAACCAAATTGGTGTAATTGAAAATACAAATTAATACTATAATCTTAATTGTTGCCTTCATGATTAATTTAGAAATTAGTGGTTGCTTTTTTTGAAATAAAATGTGTTACACCATACTGAAATACATAGCCTATTAGTTTTTTGAAAATAGATTGTGATTTTCCAAACAAGACTTTTTTAGACAAATAACCACCAGTTATACTAGCTGCTGTTTTTAACAAATTCTTTTTTAAACCTGGTGATTCTTGGAAATCTTGAAATGTTCCTTTTAATATATTTACAGGTTTAATACTTTCAGAAGTAATTTCGAACTGGACTTTTAAAGCTTCCAACTTTACCTTTCTTTCATGTTCTAAACGAGCTATCGTTCTATCTAATTCTGCATTATGATTTCTATAGGATGCCATCTGGATTAGGTTTAGATTTCTTTGATTTTGACTTCAATAATTTTGCTATAACTAAGTTTGTAATACGTGTTTTTATTATTTTATCTCTGTTATAATTCAAAAAAATAGTTAGTAATAAATATAAACCAGAAACAACTAAAAACCCGAAGTAGTCTTTTCCTAATAGTTCTCCTAGATAAAGACTTAAACTAATGTTTACAAACAAAATAAACATTGCAACACCCATAATTATTACCAATCTAGCCATTAGTGATGAAATAACATCTGCAGCTTTATCAATAGCATAGAGCTTAACTAATTCAATATTAATTTCCACATAATTTTTAGCTTTGTCGAAAAGCAATTCTATGTTTGTTGCAATTGTTTCCATTTTCTTAATTTTATTTATTCATTTGTTCTCTTACAGTCTTTATTTCTTCTTTACCTTGTTCTGCTAAATCTTCTCCTTTAGTTACTACAGAATTGTACTTTTCTGAAACAGTATCTAAAACGTCGTTTAAACCATTCTTAGCCTTATTTTTCACATCACTAGTTTTTTTAGCTATTTTTTTTCTGGTTTCTGTCCCTTTGTCTGGGGCAAATAAAACTCCTAAGGCAGCACCTACAGCTACGCCTCCTATTACACCGATAATTGATTTACTTGTTTTCATTTTCTCTTTTTTTTAAATTAATTTTTCACTTATTAAATATAATTCTAGCAAAAAGCGTAAAACCTTTAAAACTAAAACAGTTCTTAAAGTAACTTTTCAGTTATTTTATATTACAAAGATGGGACACACTTGTAATAAATTTATTATAAAATATTTTGAAAATTTTACAAAATTCCCATTTTAAAGATAATTTATCTTTAAAACTCATATTTAATATAAATATGAATCTCAATAAACTTTATACTATATTTTTCTTATTGTTAAGATTAATCCTATGTGCAATAGAGCACCTATTTTTATTTCCCCATTTATATCTTTATACGGTCTTAAAATTTAAGACCGAATACGTATTAAATATTTATTCAGAAAATGAAGTTGATAAATAAATAGACCTTTTGGTAACAAATAGATTTGAAAAACAAGAATTATTAGAACCTTATGAAGCACTAAAACAAACTATTAGAAAAATATAAGAAGTAGGTGATTAATACCTAAAGTCTAATCAAATTATTATAAATAATACCATAAGCGAAATGAAAGAAAGTTTCACTTAGGGTGTTTAAGTTTTTAGAAATTATGAATATAATAGGAAACATTATCAAAGGTGTCATAGACATTACAGAAAAACTAACACCTGAATCTAGTCCTTCAGAAAACCAGAAAGAAGTTTTAAAAAATTTATTACTTAAAGCTCGAGGTACAGCATTTGGACAATTTTATAATTTCGACGAAATTTTAGAATCGGATAACATACAAAAAAGTTTTTCAGAAAAAACACCTTACTTTGATTACAATAAAATTAACGAAAATTGGTGGCACAAGATTCATGAAGGCCAAACTAATGTCACATGGCCAGAAAATCCTAATTATTATGCATTAAGTTCTGGAACTACTGGAAAAACCAGTAAGCGCATACCTGTTACCCAAGATATGATAGATAGTATAAAATCTGCAGGTATATCGCAAATTATAGCATTGAGTCATTTCAATTTACCTGCTTCTTTTTTTGATAAAGGTATTTTAATGCTAGGTAGCTCAACAGAACTAACAGAAAAAAACGACCATCTTGAAGGAGAAATAAGTGGTATTAGTGCGCACAACATTCCATCGTGGTTTAGTGGATACTATAAACCAGGAGAAGATATTGCTAGAATTGATGACTGGGATGAACGTGTTAAAAAAATTGCTGAAAAAGCAAAAGAATGGGATATAGGCGCCATAAGCGGAATTCCATCGTGGATAGAACTCATGCTTAATGAAGTTATCGCCTATAATAAAGTGAAAAACATTCACGAGATATGGCCTAATTTGGAAGTATACACTTCGGGAGGTGTAGCATTTGGTCCTTATGAAAAAAGTTTTAATGCCCTATTAGGTAAACCCGTAACTGTTATAGATACCTATTTGGCTTCTGAAGGTTTTATTGCTTTTCAGGCTAGACCAGAAACAGATGCCATGCAACTGGTTACAAATGGAGGTATTTATTTTGAGTTTGTCCCTTTTAAACCTGACTATATTAACGAAGATGGTTCTATCGTAGAACATGCACCATCGTTAACGCTCGACGAGGTAGAACTCAATAAAGACTATATTCTTATCATAAGTACCGTATCTGGAGCTTGGCGCTATCTTATTGGAGATACTATTGAATTTACTAATATTGAACGTGCCGAAATTAAAATAACGGGGCGTACCAAATTCTTTTTAAACACCGTTGGATCTCAACTGTCGGTTAACAAACTAGATGATGCTATAAAGCATTTAGAAACACATTTTAATATTGAAATAAAGGAATATACTATTTGTGCAAAACGTTACGAAGGTGAATTTTACCATAGCTGGTATCTTGGAACGGATACTAATATTGAAAACGAAGAACTCATAAAAGCCTTAGATGCTTTTTTAAAGAAATCTAATAAAAATTATCGCGTAGCTCGCACTAAAGCCCTAAAAGGAGTTAAAGTTGCTACGGTTTCTCCTAACTGTTTTTATGATTGGAATGCGCATAATAAAAAGAAAGGCGGCCAGGTAAAAATGGAACGAGTTATGAATGAAGATAAATTTTCTGAATGGGAGAACTTTGTAAACGAACATTAATTGTTTTCACTAGAAAGTTTTGCTTTTTCTTCGCGCTCTTTAACCAAAATCATAATCTCCTCTGGAGAAAGGTAAAAGCGTTTTATCCTGTTTATATATATATCGGAAAAGCCCGCTTCATGTAAAATAAAATTTTTAGTAGCTAGAATGTACTTTTCCATACCATGAATAACGGCAAAAGTGTCTGCACTACGTTCCGCTTTTTTCATCGATTTCTCTGAAAACAAATAGCCTAACCCAAAACCAATAAGGTTCAAACCACTTCTATGTTGGTAATCCATAATATGCCCCAATTCATGCCCTAACCACCCTATAAGTACTGTAGACGGGATGTTTTTAGTGTCATACACCATTTCTCCAATTCTAAAACTTTTACTTATTAAAATTCTATATGTACGTTTCGATTTAGCACAGAGAACACTACTGAAATTAGGTTGTGCCTGCATGGTCGATTTTTTTATTTTATTTTTAAATTTAAAATCTATAACCACATTTGCCAATTCTGGGTAATGTGATAAAGCTGTTTCAACTTCATTAGCAATAGATTCCGGATAAGTATGTTGAGCATTCAAAGAATAGAAATTTATATAAATTAATAATATTAAAAAGTGATTTTTCATTGTATTTTACAATAAGGGACTAAAAAACTTGGCTAGACCTTCAATAAATTTTTGAGTTTTAGTTCTGTTTTTAAAAACTTCATAGGATAGTTTTTCGGCTTTTGAACATTCTAGATTAAACTCATTTAAAATCTTATTTGTAACAGCATTATCATAAATAACGGCATTAGTTTCAAAATTATGTTCAAAACTTCTATGATCGAAATTTCCTGAACCAACAGAAGCTATTTCATCATCAATTATTATAACCTTACTGTGTGCAAAGCCTTCGCGTACATATATATTGATTCCAACAGATAAGAATTCTTCAAAATTAGAAAACATGGAATAAGTAGCCAATATAGAGTCTCCTTTTCTTGGTACTAACAAATTAACTTCCACTCCACTTAATGATGCTATTATTAGTGCTTGTAAAACAGCACTCCCTGGAATAAAATAAGGATTAGCAATAAAAATATTTTTTTCAGCCAAACTTATCATAGCTATATATTGTTGCATTATAGCAGGTTGATTAGAATCTGGCCCTCCGGTAACAATTTGAACAGCCGAGTTCCCCATTATCTTGGGTGTTGGCAAATATTTCGAATCTAAGAGCAATTTCTTTTTACTAGCAAAATGATAATCTTTAATAAAAACACGGTGGAGACTGTTCACCACAGGCCCTTCTAAGCTTACATGTAAATCTTTCCATATACCCAAATCAGAGACTGGTTTAATATATTTATCAGACACGTTGATGCCTCCTGTAAATCCAATTATACCATCAACAACAATTATTTTTCGGTGGTTTCGATAATTCAATGTAAAAAGAAAGTTTCCAAATCGCAAAGGCATTACTGGATAGACTTTAACCCCAATACTTCGGAAACGTTTTTTTAATTTCCCACTAAAAGAGAACGTTCCAAAGGAATCATAAATCATTCTTACTTCAACTCCTGCCTCTACTTTAGACTTCAATAAGTCATAAAACCGATCTTGTAACTTACCCTTTTCGAAAATATAATATTGAATATGTATAAATTTTTCAGCTTTTCCAATAGCCTTAAAAATGGCATCAAAAGTTTCTTTTCCTGTATTAAGAATCTCAACTCTATTTCCTTTAAAAGCATTTAAATAAGTGGTGTTTAAAAAAAGTTCAGATAGTTTCTTTGCCTTTTTCGATGTAAAATTGTTTCCAAATTCGGTGTGTGCATCGTTCCCATTTTCTAATTGATAAAGATTTTCTTTCTGAGACCGTTTCAATCTAAAAAATTTAAATTTCCGTCTATTAACACCAAACAAATAATATAATAAAGCACCTGCAAACGGAAAAACCATGATAGTAAATACCCAACTTAAAGATTTAGTCGCTCGAGAGCCGTACATTATTACGCTATAGATAGCCCATAAGTTTATTGAAAAATATAAAATAAGTAACAATTGATTCATATGGATTCGGTGCTATATCAATAATAACCGGAAAATTAAAAAGTGAATTTATCTACTAATAATACATTGAAATAGAATGTAGTGATAATCGCTTAGTTGATGATCAAATTAAATACTAAAATCGCTATAGTTTAAACTTAAACCAATTAAAATTTAACTCAATTCATTCTTTTTTGAATTACTTGAATAAAGATGAAAAAACACTTTTTTTGAGTTAGTATGATTTGTGATTGGGTTAAGATATTAATTCTTAATATAATTTCTTTGTAAAACACCTTTAAAGAGTATAAACCAATGGGCATGATATCTACTGATGAGAACCAAATTAAACTTTATTACAGTTCCGAAACTTCTATTGGAAAACAGACTTATGCCTTCGTTGTATCATCTGAAAAGAAGGTGCTTGGGATTGACATCTCTAAAACAAAGGTACCAGGCAGTCATTGGGTAGATATTGCAGATGCTTTAGGTATCGAAATTCAAAAATTAATTAATAGAAATCACCCTGATTTCATAAAAGAGTACGGTGACAAAAAAATTGATTTAGAGCAAAATGACTGGTTACTTATATTAGAAAAACACCCAGAAACATTAGCTTTTCCAGTAGTTATAATGGGCCACCGAATTATTCCAATCCATTCCCCTTCTGATTTTGTAAAGTACATGGACCCGGATAGCACAAACCAAGAAAACCCCGATTAATACTACATGTATGGTTAATACGAAGAATAAAAAGATTAAGATTTTACTATTTTTAGTGTTTTTCTTTACGCTTGGTTTTCTATTAGCACATTGGTGGGTTAAAAATTATGTAGACACCTTTTTAACGGAGAAACTACCTCCTCATTTTGAACTGATTTATTCTGATTTAGATATCAACTTACTGAGTAGTTCTATTGTTTTACACAACCCGTCTTTTAAAATTAAAAACAAGGACTCTCTTAAACCCCTTGCCTATTATAAATTAGAAACATTTCATTTAAATAACATTGTTTATTGGGATTTACTATTTAATGAAACACTCTATATTAAAACCGTTTCATTAAAAAAACCTAAGCTTCAATATTATCCATACAAACAGGCTCATCAAAAAAAAACAAAAACCCAAACCGGAGAAAAAGGAATTAAAACTATAAAATTTGACAAATTACATATTACTAATGGTAGTATTCTTGTTAAAAAACAAAACAGTGATAGCACAAAACTCTCTATTTCTAATTTTGAACTAACAGTTTTAGGAAGTAAAATAAATTTACAGCACGGTGAACAAACACCTCTAACATACAATAGCTACAACCTTGAGTTAAAAAACTTAATATTAGACAGTAACGATTATGAAACCTTCAATATCGACCATATAAATGCTAGTAAAAAAACATGGAAAATAGAGCGTTTACAAATTATTCCAAAATATGATAAAAAAGAACTTTCCTCACAAATTAGCAAAGAGCGTGATTATATTAATTTGACCATTCCGAGTATAAATTTAAAATTTCCCGATTTTATCTTTAAAGAAAACCGTTTAGAGATAGCCGTAAAATCGGCAGAAATAACGGCGCCTCGTTTAGAAGTTTATAGAGACAAATTATTACCGGACGATTTAAGTTTTAAACAACTATACAGCGCAACTTTAAGAAACCTAAATTTCAATTTTGAAATAAATGAAATAGAAATAAAGAACGGTTTCATTTCATATGCAGAGTTGGTTGACCCTTACAAAAAAGCAGGCGAGTTATTTTTCAACAAAGTAGATGCTACTATAAAAGATCTTTCCAACCTAAAGGATGAAAAAAAAACAACGATAAAAATACAATCAGAGCTTATGGGTGAAGCCCCATTAATATTGAATTGGAATTTCGATGTTAACAACGCATCGGATACCTTCGAAGTTTTAGGGTCCATAAAAAATCTTCCAGCCCAAATACTAAACCCCTTTTTCAGACCAAATTTAAATGCCATGGCTGAAGGCACTCTTGAAGAAATGTATTTTACATTTTATGGCAATAACATCGAGTCTCAAGGAGAAATGAAAATGAAATATGAAGATTTTAAATTTAAAATTTTACGTAAAAACAATTCTCAATTAAATAAGTTTTTAACGGCCGTAGGTACTTTATTCATGAACGATGGATCTAAAACCAATGCTGAAGGATACCGCTTTGGACAGATAGAAACAAAACGAAACGTAAACAAATCATTTTTTAATTACTTATGGATTAATGTGAAAAGTGGTTTAGTTAGTACGTTAACTGGAAATGGAGAAAAATAGAAATTGGTATTAACTAAAATTATTTAGTAATAATGTTAAATGTGCATTTTTTTCTTCATTCAGAAATACTAATAAATAAGAATCCATAATACATATAAACATGAAAATTACTAGATATACTAAAAGAGCCATTACAGGTGGGATAATCTCTTTATTAATAATTCTTTTAGGAACGCTCCTTTTAGGTGAATTGAGTGGTTATGAAGCCAAAGTACTTATTAAGAAATCGCTTTCTGGTATAAACACGTTATGCAATACCATTGCCTTAGCTTCAGCAACTATTTTAGCCTTGTTATTAACCGTTTTAAGTATCAGCTCCAATGCGAAATCTAAACTTAAAAAAGGCCATTATATGCAGGTGTTACAAATAGCTAAATTAGATACGGTTGTTTTTATAGCATCTGTCATATCATTTATATTACTAAATCTTCCAATTACAGAATCGGAAACCGTACCTAATAATTGGTTTAATTATATTTATTACATCTCTTTAGCTATTTCAAGTATTCTTACTGCAGGTCTTATTGTAGTGGTATTAATGCTATACAGTACCATTGTTAATATTATAAAAATTGTGGGTTTAGGCATGCAAGACCACCCTTTAGCTGATGTGGATGAGAACGAAGATGTTGAATAAATATCTACTAGAATCAGGTCTAAAATATAAATTTCTAGAAATTGTTATAATATTATTTTACTAACTTTAAAACTAAAAAATACTGCCTATCAGTATTAACGAAGTTGAGGGAACTCAATTTAATCTATAGGCAGCTTTTACTATTAAATTAATTAATAGCCTTTCTTATATGTCTGTTTCCTTATAATTTATCTAGGTCATTATTGGTACTAAATCTGTCATCTTATGGTTCCCACCACATGTATACAATACCTGTATAGCGCACCTATAACACACGTTTAAAAATCAATTAGTTAACACATGATTAAACCACTAAAAGATAAAAATTGTGATTATTTATCTTTTAGTAGCTGTATTTTAAATATTAATAAATGGTTCTATTTTCTATATACGGTTTAGCATTTTTTCATACTTCATTAAAATGAAATTATAAAAAATGTTAAACTGTTATATGTGTTTTAAATCTTTTTTCTTCCTGTAATTAAAGAAAGAATAAAGAGTACAATGAATATAAAAAATAAAACTTTTGCTATCCCTGCGGCCCCAGCGGCTATACCCCCAAAACCTAATATTCCGGCAACAATAGCTAAAATAATGAATGTAACTGTCCAACGTAACATAGTTAAAAATTTAAGTTAATAAAATAAAAGTGAACCGATATCAAAGGTAAAATTCACTTTCTCTATGCACAAGTTATACTATTTACAGGAATCTTGTTAACTCTATAAATTTAGATATTATCGTAAATGGATAGAAATAACTGTGCCTTGAAACCTTGATTAATTCAGTTTGAATTAATCACAAAAAAAGAGAGAGGTAAAGAACCTCTCTCTTTCATCAACTTAGAAAATTTAAATTAATTTAAATCTTCTAAGTTCTTAATAGTTCTAAGATCACTTTCAATTACATCTTTTTGCTTAAGTAGTAATGTGTGTGTACTTATAGGTAATGAAGTATCATTTAGAACATCCTTATATTCTTGTAAGGCTGCTTTTTCTCCTCTAATAGCTTCCTCTAGCATAGATTCATCGTTATCTAAGGAAAACAATGCTTTAACATCCATCCATGCCCGGTGTGCCGCTCCTGTAACACTTCCACTTTTATCTGGACGTTCACCAAATGTTCTTATTTCATTATTTAAATCATATCCAAATTGATAACGTTCTTTTGACTTTCTTTCAAAATACTTTTTCAAGTAAGTATGATCTGTATTTTCTGAAGCTTTCTTAAAGCCCTTCTCTGCATCATTTGTTTTTTCTAAAAGTGCATTTAATCTTGTGCTTATGGTTTCTGTGTATGTGCTCATATTTTTTAATATTTAAAGTTCCAATGTGTTATTTAGGGATGCCCATTGTTTACATCTTACTCCTTCAAAATGGCCATTTATCCTTTAATATATTTAGGCTAATTTCTTGCCAATTCTTTTTTTTTTAATTTATTTTTCAGCATGTTATTATAATCTGAGTCCTTCTTATAGCTATATTTTTCACTACTAGCTTCTCTATAAGGTTTACCTACTAGCAGCTTTATTATATTAAATATTAGAGTCCCTAGTAGAATTCCTATAATTATATTACTTATCATATTTATCTTATTAGTTCTGTAATCAAATTTATAATGATTCACTAATTTGTGTTAATCCATATCATGTAAAAACTAACTTAATCGATTAAATACCGAGAACACAACCCTAAGATTGGGGTGTTACTTAAAAAAAAACGCTATTCTTAAAAACTGACACTGTAATCACATAAATATTAAACTTAAATATTTTTAAATGTGTTAGGATTAATTTCAAAACGACACCTATTAAACCTTCCTAAATATTAAATTACTATTTCATGATTTAAACACTTATCAAATGAGAACAACACACCATTTTATACAAATTTTAGATTTAGAAAACACATCAAATCTAGATTTCATGATCTCTATTGTTGTTGCTATGATTGCTGGGTTTTGTATTGGCTTAGAACGACAAATGAAAAATAAAAATGCAGGCTTAAAAACATACGCATTAGTTGCCGTTGGTGCCGCGGTATTTACCAATATATCTTTTCAATATATTGGAATTGACTATGTAGATGTAGCCCGAATAATTAGCCAAATTATTGTAGGAGTTGGGTTTTTAGGCGCAGGTGTAATCGTTCAAGGAAAACAAAAAATTAGTGGTTTAGCTACAGCAGCAACCATATGGTGTAGTGCAGGTTTGGGTTGTTTGGCTGCTTTGAAAATGTATACAGAACTTGTGAGCGCTACAGCAATTATTGTAACTATTAATACCATTTTTGGTTATCTAAACAGCAAAATAAATAAAAACACTCCTAATGAAACCAATAATTAATAAACTGGAAACAGAGTTTATCGTCCAAATCTATAATACTTTTGTAAAGGATGTTCTTTATTATTAAGCATCTCGTTTATAACGTCCATGCCTATTACGGAAAACGTAATACCATTCCCTCCAAAACCTAAAACAAAATAACTATGAGGAAAATCTGGATGTTCTCCAATATATGGTAAACCATCTTTTGTTTCTCCAAAGGTACCTGCCCAGGCAAAATCTGTACGAAATTGATAATTAGGTAATAACGCACTTAACTTTTTAGTCAG
This sequence comes from Mariniflexile sp. AS56, assembly GCF_030552475.1. Lineage (GTDB taxonomy): Bacteria > Bacteroidota > Bacteroidia > Flavobacteriales > Flavobacteriaceae > Mariniflexile. Next base: position 43,504 of record NZ_JAUPED010000006.1, on the reverse strand, counting down.
TTTTTTATTTTTATCTTTTAATAGGCTATCACGTTTTTCATCATCAACAAAATCTTCATCTTCACCTCCTATTATAATTCTATTATCATCTGTAGTTCTAAAGTAAATATAGGGATCTTCTGTATTCCAAAAAAGGGTATCGTTTAAGTGAGATTGATCATCTTCATTTTGCTCGCCTACAATGGCATAAGTAGACAGTAATTTAACAAAATTTTCTTTTATTAACTCCGTACTTTCATACCCATTACAGTAAATTATTTTTTTTGCCTTTATTGAAAAATCGAACTCTGTATTAACTTTTACTGTGTTTTTTGTATAGTCTATAGAGGTTATTTCTGTTTTATCAAAAACTCTCAGTCCTTTTTTATGGCAATAGGCTAATAAATCGTGAGTTAGTTTAAAAGCATCAACACTTCCTCCTTGCTTTGATAAAATACCACAGTGAGATTTTTTAATTTGAAACTTATCTTCAATTTCACTAGAAGAAAGCCAACTTACAGGTAAGCCACAATGTTGTCTCGCCTTAAATTCTTTTTTTAAACTAGCCACATCCTTTTTATAAGCAGCAAAATATAGAGATTCTTTTTTTTTAAAACCACAGTCGGACTGTATTGTTTTTATTATATTTTCTATTTCATTAATAGAATTATAACAGGCCCAATAATTTGCTTCTGCCGCAGATTCCCCAATCATTTCAGATAATTTATATAACGGAATATCAATTTCATACTGTAACATACTGGTTGTTGCAGACGTGCTTCCATTAGCAACTTCCCTTCTATCTATTAAAATAGTTTTATAATTTTCTGACAAACACTTGTAAGCCATTAAACTACCTGTAATTCCTCCTCCAATAATTAATATATCCGTTTCTACGTTTTCCCTTAATGAAGGATATGAAGCTAATAATCCGTTTTTAATTAGCCAAAAAGGTTCATTTGATGTAAGTTCCATGGGATTAAATTTTTTAAATTAATCAAAATTCTATGGACAAAAAAAAACACACTAAATATTAAAGAATACCTGGTGTGTTTTTTATTTATATTAATATTCAGTTTAAGCTGTTACACCTAATTTACCTTGCTGATTTTGATAATGCTTAGGACTGCAGTTATACTTAGCTTTAAATATTTTCGAAAAATAACTTCTGCTTGTTAAGCCTATTGTATACACAATCTCAGATATATTAAGTTCTGAAGTTCTAATTAAATTTTCGGCTGCCTCTACTCTTACATTTCTAATAAAATCGGTTACTGTTCTATTATGCATTATTTTAAAACCTTCTTGCATTTTGATAGGAGATAAACCTGCTTTTTTGCTTAAATATTTTAGGCTGTATTGAATTTCTGGATAATTTCTTATAAAATCTGATATGTCTCTTACTGCTTCCATATCCGATAATGAAAGTGAGTTAGAGTTGTTTTCCTCGTTTAGTAAATCGTATTTGTGTTGTTCTATTTCTAAAGCTAGAATTAAGTAAACAGTACTATTTATTAATAAATTTCTAATCAAACCTTTTTGACTTATCGTATTCAGGTGATCTATTTTTTCAATAATTTTTAAATTGAAAGACCCCATATAAGCGAATTCCGTGTTTTCATTATTTATTAAAAAAGTATTTTGTAAATGATCTTTTAACTCATTATCTGAAACAGACAAAACATCCACAGTAATCATAGAAACCCGAACCTCTTCATTTTTAGTAAAAGATAAATAAGTTCTTTTTTTAACTGAATTTGAGAAAATACCTGTTTGATATTGTGTTAACTTATTTTGTTTTTCACTTTGACCATAACTTTGAACTAAACTACCTTTTGAACAATATCCAAAATGAATAGAACTTGCATTATCATGTTTGTATGTAAGCACTACATCTTCATTAAATACGATATCATACTCGATATAAGAAATGGCGTGCTCCACAGAAATTCCAGAAACCATACCTTTAGCTATATCGTTATCTATCTCCAAACTATACTCTTTGGATTTCACCTCGAGTTTACCACCCAATTGTGTTTGTATTTGTTCAAAAATAGTTGGAAGGTTACTTGAAGTTATTGATATCGTTTTCATGTGTATGTTATTTTTAAGTATTTACAAATAGCTTTAGGTTCTGTTTTAAATAAGTAGTGAAACACTAACTATTTATCACTAATCGTAATAGTTTTTAAATCGTTTATTTGAAAATTGGAAGGAGTTATATAACTCACAATAAACTCTTCAAGACTTAAAGTTCTTCTTACAATAGCATTTTGTTCTGTTTTAAAGCTTACATTTTTCATCCGTATTGGTATTTAATTATTGTATTAGTACATTGCTGTTACAAAGTTGCAACAATAGTGCAGTCGTCTTGTTACACAATTTTTTTGATATTTTATATAATTTTAATAATCACCCTTTTTATTAGGAAAACATTAAGAGTTAAGGGGGTTAAACCTAAAAAGGAGGTATTCTAATAAAACATGTATTAATTCACTGGTACCAAAAAATCAATTATGTTAATTCTAAAATTGATTAGATTAAATATATTTATAGAAACTACTTTACTTTGTACAAATAACTCTTATGATAAATAAAGTTAAAACGGAGCAACCTCTTCACACATTTAAGCTAACGCATTTACCTAAGCTTTTAATTAAGACCTATAAGGCTTGGATGGAGAAAGAGCCCTTTAAATTAGGGGCGGTTGTTGCTTACTATGCCATATTATCATTACCAGCATTACTTATCCTTATCTTAAATTTAGTTGGCGCTATTTGGGGAAGAGATATTGTTAGGGGAGAATTACAGTCTGAACTTTCAACCGCTTTAGGATCTGATACTGCAACTGCCATTTTAAAAATGATCGCAGAAAAAGGAGATCAACCTACTTCTATATTTGCCACAATTCTTGGTATTGGTGTGTTATTATATGGTGCTACAGGTGTTTTTTATCAATTACAAAACGTATTGGATACTATTTGGGATATAAAACCTGTGTACTCAAATGAAATTATTTCAACCTTAATTGGAAGGCTAAAAAGCTTTGGATTCATACTTATATTCGGTTTTTTATTATTAATTAGTTTTGCACTAACAGCCTTACTTACTGCTTTTTCTAATAGAATATCCACTTTATTTTCAACAGAAATTGTCGAATTCGCCTATGTTATTGACATAACACTATCCCTCATATTTATATACTTTCTATTTGCTGCGATGTTCAAATTTTTACCTAGTAAACCAATTCAATGGAAAGCCGTAAGAGTAGGCGCTGCTTTAACAGCTCTTTTATTTATTTTAGGTAAATACGTACTATCCTTTTACTTTGGGGAGACAGAACCAGGTTCCACTTATGGTGCTGCCGGCTCTATAATTATAGTGATGCTCTGGACATCTTACTCTAGTCTTATTTTATTTTTTGGAGCACAGTTTACAAAAATATATTCCGATAGCTACTTAACCATTAATTAACCTATTAAAACTAATTTTCGATTAAGGCAAAATAGATTTTAATTGAGTTAATCCATTTTATCATTTACTAATAATTTTACGTTACTAATCTTCTTCGTAATAAAATGAAATACGCATAGAAGATTTCATACTAACTTTAAATATTATTTTATGAAAAGTATTCTCTGGCTTATAGCCGTTGTATTTATATTCATTTGGATTATAGGATTCTTTGGATTCGTAGCAGGACTAGCTACAGGTGGCTTAATACATATTCTGTTAGTATTAGCTGTAATCGTAATTATATATAATGTAATATCTGGCAGAAAGCCTTTAGATTAGTGTATTAGAATTATTTTAAATTATAAAACAACATGAAAAGACAAAGCACCGCCGTTTGGAGTGGAACCGTAAAGGAAGGAAATGGATATTTAATATCAGAAAGTAAAGCACTTGATAATATGCAGTATTCTTATAATAGCCGCTTTGAAAATGGTACCGGGACTAACCCAGAAGAGTTAATGGCTGCGGCACATGCAGGTTGTTTTACAATGCAATTAAGTGCCGATTTAACAAAAGCGGGTTTTACTCCAGAAGTATTAGAAACGAAATGTTATATAATAATGGAAGACGGTGTTATAACTAAGTCTCAATTAAACGTAACAGCTAAAGTTTCTAATTTAAAGGATGATGAATTTCAAAACATTGCTAAGGGTGCAAAACAAAATTGCCCTGTAAGTAAGGCCTATAACGAATTAGAAATAAGTCTTAATGCTAATTTAGAAAATACCCGAAATTGATTTTAATTAAATAATTGAACAAAAATTATGTTACGCAAACCACTCCTAATTTACCTAGCTGATGATGATAATGAAGATCGAACTCTTTTTAAAGAAGCATTGGATGAGTTAAACATGGATGTGACTGTTAAAGATTTTGATAATGGTGTCACACTTATGGAGAACCTTCTAATGCCAGAAAAACCTTTGCCAGATGCTATATATTTAGATTTAAACATGCCACTTATGAATGGTGAAGAATGTTTAAATGATATAAGAAATGAACCCGCATTCGCAAATATCACTTTAATCATTTACTCTACCTATATTGATGAAGACATGGCATTCAGGTTAAAAAACAAAGGGGCTAATTGGTACTTAATGAAACCGAACTCTTTTGATAAGCTTAAAAGCTCGCTGCTAAAAAGTTTAGATTACGTCCATTTAGACTACCTAAATACATCACCACCTTTAGAATTCATAATTATGGCATGCTAATTAAAAGAGTACTGACTAATTAATTGAATTGTTGACTAATTGAAATTTCATAAAGATTAATGCGCTAATCATTTAAAATACCGCACAATGTCTAAGACAATTTAAATGATACCATGTTGAATCTTTACCGCTTTTAGGCAGGGAGATAAACAATAAATTGAGCACCAACACCTTCAGTACCTTTTGCAGATATATAGCCGTTGTGGTTCTCTACGATTTTTTTACATATTGCTAAGCCAATTCCCATTCCGGAAATTAGCGTATATAATTTTAAAATCCATTATTTCTTCAGGGCTTTTAAAAATAGGCTCATAATAATTTACGATATTATCTGTAGTAGCTAATACACTTTTTAAGAAGGCTTCCGATTTTCGGATTTTTAATTTGTTATTATATATTCTAACAAAAGATATTACAAACACAGCAAGCGCAAAAAAAACTACTATCAATAACATATAAGGCATCAAAGATTTGTGAAAAACATAAGTTCCTTTTCTTTCATGCATTAAACCCTATTCGTCTACCAGTATTCTATTTTTAATGCTTCTTATTTCAGATAAGGTTTTATTATTCTTTGATTTATATAGTTGTTTTGCCTGTAATACTTCTTGGCTATCTAGATCATTAAGATCTTCTAAATCTATAAGTTGACCGTACAAGCTAATTTATAAAGCACTTAAAGGTTTTATACGTGCTACATGCAATTCTTTATCTTGAGTGAGTAAACTTAAGCTGTCTATGATGGCTTTACCTTCTAATTTATAGGTTTCATAAGCTTTCTTTTAAAATTTATATTGTAATAAATCTTACCTAAACTCTTCAGATTCAGCTTTACTAGAATATGCTGTTAAATCACCTATTGCATTGTAAGCTTGTAACGTATAAACTACCTTTTCGGCAAATTTCTGCGTAATCATAATTTGCCTATAGGTCATACTTGTTGTAACCAACAGCATAATTATGGCTATAATTAATAAAACTATATAGTTTTTGAGGAAGTATAAATATGCCAGAAGTCCATATTAATATTAAATACGCAATAGAAATGTATCTTTATTTAAATTGGAGGTATGCTCTTGCCAATTAACTTTAAGAGTCTTCTCTACTATTTCACACAATTTACTAAAACTACTAGGCTTATTTATATATATATTGGCCCCCAACTTAAAAGAATCTTCAATATCTTTTTCTGAAGACGACGTAGAATACATAGCAATAAACAAATCTTTTAATTTAGTGTTATTACGAATTTCAGTTAAACATTGCATGCCATTTATTATGGGCATATTAATATCTAGAAACACTAAATTAGGAAGCTCAATATTTGGCTGAAAAAGATAATCTAATAATTCTTGACCATGTTTAAAAAGCTCTAATGTCGTTTTTAAAGAAATCTCTTCCAAAGCTTCACTAAATAGCATTCTATCATCCTCATCATCATCCACTAAAATAATATTAAATATAGTATCTCTCATTTATGCTAAAATTTCAAGTATAGTTAAATTTGTGAAATTGTTTTTTTTGTGTAAATATACCCCATACAACTCCCAATAACATTATGTATTGAGAGAGAAATATGTCAATAAAAATTCATGTAAAATAAAAAATTAATAGATAATACTTGTTGTTAACGTAACAAAGCATTTTTAACCTAATCCTTTTTTTGTAAAAAAATTATTATACGAAATATAAGCCAATTTATCGACAAACGGCACTATTTGTAATTTTATTTACAAAACAATTAAAACAAATAAGATGGCATATATTCAACTTTCTTACACCGCTGATTCTTAACATATTTCACCTTCATTATAAATATGACAACCAAAAAAAAAAACAGATTTTAAAAATCTGTTTTTTTTGAATTACAATAGAAATATGCTATCCATTTATATTATCGCTATTAGAAACATTTCCATCTGGAATTTTTTTGAAAAATTCAGCTAACTCCAAATCTGTATTTGGACCATAACCTAATAGAAGCGTTCCTTTTTCATCTTTACTTGTTTTAATAATATAAAGTATAGACATATCAGAGGGGTCACTCATACCTTCATATCTATGTTCTGCAACAATATATATGTCTTTTGGTGTGTATTCATTTTTTGTTTCACTATTTATAAGTTTATCTTTTTGATAGTGAAAATTTGAATTATACCCTTTCTCTGTATAAATTTTTATATAATCTTTCTCATGTTTAGCAAATTCATTTTCCATCTTTTATAGTTTTGAGATTCATACTACTCAATTACTACAAAATTGTAAAAAAAAGGAAAAACGTACTATCGCTATTACATTCTATTTTAACTCAATCCCTTTTCATTTAACATCTATTTACATTTGAATTAGTATAAAAAGTTAATTTTACCGGTTTTCATTATTACTATTATTTATATCCAGCTTTATGCCGTTTTTTGGAAACTCCAAAGTACGTATTGGAAATGGTATGGAAATACCAGCACTATCGAAATGACTTTTAATAAGTTTAACCGCTTTGTGTCTTGCTGCATGTTCTTCTTTTGAGTTCACCATATCAATCCAAAAACGAGTCATAAAATTTATAGAAGAATCTCCAAATTCAGTAAAGAAAAACTCAACAGATTCGCTTTCCTTTTGTTCAAAACTTTCATCTATGATCCTGGTTACCAAATCTTCAACCTCTTGTAAGTCGCTTCCATACCCCACACCACAATTTACAGCAATCCTACTACGCTCACTTATAGAATAATTAGTGAAAGAATTATCAACAAATGTTGAATTAGGTATAATGATATAGTTATTATCTGGTTGTCTCAACACAATATTTCTAAGACTAATTTCTGAAACAAAACCATCTGCATCCCCTGTTTTAATATAATCACCTATTTTTATTTTATCCATAAAGGACAAAACTAAACCTCCAAAAGTGTTACTTAACGTTCCCTGTAGGGCTAAGCCTATTGCTAAACCCAAAACACCAGCACCTGCAAGAATACTAGTTAAAACTTTGTTGAGCCCTAAAACACTTAATGCTATAAAAAATCCGACAAGAATTACTATTATAAAAATTATTTTTGCAGAAATATCTTGTATAGATTTTTGAGCAATACGGCTTAATAGGTATTTACGCATCAACCTTTTAATACTCTGCGCCATAAAATAGAATAAGATCATGACTAGAATAGCCATGACAAAATTTGGTAATTTGAGAATGATGGCATCAAACCAACCGTCTAATTTATCCCATATTTTACTTACCGATTCTTCAAAAGAAAATTTTTCACTCATAATTTTTATATTTATTTATAACATTTTGGTTAATAAAAAAGTGGCAACTATCCAGAGTATTAAACTAAGCAATCCTCCAATCAAAAGAAAGTGTTTAAACTTATAATTACCTATTCCGTAAATAAGTGTATTTGTTTGATAGCCAACAGGCGTAAAAAAACTAAAATTAGCAGCAAACATAACTGCTAAAATAAAAGGTTTAAAGTCTAGATTCATTCCTTGGGCTACCGAAATAGCTATAGGTGTCATAATAATGGCCGTTGCATTATTACTTACTACCCCGCTTAATATCATGGTAACAAAAAATAAGGTACCAATAATAATATAATTGGGTTGCCCTCCTAAAAAGCCTAACAATTTTTCTGAAACCCACATATCCGTCCCGGTATTATGCATCGCAAAACCTAACGGAATCATCCCTGCTAACAAAAAAAATATTTGCCAGTTCACTTTTTTATAGACGGTATTTAAATTTAGATTTTTTGTAATAAGTAATAAACACACCCCCGTTAGTGCGCTTACCATAATGGATAGTAACCCTGTTGCCGCCAGCATTACTACTAATATAAGCACTCCCAAGGAGAAGTATCTTTTAAACTTCGAATTATTATTAACGTTTCCAAATTCTTGAAGTATAACTACGTTTTCCATAGTTTGTAGTGCAGGTAGTTTTTCTTTTGATGTTTCTACCAACAACCGGTCTCCTGCCTTTAAAACCAATCGATTCATACTACTTCTAACCATTCTTTCTTTTAGATTTATAAGAGTTTTTCTTTTCTTAATTGCTAAAGGAATGGCGTCTTGCAACATAAAACTTCGTAAACTACCCAATGTTTTTCCTAATAGTGATGCTCCAGGAAGCATTAAAAGTTCAACAAATACATGTTCATTTAGGTCACTTGTCTCATTGTCTAATTCGTTTTCATTATCATTTTCTAAACTTTTTAAACTTTTACCATCATAAACACTTAGATTTTCCGAGGTTTTAATGCGCGCTAAATTTTCTAAGTTACATAAAATAAGTAGCTCATCATCCTGCTTTAAAGTTATGTATTTACCAGGGGAATTATGTATTCGGTTATTACGAGTTAATTGTAAAAGTGATACATCTGGATTCTCAAATAAAAAACTTTCTTGAATTTTTTTTCCTATTAATTTTGAATCTGGGTTTATAGAAACTTTGGTAAGATAGTTATCTATATTATAATCTTTACTCAGGTTTTTAGCGCTATCCCAAGGTAACCAACGCAACGTTATAGTAATGTATACTACAGCGATGCTTAAAAATATTATACCCAATATAGAAAACTCAAAAAAATCTAATTTTTCGGCACCCAAGTTTTTTGACACCGAATTTACAATCAAATTTGTGGAAGTCCCCATTAAGGTACAAGACCCTCCTAAAATACCGGCAAACGAAATTGGCAACAATAGTTTAGATTGTGAAATATTGTATTTCTCAGATAACTGATTAATCATTTTAATAAAGACAATTACCACGGCAGTTGTGCTAATAAAAGCGGATATACCTGCGGTAACGAACATAAAAATGGGCGCCATGATATAAACAGGTAATGATTTTATTTTTCCCATACCTGACGTTAGCCAATGGATAACTCCATTTTCCTCCATGGCAATTGCTAAAATCATGAGGGCTAATACCGCTATGGTCGCTGTATTGGAAAAACCACTTATTCCTTCTTCAGGAGTAACTAACCCTAACAAAATTAAAGCTACAATTATAAAAAAAGCAATTTTATCTATAGGGAAAACTTCAAAAACAAATAGTACAATAGTGACTAATAATACTGAAAACATTAAAATAATTTCGAAATCCATATATAGAATATTGCTTATATTATTTTCTTTGAATACCTACGTCGCCTGAACTTAAAAAGCGATTAAAAACCTCCTAAAAGTTAATTGGGCTAATGTACTTTTGTTGCATTAACCAATGCTTCTAACTCATTTTTATCAAGAGATTTACCATAAAGAGCTTGATTTGGATCCATAATATGAGAGGCACTTAAATCTCCTATATACAGTGAATCAAAGCCAATATCTTCAATAAGTTGTTCTCCCTTTTCCCTGCTTTGTTGATCTTGAGCTGCAAACGGAATGGTAATTTTATCTGTATTGCTAAACGCACGCTTTTTTAAATGTTCAGCATAAATAGTATTAAATGCTTTCACTGTTTTTGCAGTACCAAATTTCATTGCCGTATATTCCGAAGCATTATAATTGGCAGCTCTTACCTTTTGAGCTACCACACCATCCCGTTCTGGATACGGGTTTGTAGCATCAATAATAATTTTACCATCATATTCTCCCGCATAAAGTTCTGCTATCTCATCAATAGCTTTGAATGGGACTGCCAATAAATACACATCGGCATTCGCTTCAAAAACTTCTGATACACTAACCGCTCTAGCGTTCTCTCCTGCTTCTATAACCAAACTTTTAAGGTTATTAGGGTGCCTAGAACTAAACAGTACACTATGCCCTGCTTTAGCCCAATGTTTACCTAAATTTCCACCTATATCTCCACTTCCTATAATTCCTATTTTCATAATATTCTAATTTAAAATTTATTTTTATTAATACTACTTTTAAGCACCATAAATCAGCACACCTTCAATAGTGTTTGTTATTACTGTTTTAATCTGTTTTAGATCAAAAACGCATAAACTTACTGACTATCACAAATTATGTATTTATAAAAATTCACGTTAACTTAAATCAAACGATTATTAACTCAGAAAATATAAAGGGTTAATCAAAATAAGAACCTACTACAAACTATACTAAGTTCTCATTTTGTCCATATTCACTTTATGATAAAACTACTATTATAAAAATACTTTCTTATATCATTACTCTTTTTATTGAGAATAATATCTTACAATCTATCGCGTCAATAAATTGATCTTTTGAGTTAATGGGAATTCATTTGATTGAGTAATTTTATTTAAGATAAAAAAATGAATTATTAATTTAAAAATCAAAAATTATGAACTCAGATCAAATAGAAGGAAAATGGAAACAAATCAAAGGTAAGTTCAAACAAAAATATGGTGATCTTACTGATAATGATTTAACTTATTCGGAAGGTAAATTCGACGAAATGTTGGGTAAACTTCAAGAAAAAACAGGAAAGAAAAAAGAAGAATTAAAAAACGAGATTGAATCTTGGTAGTTTATTCTTAATTTTATTTATTAGTAACAAAATGCCCCTAAATATGATTTAGGGGCATTTTTAATATATAATAATTCATATGTGATTCTGTAAAATCTAATTTGGTGTTTTCCATATTAATTAATCCAATTTAATGGCATTTAAAACGGAGTGTATCGCTAATTGTAAATCAGATTTCAAGGTCATCCCTGGTGCTTTGGTTTCATCTGTTCTGTACCAATAATGTATTGTAATATGCACCTTTTCATTTTCAATATCATCAACTACGACTATTGGTGGAGGACTTTTTAATACATATTTATTTTTATATAAAGCAGATTTAATTGTTTCCAAAACCTCTTCTACAGCATCATTATACGTTATTTTAATAATAAAGCTGTCTCTCATCAATTCGTCTATCGTGTAATTTTTTAAATTATTTTTCAAAATAGAACCGTTTGGTATATAAGCATCGATCCCATCAATTGTTTTTAAGGTTGTAGATCGCAATCTCATTTCTATAACTCTTCCTTTCACCCCATCAATTTCAATTAAATCTCCAATTCTAAAAGGTCTCTGAAAGGCCATTAATATGCCTGCTATAAAATTCTCGCCAATATCTTTTAAGGCAAAACCTATAATAAAAGTGGTCAATCCTGCACCTGCTAAAATTTTGTTAGTCACATCATCAAAGCCCAAAATACCCAAGGAAATCACAAACAAAATAACAGTTAAAACAAGGGATATAACACTTAAAATAAAATCTGCTATTAATGGATCATTGGATTTCGAGACAACTATTTTTTTAGCATATTTATTAATCATTTTGATGATAAACATCCCGATAATAAAGACCAAAATTGATAATAGAATATTTGGTAGCCGGGTAACTAAATTTACCCAAGACTGGTATAGTGATTCCTTTAGCATATTCATTTCTGATTCCATATATCTCAATTTATTCTTTTAATTTTTCAGCTTCTTTTTCAGCTTCTTCCCTAGCCTTTTCTTTTTCCTTTTCTTTCTTTCTAAAATACCCCCTAAGTAAAAAATTGCTTTTGGCTGCTTCCATATTTTCTTCTAAACCTTTTGACCCTTTTCTTAGGTTTTTCATGGTTTTTTCCATGTCTTTGGCAACACCTTCATCATTTAACAATTTGCCCAAAGTTCCTTCTCCTTCATTAATATCAATTAACATAGCGGCCAATTCATCGGTTATAACTTCTGCATTTTCCGCAGTAACTTTTATAGACGCTAATATCTCATCGAATTCTACTGGCTCAAAAGATTTAATTGATGCACCATCCTCTACTTCGGCTACTTTTGAACTTCCCTGAGAAATAATTAATAATTTATCACCAATAACACCTTCAGATGAGATGGATGCTCTACTATCTTTTTTAATGAATTTTTTAATGTTCTTATCCATCATAGCGATCACATTCACCGTAGAATCATTAATGATTGAGATACTTTCTATAGTTCCCACTGCTATTCCAGAGAAACGAACTTGAGCGCCAATTTGGAGACCACTTACGTTTCGAAAATTAGTACTGACTTTAAATTTTGAGCTAAATAAATTTTGATTACTACCTATAAAAAAGATAATTACAAATAATATCAATAATCCTAAAGATACAAAAATCCCTAATTTTATTTTATAAGCGTTGCTGTTATTTTTCATGACTATTTATTTAAAAAATGATTGGATGTATGGATCATCATCGCTGACAAATTCTTCTAAATTGCCTACTTTATAAACTTTTCCGTCTTTTATCATGGCAATTCTATCTGCAACTGTTTTTACGCAATTAATGTCGTGGGTAATTATTATGGATGCATTGTTGAATTTAGCTTGAGTTTCGTTTATTAAATTACTTATTTCATCAGAAGTTATGGGGTCTAAACCCGTCGTGGGTTCATCATATAATATGATATTAGGATTTACCACCAAGGTTCTCGCTAAACCAATTCTTTTTTTCATTCCTCCTGATAATTCTGAGGGCATTTTATCTATAGAATCTGGCATACCTACATTTTCTAAAGCTTCAACAATCTTTACGTCCATTTCTTCTTCAGAAAACTTCTCATTTAATCTTGATAGAGCGAAGGTTAAATTCTCTCTTACTGTCATGGAATCATACAAGGCCGCACTTTGGAAAAGAAAACCTATTTTTTTGCGTACTTCTATTAAATCCTCTTCATTAATATCGGTTAATTCATGTTCTCCAACCGTAATACTACCTTCATCGTGCTGTAAAAGATTTACAATGCATTTAATTAAAACCGATTTCCCTGAACCTGATTTCCCTAATACCACTAAATTCTCCTTTTCATAAAGTTGCAAGGTTATACCATCAAGCACCTTTTGATCTCCAAAGCTTTTTTTAAGATTTTTGATATCGATGAGTATGTTGTCTGTACTTTTTTCCATTATAATAAATCGGTTATTTGTACAGCAATTAAGTCTACAATGATTAATAATAATGAAGAGGTTACTACTGCCGAATTTGCAGCAATACCAACACTCTCTGTTCCTCTACCCGCATTATACCCTTTATAGCAACCCACCAAACCAATTACGGCACCAAAAAAGAATGTTTTTATTACAGCAGGAATGATATCGATAAATTCTACTTGCTTAAAAGCCTGATTCATGAATAATTGAAAACTTACGGTATTTTTAATATTGATTCCTAACCAGCTACCAAAAATTCCAATAGCATCGGCATACAAAGTAAGCAACGGTATCATTATAGTAGCCGCAAGCACTCGAGGGATAATTAAATAATTTATAGGGTTTGTATTCGATACTTCCATAGCATCTATTTGCTCTGTTACTCGCATAGAACCTAATTCGGCACCCATACTCGAGCCTATTTTACCTGCACAAATTAGAGCCGTAATTACAGGTCCCATTTCTCGAATTATCGAGACAGCTACCATACCTGGCAACATCGCTACGGCACCAAATTCTACCAAAGGTGGTCTCGATTGAATTGTTAACACCAAGCCCACAATAATACCGGTAATAGAAATTAAACCCACCGATTTATTCCCAATTTGATAGCATTGCTTTAAAAACTCCTGAAACTCAAATTTTTTGGTAAAAATATTTCTTAATATGGTTTTTAAATACTGAATAACATTCGCAATATTTATAAAAAATGTCGTGCTTTTTTCTTTTACCATAGGGATAAAAGAAGCTAGATTTAAAGATGATTTATCTGAATAATGTAATCTTTTCGGCATAATTTTATTCTTAAGATATACGAATAAAGTTACACTCTTTTTAAGTTTAAGATTTACAAGATTTTAATATAATATTATAGAATATCAATGAAAACCATATTTAAGTTAGCAATTTGTATGCATAATTTAGAAACAAAACTAGAACGGATACCCAATAGCCAAATTGAATATTAAATTTTCTTTTCTCCACCCACTATCACTTAATTTAATATCGTCCATAACCCACCGGTTTCCTTCCGGTAAATATGGTTTTCTTAAAGGAAATGCTAAATCTGTTCTTAAAACTAAAAAACTGAAATCGAATCTCAACCCAACGCCTGCTCCTACCGCCAATTCATTTAAAAATTCACCAGAAAATTGAGCCCCAGGTTTTTCCAAACTTTCATTTAGCAACCATATATTACCTGCATCTACAAATACGGCTCCTTTAACTATATTGTATATTTTAGTTCTTAATTCTGTACTTAATTCCAACTTCAAGTCACCCGACTGGTCTGGCAAAAATGAATTAGTAACGTTATCGCCATTAAAACTACCAGGACCTACAGAACGTGCTCTAAAGGCTCTAATACTACTTGTTCCGCCAATAAAAAACTGTTTTATAAAAGGCAACTCTTTTGAGTTTCCATACGGAATACCCGCCCCTAAAATAATTCTACTGGCAAGGGTCGTTTCTTTATTAAAGTTATAATAATGACGAAACTCCATTTCTAATTTTGAATACTGACTAAAAGGAACTCCTAATATATTTTTCGGATTATCTCCATCATTAGCCCCCAATAACAAGCCTACTGAGTTCCCTGATAGGTCTACCTCTCCCTTAAAATAGATGTTGTTTGTTTTATTTTTCAACATCGTATTTGTATAAGTATACGAATAGGTTGAACCCAAAATAAATTGTTTATCTATTACTTTTTGCAGTGACGGATTCTCTTCGATTTGAGACTTATACAAATCTGAAACATTATTGGAAGACGTATAGGCTATATTAATAACTTTAAAATTATGTTCCTTTCTTTCGTTTTCCTTCCATAAATAGCCAAATGAACTATTAAACGTTTTTAAGGAATAAAGCTTTGTTCTTAATTGATACTCATAACTTATAGACGCTTTTGTATTTGGCACATACGCACTTCCTGAACTCATTTCAAAAGGTGAAATAAAACGAGGCCAAATTAAATTAGCTTCTCCTCCAAATCGATACACATTAAACCCATTATTTTGTCCAGAAACTTGAACTTCTAAACCAGCAAATGCAGACACTCTTAATAATTCTGCACCTCTAAATGTGTTTCTATTACTCCAATTTATATTTAATTCGGTACCTGAGTAATTTGCTGAATTCGTTTTTGCCAATGCCTCTAATTGAATTGATTTTTTTGGTAAAGGCGTTAAATAATAATACGCATCTAATTGATTTCTTAAAGAATCCATATTTTCCTTAAACTCATTTTTCACAAACTTGAAAGTTCCTAAAGTTATTAATCTATTTAATGACAAATTATGAGTCGTTCTGTTATATAAATCGTCTTTATCGAACAATAGCGTTTTATCAAATATAAAAGGCTTAAATAAAGTTTTGTTCTCAATTATAGTAAAATCTGCGTATTTAATAGTATCCAACTCCTTAGCAGATATCGCATCTTTTTTTAGATTGTAATTGGGATAGACAAAAACATTATTGATTGAATATTGATTTTTAGCTTTTTGAGGGATGTCTCTTTTTAACTTTAAAAGTAAATCTACTTCATGGTTTGCAACTGTGCTATCCACTTGTACCAAAATATAGTCTTCATTAAAATAATAAAAACCGCGTTCTTTTAATTTTGCGTCTATTCTTGTTCTTTCACTTTTAATGATATCTAAATCATAAGGTTTACCTACCATTAATACACTTTTTTCTTTAAGCATATCTATTTCTTTCGAAAGTAGAATAGAATCTTTTGGAAAAACAACAGATTTAATTCTATATTGATTGTGTAAATTAACCTCATAATTGGCTTCAGCTTTCTTACCATTTCTAATGGAGTCAACTTTAGATTCGGCATTAAAAAACCCTTTATTTTCTACATGGTTTTGCACCATTTTCCTGTTATACTCCAAATCCACCTTACTCATTAATACGGGTTCCTCTCCTAGTTTATACTTCACCCAATGCTTGAAGCCTTTATCTTTTTTTACTTCACCAATTAAATTGTAAAAAAAGATTCCGGGACGCATTCCTAAAATTGATTTGTTTGGTTTTGGACGTACCAAATCATTCAAAGTCGATTTTATTTTCTTTGTAGTTTTTTTTGAAACATTGCCTCCTTCAACCTTGATATGATGCCCAACATACAATAAATCGCCTTCCGGAATTTTCCGTGTCCCACTACACCCAAAAAATAAGGTGACTAAAAAAAGTAGTATTATATAATTATTAATTCTCATTGTAATTATTTATTCTTTTTCTCCTTGCTTAACTTAGCATTACGTTTTTTCTGAAATAATTCTTTAAACTTATCATAATTCATAGTAATTATAAATGCCACACCTGTTTCAATAACTTGACCTTGTAAAGCTACTTGATAGTTATTTTTTCTATAGGCTCTTATTTTATATCTACCATCTTTTGTAATTAAGTAATCGGCTGTTACATCTCCAGCTATATTAGTAGCTTGCTCATTTTCTTGAGGCGCACCCTCTAAACCAAAACTACTACCTACAGTCACTTTTAATCTGTCATTCAATAATTGTTTTGAAAGCCCTACGCTTAAGTCTGTTCGTTCTTGTCTTTCTCCAGATGAATACTCCTCTGTCGCCTGAAGATCAAAATCTAGTTCAAAACCTTTAATTAAATCTCCTGCCAAATTATTAAGTTGCTGCGACAGAATTTTACTCACACTTTGTTTGGCTAAAAAAGCACCACTTAAACCTCCTGCTTGGCTTTCAAAAGGGTTTTCCCCTATAAAGCGATTTAATAACAATAGCGCAAACACTTGTTTATTTAGGGCATCCTCATCTCTCCTTATTTGCTCTAGTTTTGCTTGGGTTGTATTAATTATTTCAGTGGAAACGTTATTATTACCGTCTGGTAAAATAATATCAAATGTGATTTTTGGCTCTAACAATTCTCCCTTCATTATTAAATTTGTTTCAAAAGGAATTCTTTGTTTATAGGTATTTCTAGTTTCTGGAGTTAATCCTACTAATTGATCATCAACCAAATCCAACGGTGAAGCTTCTACATTATAAACAGCGGTTATGTTAATGTTTGCTGTTGTAGGCTCTCCAGTCCATAGGATGTAGCTTTCTGGTTGAATTTCGAATTTTCTTTTTATTAAATTGAAATTCATTTCATAAGCTCCGCCTGTAAATTCATATTTTCCAGTTAAAGTTGTTTTCCCGGATGGATCAATACCTCCTGTTAACTCTGCATCTCCTTGTAGTTTTAAGTAATCCCCATTAGCTTCATCAATAATAATAGATATTTCTGCCTTCTTATCAACAACAATATTTACAGAAGCACTAATGCCTTTTACCTCTGTTTGTACCATTTTATTTATGGGGTCTTCTACCGTAATTAAAACAGGTTGATCTTGATCTATAAATTCAACAATGCCATCTCTGTCTGCGATTGAGGGATCACTTTGCGGTAACACGATAGTGAACTTTGTATCTGCGTTAATTTTAACTGTTCCATCAATAATTGGGCTATCTAAAGTCCCTTTAATTCCTAAATTATTATCCAAATACAATTCACCATAAAACAAATCGTTATCCTTTGATGTCGAGTTAACTGCCCTGAAATTATCTGCAATAACATTTAAATTAAATCCTAAATTGGTGTAATCACTACTATTTATAGAACCGTTTATTTTTAATGGATTATCATTTTCATCTTGTAATTTAAAATTATCGAAAATGATTTTATTGGTATTAAAAACAATATTATCGTTAATCAATTTAAATTTTGAATTTAAAGGAACAACCACAAAACCAACAGAATTAAATTTAATATTCCCATTAACATTCGGGTTTGAAGCTTTCCCCGAAACATTTAATTCTCCATTTAAATAACCCTGACTTTCTTTCAAGTTTTCTAAAGTAAATGGTTGCAACGACGTCATTTGAAATTTCTGAATATCAACGTTAAAGTCTAAACTTTCGCTACTTATGCTGTAATTACCATCAATATTGAGGTCATTATCTAAACCTTTTAAGGTTATGCTTGCTTTGTAGAGATTTGTAGTTTCATTATCTACTTTTACTACTAAATTTCCAACGGTATCTTTCTTAATTCTAAAATTCTCCACCTTCAAGTCGGTTATAAATAAAGGGTTTGACATAATATTGTTTACAGTCGCATCTCCATTTATAGTACCACCAATTTCGTAATTAGATATAGCTATACTGGTTAAAGATTCCAATTTAAAATTCTCAAATTTCGCTTCAATTGGTGAAGTAACAGTATCACCATCAGACTGAATTGAAAAAGATTGCTGCTCTTTTTCAATTTTGAAATTAGAAACCAGTATGTTGTTTTTGTCTAATTTTATAAGGTTAGTGTCATCAATTTTCCAGTCTTCATAATTTAGAATTAATTTTTCAGGATTAAAACTGATAATTGAGGCACCCACACTATCCTTAAAAACTCCAGAAATCAAATACTTGTTTTTGTTTTCTAAATCTTTAATATTTAAAGTATAATCTACAGTGTTATTTTCTAATTTCCCATTTAAAATAGTACGCGGAATTTCGAATTGCTCGTTTTTAATTTTACCAAAAGACAAATCGTAAAGTAAAGCACTTTCCTTGGTAGTTACTTTTAATTCACCATTTGAAACTTCATTGCTTGCATAATTTAACCTGGGAATAAAAGTGTTAATCACAATGGAATCATTCACTGAATTATAAGACCCATTTATCGTGATTTCTGATAATTCTATAATTTCTGGAATTATTTTTTTGATAATAGTGTTGTCTTTAATAATGAAATCAAAATCAAAATTCTGATTTCCCTCATCCTTAACATACTCATTATCAATTTTATAATACTTTGAAATTGAATTAACCAATTGATCGCTAATGGTTGATAATTTATAGTTTCCAGAAATTAATCCATTAGCAAATTGAGATTTTAAGATTATAGAATCTTTCTCAACATTAGAAATAGCTCTAATACTTATAGTATCCAAAGGAAATTGTTCCGTTTCTAAGGCTACCAAAAAATTATTAGCATTTACACTTCCATTTAAATTATCCGGATCTAAATCTTCAAAATTAGCCGTAACATTTCCTTTCATTTTTAAAGGACCTGCATGAAGGTTTAACTTGTTTAAATCAACAAGTTCAATGTTTAGCTTTAAATCTAGAGTTGGTTTTTCTGAATTTGAAGAACCTTGGGCGTCTAATACAAAGTCCAGATTTGGATCTGTAGAGCTTATATTAGTGACATAAAGTCCCTTATCAATACTTCCGTCGACGCTTATGTTTTTATAATTGTAACCATTAAATATTGCTGTTACAATTTTTGAATTCAATGTGGTTGATGCTGTTGAAGGATCAAGACTTTTACCATTTATTGTAGCGTTTGCCGTCACTTTCCCAATTTGCTTATTTTTAATTAATTTGCCCAAATCAAAACTTTCTACCCGCGCATCTGCCATGTATTTTTCGTTATTTTTTCGAGATTGATCAAATGTTGCTTCTACGATAGCGTTTCCAAAAGTACTTTTTAAGTTTAAATTAGTTTCAAACGTATTCAAGCTCCCCTTAAAAACTCCTTTTACATTAAAGTTTTCAGGGAGTTGAATGGTATTTGGAATTGTATTTTTAGGTGTGAACGCATAAACATCTTGAGATGAACTTTCAAAATTTATAATAGTGACATCAAAAATACTCCTGTCAATATTGGGCAAACCTGTAATTGCCCCCTTTATATCAACAAGTGTACTTCCAATGCCGTTAGCGTTGAATGTCTCTATTTTTAAGTTATCTAATTTTCCTTTTACATTAGCATTGAAGTTCACAATGGCATTCGGGTTATTTTTAATAACAGCGTTTGAACTAAGTTGCGGAACAAGTAACAAAACGTCTTTAAACCCCAGTTTACTCTCTTTTAAATGGACATCTAAGATTAGGTTTTCTAAATTTTCACTAATGGATTCAAGTGAAGGATAAGTCACCAAAATATTATCTTGTAAAGTTGTTTGAGGTGTTTTTAATAACAAGCCTTTCAAAGAAGCTCCTTTTGAAGTATAGTTGAATTTCGTGGTTAATGCATCTAATTGAAAACCACTATTTTCTTTAAAAGTAAAGGAATCAATAATCGCGCTATAAGCATCGTCACCCAAGGTTATGGATCTACCCTTTAAATTTAAATCACTTAATTTTAAATGATTATAATCAATTCCTGTTTGCGTTATTAAAGTATTATTGTTATCAAACTTGAAGTTAAAATTGGAAACAGAAATTTGTTCCACTCCAATTTCCCATGGCAAACTTGAAGCTTTTTCAGTGGTTTCCTCCTTGTTTTTAATTGATTTAGTTAGCGTAAACTCTCCGTGCGTGTTGTTCAGCTCTATAGACTTTAAAACTATAACCTGTTTCTCTAAATCAATTCTTTTAACTCTTGTATCAAGCTTTTTAAACTGAAAATTGGTATTTAGGTGGGTTATAGCATCTTTATAATTTACATCAATATTCTCTAAACTAATGTCTTTAAGATTTAGTTTTAAGGTGGTAGTTTCTGCTGCCTCTTCAATTTTTTTAGTTGCTTTTTTAGTCGCTTCTACCAAATCTTGATTTAAAATAAGTTGCAATCCGTTTAAATTAATTTCAGGAACATCAAATGTTAATTTTTTTAAATCAAACTTGCTAATATTCGTGTCAAAATGATTAATAATTAAACCAATATTATTCTGGGCTACGGCATCTTTATAAGTGAATTTGATGTTATTAAGATTGATTTTTTTAATCGAAATCTCCATCGGTTCACTATCTGGTTTGGTATCATTGGTTTCAAATGCCTTAATGATATAGTCGAAATTATAAACTGAGTCGTTATTTACTTTAATATTAGCTGTAATTTTTTCTAAGTCAATAGAATTAATTATAACTTTATTACTTAGTAATTGTAATAAATTAATATCAACTTTTAAAGATTTACCTGCGAGTAAAGTATCTGTCGCTTGATCTTCAAAGTAAACATCATTTAATATAACTTTCTTAGGCAAACCTATTTCAATGGAGCCAATTTCTACCTTGGTTTTTATCTTAGATTCAAGATAAGTGACAGCCTTATCTTTAACTAAATTCTGAATAAAAGGGATTTGTAGAGCAAGTACAATTAATAAAAAAAACGCTACAAATATTAGTAAGGCTTTTAAAATAATTTTAGCGACTTTTTTCAATTTTCAAGCTGTTTTAATTTAAAAAAATTCTTAAACATTAATTTACTAATAATACTTTTAAGCTAAAGCTGGTTTATGTATAAACATCTAATCTCGATTAAATTTATTTCATAAAACTACAACTTGCTTTTATTATCATCAATTTTAAACTATTAAAAAATATTTCTGTGAAGATAGTACGATTATACGCTCAGTCAATTACATAATTATAGTCAATTCTTCTAATATTTTAAGTTTACAGGATAAGACACTTCCATCTAATAATTAGACTATAACGCAAAATAAAATCAAAATCGAATAAAAACACTGATATGGACTAAGATTTATTCCAATCAAGGTAATATTATATCATAAATTTCATAAATTTTGTTTAATATTTTAATTTATGAAAGGGAAACAAATACGTATGAAAGGATCTGATTTATTTATTAAAGCCTTAGAGAACGAAGGTGTAGAATATATTTTTGGGCTACCTGGTGAAGAAAATCTTGATTTTATTGATTCATTAAGAAAATCAGGTAAAATAAAATTAATTTTAACAAGACATGAGCAAGGAGCTGGTTTTATGGCTGCCACATATGGTCGATTAACAGGAAAGGCAGGCGTATGCTTATCAACCTTAGGTCCTGGTGCTACCAATTTGGTGACGCCCACAGCATATGCTCAATTAGGTGCTATGCCTTTAGTCATAATTACGGGTCAAAAACCAATAAAAACTAGAAAACAAGGCAAATTTCAAATTATAGATGTGGTTGAAATGATGCAACCTTTAACTAAATACACAAAGCAAGTAACTCACAGTGCACATATTCCTTCTATGGTTCGTGAGGCATTTCGAGTAGCACAACAAGAACGTCCTGGGGCAGTACATATTGAATTGCCTGAAGATATAGCTCAAGAAACCGTAGAGCAACCAAGAATATTTGATGTGGTCGATTATAGAATTCCTGATGCGTCCAAAGAAAGTATTCAGAAGGCAGTAGCTATGGTTAAAGCTGCAAAACAGCCTTTACTACTTATTGGTGCTGGAGCGAACCGTAAACGCGCTAGTGAAGCACTTACCACATTTATAAACACTATAGGTATTCCCTTTTTTAACACACAAATGGGAAAAGGGATTATTGATGAACGACACCCGCTTTATTTAGGAACTGCAGCATTATCTGATTATGATTTTTTACATGAGGCCATAGACCACGCAGACCTAATTATTAATATAGGTCATGATACTATAGAAAAACCACCGTTTTTCATGGATAAAGATGACCAAAGAAAAGTAATTCACGTTAATTTTTTTCCGGCGGAGATAGATGATGTCTATTTTCCTCATTTAAACGTTATTGGAGATATTGCAGGTTCTCTTGAACAACTAACCAATGGATTAAGCACACATGCCAAACAATGGGACAACACCTATTTTATAGATATTAAACACAACGTATGCACCCATTTATCGACCTATGAAAAGGATGACCGCTTCCCTATTCTTCCACAACGGCTCGTTAAAATAACCAGAGACATTGTACCCGCTAATGGGATAGTAGCCTTAGATAATGGGATTTATAAAATATGGTTTGCCAGAAATTATCCGGCTTACACACAAAATAGTTTAATTCTTGATAACGCATTAGCTACCATGGGAGCTGGGTTAGCCTCTGCTATTATGACTAAAGAATTGTATCCAGAAAGAAAAGTGATTTCGATAAATGGAGACGGTGGCTTTATGATGAATTCGCAAGAATTAGAAACTGCGGCAAGATTACATCTTGACTTGGTAGTTATTATATTAAACGATAACGCTTACGGCATGATAAAATGGAAACAAGAAGCTGAAGGCTTCCCCAAGTATGGTCTAGATTACGGAAATCCAGATTTTGTAAAGTACGCTGAAAGTTTTGGAGCCACAGGTTATCGCCCCAATTCAGTTGAAGAATTTAAAAATATCTTGAAAAAATCGATCGACTCAAAAGGCATTCATGTAATTGATTTAGCGGTAGATTACTCCTTAAACCACGAAATTTTGAATGTTCTGATAAAAGAATATTCAACCAAAACAAAAAAATAAGCACAATGAAAAAAACAATCATAATCAACCCTGCTACAGAAGAACAAGTCGCCGAATACACCCGTTTAGGCATTACAGAAGCAAACAAAAAATTGGAGCATGCACATGATGCTTTTAAAATATGGAAAAACACCAGTTTTGATGAACGCTCTAAACTCATGCATAAATTAGCAGATTACATTATTGAAAACAAGGAAAAATATGCTCAATTAGCCACGAAGGAAATGGGAAAAACCATTGTACAGGCCAGACAGGAATTAGAAAAATGCGCATTAATATGCAACTATTATGCAGACCATGCAAAAGATTTATTAAGTAATGAAATTGTAAAAACAGAAGCCCAAAAAAGTTATGTAACCTTTCAGCCTATGGGTGTTGTATTAGCCATCATGCCATGGAACTTCCCATTTTATCAAGTTATCCGTTTTGCTGTTCCAGCAATTATGGCAGGAAATGCAGGTATTTTAAAACACGCATCGAACGTACAAGGCTGTGCTTTGGCACTTGAAGACATGTTTTATAATGTCGGTTTTCCGAAAGGTCTTTTTAGTAACATAAATATTAGTTCAGACCATGTTAAAGCTATTATCGAAAATAAAAACATTGTTGCTGTTACCTTAACAGGAAGCGAACCTGCAGGACGCTCGGTGGCTTCCATTGCTGGACAAAATTTAAAGAAAACTGTTTTGGAATTAGGAGGAAGTGATGCTTACATTATTTTAGATGATGCTGATATGGAAAAAGCAACCGACATGTCTACTCATGGCAGACTACAAAATAACGGACAAACATGTATTGCTGCTAAGCGTTTTATAGTATTAGATAGTATCTATGATGAGTTTTTAGAACTTTTTACAAAGAAAATGAAAGCCGCTATAATGGGAGATCCAACTGATGAATCAACCTACTACGGTCCTTTAGCAAGATTGGATTTAAGAGATGATTTACACAAACAAGTGGAAAAAACAATATCTCAAGGAGCTAAATTGATTTTAGGAGGCACGGTGCCCGATAGAAAAGGTGCTTATTATCCTGCCACAATTTTATCGAATGTTAAACCAGGTATGGAAGGTTTCGATAATGAACTTTTTGGACCTGTAGCCTCGGTTATCCGTGCTAAAGATGAAAACCATGCCATCGAATTGGCAAATAATTCTTCCTTTGGTTTAGGCTCAGGTGTTATTACCGGTAATGTAGAGCGTGGCGAAAAGATAGCTTTAAAACTAGAAGCGGGCAATAGCTTTGTGAATAAGTTGGTTGCCTCAGACCCAAGACTCCCGTTTGGCGGCATAAAAAATAGCGGTTATGGTAGAGAACTTTCTGATTATGGAATACGCGAATTTGTAAACACAAAATCTATATGGATTAATTGATTTTTATTCAATAATCAATATAAAACTGCACACATATCCTGCTAATAATCATGGTAAAGACAAAGTTCAATTTATTGATGTACCGTCAATACAGTATTCGTATTTAGTTTTCCTAATGTGGATATTACGTTAGATTTATGAATACCAATTTTTCTGAATAAATCTGGTTTTTCATCAATAACACACATAATACCTTCCACATGCGAGGCTGCATAATCTTTGAGGTGATAGGATGAATTTATATATTCTAAACCTATTCGTTGATCTAACATTGACTCCAAATAGATGATTAATAACTCTAAGTTATTTACAGCTTCCGTTGTTAGCGCGCTCTTTTCTTCTAAAACTAAAATGCCAACTTCAAAATTAGTGTTTTTTAAGGCTTTACAAAATGCATCAATTTCAAGAGTGTTAACCTTTTGTTTAAAATCTGAAACCACCGTAAGGTAAATGCCTTCATGTATAGAAGCGTGAGATGGCACGATTAAAATGGGACAGGATCTTATTTTTTCAATTATATTTTCAGAAGTCTTACCAATATTTTTGCTAGACTCACTTGTGAGAATCACTAAATCTATTCCTATTTTTTCAATACTTTTTTTAATTCCATCTACCAAACCTACACATTCCGAAATAGCATTAAAGGCATGCTTTACATTGTTAGTTTTCAACGTATAATGTTCTACTAATTCCCCTAATTTATTAACAGATTCTTCATTAGGTTCATCAAACCACGCATCGTCTGCCTGAAGCAGTTCTATCGCATTTAAACCTACAACATCATAAGTGTATGTGTTTAAAAAATAAAACTCACAATATTCATTTACATAAAGTGCAGTAACATAATCAATGGACTGATAAATGTTAAGCGAAAAATCTGTAGGAATTAAAATTTTTATCATCTTATTTTTATTTATGGGTTTCGTTTGCTTGATATTTATTTAAAAACGGGCACCTTTATATCATTTCCGTTGGTACTTTCTAAGTAACAAATAGAATTGATTTTTAAAGGTATTATACTCTTCAATAAGTTTCAAATAGTGCCCACGTTTTTGCTCATGAAATTTCAACCTATTCAAATCATATTCTACTTCTCCATATTCATACTCTATTCTTAACTCTTTCTCGTATTTACACAAGTGTGCCGTGTGCAAAATATTCTTTCTGCGTATGGCCAGAATGGTATTTGCTATTGATTCTATTTTAATAAGCTGCTTTTCAATTATAGATACGTGATCTAATTCATTATTTAAAGACTCTAAAGTATTTATCCAGGTGCTTAATTCGATTAAGTCCTTTTGGATGCACAGTCTCCTATGCACGTCAATTTTATATATTGAAGTTGAATTCAAATGTTAGTAAATTTGTAAAAAATTAGTCTATACCCAAAAGTGTAAACTTCCCTTGTACTTTATTAAAAAACTCATCTTTAAGCCTTCTATATTTATCCAAGTGATATAAATAACTTCTTCTGTAGCTTTCATGCTCTGTTATAAAACTCATATCGCACTGCAAGTCTTCACATTCCACTATATTAGCTCTAGAATTCGAGTACTTTTGAAGTGCATTTAGTAAGGTCTCATTTTCAATTTCCTTTTTATAGAAACGTTCCAAAACACTATCGTCGTCTAACTTATTTTTCAAGTCTTTACTACACATACTTATTAAATTGACCAATTCCTTCTTTATATATTTTAAATGATTGGTCCAATTGTCTAACTCCATGGTGTTGATTTTGTGTGCTACATCAACATCTGTATCATGGCTAAATATTTGGGTATTAAAATTTGTCATAACTTCTAATTTTATATTATTACATCAATGCCACTAAAGGTTTCTTCTTGGGTTACTTTTGAAATTTTAAATTGCTGTTTTCCTTTCGGAAAATCCCACTCAAGGATATCATCTTGTGAATATCCTATCAAAGCAGAGCCCAAAGGAGTAAGTACAGAAATTTTATTATTATTCACATCCCTATCTATTGGAATAACAAGTTGAATTGTTTTCTCTATCCCGTTTTCAAACAGTACTGTTACCCTGCTGTTAAACCTTATAATATCAAAAGGGATATCTTTGTCATCAACTATTTGTGCGGTTTTTAATTCTTCAGACAGACTCAATAAACACTTTTGAGTTTCATGATCTCCGGCATACCCAGAGATATTAAGTATGCGTTTTAGGTATACATACTCTTTCTTTTCTAAAATTAAACTTCCATATTTCATCATTACATATTTTAAATGCTTCTATGGGAATATTCCCCTCTGTACATATGCTTTTTCTATACGCTTAATAGCAATACAATAAGCAGCTGTTCGCATATCCATAGCTTCACGCTCTGAATATTCATATACTTTATCAAAAGATTCTTTAATTTTTTTGTGCAGTTTTCCCATCACTTCATCATACTGCCACAGCTCTCCATTACGGTTTTGTAACCATTCAAAATAACTACCAACAACGCCACCAGAATTGCATAAAATATCTGGAATAATAGTGATCCCTCTTTCTAATAGAATTTTTTCTCCTTCTACATTAATAGGGCCATTGGCGCCTTCTGCAATGAGAGCCGCTTTTATACTTGGTGCATTTTCTTTAGTAATTTGATTACCCAAAGCTGCAGGAATACAGATATCGCAATCTAAACCGAAAAAATCATCCTTATTTACAGACTGTGCATTTGGAAAATTCACAACACTACCGTCACTCACTTGGATGTATTTGAATAAGTCTTCAACCTGAATTCCTTTTTTATTTTGAATGCTACCATAGGCGTCTTGGACTCCAACCAATATAGCTCCATCCTTTTCTAAAAAATAGCCTGCCCAATAACCAACATTACCAAAACCTTGAATAATAAAGGTCTTACCTTCCAATGTTTTATTATTCTTTTCTGCCCAAAATTTTATGGATAAATAAACACCGTATCCTGTTGATCTATCTCGACCATCAAGCCCTCCACTTCCTGCAGGTTTCCCGGTAACTACATGTTGGTTTGCGGTACGCTCTGCTGGCGGACGTGTACTCATATAGGTGTCTGCCATCCACGCCATGGTTTGGCTGTTCGTGTTCACATCTGGTGCCGGAATATCATGTTCTGGACCTATATTATCGGCTAAAGCAAAAGTGAATCGTCTTGTGATACGCTCAAGCTCATCTTTAGAATATTTTGAAGGATCTATTTTAATACCGCCTTTACCGCCTCCAAAAGGTAATCCTGCTAAAGATGTTTTCCATGTCATCCACATAGCTAAGGCTCTAGCGGCATCAATATCAACTGTTGGATGGTAGCGTAAACCTCCTTTATAAGGACCTAAAGCATTATTGTGCTGCACTCTGTATCCTGTAAATATTTCAACTTCGCCATTATCCATTTTTACTGGAAAATTCACGATAATCTCATTATTTGTAATACTTAATATTTTTCTAATATTGGGATGTAAGTTAATTTGATCTGCAGCACTATTAAATTGCTCCATCACATTGGCCATCATACCTCGTACTGGAATTTCTTGGGTTATATTGTTTAAACCTGCGGTTATTGTTGTCATTCGTGTGTTTTTAAATTTTTATTTGAAATAACGATTTGCAATAGATCTTTCCATGTATTTATCTATAACATATTGATGTCTGGCTGATCTACCTTTAGACTTCCCACATCTTGAATTTTGTATTACAACTGTTATTAACGTATTAAAAGTCATTGTTTTATATTAAAAAATTAAACTAATTCCAGCGAACGCTTTGGTCTCTCTATTGTTTCAACAATAATTTCGGTGGTCTTAATTTCATCAAATTCACTACAAGACCAAACCTTATCCTTTTGGGCAGTTAATACACAAGTGCTACAATGCATACAGCTGGGACAGATATTAAATTGATTCATAATAAAAACTTATTAATGTTATACACATACTATAAAGCAACCCATATGCCAGAATCATTTCAAAACCGCCCTAAAAGCACAAAACCCTTATATATAAAGGGTTTGGTAAGCGTGTATAATAAAAGTTATAAAAAAGAAACTGGTACAATATTACCCAGTTGAGAAATAATGTACCAGTAGGTAAATTTTATTCTGAAAGTTTTTGCCGAATGGTTTTTCGATCTATTTGAAGAATTTCGGCTGCTTTTGTTTTATTATTTCCTGTGGCCAGTAACACTTTTTCAATATATTGTTTTTCCATAACCTTTAAAGGAACTAAGGCATCCGAGGAAAAATTTAATGAGTATTTTAAATGCTCTGGTAAATGTTCAACATCTATAAGTTTATCACACATAATAACAGCTCGCTGAACGATGTTTTCTAATTCTCGGATGTTTCCAGGCCAATCATATCGTTCCAAAACCGTCAAAGCTTCAGGTGTCATTTTCACAAATCGATCCTTATACTCTACGCCATATTTAAAGAGAAATTTATCAACCAACAAATGGATATCATCTTTACGTTCTCTCAATGGTGCTATATTAATTTCAACAACAGTCAATCTATAAAACAAATCTTCCCTAAAGGTCTGTTTTTTAATCATGTCTCTCAAATCACTGTTTGTAGCGGCGACAATACGTACATCTATCTTTTCAGCTTTTGTTGACCCCACCTTAACAACCTCTTTTTCTTGAAGAACCCGTAGTAATCGTGATTGCACCGCAAGTGAAGCGTTTCCAATTTCATCTAGAAAAATAGTACCGCCATTAGCCGCTTGAAAAAAGCCCTCTCTATTCGTTTCTGCACCCGTAAAAGCTCCTTTTAAATAACCAAACAACTCTGCTTCCAAAAGGTTTTCTGGAATACCGCCACAATTTACAGCAATAAATGGCGCTCTAGAAAATTTACCTTCATAGTGAATGGCCCGCGCTACAAGTTCTTTACCTGTACCACTTTCACCTTTAATAAAAATGGTTGCCTTATTATCTTTTACACGCTCTATAATTTGAATAACATCATTTATTTTTTCAGAATCACCTATAATATCTCCATAGGATTTACTTTTTGAACCTGAAAAAGCATCTGATTTTTGTTCTTTTCCTTTCGGAATAAAAATAGATTTATCAATGGCCAATTTCAGCTCATCTTTGGTAAAAGGTTTGATTAAATAATCGACCACACCTGATTTAATAGCATCCAAAGAACCTTGAACGGATGGATAACCTGTAACCACTAATTTTGGTAATTTCGGATAATGCTCTGAAACAAATTTTATGAGTTCGAAACCATCAACTTCAGGCATTTTTAAATCGGTAATTATCAAATCTATATTTGAGTCTCGTAGAATTGCAACAGCTTCCTTCACCGAAATCGCCTTAAAGACATGATAGTTCCAAGACTGTAAATGCCGTTGCAAAAGTTCTAAAATATTAACATCATCGTCAACAACAAGTATATTTT
Source organism: Mariniflexile sp. AS56 (assembly GCF_030552475.1). Classification (GTDB taxonomy): domain Bacteria; phylum Bacteroidota; class Bacteroidia; order Flavobacteriales; family Flavobacteriaceae; genus Mariniflexile. The sequence goes on along the minus strand of NZ_JAUPED010000006.1, from coordinate 12,883 downwards.
CTTTACGTAATTGCATGGTTAAAATCAGTTTTCAGGAAGTGTTACCGTAAATATAGCACCTTTTTTTATGTTATTCTCTGCTGAAATTGTGCCTTTATGTGATGCGACAATTCCATGAACAACACTTAGCCCTAAGCCAGAGCCATCTCCTGTTGGTTTGGTTGTGAAAAAAGGTTGAAAGACTTTGTCTAAATTCTCTAAATCAAAGCCTTTACCTTCATCATATATTTTAAGAACTATCTGCTTTTTCTTCTTGTAAACCTCTATAGTGACTAATCCATCTTTAGGTGAAAAGTAAATGGCATTAATTAACAAATTGAAAATAATTTGTGTGAGCTGTATCGAGTCTGCGCGTAACCACAATTCTTCTGCATCAATCTTAACAAGGTATTTAACCTGTTCTTTTCTGAAGGTCGCATCCAATAAATTAATAGCATTTTTTAAAATGGGCACAATATTTATGTGCTTCATTTCTTGAGGCATTTCGCATGCAAAAAACATGAGTTTTTTAACTACTTCCCTTGAATAAATGGCATTATCAATAATTTTTTGAAGATCGTCTGATGCTTTTTTATCAGAATCTAAATCACTTTTTAATAACTCTGCGAAACCCAAAATACTTGCTAAAGGCGTGTTAAGTTCGTGGGCTATTCCCGCAGTAATTTCACCTAAAATACTCAGTCTATCTGCACGTTCCATCTGCCGTTTTAAGGCTGTTTGGTTTTTCTGAATTTCGATACGCTCTAATAAATTCCCTACTTTTAAGGCAACATTATCTAACAGTAATTGTTCTTCATTTAGAAAATTGATTTCTTCAGCATCCGAATTATGAAGTCTCACAACCAATTCACCTTGAATCTTATTAAATATCTTAATATCTGATTGGATTTTTAAATCGTTAGGGAAATAATCCCCTGAAGAAACCGAAATAGTATCAATAATAAAATCTACAAATGTGTTTTCTGGATATTGAAAGGCTTTTTTTAAACTATGAGCCACCGCTTGTAATGTCTCTTCTATTAAATCTAATTCAACATTACCAATAATAGATGAAACCTCATATAAGCATGTAAGCTCCTTAATGCGCTCTTTTAATTGAATTTCTGACGTGCTCATAATGTCTTAAATTTTGGTGATAATTGAATTTGGAACCATTCTGTTTTCAAAATTACAAATTACAGGATGCATCTTCTAAAGAACTTTAAGGGAATTATCATACAAGTACTTATCTTAAATAAATACAAGGCTCTCCTAAACTTTTTAATTTACAATTCTAAAGGCATTCTTCTTTGAAAACCAGTTTTACAAATTCCTCAAAGGGTTTTGATTTCTAATTTTATAACCACATATTTTCAATATATCCCTGCCAAAAAAGTCAAATGCTATATGATGCCTTTTCTTAATTTCAAACAGTTCCTTTAGCTTCTAAAACAGATAAAAACCCACTACCTTGATAGTTAATACCAACAAAAAACAAGCTGCAAAACGCTTCCTTTTATTATTTATTGAGGTATCTTATTAATTGGGAAATCATCAGATGTTTTTACAATCCAGTCTTTCAACATTTGCCTGTGAGCTGCGATTTCATTTTGATGTTTTTTTGAATCAATTAATGGTTTTAGTTCATCTGAATCATTTTTTAAATCGAAAAACTGTTCTCGGTGTTCGCCTCCATCAAAAAGAAAATATTTAAATTGTTCTGTAACCACCATTCTTCCCACAAACTCGCGACCCCTCGGTTTATTTTCTTCTTTTTGAATGAGTTCAGAAACAACATATTTTCTAGTTTCTTTAGGTTGTTTTTCACCTTTTAAGATATAAGTACTTAAATTTTTACCTGGTAATGATTTATCAATTGAAACACCTGCCATTTCACAAATTGTAGGATACAAATCAATACCACTAGATGTTAATGTTTTAGAGTCTATAATACCAGATTTTGTATGTCCTTTCCATGAAATTATAAATGGCACGTTGATGGATTCTTCATAAAAATTCATTTTCTGATTCCATTCATGGGAACCATGACCATCTCCATGATCGGAAGTATAAAACACAATGGTGTTTTCTAAAAGCCCTTGCTTTTCTAAAGTATTAACAATGTTTAGAATGTGATCATCCATTTTTTCTACCAACCTATCATATCCATACATATATTGACGCCATTCTTTCTCTTCCCAATACTTTACGGGATGTTTTCCAAAATTAACTTTATCCGTACTATCTGGAGTTCTTCTGGTATAAAAACCTTCTGCTTCATTTTCCGGAATTTTAAAATTAATTGGCAATGGCGGGCATTCTTCTATTGGCATATTCTCTTCTACAGCACCATCATGATAATCATCTCCCAAACCAGAAATATTGCGTGCCAATTCACAACAATCATGTGGATTTAACAATGAGGTTACCAAAAAAAATGGTTTATCGTGCTTTTTATTGATAAAATCTATAGATAATGCAGCAGTTTTAGAATCATTATATTCTCTTTTATAAGTTTCAAAACCATGCCATTCTGGAACATCCTTTATTTTTGTATTGGACACGTGCCACTTGCCAAAATAGGCTGTAGAATACCCTGCCTCCTTTATTGTTTTCCCTATGGATGGGTATGCCATTAAATCAGCATTACTTTTATTTGGCATAAACCCAGTTATTAGCGACGCTCGCGAAGCCATACAAACTGGATATGTGCAATAACTGCGGGTAAAAGTTACGCCTTCATCTGCAAGTTTATCAATACCTGGTGTAACTACATGCTCATACCCCACTTGCGACATCACTCTTCCTGAATGTTGATCTGATATAATTACCAATATATTAGGACGTGTTTGTTTGATTTCCAATTGATTAATAGATTTATTTTCACTTTGTGCATTAGAAAACAGGGCAACAAAAAACAGAAAATAAACGACCGATTTTAGTGTGTAAAATTTCATGCTAATAATTAATTTTTACCAATTAATTTTAGCATTTCTTCAGCATATCGCTGTCCTAAAAGCCTTTGACTAGCACTATCAAAATGTGTATCATCTATTGTAGACGTATTCTCTGTGGTGACAACGCCTGTATATTTAACCTTAGTTAGGTAATTCTAAAATCATATTATTAAAATCAATACGTTGAGGTTTATCTGGAGATAATTGCCCTGCTACAAATGGCAAGTTTGGTGCATTTAAATCCTTTCGAAATGACTCTATCAAGTCCGTTATTTTTGGCATATACATTTTATACTTTGATGCATTAGTTTCACCTTGATGCCAAATAATTCCTTTTAAAATTCCTCCTGTTTTTAATGCTTTTTTAATTTGGCTGATTGCTTCATTGTATAAAGTGTCGCCAGGTTTCCATTCTTCAATGGATGTACCTCCTTTGGCGTTAACAACCAAACCGATGGTCTTTCCTGCTCTAGCCCGTGCTAGTGTTTTTCCAAAACTATAACCAGGTCCTACTTTTTGCATTGCCATATTTTTCCTAATAGTTGAATACTTATTTAAAGGATTTACTGCTTTTTCCCATGGTTTATGTTCATCGCTAGTAAACAAAAACACATTATTAATACTATCCTGATCTTGCACTTCAATAGGTGCTCGCCCAGCCATATTAGATTGCCCTATTAACAAATAAATCTCCATGGGTTTTGGCTTACTTTTAGCTAGTTTATTACTTGATTTGCATTGGAATAACAAACCAATACATAGCAATAAAATTATTTTATAATACTTCATTTATTTTATTATTTTAATCATTATGAAATAGAATCATTTGCAATCAATTCTAGAACTTTTTTATCTAAATCACCACCTCTTTAAGTACATAACCTATCAAATATTAAAATAGGTGATTTTATTTTTCATTAGTATCGAAATAAGCAATCAGACTATATACTTGATTATTTAGCGCTTTCATTTTTTCCATCATGGGCTCCCAAACTCTATATTCATTATTCACGATCCCTTTATTAGCATCTATGTTTGAAGGGTCCATACCTTTAGCCGTTGGGTCATTATCTTGATACTTAAAATAATGCCATCCCACACAATTTTTAGATTCCAAAAGTGCTAGATTATAATTTTGGTAAAACAATCCGCGGTCTTTTTGGGTGCGCACAATCCACCCCGCTCCACTGGTATTCCCCATTCCAGAATCTTCACCTTTCACGTAGTATTCGGTTACTATAAATGGTTTTCCTGTCCATTTTCCCCAATTTATCATATCATCTGTGTTGGGTGTCCATTTATTATAATAATTGTTTGAAATAACATCCAGATACTTCCCTGCTGTTTTCATGAATTCAGGATGATTTTTTTCATCAGCATAAAAACGAGAACCAATATACATGTGATTTGGGTCGTATTTTTTTATAGCTTTTGAAACTGTTGAAAAATATTTATCAGCCACAAAGGCCATAAATAATTCACGATGTTTATCTGTAATTTGCTCTTTCGTTATTCTATTATCTAACAGCCATTTATTCGCAGCAATATATCCGTAATCATCTTTTTTCAAACTTAAATAATTATCTAAGGCCTTAAATTTAAAAGGCATTTCGTTATCTGAAAAATGCCCAAATAGATTGGGATCATTTTTATAAATTAACAATTGTTTAGCATGTTCATCACAAAAAATTTCAAAATTTGGGTCGAATACAAAAATAGCATCATTTGGGTAACCTGTATGCCCCGGTTGTTGATGCGTACCACCACGTTTACGCCCATAACTACTCATAAAGTTCCAATTAATTGTATAAGCAAATGGTTTTTCGAGGGTTTTATTGGCTTCAACTATAGCCTCTACATCACTCCACGAACCTGCACAGTTAAAGCCGTTACTCTGTAACATATTCACCGTGTTGCTAATCCAATTCTCTTTAGAACCAAATTTTTCAATTAAAGCTAATTTATTAAGTGCTGACTTACCAACAGTTACACTATTTAAAGCAATATTAAAATATTGATAGCCCAACGGGTCTATACCCCACCAACGATCACCAATTTTCTTTACATGATAAAACCCCGTAACATCATTAGTTTGTTTCTTTAAATCACCACCATATTTACTAAAATCAATATTTGCGTTTTTATAATTAGACAGTAAGTCCACGGTTCGTGTTTTAAAAGGCTTATAATCTTTATAGCTTCTTGTACCATCATTATGATATACTTTCACCCTAGCATCTACCAACATGTATGGAAGTAATAAGGTTTCTTTATGTTTTTTAGCCGTATTGATATTGGCACAACCTATAAATAAGCAGGCCAATAAAATAACTTTAAATTTTTTCATTACGTTATTAAATTGTTAGATGGAATACAACTACCACTGATAATCTTTCCCTTCGCGACTCGCTTTCCAAGACTCTTTTACTTTCTCTAAATCATCCCTCATTTTTTTTAACAGCTCTGGTTGATTTAAGGCTAAATTATTAGTTTCACCTGGATCATTTTTTAAATCAAAAAGCATCATATCGGCTCCTTTATTTGGAATACAAATCTTATAATCACCATCTATATATGCATAAAGTTCTGTACCGTTGTATAAACGTTGATAACCAGATGCTATTGGTAACGTTCTTTTGCTAGAATCTCCATTTAATATTACCGATTTTAAACTAACACCATCTAAAAGTGTTTTCTTATCCTTTTGAATGTTTAAAACATCAAGTATGGTTGGAAAATAATCGTTAGTTGTTGCCTGATACTCGGTAACTTGCCCAGATTTAATATGCCCTGGCCACAAAATTAAGGAAGGAACCCGCAAACCACCTTCCCACATTTGGTGTTTATGCCCTTTAAACGGTCCTGCTGAAGCAATACCTTTTTTAGCAAGTGGATCTGCAGGGCCATTATCACTACAAAAGAAAATAATGGTATTCTCTTCCATATGGTTGTCCTTTAAAAACGTTCTTAAACGGCCTATCTGTTCATCCATAGCAGTTATGGCGCCATAATAGTGTTTTTGTGCTAGTGGCAAGTTTGGATATTTAGCCAAGTATTCTGGCCCAGCTACTACTGGTTCATGTGGTGTATGAAACCAAATAGTAGCTAAAAAAGGTTTGTTTTTAGAAATAGATTCCTCTAAAAAAGGGATGGCTCTATCCATAATTATTCGGCTATCATCACCCTCTAAATTATCAGTTACCGGTTTTCCATTCTGAACATAAATGGAACCTCCCCAAGAACCATCATCTTCCGCTCCCCAACTAGTCCAACCTTCAGGGGTTTTAGTCGGGTTCCATGTTGGCACTGCACTTTTAGTTGCAAATGTTTCATCAAATCCATGGTGCCAAGGTGGTGAATAATTACCGCGAGATTCTACCTGGTCTGGTTCTACCCAACCTAAGTGCCATTTCCCAAAAAAACCTGTTTTATAACCTTCTTTTTTTAACACTTCAGCTATTGTTTTTTCGGCTGGTCGCATGGCACCTGTATGTGCTGCAAAAATACCTTGACGAAACGGGCTTCGACCTGTTAATACACTTGCTCTAGTAGGCGTACAAAGTGGAGCTGCGGCATAAAAGTTTGTAAACTTCAAACCAGCAACTGCCATTTCATCTAAATGCGGTGTAATAATCTTTTTATTACCATTAAATCCTACATCACCATAACCAAGGTCGTCTGCCATGATAAGTATAATATTTGGTTTGGTAGCTTTTGAAATTTCTTTTTGAGCATAACAATTGAATATTAGCAAATTAATACCCATTGCAATTATTAGTTTACAGGAACATATTTTTTTCATTACTTAATTAATTTAGTTTTTTAATAGCAGTAAAAATTAGTATATAATTTTTATATAAGTGCGATAATTCTTTAAAATTAGTTGTAACCTGTATTTTATTCCGTAATCGCTCCTGGGCCAACACCTATAAAGACTTAACATACAGGTTAGTACTAATTACATTCGAATACTTTAGTAACATCTAAACGTGGATTATGTTTAATTGTCCATCCGTAAAAGGAACCTGTTCTTAACCAAGTGTGCTTTCTATATGCTTCATTAATTAATCTTCTTCAGTGTTCTTAAATAAAGCTTTTATTTTCTAAAATTGAACTTAGAATCCTTAATTTAAGTTTCTAAAGCAGAACATTTCTTGGTAAATTATATGTTCTAAAATAGTGAAACATTCCAATAAAATTATAAGTCACGATTAAACTTTATAGAGTTTATAAAGTCCTACAAGCATCTAAATAATTTAAGCTGTATATGAAACAACTCCTCCTAGTAATCACAATATGCACAATCACTTTCACATTTGCGCAATCCAAACAAAAGCCTAAAAATGATGCTAGATTTAGTTTGAAGCCCGAAACATTAATTGGAACAAAAATACCAGATTTAAAAGCCCATAATACCCAAGGTGATCTTATAAAAATAAAAGATATTCAGCAAGGAAAATACCTTCTGTTGGCTTCTGGTTGTCTCACCTGTCCACATTTTCATAGAGATTACCCTGCTATTGAAGCCGCTTTCGCTGACTATTCAAATAAAAACATGGCATTTTTTTATTTTTACAAAAGCTTAAGACATCCTGAATTGAACGGTTACGTTGAATCACAAAATATTTCTGAGCGTTTGCTGCATATAGAAGTTGCACAAAAAAAACTACAAACAAAAGTACCATGGATTTCTGACACTATGGACGATGAAATGAAAACGGCATTACACTCCAATTCAGAATCTGTGTATCTAATGTCTCCTGAAGGAACCATCCTTTATGCCTCGTCGCATATTAATGAAGTAGAACTTCGTAGTGCTTTGGAAAAATTTATTGGCCCTGTTAAAAACAAAACCACTATCAGTTCTTTAAATCTTCCGAGAATAAAACGTTCTATTTTACCAGAAAACATAACGGATGATTGGCAAGTGGAACGACCTACAAATTTAAAAATACTAACTATTATTCCCGACCATCCAGCAGAGACTTATTATGTGAAATTACGAGCTGAAGCCGATGCATCCTTAATTAATAATGGTGAAGGAAAGCTGTTTCTAAGCTTCTTCCCAGACCCAATTTATGATGCCCATTGGAATAATCTAGTTCCTCCCATGAAATATTCGTTAACGTTACCAAATGGGGTACGAGCAACGCCTAGTGAGGCAACGGCTAAAGAAGGAGCTGAAGACAGTGATACAAAACCACGTCAATTTCTAGTCGATATAAAAAACGCCAAAGCAGGAGACAAAATAAAAATTTCGCTTCATTATTTTGGTTGTACACCTACCATGTGTAAAGCGATGACACATGACTATACGATTACATTAACGGCAGAAGATAGAGGAGCCATAACAGCCGGTTTTAACAAAAACAGAAATAATACAGGGAACAGGAGACCTGCTAGACGTTAGAATGTAATAAAATTAATTTTACTTAAATAATAGCATAGAAAAACCCCATAAATAACATTATGGGGTTTTTGATTCACTTATGTAAATTCATTTCTTATCTACTTTATAATAGCTAGAAACTTTAATTAATTCCAGTATTATTCCTTATCAAAGGTTTCAAAATTCACTATTTCGAAACGCGACCTTCTATTTTTCTGATGCTCTTCTTCTGTGCATTTATCCCTGAATTCATTACTGCAACGGTTTACTAATCGAGTTTCACCATAGCCAATAGCGCTTTCAATTCGATTTGCTTCTATACCTTGCGAAACGATGTAAACACGCGTTGATTTTGCTCTTCTATCCGATAGTGACAAGTTGTATGAATCTTTACCTCGACTATCTGTGTGCGATTCTATTCTAATAATCATTTTAGGATACTCTTTCATAACAGCAACAACTCTTCCTAACTCTGCAGCTGCATCTGGCCTTATGTATGATTTATCGAAATCAAAATAAATAGGGTTTATATTAATATCGTATGGTTTTAAATAAAGATCGACCGCTACTTTTCCTTTCGGAATATTTGTGGTCATAGCCTCTTTCGTATCTGAATCATGCCTTTGTTTACTTGCTGTAATAATAAATGCTTTTTCACAATCAAGATTTTCAAACATGTACACACCTTCCTTATTTGATGAAGTCGTTACTATTACATTACCTTCTATATCTTTCAACTCCACTTTAGCTTCTACAATTTTAGAATTGGTAAGAACATCGTATACGACCCCCTCAATATTCTGAATACATTTTTCTCTTAAAAACGCATATATATCATCACCACCTTTACCTCCAGGCCTGTTCGATGAAAGATAACCAGTTTTCTCTCCATCATTTGTAAAAAAGGCAAAATCATCGTAACCACTGTTAAATCCAGGACCTAGATTTACAATTGAAGCATCAATGGCATGAGCTTTTTGAACTAAGTCAGTTTTATAAATATCTAATAATCCAAAATTATTATCAATATATCCATCTGAAGAGAAATAAAAAGTAAAATCTGCAGCCATAAATGGAAACATTTCGCGACCTGCCGTATTTATTTTAGGTCCTAAATTTTTTACTTCACCTAAACTTCCATCATCATTTATTACCGTTTCATATAAGTCTGATTGCCCAAAACCTCCTGGTCTATCAGAAACAAAATATAGTATTTTATCATCCGGACTTAAAGTGGGATGCCCCGTTGAAAAACGTTTGTCGTTAATAGAAAGATCCTCCAAATTACTCCATTTTCCGTTTATAAGGGTAGCCCGATAAATCTTTAAATTATTGGTCCCTGACTTATCATAAACGGCTACATTATTCTTTTTCACATTACTACCTGTATAATATAACGTTTTACCGTCTTTAGTTATAGCAAGGGTTCCTTGGTGATTTGATAATGAATTTATCGAGTCAGATGGAATAGGATTAAAAGTACCAACTTCAATAGTTTCCACAGACTTACTTACTTCCGCTTGCACTATTTTTAAATAAGGCTCTTCATTCCATTGATACACTTTACCTTTTGTATTATCAAGTATTGCTTCTTCTTTAACTGACGTTGAATAATAAAATTGACCTGAATTGTCTTCATAACCTCCAAAATCTGAATACTCTGTATTCGAATTTAAATTAATTAGGTTTAATAACGGTTTATCTCCAAATTCACGCTTTACATTGGTAAACTGTGAATTTAAAACTATACTATCCATTGGAGTATAATTTTTTAATCGATATAACCACTCATCAGCAAGTTCATCCTTTCCAACACTTCTTAGTGTTTGTATGTATTTAAACATGAACTTAGGGTTGTCGCTTTCATTCTTTTCTGAAGCTAGCGTATACCATTTAAGCGCTTCTTCTGAATCTGAATTTTTATAGTAACAATCACCAATTCTCGTTAATAAATACACAGAACTATCTTGTTTTTTCAACGCTTTCTTATAAAGTTTAGCGGCATCTAAATAGGCAAAATTTTTATACAGTTTGTCTGCCGCATTATTTTTTTGGGCATTTACTGAAAAACTGTAAATTGAAATGAATATAAATAATATAATATGTTTCATAGGGCTCGAATTAAAAATATCTTGGGGATTTTCTACGTTTATCATTAAATACTTCATATATGAATAGCACCTCATGGGTTCCTCCAAAATAAGGTCTTATTTCAGATACATAATGCTCATAAGCATAACCAACCCTAATCTCTTTTGATATCTGAAAATCTGCTAAAGCGCCAATAGATGCTGTATTTTCATTAAACCTATATGAACCTCCTAGCCAAAATTTCTCATTAAATAAAAAGTTGGCATTTAAATCTACAGAAATAGGGGCACCGTTAGTTGCTTTTATTAACGCTGAAGGTTTTAATTTTGTACTCTCATTTAAATCAAAAACATAGCCTCCAGAAAAATAATAACTCAAGCGTTCAAGAGCTATATAATCAACATTATTGTTTTCCTCTGTTAAATTATAGTCTGTGTTTATAACACGCGGGGCAGATAACCCAAGGTACCATTTATTGGCATGCAAAAGAAATCCCACTCCAACGTTAGGGTTCCATTTATCGGCATAATTACCAAAAAACGGATCAGAGGTTACAATTGGATTATTTAAAAATGCTTCATCCAAATTATAATGTGTAAAACCTCCCTTAAGCCCAAACGACAGTTTTGTGCTTTCACTTGTATATATGGAATACGAAAAATCTACATACGCATAAACAAAATTTTCATAACCCGGACTGTCATTAATCATGGAGAACCCTAAACCCATTCTATCATTCTTTAATGGAGAATGAACAGATAATGTCTGTGTTGTTGGTCCTCCAGTAGCACCTACCCATTGACTACGATGTAACCCAACCACAGATAGAGTTTCCCTACTACCAGCGTAGGCAGGATTTATTGAGATTGTATTGAACATATACTGCGCAAACTGAGGCATTTGCTGTGCAAAAGCTATTGTTCCAGTAAATAATAACAATACAATTAAATTATTTTTAATGATCTTCATAACTTAAATTTTATTTAGTTCCAATATACATTAGACCAGTAATTGGGGCTTTTCCACTGTTTACTAAGGTTACTACATAATAATATGTACCACTTGGAACTTGACCTGCAGATCCTAAAGAAGATCTATGGGTAAAAGCATTCCAGTTGTTCTTATAATTGTTTGATTTGTAAATAATTGCTCCCCATCTATTTACAATTTTAACGTCTATAGGGAAATCGCAGTCCACTAATCCTGAAACTGTAAAAAACTCGTTATGGGTATCCCCGTTTGGCGTTATTAAGATTGAGATTTCTACATTATCAAGATTACATGCCAATACCTTACAATAATTATTTACTTCAATGGAAGCTTCAATATAAGTTGGACAATTGGATTCCGATTCTGTGTAACTGAATGTTATAGTTTCAAACGAATTTTCGTTAGTCAAAACAACCGATTTAGGATCAAAAAATTTGTTATCTATAACTGTTCCTGGTCCAGATACAACTTCCCATGTTCCTCCTGTATTATAATTTCCATCCACTAAATTGAATAAGTTGAATACTTGAGACTCGACCTCACTTTCAATACAAATGCTAATATCTGTAGACACAACTGCATCATTCTGTAATGTTAATGTGGCTTCTACTGTGGAAGTATTATCGCAATCATCTGAGACTTCATATATAACTGTCAATATTCCTTCAGAAATGTTATCAAAATTATAGTTTGAAGTAACAGTTACAGTTTGATCTACACTACAACCATCAGTTGCACAACTTTCTAATTCTGCGATATTATCTAAATTCCATTGATTCGCAGAAACTTTTGCTGAACTTAAAGTACAAGATAGAATCTTATTTTCTATTTGACAGTCTAAAATATCCGGCGCAATGGTATCCATAAATGTTAGTGTAACCATGAAACTTGTTTGGTTTCCATTGTTATCAGTTATTGTATAGTTTACATCAATACTACCACTTAATCCACAGGTTGTTTTAAAATTAGCAAAATCAAAATCTGAAGTTACTTCTCCTGTAAAATCTGTACTACACGAATTTTCTGCGCAGTCTTTTAAAGTTGCTATATTTTGAGCATTCCAATTTTCCGCTAACGCTTGGTTATCTAAACCGCTACACTCTATTGTTTTATCTAACACAGTACAGTTCACTACGCAAGGGTCTTCAATAAAATTAACGGTAATGTATACCGTAGCTTGATCGCAGGCCTCTGGCGTGCCATCATCACATACTTTATAAACAAAACTATCGGTGCCTGTAAAGCCTGCATTCGGGGTGTAAATAAAAGTACCGTCTGTATTAAGTACTAAAGTTCCGTTTGAAACATCTACAACAGGGGTGTTGTTTACTGTTTGGCTATCCCCTTCTGGATCGGTATCATTATCTAAAACATTACCGAAAACTTCAACGCCTGGTAACGTTGTATATGCATCATCATTGGCTACTGTGCTATTGCCTAAGTCTTCTACCACTGTGATTACCACTATAGCGGTATC